>JBBTED010000087.1:0-55773 GCA_038042445.1 Candidatus Firestoneibacteriota bacterium
GTTCAAAATCTTTTCGATTTCTTGGAGTGTAATTTTATTTCTTGATGAATTACTTTTCGAATCATAAGTATTATTATATGACACGACCAAATACTTCGCATCAATATCCTTTACCAATTCGGCAAATTTATTTTTAGCTTGGGTTCTACAATAATCACTCATATTTTCTGGCTCAGGTTTTAATGCTACTCCATATAATTTCGGATTATCCCATTTAGTTAATGTCTCTAAAACATGGTAAAATCTACTATATTGTCTAGAGTTATAAGGTGGATCAATGTATGCAATATCTACTTTTATTTTTTTTACTAAAATGTTGGTATCCTCTCTAAAAATAGAAACATCTTTAACGCTAATAGGATCAATTGGTTTCATAAAAAAATCATCTTTTATAAAATCTTTTTTAAAATAAGCATCGTAATGACCAACGGTATTAGCAATTCTATCAACAGCATACAGTAAAGAAGCAATAAGTATATAGTATTCTTTCTCAGTAAGATTGTTTTTGTTTTCTTCTATGTTCTCTCTGATAGAACCAATAATCTTTGATGAATTTTGACTGAAATATTTACCCCCAAAACACTTTGAAAAATAATTGTCTTCCAAATCTTCACCGTAAATATTGTTGTAATTTTTAATAATATTATAAATTTTGTTTTGATTCCATTTACTATCACTAAAAAAAGCTTGATAAACTACATAATTAGAATAAAGAAAGTCATTTAATATGATTTTTTCAAAATGCCTTGATGCAATGGCAGACACAATTCCAGTTCCTGCAAACACATCAGCAAAAGAGCTTCCTTCACATTCCTTCTTGATAATTGAAAAAATCCATTCAATTAGTTTATTTTTACTGCCAATATATCTACGATTCTGCAATTGAACATGATTTTTTTTAACTTGTGGAATATAAAAGTAGTATTCTTTGATTGTTTCTGCACTTACCTCATAAGTTGGTTTTTTAATTTCTAATAAATTAAATAATGTTCCTTGTACGCCTTCAGCAACATAATCAACGGTTTCATTACGACCCTTCAAAGTTTCATAAAAGCTATAATTTCCATTCCTTGCGGTAATAATAAAATCTATAATAGAAATTCCCATTATCTCGCCTGCTAGAACAATTTTTTCAATAATTGCACTATCTTTTTCGCTCGGAGTCGGATCTCCTGTTGGATGGTTATGTATTAAAATTATACTCGCGGAATTTAACTCAACAGCTGGATAAAAAATTTCTCTTGGGTGTAATAAACTTTTATCAAGTAATCCAATGCTAATTATTTCTTTTTTTATTAAAACATTTCTTGCATTCAGGTATAAACAAACAAGATATTCTTTTTTCTTATCTTGTAAATCATAAGTAAGAGATAAAACATCTTTTGAATTTTTAATAACAATATCAATTGTACGATTTTCTTCGTAAAATCTTTTTACTAAAAAAATTGCTGATACAATCTGCAACGCTTTTGCTTGTCCAATTCCTGAAACATTCAACAAATCATCAATAGTTACATCCAAGAATTTTTTGCCAAATTTACTTATTATTTGTTGAGCAAGTTTTTGAACATTTTTTCCTTTAATCCCGCTTCCAAGCAAAATGGCTAAAAGGTCGCTTTTGGAAAGTGCGTCAGGCCCCTTTTTCATAAATCTTTCTCTTGGACGATCTACTTTTGGAATGTCTTTTAATTTTGGCATACTTAGTTTTTCATCACATCACCAATACTAATTCTCAAACCTTTAGAAATTATTCATAATCGTTTGAATTGAAAAATTAGTAATGGCATTTGTTTCAATCTTTGTAAACGTTGTGTATTTGCAATCATCAATCTATCATAAATTAAAAACCGTTGTATTTATTATTACAATTGCCGAGCCCCTCACGGAACAAGCTTTCCGCATTGGATCTACATTTTTATACTATCAAATAAAATGAACTCAATCAAATTAAATTTGGTTCTTCTAATTTTAATAGGTTCCCCCTCTTTTGGAAAAGAGGACATGCCCTATATCGTATGGTATAGAGGTTAGGGGAAATATTACTGTAAATCCTCTAAATCCCTGAAAACCCATTTATATTTCTTCCATTAATCTGGCTACTTGTTCCGGTGATGGAAGTTCTTTTTTAAGATTTCCTGAAAGTTGTGTGGTCATCTTATACGTAGCAACGCCAATCGGTTTTTTTGATACACGCAATGCGTATTCCACAATAGTATGATCCTTATATTTACATAGGATAATACCTATAGATGGATTTTCATCTTTCATTTTTATCAAATCATCCAACGCAGCAAGATAAAACTGCATTTTACCTGCATACTCAGGCTTGAACTCACCAACTTTTAATTCAATCGCTACAAGACATTTTAATCGCCGATGGTAAAGTAAAATATCGATAAAAAATTCTTTGCCACTGATTTCAAGCCGAAACTGATTTCCAACAAATGTAAATACTCCACCCATTTCAATTAAAAAGTGGTTGATTTTAGACATCAATGCTCGTTCTAATTCAAATTCGCTATGTTCTTCACCAAGTTCAAGAAAATCAAATATGTATTCATCTTTAACTGCCAATTTTGCCTGATTGCGAATTTTCTCAGGAAGAACTTTGCTAAAATTTGTTTGATTCAACATTGTTTTTTCATACGTTTTATTTTCTATCTGATGAATGAGAACATTCTTTGTCCATCCAAATTTGCGTGTCATACGGATATAAAATTCACGCTCAAGATTATTTTTACATTTTTCCATAATCACAATATTATGCGACCAACTGATTTCTCGCACCAATGGTGCGAGTTTTAAACTATTGTAATAATTCTCATAAAAAAGACGCATACGCCAAAGACTTGACACAGAAAATCCCTGCATTCCCGGAAATTCGTTTTGCAAATCTTTAGCCAGATTTTCTACCACTGCCTTACCCCAAGCATATTGATTTTGACGCTCAACAATCATCCTGCCAATATCCCAATAAAGCTCTATAAGTTCCTTATTTACGGCTTTTAAAGCATTATATTGAGCATTACGTATTCTTTCTTTTATTTCGCCTAAAAATTCAATGTAATTGTTTTGCGCTATTTTCTTCATAAATTACAATACGCCTCCTTACAAAAATAAACTACCCCTATACGTTTTTTTAGATTTGCATCCCCACTGTTTGTAATAAAATTTTTCATATCATTATTTTATTGCCATATTTATTGTAACAGACAAATTACCGTTTTCCTTTTGGTTGGATAGTAATCCAACCGCTACAATACACGATAACTGCTATTTATATTATCTTACTTGATTACATAAGAAAATCAAGGATATTTTGGATTGATTTAAACGGGGAGATTTATTTCTGAGGTGAGAATAATGGCTTCGGCTATTTCTCGCATGGATTTTCTGGAATCCATGCTTTTTTTATGTATTTTTTTATATGCTTCTTCTTCATTCAAATCTAATTGTTTCATTAGTATGCCTTTTGCTCTTTCAACGAATTTCCTGGTTTCCAAAGCTTCTTTAGCTGTTGAAATCTGTTGATTGAGATTTGTGCTTTCAATAGCAACTGCTGCCTGATTGGCAATTGCTTGTAAAATATCTATTTCTTCCTTAGCAAATTTATGTTCATCCGCAGTATAAACATTTATAATCCCAATAACTCTATCTTTTATCATCATTGGCACAGAAAGCAGTGAAAAAACACCTTCTTTTTTAGCAATATCAGGATACATATATCCTGCTTCTTTAGTAACATCTAAAACACTAATTGGCTTCTTGTTTTTTACTACTTTTCCAATTACGGACTGATTCACTTTGACATTTGGCTTATTAATGTATTCCTTACTCTCACTCTGAGTCGCAGCAATTACCAATTCCTGTTTTTTATCATCTAAAAGCATAATTGAACATATTTTTGAATCCATAACCTGAGCAGTCATTGTAACAATTAAATGTAGTATTTCCTGTAAATAACGATTAGAAATTATTGTATTGCTTATTTCTGAAAGCAAATCCAATTGTTTTGCTTTCTTCTGAACTTCTTCATAAACTATTGCATTTTTAATAGCACTGCCTAAATATCTTGCAACAGTAAAAAGTAAATTTATCTGTGCCTCAGGATAATTATGCGTTTTTTTGTGCTGAATATTTATAACACCAATTATTTCATTTTTGGAAAGAATTGGAACTGATAAAAAGGCTTCATATTTGTCTTCCGGAAGACTTGTGAAATGTTTAAACCGCAAATCATTGTATGCACCTGAAGATAAAACAATTGGTTTTTTTTCTTTGGCTACCCAACCTGTAAGCCCTTCCCCAATTTTAAGTTTTATTCTGCCTAAAAACTTAGGATGTGGATTTTTAGATGTCTGCAATATTAATTCTTCATTATATTGATTATAAAGATAAATCAAACAAGAATCTGCAGAAGTTAGATTAGTGGCAATTTCCACAATATGTGCCAAAATCTCATCAAGCTCCACACTACTGCTTATGTATTGAGCAACCTGATGCAAAATTTTTAGTTCATATTCTTTTTCTAATAATTTTTTATTTTCTTTCATTGTTTATTGTTCTATGTGCATAGGTTCTATGTTCTATGTTTTTAACTTATGCACTTCGAACTTAGAACATAGACACTTTTATACACTTATTATTATATATTATCTTGCATTTTGCAAGTTTTTCTATAATTTTTGTAATGGATCAGTTGTATCGCGTAGGGGCAGATTTATCCGCCCAATAATTATTTCTCTTATCATTAACCCATTGCTAATTTTTTATCAGAATGTGATAATTTTACAGACTCAATTAATGCTTTTGCTTTATCTAATGTCTCTTTATACTCATCATAAGGATCTGAATCTGCAACAATACCTCCACCAACAGAAAAATATGCAATATTATTTTTTATTACAAAAGTGCGGATTGCAATATTCAAATCTATATTTCCATTAAAACTTAAATACCCCATTGAACCTGTGTATATATTTCTTTTAGTTGGCTCAAGCTCTTCAATTATTTCCATTGAACGTATTTTAGGCGCACCTGTAATAGAACCACCCGGGAAACAAGCGCGCAAACAATCAATAGGAGATTTAGCTTTGTGCAAAACACCTGTAACTGTTGATACTAAATGAAAAACAGTAGCATATTTCTCCAAAGCAAACATTTCACTAACTTTGACACTGCCATATTCACAAACTCTGCCTAAATCATTCCTTTCCAAATCTACTATCATTATATGTTCTGCCTTATCTTTAACACTATTCAAAAGCTCTTTTCCCATCTTTTTATCTTTATTAGTATCATTCATTCTTGGTCTTGTTCCTTTTATTGGACATGTTTCAACATACGAACCTCTAATTTTCAAAAACCTCTCTGGCGAAGAACTTACTATTTTCACATTTTCAAAATCTAAATATGCAGAAAATGGAGCAGGATTTTTTTGACGCAATATTGAATAAAGATCAAACGCGTCAATGTTAAGTGAAGCCTGAAACCGTTGTGACAAATTTACCTGATATATATCCCCTGCTGATATGTATTCTTTTGCCTTAAGTATCGCCTTGTAATATTTTTCTTTAGTAAAATTGCTTTCTATATAAAATTTAGAATGTGACAATTTTATATTTGCACTATCTTGTGACTTTACATTTTTTTTAGAATTTGCACTCAATAAATTCAAATAGTATTTTTTCCTTTTTGCTTTATTTAAAAATATATTGGAGCAGATATAACTTTTTTTTAGAATATTGTCAAAAATAAAAATAGTGTCATAAAAATTAAGTTGGCAATCCGGGATTTTCAAATCATCAATTGCAATTTTAGGTAATTTTTCAAGTATCTGGCATAAATCATAAGAAAAATATCCAACAGCTCCTCCAATAAATGGAAAATCATAAGTATCCGATTTTATTTTGTATTCTTCCATTAGAGAATTCAAAGCATCAAATGGATTATTATGTGTTTTATAAGTTTTACCATCTTGGACAATAGTAATTTCCTTCCCTTTGGACGTAAAATTCAAAAAAGGCTCTATACCAATAAAAGAATACCTGCCTAACTTTCCACCATTCATACTACTATCAAGAAAAAATACACCCGGAAAAGTTTTAAATGTGTCAAAAACATCTACTGCCGAATATTTTAGCTCTTCAATCTCTATTTTTTTCATTCCTTTACTCGCCTTGCTCCAATATATCTTATGCGATAGTATTTATCTTCAAGACTATCAATACGCACCCCATGTCCTCCTGAATGTATAAATTTATTATCACCTATATATATGCCTATATGAGAAATTTTACCTGTTAATGTAGTAGTTGTAAAAAACAGTAAATCATCTGGAAGTAAACCTGTCCCTGCATTTATTCCAGCTCTATATTGTTCTTCACTGGTACGTGGAAGTTTTATACCATTTTCTATAAAAACTTTTTGCACAAACGATGAACAATCAAATTGTGTTGAACCAATGTATTTTTTAGCAGTTTTAATTATAGAATCTTCCGACAAAACCTCAGATTGTCTTGTAATAATATAGGATTTAGTAACACATCCAGTCAAAGCAAATAAAATCAAAAAAAATAAGCAGATATATTTCATTTTATTTTCTTAAATACATTCACTCCATCATTACTATATATTGTGGTATATTTTTTATTATTCCTTAATTTTCTCACTTTTTCAAAATATTTTTCTCCCTTATCTACATCCAATGGCCACCTATTTCCCTTTTCATCAATTATAACATACTCTGCAGTAGCAATATGAGGAAATAAATAATTTTTTTCATTTCGTGACAAATGAGGCAAAAGTGATGTCTGAGCTGACACAGAAGCTGTTTTAGGAATTTTAATTATAGCATTTTTCAATATTCTTGTATGCTCAGTAATTATAAACCAATTTCTATCTATTCTACGGATGTATTCAAAGAGATTTAAAATATTCAAGTAAATTAGTAACAGTAAAATTATATTTTTAATTTTCCGCTTAGAGATTTTTTCAAATCCATAGATAGCTGCAATATATATAAAAATCAAAGATGGAATCGCATACTCTTTCTCAAGCATATATTGCCATTTATAATCACTCAATACTACTGTTGCAAGAGGCAAAAAAATTAAAATCAAAGTTTTCAAATTAAAAACTGGAAGAAATAACACACTACAAAAAAGTGTTAATGCAGGGAACAAACTGTTTTTATAGATATGTTCTACCGGTATAGATGGATGCAAAATAATCGTATTTAATATCGCAAGGAAATTGTCTCCCAAATATGAATATCTACTTGCTGCTAGCCCCTGATTAAATATGATATATTTAATAACTACAATAAACCAAATTATACTTATTAATATTGTAATTATTCCCATCTTTTTTTCTTTTTCTATTATTAAAAAATATGCTCCTATACCAATACTATAAATTGCTACATCTTCTCGGACAGAAAAAGCAATTAACATACAAATAAAATACCTAATATAATTTCTTTTCAAACCTTGATAAAAAGCAAATATTAAGAAAAATGGTAACAATATTTCCTGATGAAAATCAAAAAAGTTTGTTCCAAGTATTTTGGGTGAAACAAGATAAACAAATGAAAAAACTAAAGCACTCAATTTATCTTTTATAATATATTTTGCCAAAAAATATATTGCTAATGCTCCTAATGATAAAAATAAATTTTGCAATATTATCAATGTAACTGGACTATTCAAAATCCAATAAAAAGGAACTAACAGAAAAAAAATAAAAGATGCATGCTCATTAAAATAATTTCTGCCCTCAAAACTAAATAAAGGTCCTCTACCATTAGAAATATTTAACATTATCTGATCAAATAAAGCCATATCAGATGTGCCTGAATGAAAAGTATAATGCTTAAGTATTGTTAATGTTAACATTATTACAAAATATAATCCTATAATTACATAGATTAAAACATCTGATTTTTTTTGAATAGAATCTGTAAATCTGGACACTGAATTTAACACTAAAGAAACAATTTTTAGTCTCACATAATTGCCAGTTAAACATAATGAAGTCATTTCTGTTATCAGGACTGTAAGAAGTATAAACACAAGAAAAGAACTTAAAGAAAACAGTATATGGTATTTTGTTATAATGGAAGCAAAAATAACAATTAGATATGTTATTTCAGCTATTATAAAAGAATATACACTTTTTTGAATAGCAACAACTAATTCCAACCCAACTAACTTAGAACGGATATATCCGCATCCAAACAATAGCAATGCAGCATAAAACATAACCAAAATTGTTCCAAATATTTTTTCATTCATATTTTGTTCTAAACATACAGAATTATCAGTTGTAATTTTAAATTTAGGAAAATGCGAATTATATCCTACGAAATTTTGAAATTTAAAAGTTGTAAAAACACTCTTATTTAATAATTTATCATCAAAATTGAACTTTAAAATATTATTGCCTTCTTTTAACATTTCCCGCAATAGAATAAATTCAATGTATTTCTTATAACCTTTCAACTCCACTTTAAACTTAACAAGTTTTATTTCATTCAAAAAAATATTTATTTGATTTGAATCAATATCTTTTTTTGAATAAAAAGTTGTTCTAAATAAATAGGTGTCAATTTTAGAAACTGGAAAATTTATTTTTGCTTCAGAATTAATAGGAAATACACCCTGGCCAAATTCTGTAGAAGTTATGCCAGACCAACCTAATTGTGTATAGGCGTAAAAACCACTATCAAAGGTATTGTATTCAAATTCTATGAAATCAAATTTATCAGAAACATTGAACTTATAGAAATAAGAAAAAACAAATACAATACAAAGTATTGTAGTAAATAACTTGAGATAAAAAAACCTTTTGGCTATCATTACTCATTATATCTATTTAATAATGCCTGTCGCATTACATTTACAGGAGCTTTTTTACCTGTCCATATTTGCCAGGAAATTGCCCCCTGATAAAGCAACATTCCTAATCCATTCATTACTTGAGCCCCTCTTTTCTTAGATTCAGATAATAATTGTGTTCCTGATGGATTGTAAATTAAATCATAGACTAACATATTGGAATGAATTAAACTACAATCTATTACTGGTTTCTCCTCTGATTTCAATCCAACTGATGTTGTATTCACTAATATATCTGCTTTAGCAATAGCTTCTTTTAATTCTTTTGAATCAAGAGAACAAAATTCTATTTTACTGACAGACGAGACGTCTGTCCTACTTATATTATTTAATACCAATGCTAATTTTTTAGCTCTCACTAACGTACGATTTACAATGGTAATATTTTTTGCTTTACTCAATACAAATGCAAAACATACAGCTTTTGCAGCTCCACCAGCGCCAAGCACAACTATATTCTTATCTTTTGGATTGATTTTTGCATCTTTTTTTAACGACATTAAAAATCCGGAAATATCAGTATTATATCCAACCAATTTTTTACCAATTACTTTTACAGTATTTACTGCACCTATAAATCTTGCTTCTTTGGATATCTCATCTAAATATAGCAATACTTTTTCTTTATGTGGAATTGTTAAATTTACTCCACAAATATTCAAATACGGCAAACTTTTAATTGCTGTTTTTAAATTCTCTGGTTTAACTTCATACGGAACATAAACATAATTTAATCCTGCATATTTAAATGCAGCATTATGCATTGCAGGCGACAAACTATGCTTTACTGGATAGCCAAATACACCTGTTAATTTTGTATCTCCTGAAATCAAGAAATTCCTCCTAAAATTTTTATTTTAAAACCAGCATTCCTCCACAAAGCATGCCGGACATAATTTCTGGTATCAACTAGAATCTTTTTTCGCATAAACTTAGCAATAGATACCGGATTAATTTTTAGAAACTCCTTGTGGTCCGCCAATATTAAAATACAATCAGATTCTTTAACTGCATCATTAAGTGACATAAGTTTATATTCAAAATTTTTTGCCAATGGGTCATAGCATTTAAGAATACAACCTTTTTTCTTTAAAGCATTAATCACAGATATTGCAGGACTTTCACGAACATCCTCAACATTCCCTTTATAACTTACTCCAAAAATTGAAATGACCGGTTTTTTAATACCGATAAGTTGTTTTGAAACAATATCTGCAACATATTTGGGCATATCATCATTTATATTACGTGCTAATTTTATAAGTTTTGCAAATTTTGGCGATGTTTCCACCAAAAACCACGGGTCAACAGCAATGCAATGACCACCAACTCCAGGCCCTGGTTTGTGCAAATTAACCCTTGGATGCCTATTTGCCAGATTTATTGCATCCCATATATTCACATTAATATTTTCAGCAATAAGCGCCAATTCATTTGCTAAAGCAATATTTACATCCCTGAAAGTATTTTCAATTAGTTTCACCATCTCCGCTGTATTTGAATCAGTTATTAAAATTTCACCTTCAACAAACGTTTCATATATTTTTTTAGCAGCAGAAGATGATTCTTTTGTAATCCCACCTATAATACGGCTATTTCCTACAAGTTCTTTCAAAATATTGCCAGGCAAAACTCTCTCTGGACAATATGCAAGTCCAATTTCTTTGCCCGCCTTCAAGCCAGACTCAGACAAAATCTTAGCCACCAAGCCATTTGTTGTTCCAGGTGGCACTGTAGACTCAAGTATAACAAGACTCCCTTTTCTAAGGTAAGGTATAATGTTTTTGGATGCAGATTTAACCATTGTCAAATCTGCTTTGGAATTTCTAACTGGCGTAGGAACAGTAATAATAAAAACATCTGCCTGCTCAGGAGACATAGAAACTTTTAGATTTCCGGAAAATATTGCAGATTGAACTAAAGTTTTTAAACCCGGCTCCTGAATATGGACATTTCCTTTAGACAAAGACTCTATAACTTTCTCAGAAATATCAACACCAATAACCTTATACCCATTTGACGCAAGAATACTCGCAGTAGGTAACCCTATATAACCTAAACCCAACACACAAATTTTAGCCATAATTTAAAAGATACCATACTTGCTAATACAAATCAATTAAAAATCATTTAGCAATTTTTTGCAGGATTCAAAAACATCTGATACTTCTACAGAACCACAACTGCCATCTTTACTATACACAAAAAGATGCTGTGACCCTATTGGATTCCAAAACTTCGGATTAGTCTGACCAAATATCGCAACTGTTGATGTATTTACTCCTGCGGCAATATGTAAAACACCTGTATCATTACATATAAACAATTTGCACTGTTTTATAATTGCTGCAAGCTGCCTTATTGGAATCTGAGGTACAATAACTGGCTTTATAGTAGTAGATTTTAAAAATGTACTTACTAATTCTTTCTCATTTGGACCACACATAACTATAATACTTGCATTCATTTCTTTTTCTAATAATTCTACAAGCTGTGCAAATTTTTCCACTGGCCAACGATTCGGAAGTTTACCAGCACCTGGATGAATTGCAACCAGCAACTTATTATTTTTATCGATATTTTGCGCTATAAAATTTTTTCCAAATTGTATTTCTTCCTCTGTAAGTTCTACAAGATGCTGTTTGTCGTTTGTATCAATACCTAATATTCTTACATAATCCAAATTCAAATCTACCTGATGCTTCTCTATAGGCAAAACATTAAGATTAAATAAAAAATCTGTGTTTCCATAAAATCCAAAATGTTTTCCATTAGTTCCAACTTTAATTTTAGCTTTTGAAAAATGTGATATCAACGCAGATGTCAAAGAAAACGACACTGTTGAAGGAACTATTGCCAAATCCATTTTTTTTATCCTTATTTTTTTAAAAAAAGAAAAAGCTGTCCATGGATGTTTCAGAAAATTTTTGCTGTCATAAATCAGAATTTCATTAACATACGGATTGTTTTTCATTAGTTCAGCAGTAAAGTTACGAGTTATAAGAGTTATATCAACCTCTGGTATTTTTTGCTTAATAGCTCTTAGCATTGGTACCATCAAAAGAATATCACCTCTTTCATTGTGTTGTCTGACTACAAGAACTTTTTTTATCTGCTTCAAATCAATACCAGCAGTATTAATTTTCCTATTCTTTATGAAAACATGCAATACTGCTAATAACAAAACCCTAAGCAATTCTTCAACTCTTCTCATAGAACATTCATACTTTCAATTATTTTAAACACATTCTCTGGATTTATTGATTCCATACAAATATGCGATTTAATTAAGCAGTGTTTTCCTCCATGAAGAACACAAGGTTTACACGGAATTTTAGCAAAAACAGTTCTATCCTTTTCTCCAAGCGGACCAAAACCAAATTCCAAAACTGTTGGCCCAAATATTGCAAGAACAGGAACTTTCATTGCAACAGCTATATGCATAGGACCTGTATCATTAGTTACAAATAATTTACACTTTCCTATTAATGCCGCAAGCTGCAATATTGTAAGTTGTTCATTTATAATTACAGGTGGATATTTCATCATACTTGCAACTTCATTCATAATCTTTTTATCTTTTTCATCACCTAATATTATTGATTTTGCCCCATAACGTTCCCAACATAAATCTCCTGTTTTTGCAAATCCGGAAGCGCCCCATCGTTTAATTGCCCACTTTCCACCAGAAAATACACCAATTATTTTTGTGGCAGAATTATCCTGCAGAATTTTTGACACATATTTTTTATCATCTTCTGATGGATAAAGTACAGGCAATGCTTTGTTTGTCTGAATTTGCACAGGCAAAAATTTGTCAAAAACAATCAAATAACGTTCTATAGTATGAACATATTTTTTTATATCACCAATTTCAATTTTCACAATGTCATTCCCAAGTAATTGGGAATCCAGTGTCTTTTTAGTAATTAAACATAGCAATGCTCTCAATCTTGCAACAAATACCATAAATCTTCGCCTTAATATGCCTTTTTTATATCTAAGTCTTACTTTTCCACCACATAACATTGAAATTACAACAGTTTTTGGATTAAAATGCAGGTCAATAACAAGATCAAATCTTTTATTCCTAAGCCCAATTACAAACCTAAAGAAACTTATTAAGTTATAGCGTTTAATTTCAATTATTTCATCTATGTAAGGATTATTTTGCAATACATTTACATATTTAGCAGAAGTCAAAAAAGATATTTTGGCTTCAGGAAATCTATCCTTTAAAACAGGAATAACAGACGTAGCAAGGACAACATCTCCAAGTGAACTCAAACGAAGAATTAATATATTTTTATATGATGAATTATTGTTGTTTTGCATTTAACTCTGCAAGTTTCTTTTTGACATCTTCATAAAATGGCATATCTTCTGAACATTCAGAAATCACCCTATTATAATATTGCAATGCAATATCTTTTTTTCCTAAAGAAAAATTCGCCTCTGCAGTAAGATATAAAGCTTCACCTGTATAATCATCATTTTTTGATATTTTCATACACTGCTCAAGATATTTTAATGCATCCTCATACTTATTTTGCTTAGAAAATACTTTCCCACGCAAAAGAAATGTATATCCATCAAGTTTTTCCCATGGCAATTTACTCTCCCATTCATCTAACATAGTTACAGCATCAGCAAAATTATTTGAATATATATATCCTTCAGTACGTGTAGCATAATCACCTGAAATTATTGTCTCTTTTTCGTAAGTCATTGCATCTTTTTGTGCTACTTTCATATATTCTATCTTTGAAGATTGCAAAT
Source organism: Candidatus Firestoneibacteriota bacterium (assembly GCA_038042445.1). GTDB lineage: Bacteria > Oederibacteriota > D2-FULL-39-29 > JBBTED01 > JBBTED01 > JBBTED01. The sequence continues at coordinate 13,677 of JBBTED010000087.1, forward strand.
CTCCTTTTTTAAGATATGCATCTCCAAGTAATATCTGACCTGCACGAACTATAGGATTTTTCAAATCATTATTCTTTTTTAGCATTTCAGTAAAAGTCGCAATAGCTTTATCGTAATCCTGCATATTATCCAATAATGTTTTTCCAATTCCAAGATATGCTGAAGAAATCCATTCTGGCTTTGAAAACTTAAGAGTTATTTCTTCATAAGTTTTTATTGCTTTTTCATAATTTTTGAACTTGTCACTTTTCAAAGCTTCTGCACGATAAAGATAACCAAAATACTTTTTATCGTCTGAAACATCTAAAGATTTCTCCAGTATTAAATTAGATATATTTAATACCTGTTCATCATCTTTAGATTTATTTGCAATAATCAAAAACATCCATAAAGAATTTGCATCAAGGTTATCCAATTTATAATTTTTAATCTGCTCATAGTCATTCTTTAAAACTTTATCAAAATCTATTTCTTTTTCATCAGGATCCCATAAAACCTTTACCATCAATTTGTATTCTTCTATAGCATTTGTAGTATCCTCTACAGTTAAAACAACCTGATATTTACCGGAAACAAGATATATATGAGAAATTTCGTTTCCAGAACCTGTTGTTCCATCCCCAAAATTCCATAAATATTTGTTACCTTCTACAAGTGGTGCCCAAAAACGAAAACAGTAAATCTGGTTATCATTAATTCTTAGACTATGCTCCCGTGTATATGTAAAATCTGCTGTTGATATTTTCCCTGTTTTTTCCAGAAATTCAGCTTTTGCTTCTATAGGCTGCAAAAATCCTTTTTCTGGCACAGGCAAATATTTATTATCACCTGGTTTTTTCACTGCCAAAACTACTTTTTGTTGAAATGCATACGCTTGATGATAAAATTCTATTTTATGTACACCAGCCATCAAATAAGTTTCACCATGATATTTAGGATCTGGTAAAGCTTTATGCTCCCCTGGCCATTGAACCAAAGGTTCAGTTTCATCATCAATTAAAAAAAAAGAAGCTCCATCTGATGTTAATGCAAAACTATATTCTCCTGAAACAGGACAAGAAACATAACCAGTATATACACCTACGTATGACTCATTAGGAGACAATGGATTGTATGGACTAAATATCTGTTTTGCAATACTAACTCCAATTTTTTGCGGTGGCTTTTTCATCCACCTATTCATCTGTTCCCAATTCTTAACCATTTTTAAAGGTGCCTCATAAGTTGTCAAAATTAATCCTTTTTGTGGATTCCATATATCCCAGTCTTCAGCCATTATATTTGGATTTCCAAAATATATTTCATATTTCGACTGCCTGTTTGCTGCCTGAAATAAAAGTATAGTTTTATCCAAAGGTGCATAATACAAAATACGAAATGGCACTACTTTATCATTTTCATCTACTATAACTATATCTCTTCCATCATTACGTGCCAATGCCCCAGTTGTAAACTCTACAGTTACAACAGTATTATATGGATCTTTATCAGCTGGAGTAACAAATGTTACTTTTCGTCTATATTGCCATTTATCATCCCACCAATTTTGAGAATCAGCAAAAACATTGGAATTAGTAAATATCAGAATAATTAAAAGTATAATATTCTTTAGCATAACAATGATTTTACCATAAATATTATTGGAAATAATACAAAAATTTGATATACTTTATTTATGGATGAAATAAAGGATAAAGAAGATTTAAAACTTGTTGAAAAACTTGTTGATGGCAGAAAATCTATTATTGCACAACTAAAAAAAACAATTGTAGGTCAGGAACAAGTAATAGAAGAGTTATTAATTGCTTTGTTTGCAAAAGGACACTGTTTGTTAGTAGGCGTGCCGGGACTGGCAAAAACAATGATAATAAACAGTCTTGCACAAATTCTTGACTTAGATTTTAACAGAATACAATTCACCCCTGATTTAATGCCATCTGACATAACAGGCACGGAAGTTATAGAAGAAGATGCCACAACAGGCAAAAGAAATTTTAGATTTATAAAAGGACCGATTTTTGCCAATATTATATTGGCAGATGAAATAAATAGAACTCCGCCTAAAACGCAATCTGCACTTCTACAGGCAATGCAGGAATACAAAGTAACTGCTGGCGGAAAAACATATCCTATGGCTTTGCCATTTTATATTCTTGCCACACAAAATCCAATTGAACAAGAAGGAACATATCCTTTACCAGAAGCACAACTTGACAGATTTTTCTTTAATGTAAACATTACATATCCTACTATGGAAGAGGAAAAAGAAATTATAAAAAAAACTACTGGAAGCTATGATATAAAATTACAAAAAGTCCTGAACGCAAAAGAAATTTTAAAACTCCAGGAAATAGTCCGACGTGTTCCTGTTTCAGATTATGTAATCTCGTATGCTGTTCTACTTGCTTCATCAACAAGACCAAATTTTGAGGAATCTCCAAAATTCATTAAAGACTGGATAAACTGGGGAGCAGGACCAAGAGCCTCACAAAGTTTGATATTAGGCGGAAAAGCTCGTGCATTACTACAAGGCAGACTAACCGTATCTATTGAAGATATAAAAGCACTTTCATTTCCTGTATTGCGACACAGAATAGTATTAAATTTTAATGCTGAAGCAGAAGGCATAAAACCAGAAGATGTAATTCAAAAACTATTAGAACATATCACTCCGCCACCTAAAAGCACATCCTTGTGATAAAATACCGCTGACTGACCCGGAGTAATTGCACGTTGTTTCTTTACAAATTTTACTTTAACTGTGTTATCCGTTTCTGGAAAAACTTTTGCTCTTGCTGGAATCGCAGTATATCTAACTTTAACATCTAACATCTGTGGCTTATCTAAATTAGATATTGAAACCCAATTTAACGAATCAACAGTTAATTCATCTGAATAAGTATCTTTTTCATATCCTACAACTATTGTATTTTGCCCGGGAATTATCTTAACAACATAAAGCGGTTTTTTAGAATTTATCCCCAAACCTTTACGTTGACCTATAGTATAAAACTGTAATCCTTTATGTGTCCCTATAATTTCACCATTTGTATTTAAAATATTCCCTGGTTTTATAGATGACGGGATTAACTCTTTTAGAAATTTGCAATAATCATTATCAGGAATAAAACATATTTCCTGACTATCTGGAACATCAGCATTTGGCAAACCAAGTTCTCTTGCAATTATCCTTACTTCTTTTTTCTTAAATAAATTTCCTAAAGGAAAAAGTGCGTATTTTAATTTTTCTTGCGTTAAATTATATAATGCGTAAGATTGATCCTTTGATAAATCTTTCGCTTTTTTTAATACAAACCTATTCTCCTTTTTATTAAAATTTATTTTAACATAATGACCTGTAGCAAGATATTTTGCTCCAATTTCACGTGAGCGTCCAAGCAAATCATCAAATTTTGTATATGTGTTGCATTGCACACAGGGATTTGGCGTTCTGCCTTTTGAATATTCCTCGCAAAAATTTTTTATTACTTTTTCTTCAAAGATTTTTCTGAAATTAAGAACATAATGTGGAAAATCAAGCCTTTTTGCAACTTTTTTTGCATTTTCTATTGCATCAATTGAACAACACCCTCCAAACCCTGTTTTCAATTTATTAGACGGCAAAACCTGCATTGTTATGCCAATCACATCATAACCCTGCTCCTTAAGAAGCGCAGCAGCAACAGAACTATCAACCCCCCCACTCATTGCTATAACTACTTTTTCTTTCATTCAAAAATCTCCTTGTATGTCATTCCCGCGAAAGCTTGTCCTTGTAAAAATAGAGAACGAGAATCTATTAATTATTTAATTGATCCTCGAATAAAAATTTTATTATCTGGCATCCCTGCGAAAGCAGGAATCCAGACGGTTTTGTATTTCTTGGATTCTAACTTTCGTGAGAGTGACTCTCCCCATCCTAAAGAGCCTGTGCCAAAAGGTGTCATTCTGAGGCAGTAGCCGAAGAATCTCGCTTTAAAGCCCTTTAAAAACGAGATCCTTCACTGCGTTCAGGATGACAAAATAGGGTTATGGCACAAGCTCTAAAGGGCGAGGCTTCTTTTTTTATACAGTATATCACGACTATGGTTCTTCCCTGCACTAAAAGTGCACAGTTTTTTTATTCATTTTTCTAATTTATTTCTACTACTTTCATTACTTCGTCTCCATAGTGATTTATTACTTTTACGGCAATTTTACCTGTTTTTGGTTTTGGAAATGGTCTTGAGGATGTGGAATATAACTCTTCCCAAGCGGATTCATTAATATCTGTTTTAAGGGCTTTTTTAAGTTTTTCGTAGGGTTTATCGGCACCAAGAAAATATGCATGGGTTACAAAAAAAGCATCTCCATTATAATTAGTGTCTATAAACCAAGCAGCAATGTCGTGTTCGGGATTGTCTGAACCACTCGAACGTATTTCAGATTTAACTGGGTCATACACATCTACACCTACAATTTCTACGATAATTCCATCTTTTGTTTCTTTTATTTTTAATTCAGGTTCGCCAAAAGCAAGAAATAAATTGCCTGAACCAGTCTTCTTCAGAAGATCTCCCATAGAAAGATCTGGATTAATTTTGACTTTCATAATTCGTACTCCGTTAATTTCCGAAGGCACAGAAAATGCTGAAGCATCAAAAGAAGTCGCAGTTACCACCAGAAGATTAGCAAATTTCTTTGCCACGACTGCCGCATCACGTATGAAATCATCGTCTATACTACCAAATTCCGGGCCAATAGAAACAGCAGCTTTCTTCAAACCATCCTTTGTTTTATATTCACCAACAGCTTGCACTTCAGGACCACTTGGAATAATATCTAAATTAACAAATTCTACTCGTGCGCCTTTTTCACCTGTTTGCACTCCAGATTTAAGAAGATTTCCTATAACTATATCTACAAAACGTTCAGAAGAAAGCATCTCCTGCGCATCAGAAACTCGATGTGGAGAAAGAGACTCAACAGTAAATGGTCCTGTTACGCGTACAATATTCTTATCCTCAAATGGCTGGTCGTAAAGTACTTCTTGTTCTGCTGACTCGTCGTTTGCCAATGATTTTAAAGTAATATGTGGCACGATTTTACATTCAAAACCGTATCGCACATTGTCTTTCTCTTTGAGTTTGTAATATGAAAACTTGGCAGTCATCAGACGGATACGTGCCAAAGCAAGTGCCACACGTGAGGTATCAACCGTAATCCAACGTCTGCCCCATTGTTCAGCAACGAAAGCTGTTGTTCCAGAGCCGCAGGTCGGGTCAAGAACAAGATCTCCCGGATCAGTGGTCATTAAAATACACCTTTTTATTACTTCTGTTGAAGTTTGAACAACATAATCTTTGTCAGATTCCGACAATTGATTACTCCACATATTATTTAATGATATATATGAAAAATCATCAAAATATCTGATGTAATTAAAAGATTTATCATTTAGTTTTATTCTTCCTTTTTGATAAAGTTTGTTAAAACCTTCTTCTGTTGTTTTCCAACTACCCATTGCTGTTGTGTATGTTTTGCTGTTTATAATCACTACACCACCATTTCCCGATTGACTTTTCACATCACCATAATTGAAAATCTTTTCCCCAATTTTCAGTTTAGTCAAACTAATTTTTCCATCATTTAAGAAACGTTTTTCATATTGCTTTATTGATATTACCTCATCATTGGTTAAAAGTATTTTGTGGCTGTTAGTTATATTATCATCTGTTTTCTCTTGATATAGTTGTCTATATTTAACTCGTTCTATATTTTTTGCATACCAAAGAATATAATCACCACATTTATCCAGTAATTTCTGTCCTAATCCGCTTGTTGTCTTAAACATAATTAGACTCGCAAAATTACTGTTACCAAATACTTCATCCATAATATTCCTAACCAAATGCACATTCTCATCACTAATTTGCACAAAACACGAACCACTTTCTGTTAATAATTCTCGTGCAGTAATTAAACGGTCGCGTAAATAAGAAAGATAAGAATGAATACCCAATTCCCATGTGTCGCGAAAAGCTTTCACTTGTTCCGGCTGGCGGATAAAATCTTCTAATTTATTGTCTTTAACCTTAGGTTTGCGTGTAGAAACCTGCCAATTAGAGCCAAACTTAATTCCATAAGGCGGGTCAATGTAGATGGTCTGCACTTTGCCACGCATTCCTTCTTTTTCCAACAAGCTGTTCATCACAAGCAAACTATCACCAAGAATCATTCTGTTTTGCCAATTATCTTCGTGCTTGTAAAATTCAACTGCCTTGCCAAATTGCTCTTGTGCTGTTTCTCCAAAAAGAAGCATCTGCGAAGTTTCATTCGTACCGGCTTTAAGTCGAGCAATTATTGCTTCAGGTGCAATTTTTTCCTGAACATAAATTGGGACTGAAGCAACTTCGAATTCCACACCCGCTTCTTTTTTGCCTGACCAGATAAGTTGTGGATCAAGAGACGGATCATACTCGTATTTTTTCTTCACTGGCTGTTTTTCACGTGCAGAAAGTTTAACTGATTCTTCTTGTGTAGGAATACGAACACGTTTATCCTCGTGCTTATACGAAGCAACTGGCGCAGCATCTGTTGGAGCTTGTATTTTCTTTTTTCGCATAATAATTTATAAAATCTCCCCTAACCCCTCTTTTTCAAAGAGGGGGACTAAAATTCCAGAAGAACCTAATTTACTTTAATGTATACTATATTGCATTTTAGTATATATTGTAAACTCCGATATATACTAAAATTTAAGAACTTCATGAATTAGATTTTGCGTCTCGTGAATATCCTGTATTTCGAGAATTGCCCATTTCCCAAATTTATTCATATTATTTACAGCTGGAATCCACATTTCACGTGCAGTTTTTACTTTCATTGTTTTTTTGTCATCTTTTTTACCTGTAACTTCAATAATAAGACTTAAAATAGATTTGTCTGGCATTTCAGTTTTAACAATAAAATCAGGAAGATAATGATGCGATACTCCCTGATGTTCATAAGGAATAGTAAATCCTAAATTCTGGTTTTTAACATACGTCAACACCTCAGGCATTTGCTCCAATCTTTTGGCAACACCTTGTTCCCATTCTTCTGTATCTGCTACCATATAATTCACATGACTTTTTACGGTTTCCTGCACATCTTTAGTAGTTAAAAAATCAACATAACGAGTAGAACCAATCGTATCATACGGAGCAAGAATTGGTAAAAGTTTTTTATCTTTTTGATTTTTGATGTTCTCAATTACAACTGCCTGCTGAATTTTGGTAAGAGCTCCTGAAAAATATTCTCCCACTGAAAGATAGCCTATTACCATACGGTCTTTCAATACCACATAGTTTTTAACATATTCTTCTGCAATCCGTTTAAGTTGTGGAAAAAGCCAATATTTTTCCGAACCGTCGGCATCAGTGTAATAACGTTTCAGAAGTGCTTGTGTAAGACGCACAACTACTTCGCCCTCACGACGTTCTTTTATCTTTACCATTTTCTCTTTTTCTTCTTTACCAATCACTCCACTCAGAATTATCTCAGTGGGTTCGTTTTCTATTATTGTTTTAGATTCTTCGGTAAATTTTGCTGTAAGTTTATCTTCTTTTAGTTCATAACGATATCCTTCAACACGTGGATAAGTAATTTCATATTGTTCACGTTCAGGTAATGCGTGAACACGATGGAAAACTTTCGGCGGTTGAGGTGAAATGTCACCCTCTGCTTTTAAGAAGTTAAACGGAACACCATACACCTCTGCGTATTCAGGTGTCATAAAACCAGTTGATTTGTCAACACTGTAATCAATACGTCTTAATGCTCTACCTACAACCTGTTCACAAAGCAGTTGAGTAGAAAAAGCCCTAACACCTAATATATGGGTAACAGTATTTACATCCCACCCTTCTGTAAGCATAGAAACTGAAACAACGCATTTGATATTTTCACCAAGTTTACCTTGTTTGCCTACTGTATTCATAACTTCACGTAACAATTCTTCATCTGTTGGTTCTGTTCTACCCTGGAAACGACGACGATATTCTTTGTGAAAATCGTCTATTTCTTTGGCAAAAATTCTTTTAAACTCATCACTTATTTTCTCTCCACTTTCAATTTGAGCACTATCAATAAGCAAAGTATTTGGACGGTCAAAAAAACGCACACCATCTTCATTACGAAATATTTCTATATTGCCTTTCTCAATTTTAATCTTACCGTTTGGAGTCTCAACCTCATACCCTGCTATCCAACGATACACCAATTCTGAAACTGTAGTATTGTTGCATACCACAATCATTACAGGAGGCATCACTGCTGGATTATTTTTCTTTTGGGTTTCGTATTCGCGATAGTATCGTTCATAACTACCATAAAGAGATTCCAAAGCTTCTTGCAATTTTGTTGGTAAATTTAATACTGAAAGATTATAATCCCCTGTTTTTAATCCTTTTTTCGGAAGATTCTCGCGAACATAAAGCCATAGATTACGAAACTCAGGTTCATCATCTTTAGAAATAGTATCTGATTCAATTGGCAAACGAGGAATCTTTACAATACCACACTCCAAAGCATCTAAAAGAGAAAAATCGTAAAGTGTCCAGGGGAATAAGGTGCCTTCTTGATAACCAGAGCCACGCAAAAAATATGGAGTAGCAGAAAGATCTATAATTCCATTTATGCCAATTTTTTTAGAAAATGATTCTAACCCACTAATCCAAACACGAGCTGCCCTGTTATTTTCATCTGCCTCTTTTCTATCTTCACCAGACAATTTCTCTGTAACAGGTTTTTCACGATAACAATGGTGAGCTTCATCATTAATAACTAAAACACGTGGTTTATTGAGAATACTTTTAAATACCCTGTTTATCATTGTATTAGCTGTTTCTTTTACCGCCTCATCTTTAATTATACCAGATGCTTTCATAACTGCTCCAACTTGGAAACGAGAATTTTGACGTAATTCTAATTGATGAAAATTTGTTATAAAAACAACTGCTTGTTGAATAAGTTCAAAATCCTGATGTGAAACAACCCCATGCTTTAAATAATAGTTATTAGGATCATTTGGCAATAAAACATTAAGACGATCGCGAATAGTAATACCGGGAGTGATAACAACAAAAGCATCGGTAAAACGAATGTCTTGCGGATAATGAATTTTGTTTAACGTGTGATAAGCAATAATCATTGCCATCACCACAGTTTTTCCAGAACCTGTGGCCATTTTAAAAGCTAATCTATACAAAACAGGATTTGCATCTAAATTTGCTTTTTTGAGTTCATTGAGTATCCAATTTTCTCCAGATTTTTCTGCAATTTCATTAACATACATTAGTGTTTCAAGAGCTTCTATCTGGCAGAAAAATAATTTGTTCTCCCTGGTTTCATCATTCCAATAAAAAAGTAGATTCCGAGATATCTTCGTTAATCCTTGGTAACCATTTTTGCGCCACTCGTTAATTTTAACACGGACTTTATTAATAAATTCGTTTTCTTTCTGAAGTTCAGTACCAAAAGCACCTTCAGCAATATTCAAATCTAATTGCTTCTGTTTAGCCTTTGCTCGCGGAACAGGAATATAAAAACTACTAGGCCTTCTATATTCAAGAATATGATTTGTTATCCCTTTTTCATCCGATTTAAAATGTTTGCATGGTTCTTTATATGGTGAATTAAGTATTGGATTATTCATAATTTCCTGTTTTAACCTTAATTTCTGAAATAATATTATCTCTAATTATTGTTTTTAACATAATATCACTTTATTTTTTCATTAGCAAGGCTAAAGCCTTGCCCTACGTAAAACCTATGATTTATTACATCTGTATACTTAAAACGCTGATAAATCAGCAACTACATACTTTCACAAATCACGGGCTAGGGTTAAGACATTGACTTCTTTGGCGCCTGACTCTGTTAGGACTCTGGCGCATTCGTTTATTGTGGCGCCTGTTGTCATAATATCGTCTATTAAAAGAATTGATTTGTCTGTAATATTGTTTTTTGTAGTATCAACTATGAATGCATCTTTTATATTCTCAAATCTTTCATTTCGTTTTAAGCCTACTTGCGATTGTGTTTGTTTTGATCTTTTTAAGATATTCTTGTGCATAGGTAGATTAAATTTGTCTTTCAAAAAACTTGCAAGTATCTCAGATTGATTATAATCCCGTTCTTGTAATCTGGATTTATGAAGAGGCACTGGAATAATTATATCAATATCTACCATAATATTTTCTCTTTGTGCATAATTTACCAAAATTTCTCCAAAATGTTTGCCAAGACTTCTTTTGTTTTTATATTTAAACAAATGAATTGCTTCACGTAAAACACCTTCATAAATTCCTGCAGAACGTGCACATTTAAAATAGAATGTGTTTTTGCTTTGTTTACATTCCAAGCAAAAATCAGATTGTTTCGTTTTTGCCGATGAATCGGCAACTACATCACCCGCAATGACAGGTGCGAGAGAGTTTCTAAATGCATTAAACGGTTTGCCGCAACGTTTACATACAGGTGGAAAAATAAATTTAATCTGATTCCAGCATTCTGCACATAAGCAGGAATATCTACTTTTTTCTAATGGCTTATCACAAACTTTGCAATTAACAGGAAAAATTATATCAAAAATTTCCCGAATCATTTAAGCCCATTTTTCATAACATATTATCTCCTCAAGATTTTTCCTTGAAGTAGGAACAGGTTGATGTGCAGGATACCCAATAGGCAATAAAACAACAACTGCTACAGCATCTGGTATTTGAAGTATTTTTTTAACATCTGGTTCATTAAATGAACCTATCCAACAAGTTCCAAGCCCTTCTTCTACTGCTTTTAAAGTCATATGGTCTATTGCAATTGCTAAATCTATAGGACAGGTAAATTGTCCACCACGCATTTTTCTTGTTGGATTTGTACCACAAGCAATAATAACAACAGGTGCCTCGCCAATAAAATTTTGATTTCTGGCTGCAGCTGCTAATTCTTTACGTGTATTTTTATCGTGCACAACTATAAATTTTAAGTCTTGCTTATTTGAAGCAGATGGAGATAATCTTGCTGCATTCAAAACTAATTTTAGTTTTTCTTCTTCTACATCTTTATCTTTATATGCCCTTATACTTCTTCTGCTTTCTATTGCTTCCATTACGGTCATAATTTATCTCCTCTTTAATTCCCCCTACCCCCCTTTAATAAAGGGGGTGAAAGAATTTAGTTTTTTAAAATGTTGCGTTTACTTTCACAAGTGCATTATAAGATTGATAATTGCTTCCTATTTTTAAACGATCATTGAATACATTATAAGTAAAATCAAAATTCATTCTTATATTTTTGGCAAAATTATATTCCAAACCAATTCCTGCATTATATGATTCAGTTGAAACATTACTAGTAGCATTATTACCTGTATTTCGTGTTATTGTAACACTAAATTTGTAATTAAATCTCATTGCTTGCTCTATTCTAAATTCACCGCCACCTAAAAACCATTTTGGTAATTTTAATGGATGGTCAAAAGATATTGTATGATAAAATTCTATTGATGGCGTATAATTTTTGTTTTTGAATATATTACTTCCTTCTTCTTTATCCTCAAAATTAGCAGTAAATCCTAATGTTCCATTAAAATTATCATAAGGTTTAAATGGCAATGCAAATTTACCGTTATTACTGTATGATACAGAACTTACTGCATCTTTTGCATCCTTTCTGATAATTCTTTTCCAATCGTATCCCAAATTAACAGCACTAGGATTTAACCAACTTCTAAAAAAAGGAGGTTCATCCAATACAAAATCACTTCCTGCTGAAACAACATTTGTCTTTGTAACTTGTTGAGGCGCACTCATATTTCTTTCATTACTTGTACTTCCTCTTGGAGTAAATGTCATTTTTGAAAATATTTTAAAACGCGAGTTAAGAGAATCCGTAATAATCTGTGAAGCTATTTGTGCTATGTCTTCTCTTGGCCAGGCAAGCCATATATCAAGAAACCTTAATTTTTCATAAGTAGTTGGTTCCTTCGAATCTTTAGGCTTTGTATATTCAGCGTATACAGCATTACCCGTTACTCTATGTGAATAATTTATAGTTGGAGATGACTCTTCAAGTGCATTCCACCATTCTGCAAACCTTAATTCTCCTGCACCTTCTAAGGAACTATCTGGGCGTAATTCATCACGTGGAAAATCACGACTAACTTTTCCTGCAAATGTACCTTTTGGCGTAATACCTGGTATACCTGAATAAATAAGTGTTAATCCCGCCCCATGGTCAAGCGCCTGTGGTTCAAAATTTTCTGAAAAAGGTGAAGATTCTAAAGATGGATTATATGCATATAGATTTCCTCTTTTATCTAAAAACCTGTAACTATAGTTTGGACTAAAAGTCAACTTTGAAAATGGCTCATATCCACCTGTATATTTATAATTTTGCTCACGTGACACACTATAAGTATCTCGATTTTTCTGTTCAACATGCTTACTTGCGTCTTCAGTATATCTGAATTGCGCATCAAAATCATTTTTCCCAAGAAATTCAAGGGCATAAGTTACTTTTGGTGCCAATCCATAAGAAGTATTAAACGTATCATCCAAAGTTGTAGGCCTTTGTGGTAGATAATATAAACTTTCACGTTTATAATTACCATCAACATTTAAATTAAAAGGACTTAAGTATAAAAAACCAAGTGTGCCATTATAATTGTCTGCAAGTTTATCTGGATATGAAAAATAATTTGGATCAATTTTGTCCGGTTCATCAGTTAATAACTGTTCTCTTCCCCAACCAAGTGTCATAGGCAAAAAATCAATCGGCTTAACAGCAGATGTAATACCAAGATTTCTTGTTGTCTGACGCACACTCAAATAAGTTTGCGTAGAAGCTAATGCCTGATTTGTACTTGAGTCTTCAAATAATTTAAACCTGCTGTCAACCTGGCGATAATTTGAATCAACAGACAATACATCTCCAAAACTTATACCACCTGATACTCTACGTGCCAACCCATTCATACTTTCCATATCTGTTACCCGCAAGTTATTCACCCATATTTCACCATTACTTCCACCACTTAGGACACCAATAGATATTTTCATAACATTATTTATATATGGTGTTCCAACTGTTTTTCTTATTCCAGAAGAACCATCTAATGTTAAAACTACTGTTTGCCAATCAGCTTCAACTTTATCAAGTGAATATTCATATTGATAGTAATTATTATCATCAGCGCCTAATCTCACAAATATAGTGTCACCTGCAAAGGTATTTCTTTTAAAAACATCAAATCTTAAGGAATTGTATTCTACATAACTTTGTGGACGCATAAATGTTCTGTAAGCATAAAACTGTTCGTCACTATTAGAATAAGTAATGTCTAATGATTGTTCACGTCTACGTTCAGTTTCTGTTTCAACTCTATAAAAAGTACCTGTACCTGCTAATGGCTGATAATTCGGGTCAATATCATAACTTATACTTCTAACATTAAAACGTTCAGGTTTAGTCTCATCTTTTAATTCCCATTTATTTCCGCTTACTTGTATGGACTCAATTGTAACTTTACCGGATAATTTGTTTTCATTCTTCAAAGCCAATCTTATGTGTTTTATCAATGATCTATCAGATGGTAATACGGCTCCTGTAGCACTTCCATCAGACAAAGGAATCTTTATAAGCTTCCACTCGCCCAAATCAGAAGCAATATATTTTGGATTAATAGATGCAGTATTAAATGAATATCTGTAATAGCTATCTGTAACATCCAATTTTCCATTATTATCCATATCTTCTGTATCAAAACGATTATTATTTGCTCCAACTATTTTGTCTTCACCTGCAAAATTCATATTTAAACCAGTATCTTCCCCTGGATTTAATGATCCATCATTATTTTTATCTTCTGTATCAAGTAAACTATTTCCATTTATATCTTCACTTATCACACCTAAATCAATATTAACATCTACAGATTTATTCCAGTCAGCCTTCATCCAAACTTCCAGAAATTTATATCTTGTATAATCCTGTCCACTTGTTGAAATCGAGTAACGTATAGCATCCCAAGTTCCATAAGCAAAATTGTATTCTATGTTAAATAACTGACGTCTTACTGCTCTTTCACTTAAATCATGACCATAATCTTCCTCATTATATATATAAATTTGACCTGTCCTGTTTGTTCGCTCTATTCCAACCCCTGAAGGCTGACTTGCAGGAAACCAGCTATAATCAGCATTTGCCATAGAAACTATGTTATCTGTTCCTTCCATTGAATCTACCATTGCAACAGCTTTCTCTCCATTATCAGGATCATAAGTGTTAGGATTATATGTACTTTTTGCAATTTCACCTGAAAACCTTAATTCTGTAGGAGCAATTGCATCAGGCAAAGGGAAAATCGTCTGAATATCATCCTTATCAAATTTAATTTTTGCATCACCATCAACAATATTTAAACTTGTAGGTGTCGCTCCAATATTTGGAACTTCAAGTGGCTGCTGACCTCCACTATAAAGATATGTTGACCCAAATGAAATGTTTTCAGTAAAATCATACGTACCACGAATTCCAAAAATATTACTCTGCACACCAGCGCCAAATGGAGTATATTCATAAGTTATTGTTATTTCTGTCTTATCCGTTATTTTGTCTTCATTAAAAAACAGCAAAAATCCTGACTCATAATCTACTGTATAATCTACATCACGCATAAGCAATTTCCCATCCATTGTTACTTTTTCACTTTTTTTCACAATATTAAAATCAGGTAGATTATAAGTCCTGAATTTATATTTATATTCAATATGTATTTTATACTTGGAAATAATATTATTTATTGTATAGGCATCCGGATCATCTGCATCAAATGGTTTATTTTTATAAAATTTTAATATGCCAAAATCTATATCTATTGTATAAGGATAATTTGCAACATCCATTTCCTGGTTATTAGCTAAACTAGATATTTTTAATTGAAAATCAGGGTCGTATTCTTTTGGCAATATTTTTTTGTTACCAAGATAATAATAATTCTGCAATTGGTGAGACGTATCTTTTGTATCTTTTTGAATAACATGAGTAGTTATATTATCACTAAAATCAAATGTTCCATCAGACAAATATCCCACTTGCCCACCTGCATATTTATAACCAACAACTATAACATAGTTTGAACTTATAGATTTATTAAAAGTAATTGTTCCTGTATTGTAATCAATAGTATAATCTGTGCCGGGATGGAAATAATTAAATGAATACAAACCTGCCGTTGATGTTTTCTGAGTATACAAAGTTGGATCAGTTCCTCTGCCAAAAGGTGGATAATTATTATCCAATCCATTTTGGTTGTCCACCCAAACTTGCTCAGAACCAGCAGTTATTGGCAAATGAGAAGAATCCATATAAATTGTATAATACTTATTTTTCACATAACTTATATCCTGAATATCTGTTTTTACCTGTGTATATCCTCCTTTAAATGCAACTGTTTTAGCTTTACCTTTTGTCTGCGCGCCTATAGCAGTTAACCCAAATTTTTTGTATTTTGCTCTAATTTCTGCACCAAAAATCTCTTTATTGTAACCTGTAAATTCTGTATTAGGCAAAGTAAGAGTAACATCTCCGAATTTGGCTTCTTGTATTAATTCTTCTTCCTTACCTTTATATGAAACCCCAATATCTCTCTGTTGTTCTTTAGTATCATCATAATCAACATTCACAGTAACACGTTTTCCAACATTCCCGGACAATCGCACCTGCAATTCCTGTTCTAAAGCAAATCCGCCGGCAACAGGAGGAGCAGCAGCAGAAGAAGGAGCTGCTCCTCCTGGACCTCCTGTTGGCCTATCTGCAGAATAATTTGTTTGCCCATATTTTAAAGTAACTCCTTTTCTACCGGATATTTCAAGCCGTGATTCTAATGGCAAAGTTAAGCCCAGAATTCCTGATTCAGGAGGTGCAGGTGCTAATGCAGGAGTTAAAGCATAAGCCCCTGGTTTTGTTAATATTTCAGATGGAAGTGGTAAAATTGCTCTTTCTTTTCCTTTTGAACCAGAAACTCCTATTTTTATTGCAGGTTCCTCTTCTAAAATTGGACGCATCTTCAAACCTGGTCTATTTACAGATACTTTATCTGTAAAAACCACATCACTTGATATATCCTGCCCAATTTTTTCCGGCAGTAATAAATTAGGAATAGTAGTTTGCCCTGATAAAAATTCTGTTCTCGCCTTTTTAATACTTCCAGTATTCCCTTCGGTCACTATTTTATCTGAAGGCTGTATTTGTTCCTTAAATCTAGAAGTTGAAAATGTAAAACTTGGCATAAGAAACAACACAACGAAGTGGCAAGTTATTGCTATAAGCAAAATAAGTAAAGTTTTTTTCATAGTTATAATTCCATTTGCAAAAGATTTCTCATCCCAAGTTTCATTGGTATATAACAAGTCAGAATACTAACAAATATTATCAACACAAAAATAAACCCCACATATCCAACATCAAATAAACTAAATGAAATCTTGTGCATATAATACATTCTTACAGGTCCGGATTCTAATATTAGTATTAAAGTTATATATAGAATACTTGTAACCATATATAATAATCCCCCAAAACTTGTTGCTATTTCAGCAGGATTATCAACATAAAATTTTGGATACATAGATCCAAGCCCAATACCAAGCGCAGTTAAAGTTATACTAAAAAGAAAAACTGTCCACAGTGAGATAATAGCCATAAAAATATCTATTTTCATCAAATATACAGAACACAAAATCAAAACTTCTGCTAACACAAATAATATAAAAAAATTAATCCAGAATTTTTCCAGTAGAAATTTTTTTACTGTAATTGGAGCTAATCTTACTAACCAATAACTTTTACCTTCCATACTTACTGATGAAAAAACAAATCTGGCACCAACAGCAGCTATAATAAAACCAGAAAACCCCATATTCAAAAAGAAAATTAAATCTTTTAAGTATTTTGAATAAATATTTATAGGGAGTTTATCTAAAGGCAATGTGTGCATATTAAAAAGATAAATTATAACTATAGAAAAGAGTAAAAGAAGCTGTGGCCATTGCGTAGGATCTCTTC
This sequence comes from Candidatus Firestoneibacteriota bacterium, assembly GCA_038042445.1. Classification (GTDB taxonomy): domain Bacteria; phylum Oederibacteriota; class D2-FULL-39-29; order JBBTED01; family JBBTED01; genus JBBTED01. Next base: position 30,765 of record JBBTED010000087.1, read on the forward strand.
TGAAAATTTTTATATCTTTTACTAATAACACACGAGTAACTGAAGGCAAGAAATTAAATATTTTATCCCAATTTATTCTCTCAAGAAATGTGTTTTTTATTTTCACTTCATGTGTTTCCTGAGCATTACACCATGCAGGATAATAATTTTTTTTTGCAACTAATAATAGCATAAATACTACCATTATTGCACTACCCCACAATATACTATAGTAATAATAAAACTGTCCCCATTTCCTGTATAATGCAAAAATTGCTGCCTGAGATGCCCAATAACTTGGTAAATAAGGAGCAGTTGGGGCTTTTAATTCTGCAATATATTGCATAACCTCAACTATCTCACTGGGATTTACAAGACGTTCCGGCTGAAGCAAACGAAATAAAACAACAACTATGCAAACAAAACCTATGGAAAGCAAAACAAATATATCTCTTGTTCTACGTGCTGGAAAAATACGCATTAAAAAAATAGTAAAAAACAATGCAATTGCTGTTGCTATTAAAAGAAATGGTATAAATATGGTAACTGCAACAGGATAAAATATAAACTCTGCCTTACATACCATACCATAAGCTACAAATATAGGAATAGACATTATCAATATCATCCATGAACTATTAATAAGAGTTTCTAATCCCTTCATAGTAAAAGGAACGGACACAGGTATAGGATTTGCCATTAACAAATTAAGGTCTTCAGAAAGATATAACGTTGATATAGAAACTACTACATTTGAAAAAAGCAACATTGTAAAAAATGTTAGAAAAACCATTGATAACAATTTTGCGATTAAAATAGGACCAAAAAGTGGAACCTGATTAAAATAGGTAAGTATTCTAAAGAAGACAAAATTTATACTTGCAAGAAAAAAAAATCCCAATACAAAAAATAAAAAATATTTTAATAAACCGGATTTCGTGCTTTTTTTTGTAGAGTGAAACAGTATTCTCAAACGTGTATTTATAACAATCCATAATTTCATATAACTTTAATTATTTCTGTTAAATCAGTTGCACCTGTAAGTTTTAAAAAAATGTCTTCCAAATCTTTTTCCGTTGTTTTTGAAAGCATTCGTAATTCTTCCATCGTGCCCAGTGCTATTAATTTACCGTTTTGTATTATTCCAATACGGTTACATAATTTTTCAACTAATTCCAAACTATGAGTAGATACAAACAAAGTTATTCCACTTTTTGCTAAATTCTGGAATATACTTTTAACTAATCTTGCACTCTTTGGGTCTAATCCAACCATTGGCTCATCAATTATCAACACTTTTGGATTATGTAAAAGCGAAGCAATCATAACAACTTTTTGTTTCATTCCATGAGAATATGCTTCAATAAGCTCATCACCCCAATCCTTGAGTTCGAATAATTCTAAAAATTCTTCAATTCGCAAACTTGTAGCTTTGTTATTTATTCCATACATCCCGGCTATGAAATTTAAAAATTCTCTACCAGTAAGTTTTTCATAAACAAATGGCCTATCTGGTATAAATCCGATTATTTTCTTTGCAGCAATTGGATCAATTTGTATATCGTATCCATCAATTAATACCTTGCCTTCATTTGGAATTAAAAGACCAGTCAGCATTTTTATAGTAGTAGTTTTACCTGCACCATTTGGCCCTAAAAATCCAAACATCTCTCCACTTTCAACACAAAGATCCAAATGGTCTACTGCCACTACTTTACCAAATTTTTTTGTAAGCCCAATTGTCTGTATCATCAAATTCCAGTTTTTAAGAATTGATTTGCTGTTAATATTTTGATTCCCATATATTCTCCAACACCTATTAGCAATTTATCTCCTGTTATAATAACATTGGCATTTAATGCAATTGCACATTCTATAAATTTATCATCATCTGGATCTTTAACAATTCTTATTTTAGGCGTCTTTGTTGTAAAAACCATATTAAACCCTTTAGCAAAAACAGAAAGCAGTTTATTAAGTTCTTCTTTATCCTGCAAACCAATTCTTTGTAAAACCTCTATATATTCATCAAGAATATCCTTTGACAAACAAAGTGTTATTTTTTCTTTCTTCCATAGATCTATTATTTCTTTAGGATAACCTCCAAAAAAAGATGAAACAAATATATTTGTATCAATTACTACTCGCATGTCGCTTTTTCCTTACCTCCTTTATTGCAAAATCTATATCAGTAACTTTTGCACCTTGGGATTGTAATTTTTTCCCAATTTTCTCCCAAATATTATCAATATATGTACTAATATCCCGTTCGTTTATATAATTTTCAATAAGCTCGCGCAACATTTTACTTCTGGTTTTTCCTTCTGTCATAGCAAGTCTATTAAGTCTATCTTTAGTATTTGAATCTATTCTTATAATCATCTGTGTAGTCATAGTATCACCTCCTGAATTTCAGTAAACTGTTGTATTTTTTTCCATTTAACTAACATATATCATGTATATATTGTATATCATTTATATCAATCTGTCAATATTATTGTACGATTTTCTGTGATTCAGATAGTAACTAGTTTTTTTGAACCCTTTCACCTATAACCCCATATAATATGGAAAATTATAAAAATAATTTATTATATCTTAATTGTTTTTCAAAATACTATTAATTTTCGGTTTTAATCTTTCTATTCCTTCATTATGTACTTTTGACCACTTTTCATTATTTCTCATTAATATACCCGGATGAACCATATGTATTATTTTATATTTTCTATTGTTTATAGTTATTTCTTTTATTTCATATTTTTTTAATAAATCATTTCTTTTATTGTTACCTTTTACTTTTCCTATAATACCTGCCACTTCATTACCTAATGTTATAATAATTTTGGGTTCTGCGATTTCTATTTCTTTATCTAACCAACATAAACTTTTTTGTGCATACTGTTCGAAATTAGCTCTTTCTGAAATACTATCTAATTCATTTTCATAATGACCTTTTTTAAATAAAAAAACTTTAACAAGATTTGTGATCCAACATTTATTTCGTAAAATACCCAATGGTTTTAGATATTTTTCCTCCAATTCTTCGCCACTTTTATTTCTATTTTTGACACCATCTTTTATATATATTTCATCATCAAAAGGTTTTTTCAAATTGTCGATTGGTATAGTTTTTTTACCATCTCTATCAAATTTTGCCGAAGGATAAGCTCCAACAATAAAAACTCCATTCTTTGTAGTCTCTACTGGTGGCAACGGTTCAACTTGCTTTCCATTAGAAAAAGAATAATTTTCTGGTAATCCAATACTATTACAATAGTTTTTTATTACATCCTTTTTGTACTGTTCTAAACTATATTTTTCTGCCATAATAATATTTTCTCCTATCAATATTAAAATAAAACTAATTATACACTTTTTCATTTGCTATTCTTTCTGCATCTGCCAATGGTATTTTATGACCTCCATATTTTTTCTCTCCTTTCAAATGCTTAACCAATAAACCTACGGTTAAATTAGATTTTTCAAGGTCTCCTGTAAATTTCCAGATATAAGACATTTAGATTAACCTGATGTTATTATAAATCGACTTATACGTACTTATTAGTTTTTATCAAAATAAATTTTTCCTGTCTCTTTATTAGTAACAATAATCCTTACTTTGTCAGATTTAAGCAAAATCTTCTTGATATTATACCAATTATAAGTAGCAATGTTCATATATTTGTATGTTATCGTTTCTTTGCCAGAAGGTGTAAATAAAAAATAAACATCAATTTTTTCCCTGTTTTCTTCTATCTCTAATCCAGATGTCTCATTTATTGGTAAAAATAATTTTTCATCATTATAACCTTTTCCAAAATAAATATTAGTTATTTGTTTAGATGGTAACGATTTAAACAAAATATGGACAACATCAATAGAAGAAAGAGCTGCAGCATAACTTAATTGTGAACTTGATTCACTGACTGGGATTGATTTTGGTGGTCTTGTTTCCGTCAGCATACCCCAATTTTGTCCCAATGTAATGTTAAAACCTTTATATTTAATATCATAGTCAACCTTTTCAAACTTTCCTTCAACTCTTATATAGTAAGTTGCCTTTAACATTTCTGTCCTCATTTTCTTAAGTTCTTGCAGATAATTCTCATGCTGTGGAGTTTTCTTAAATACTTCTCTTTTTAATTCTGTATCACAATCATCTATATTATAATAATTAAAAACATCTAAATTATAAATTAAATACAGTTCTTCCGGTACTTCTTTTAAGTTCTCTATAATCTCAAAAATTGTTTGCGAGGAAATTGCTGCATGTGTAAGATTTGCCAATAAAAACATAACTGCTATCAAATAAATTTTTAGCATCTTCATTTTATATCAATTTATTTTTTATAATATTGTAAGTTCCTTTTATTATTATATATATACTTATTCACTTTTTTAACTTTATTTCCTGTATATTTAGTTGAAAATTATAATCACCTAAAAAGATATCTTCGCATTTCTTAAATAAATTTTTTGGGGCTTTTCTTTATTCCCATTTACATCATCAATAATATCAACAGTATCAGCCATAATCACCTATCGTATTAACCCATCTTTATGACCAAAAAGATTTAAATATTTATTCATCAAATCTTGTAGCGTATTAATTTCTCTAAATATTTCAGTAGCATATTCCTTGTCATCACCATCCAATATAAATACAAATTTCATATAACCATTTAATGTTTTTTTATTTTCTACACCACTATAATAAACATATCTTACCTCACCATCAAAAATCCCTGTCATTAACGCAAGTATATGTCTATCATCACCATTAAAACCATCATCAAAAACCTTTGCTCTATAAGTAACTAACTTCTGTTTAGAATGAGCACCCCACCGATAGGATAACTTTGCTTTTGAATTCAAAATAGAATCTGAAATACTATCTTTATTATACCATACTTCATAAGGAAACAAAGCCACATCAGTCTCCCCAGTAATCTTAGTAACAGATAATGCAAAAGACTGCGGTATGCCTAAAAACAACAAAATTAATAACATTATTATACGAAACATATTTCCTCCTAATTAGATTCTTTTAATTTTAAAAATAATTTATTTAAATAATCCGCTTTCCATTTTATTTGTGCTTCACAATAAACCCTATAGCATTACAATCCATTAATTTCAAAAGATTCGCCATTTGTCTTTTTAAATTGTTCTATAGTGATACAATGATCAAACAAATTTTGGAAGGTTTCTCTTGCTTTTTTTCATTTGGAATAGAATTAAATACGCATCCTGATATTAAAATCCATATAAAGATTAAAAATATATTTATTTTTCTTATTAAATCTTCTTCTACTTTTGCCATTTTAATTTTTCTCTATTTCAAATGTTATCATTTATTTTAATATAAATAAAATGTGTTCAATTTTATTGTATGTTTTGTGGTTGTTCTTCTTTAATTATACGTTTGGCACCTAAAAATCTACTTAGGTAATAAGAATCGGATATTTTCGCGATAACAACTCTTCTATCAGTTGAAGACGCATGGATAAAATTATTTTTTCCTAAATAAATACCTACATGGGTTGCATACGGAGCCCGTGTGGCGAAAAACAAAAGATCTCCAGGTTTTAATCCATCTGCAAGTTCTCCAACTTCAAATTGAGCTCTTGCTGTTCTTGGCAATAATATATCGACTGATTTATACGCCTCACGAACAAGAGCAGAACAATCAATTGCTTTAAAACTTTCTCTTCCAAATTTATAACGCACACCAAGATATTTTAAAGCAGTTGTCACTACATTTTTAATTCTTTCATCACCTGCTATTTCTTCTTCATTATAAGAATCAGGAGGAAATTTAGCCGGTTTTATAGAAAATTTTCGTGAAGAACTCATTATTAATACCTGTTTAGGACGAATTGTAGAATTTTTAAAATGATTAAGAATCATTATTCTTTTAACAGTGGTTTTATATTTTTTCGCAATACCACTTAATGTCTCACCTGGTCTAACAGTATGACGTATTCCACTTTTTGAAATCACAGTTATGACTGCACCAGTATTTTTAGTCGTAGAAGTAGTATTTTTTAAAGAATTACCTGTTAATTCTTGTGCCTTTTTGGAATCAGCAACTGAAAGCGCTATTCCCGTTTGGGGAATTGATGCAATCATTCCTGTATTTAACAACAGCTCTGCAAATACAAGCTGACTGCTAAACAAAAAAATCAATGCTATAAATTTAAACATAAATATATATTTAAAAATCCCCTTTAATCCCCCTTCCCCGCTTAAAGATTGCGAGGACAAGCTTTCAAAGGGGAAACACATTACTTTAACGCTGCACTCACTGTTGGAAAAAGTGACAGATCAGTATGAGGCAGAAAAAGTGCAGACATATATTCATCCATATATTGTGGAACACTTGAAAGCTCAAAACTTGTCATCTTCTGAGCAATCTCAGAAGCTTCTTCATAATTTTCCATAGAAAGCAAACACATTCTGGCACCTGCTATTGAACTATTTCCTATAAATTTATATTTTTCACGTGGAATATCAGGAAGCAACCCAAAAAAAATTGCTTTTTCAATATTAAGATGACTTCCGAATGCTCCTGATATATAAAAATGCTTAACATCATTAAAACCCAAGCCCATACTTCTGACTAAAATTGCTGTGCCGGAATATATAGCTCCTTTTGCTCTTATTAAATTATCTATATCAGTTTCACTTATAACAATATCTTCGTTTGTATCTGTTTCCTCTTTAAATACAAGCACAAATTCAGCAATATTGTCTTCATTTATCCGAATGCGATTTGTATTTAAAGAACGTTTTATTTTTCCAGACCGTTCTACTACACCAACCTTTAAAAATTCAGCTAAAATATCAATTAAAGCTGACCCGCAAATCCCATGTGGCTTACCATTGCCAATTACTGCATATTGGACATCAAAATCTTTAGATATTTCTACAGTCTGAATAGCACCTAACCTAGCACGCATACCACACTTCATACCACTTCCTTCAAAAGCCGGGCCTGATGAACAAGCAGCGCAAACAGTCCAATCCTTATTTCCAAGAACTATCTCGCCATTTGTTCCCATATCTATCAAAACAGATAAATCCGATGATTTATTAATACCTGCCGCTAAAACTCCTGCAGTCATATCCCCACCTACATAGCTCGCAACTGCCGGCACACATGATAATAAACCCCGTGGATTAATCTTTATGCCAACTTCTGAAGCTCTTATTACAGGAACGAAAGATGCAGTAGGAACATACGGCTCTTTTCTTATATATTGTGGATCTATTTTAAGTAACAAGTGAGTCATTGTTGTATTTCCCGCACAAAGAACAGCTGCAACATCACTTAAGCGAATGTTATTCTCAGTTACAAGTGAAGCGATTAAACTATTTATATTTTCAACTATTGCAGCATTCAATTTTTCAAGCCCATCTTTTTCACTTGCATAAACTATTCTTGTTATAACATCATCTCCATAAGTAATTTGCTTATTGTATGTACCTTTTGCTCCAAGTGTTTCCTGAGTATTCAAATCAATTAAATGCGCTACTACAGTTGTAGTTCCAATATCCACTGCAATCCCAAAATTATTTTTTGATGTATCACCAGCTTCTATCTGAACAATTTCTGTTGTTTCATTTCTCTTGCCCAACGTTACAGTAACATCCCAATTTGAAGAACGAAGTAAAGCACTAAGATTTTTTATATTAGTTAGGCCTGTTTGCATTATTGGTATACTTCTGCCTTTTCTTAACTCACGATATAAACGTGTTAGATCACTTACATTGTCTTTTAAATCTGGTGAAGGTAACTTTAAAAATAATTTTGTTGCAAGCGCGCTATGTATAAATATTTCTTTTTCTTCAAGTTCTTTTGATCTGTCTACTTCTGCAATAGGACTATAAGCAAATTTATTTTCTACACCTTCTATTACTATCTGTGCACCTTCAAAAGTAGACTCTGCTGGAATTTCAACTTCAAGATCACTATTAATTATAGCTTTACACGCAAGCACAAACCCTCGCTGAATCTCACCTCTTGTTAATAAAACAGTAGCTTCAGCAGAAACAGCTCCTTCTCGGACAACTACTTTGCATTTACCACAAATGCCATCTCCACCACATACGCTATTTATCTCTATACCTGCTTTACGCGCCACTTCAAGAAGATTATCACCCTTACTTGCCTTTACGATTTTAGGCCCTGGATAAAAAGTAACCTTACAATCAATTTGCATTTTTAATTATTTCCACACTGTTTTGAGAAAATTTGGAATTCCTGATGCTTCCCTTGGACCAACAAGCACTTCACATCCCAAATCTTCCTGTAATTTTCCTGAAAGAACAGCTACTCCACCAGGAATTATTATTTTATTATGCTTAACTTTTTCTGCTATATTGTAAGTTTTCATTGCTTTTGTTATTTTTTCAGAATTAAATTTATCTGCAGCCCAAGCAGTTAAAACTGAAGTCCCATCAGTATCAACTACCACAATATAAGATGGCACCCTACTTCCTTCAACCTCTGATTCTACTGTAAAATATGTAAGAGAAAAATTAGTTGTTATCAAAACAGGAGAATTTTCTGTAACATTACCTACAGTATATAGCTTTGCTTCTACCTGTATTGGCTTTTGAGGATCCGTATAAATATTTTGCCTCAGTGTAACTAATGCTAAAAGCTGCCAATTTTCCACACATTTTAGAACAACAATACCTGCATATTTACAAATATACGTAGTTGCTTCCACTAATTCTCCATAGCAATCACTATCCGAAGTAAATGCAATAGTAGAATAACCTAATGCTCTAAAATTCTTCTTTAACGCCAATCTTCTAATTTGAACCTGATCAGTCAACCCTGCCAAAATACCACTTGGACTTGAATCTAATACTAAATCTGAAATTCCTGCTAATGTTACAGTTCCAGTTAAATTAGCTAATTCATCTAAATTTTTACCGCGAACAACAAGAGGACAGGAATATTGCTTTGCAATAGCAATAATATCCTGAACATTTTCAGAAGTAGCAGCATATATCAACGGTTTTTTATCTGCACAAATTTTTAATGCAGCATTTAAAGCATCTTTATTAAAACTCACAAGAATTAATGCCAATTGTGATAATTCCTGAGCAATTTTTACTGCATTTGCGAATTTTTCAGGACTTCCTGAAACTTCACGAATTGCAATAATATTCACTTTTAATAATTGAGCCACTCTTTCAAATTTTAAATTGTTTATCTGATTAATTTTTGTCTTTAATTCATCATCACTTAAATTATCTGAAACTTCTATAGCTAATCCTGTTTGATGAAAAAATGTCTGCTCATGCCTAAACAACACTGTTTCATTACCTATTTCAACCTTATTTTCACCAACTCCAATTGTTACAAGTTTAATTGGTGGCGCAGATGCAGCGCCAAGTGCAGCCTTTGCTTGTGCTGATACATCAGGACATTCATCCAAAGATGCCTTTTTAGAAGCAAGCCGCATTGCAAAAGCCAAACAAGTTGGAGAACTACATTTACCACAATTTGTTTTAGGTAATAATTTAAAAATTTCAAGTCCTGTTAATGCCATAATTCAACCCTCCTTTTGGTCAAACAAATTGATTATAATGCTTAATTATAACGATTGAAAAAGGTTTTTGCAATAATAATCATTGGCGGAAAAAAATAGTTGATAGTTAAGAGCTCAAAATTATGATAAAATATGTTTTACTAATGAAAATAACTGCTAATTATTATAGAATACTTGCAATATTTACAGTAGGGTTATTGTTTTCAAATAGCAATCTTTATGCAGAAAGCAAAACATTAAAAAATATGGATAATAAAAAAATAGAAAAAGCGACATTTGCAGCTGGATGTTTTTGGGGTGTGGAATCCGCTTTCACAAAAATAAGAGGTGTTATATCAACTACAGTTGGATATACGGGTGGTGACAAAAAGAATCCCACTTATGAGGATGTCTGTTCAGATAAAACAGGCCATACTGAGGCAGTAGAAATTAAATTTGATTCATCTGTAATATCATACGACGAACTTTTAGGTATATTCTGGCAGATACATAATCCTACTACAATAAATAAACAAGGAACGGATATAGGCACGCAATATAAGTCGGCAGTCTTCTTCCATAGTAAAGAACAAGAAAATAAAACTACGAAAATGAAAGCAAAGTTCGAAAAATTAAAGATATATGAAAAACCTATTGTTACAGAAATTACACCAGCTTTAGAATTTTATGATGCAGAAGAATACCACCAGAAGTATTATGAAAAGAAAGGTGTAATTGGATGTGCATTAAACGATATGTCAGAAAAAGTTTTGATTTATAATCATATAACAGGCATAGTTGAAAAACATAACAAAATCATTAAAACTGATAAAGAATGGGCTAAAAAATTAACTCCTAAACAATACAGAGTGACAAGACAAAAAGACACAGAAAAACCTTTTGCAAATGTATGCGAAATTCCAAAAGAAAAAGGCATTTACCAATGTATTTGCTGTGGAATTGATTTGTTTAATTATGGAGAAAAATTTGAATCCGACACTGGATGGCCAAGCTTTACTAAACCAATTTCAGAACTTAATGTAAATTACAATGAAGATAACAGTTATAATATGCACAGAGTAGAAGTATTGTGCGCAAAATGCAATGCACACTTAGGACATATTTTCGATGATGGTCCTTCTCCTACACATAAAAGATATTGCATAAATTCAATTGCCATTAAATTAGCTGAAAAATAAATTATATTTGTGCGTTTTAACTATTGTTCTCCAGTTCTTCAACGTATTTGCCCCAATCTTTAGTGAGAGTTTTAATTCTATCTTCAAGCAATTTGTGCTCTTTAACTAAATCAATAAATTTATTGCTTTCATAAGTCCCCGGGTCAGCAAGTATTTTATTCAATTCTTCAAACCGAAAAGTAGATTCATTGATATCTTTCTCTGTTTCTTTAATTTTTTTGTTTATCTCTACAATTTTGTCATCCTGAATGTTCTTTTTGTTTTTAGGTAAAATTGCTATGTGTTTCGTTTTCTCCTTTGTATATGATTTTAATGGGATTTTTTGTTCATCTTTGCTTTCCAATTTCTTTTTGTGCAAATAATAATCGTATCCATCTGGATAAATTTTCAGTTCTTTGTTTTCAACTTCAATAACTCCATTTGCAATTGCTCTTATAAAATAAACATCATGGCTTATAAAACACAATGTGCCTGAATACCCGCTTATTGCTTCTATCAGTACATTCCGTGAAGGTATATCAAGATGGTTCGTAGGCTCATCCATTAAAAGCAGATTCGGAGGATTGGAAAGTATTTTTGCCATAACTAATCTGCTCTTTTCTCCTCCACTCAATACTGACACCTTTTTGTAAACAGCATCGCCTGAAAACAAAAATTTTCCCAGTAATTTTCTAATCTCTGTCTGAGAGTTACTTATGCTTACTTCCTCAATATTTTTCAGACAAGTAGCATCTGCATTTAAAATATCCAGCCTATGCTGAGGATAATATCCTATAGATACATCATACCCTACAATTCTTTCACCACTATCTATGCCCAATACTCCTGCAAGTATTTTCAAAAGAGTGGATTTTCCAGCACCATTTGACCCAACTAACGCAAATTTATTTCCCCTGATTATGTTTAAATTTACATTTTGATATACAATATGGTTTCCATAATTTTTATTAATATTTTTCAAGATCATTACTTCTTTTCCGCTGCGCACCGGCTGAGGAAACTGAAAATGTATATGCTTCCTCTCTTTTTCAATTGTAATTACTTCCATTTTTTCAATTGCTCTTATCTTGCTCTGTACTGATTTAGCTTTTGAAGCTTTTGCGCGAAACCTATCAATAAACACTGTTGCTTTCTTAATCTGTTTTTCCTGATTTTTCAAAGTAGCCATTAAGATTTCTTTTTTCATGTTTTTTTCTTCAATATAATAATCATAATTTCCGCTATAACTCACAAGTATTCCGTTGTCAATGTCCACAACTCTTGTTGCAACATGATTAATAAAATCAATATCATGAGAGGTAAATATCATAGTCACATTACAAGACAACAGGTATTCCTGAAACCAAAGAAGTGTTTTAAGGTCAAGATGATTGGTAGGTTCGTCCAGCAAAATGAGGTCAGGCATCTTCAACAACAGCTTTGCCAAAGCAATCCTCATCATCCAGCCTCCGCTAAACTCATCTGTAGCCCTCAAATAATCGCTTTCTTTAAATCCAAGCCCCAGTAAAATAATTTTTGCTTTATGCTCGTATTCATATCCTCCAAGCTCGTCAAATCTCTCCCTTAATTTTGAATACTCATTTAAAAGCACATCATGATTATTTTGATTAGGCATTGACAATTCAGTTTCGATTTCTTCAATTTTGGTTTTGACTTTGTTTATCTCATCAGAATATAGCATTACTTCATTTAATACAGTTAAACCCCTTATAACATCAATTTCCTGTGGTAAAAACCCAACAGTTGAGCCTTTTTCAATAATTATAGATCCTGATCCTGAATCATAAGATTCAGTTCCTGCAATCATTCTGAACAAAGTTGTTTTTCCTGTTCCATTTGCACCTATTAAAGCCACTCTTTCTTTTATATTTAAGTTCAAAGAACATCCGTTAAACAAAACTCTACCACCATAACTCTTTTTTAATTCTTTTATTTGAAACATTTAACCCCTTTTCAATAAAATTATTGTATCTTTAATATATGATTGCATCAAACCATATACAAATGTTTATTTGAAATAGATGCAACTGTTATATGAAACACATTAAATATTTCTGATTTTTTATTATTTTCTGGCATAAATTTTTATACTCCGCTTAGCTGACGATTAAGCTCTCTCTCAAGCATAGCAGAAAAAGATTTTACAATTTGATGTTGATCCATAGGTAAAAAAGCTCCTAGTTCTCTCCGAAAATCAATATTTTTTGCATCTGCCAATATGTTGTTCTTGACTTCGGATAGTTTCTTTTTTTGTTCATTGGAAATCATACCTTTTCGCATCATAAAATAAAGATCATAAAAATCCCGTGGTTTTTTGCGCTCAAGTAATGCTCCAAAAATTTTTTCTTCCACAATTTCTTTTTGTGGCAAATGAATAATTGTATAGGTGGGCACAAAATTGTTAGCGACACTATCTACTTCACCTCTAATATTCTGACTCTTACGAAATGATACATTTATTTCTACGCTAACTGGTGGATGTTCAAACATGTCAAAAGTTGCAACACCAAAATATCCACCGCTTGTAGCACCAATTTTATCTCCAAGTTTAACCTTTATATCAGAACGTTCCATTTCTACCAAAACATGAACAAAAAGTCCCTCAACAAATGATTTAACCTCATTTTGTGCAACACCAAAAATAGAAAAGTCCAAATCTTCGGAAAAACGCGGGCTATCATATACAATACGTAGTGCCGTTCCGCCCTTAAAAAGTAATTTTCCGGTATCTGGTAATTTATATAATTCTAATAAAAAAATATGCTGAAAATATTCCCTGACAATATTCGGAAATACTTCCATTTGGTATTGTCTACTTAATTTTTCAAGTGTTTCTATTGATATCATTGCAATGTGGTCTTTATTATACTAATAAGTTTTTTATTGCCAAATAATAAAGCATATCTTGTGGCCTTTGATAGATTAATTTTTTCTTTATCAAAACGAGAAATTGGCTTTTGTCCGTTCAATAGTCGTAAATAATTTGTATCCACAAAAGCTTTTTCAGCATCAGCAATATAAAAACTTAGACTTTTTTGTTTTTGAACTTCATAACCAGTATAAGCAGCTTTTTTTATTTTGCGGTAAGAAAAAATTTTTCCTAATATTTCAAATCTACGCGTAGCTTTAGTAGTTACTGAAGTAATCTCGTAAACAGTCTCTGGAATAACTCCATGATAAGACAAGGCAAATTCTAAAGAAACATACGACGGAGCATAAATCTTATTAGCAACATAAACATCTGGTGGTAAAGCGTCCGGAAAAACATAAAATCCTTGTTTAAGCTGTAGTATAAAGCCTCGTTTTTTATATCTATAAAGCAGAGCAGATGCGGCAACAGCAGACACGCCAAAAAGCAAACGAATATCGTTTGCGCTGAATATGTATAGGTTTTTACCCTTTATTTTAGCGGCAAAAATTGTCTGATTCACTAATTTGACCATATTGTCAATTTACCAGAACGCACTAAAAAAGTCAATGACATACTGTGTATAACTAACCTATCAAATAAGACCTTTATCCTTAAAACTGAATGAATTTTGCCATCCTGAATTTTCTCTTTGCTTTTAGGTAAAATTGCTATACGTTTCGTTTTCTACTTTGTATATGATTAAATGATGCTACTTATTGAAATGCATATTTTATTTTAAATATGTGTTAATGTACCATTGATTTTTGATTTTTTAAGAGCAAAATTAAATGCAAATATACTTAATGGAAGCAAAATAATCAAAAAAATCAAAAGTGCAAATATATCATTTTTAATTTCAAAAATATTATGGCCTTGCAAAAGAGATGCTCTTAAACCGTTAAGTGAATATGTTACAGGCAACATATATGAAACATTTTGCAACCAACTTGGCAAAACTGCTATAGGAAAATAAACACCTCCAAAAAGTTCAAAACCAGTAACAAGAAACCAATTCACAGGACTTCCTCTTTTAAATAGCAATATAAATGCCGCAGACAAAATACCAATTACAAGATAAACAATAGCACTTAATATAAGCACAGATAAACCTGCAAAAATATTACATTTTGATAAATTTGCGCCGAATATAAATACACCGGCAATTAAATAGATACACACTTCAAAAGAACTATAAATAAATTTAAAAACTGAAGATAAAAATGGTAATAAAAAAACTGATACTGGAGATATCAAAAGATATTCAAATGTCCCTTGCGAATTTTCCTCCTGTATTGTATTTATAAAATTCGATAAACTTATACCAATAAAATTGGAAAATGCAATACCAATTAATATAAATGAAAAGTAATCACCATTATACTCCAACAGATATCCTTCAAAAACTTTATTCCCAAATGTTTTTGTAAGAAAGAAAAATATAGCAATTTGAGAAATAACACCAAAAACATCAAATACCGAAGAAAATCTGTAGCTAAAATGTTTAATGCAATCCCGTTTAAAGAAATTAAAAATTAAATTTGTCATTTTATAATACCATTATTTAAAACAATAGAATTTGTAGCTAATTTTTCAATTTCACTTTTATTATGACTCACAAGGACAATTGTTTTTCCCTCTTTTTCTACCAATTCTTCTTTTAGAAATTTATAAAAAGTATCCACAAACTTGAAGTCCAGACTTCTTGTTGGTTCATCTAATAATAGAATAGACGGATTATGTAAAAGAGCTCTTACAATTGCTAATCTTTGTTTAATGCCTGTTGGAAGCTTTTGGAAATTAATATTTATATATGGAAACAGCTCAAAAGAATTTATTAAATATTTTAACCTTTCATTTATCTTACTACTGTGCAAATCATACAAACTGCCAAAAAACTGTAGATTCTGCATCCCTGTTAATCTTGGATAAAATCCAAATAATTCGTTATTAACAAGACCTATTAAAGGTTTTATTTTGTCTGGATTTTTTATTATATTTATATCATTTATATAAACTTCTCCGAAGTTAGGAAGTATTAAGGTAGCAAGAATCTTTAGAAGTGTAGTTTTACCTGCTCCATTTTCGCCTGTTATTCCAAATATTTCTTTGGAATTAATTGAAATATTTATATTATTTAAAACAGTAATTTTACCAAAATTTTTTGTGAGATTTTTTATTTGTATCGCAGGCGTCATTTTCATTAAAAGCAAATTCCCCCCTACCCCCTTTAATAAAGGGGGGTAGGGGGGAATTTATCCGCATTTGGAATAGCCACAGAAGCGGCAAAGCACACAATCTTCAACATATTCTAAAACATTGCTGCAATCAGGACACATTCCTGCTAAATCTTTCGTTCTGGTTTTAATACCTCCGTTTCCATTACCGTTTCCATTTTTTTTAGTTGAAGGTTCACCATTAGCAAAATATCTTTCTATTGCTTTTGCAATAGCATCAGGACAAGAAAGAACCATATTCCCATTATCCCAAAATGGAGATGGACAACGTATTCCTTTAAGTTGTTTTAAAATTGAATCTATATCTACACCAGAGCGAAGTGCAAGTGAAACAAGCCTGCTTGTAGCTTCAGATTGTGAAGCAGCACATCCACCTGATTTACCCATCTGTGCAAATACTTCACACAATCCTTTTTCATCTTCATTTATAGTTACATACAAACTTCCACACCCTGTTCCAATTTTTTGTGTCCTGCCAATAGTTACAGATGGCCTGGGTCTTGGAATTATTTTACCTGCATCAGTTTTTTGTTGTTCTGCATTTTTCTTTGTTGATAAAACCTGATTTTCTCTGCTTCCATCCCTGTAAACTGTAACACCTTTGCAACCTTCACGATAAGCTAATATAAATACTTCTTTGACATCGTCAATTGTAGCATTTTTTGAAAAATTTACAGTTTTTGATACAGCATTATCTGTGTTTTTTTGAAACATCGCCTGCATTTTTAAATGCCCTATAGGAGTTATATCATGCGCAGTAATGAAAATTTTCTGTATATCTTCAGGAATCTCCTGCATTTCATGAATAGAACCTTTTTCAGCAATTTTTTCCATAAGTCCATTATCCCAAAATCCTCGTTCCTTCGCAATTTTTTCAAAATAGGAATTCACTTCAATCATTTTAGTATTATCCAAACATGTTCGAATGTACGATATTGCATAAAGTGGTTCTACGCCACTTGAACAATTAGCTATTATTGAAAGTGTACCTGTAGGAGCTATAGTTGTAGTAGTAGCATTTCTCATTGGAGTGTCATTTTTATTGTAAACACTCAATTGAAAGTTTTGAAATGACCCTCTTTCTTTTGCTAAATCAATTGATGCATTTTTAGATTCTTTTTCTATAAATCCCATAATTTCACCAGCTAAATTTAAAGCCTCTTCAGAATTATATGGAACTTTAAGTTGAATAAGCATATCTGCAAATCCCATAACACCTAACCCTATCTTCCTATTACTTCTTGTCATTTTTTCTATTTGTGGAAGAGGAAAAGCGCTCATTTCTATAACATTGTCCAAAAATCTAACTGCATTATGAATCGTTTTACGCAAATTATCATAATCTACAATTGATACATTGCCATCACCTTGCTTAACCATTTTTGCAAGATTAATTGAACCTAAATTGCAAGATTCATAAGGTAAAAGTGGCTGTTCACCACAAGGATTAGTACTTTCTATTTCTCCAAGCTCTGGAGTAGGATTATCTTTGTTTATCCTGTCAATAAATATGATACCCGGCTCTCCTGTTTTCCATGCGTTTTCAACTATTAAATCAAAGATTTCTCTTGCTCTGAGTTTTTTAAACGGCTCTTTAGTTCGTGGATTCATTAAGTCATATTCTTCATCTTTCTGAACAGCTTCCATAAATTTTTCTGTTATTGCAACTGAAATATTGAAATTCGTAAATTCAGTTGTATTCTGCTTAGATGTTATAAAATCAATTATATCAGGATGGTCAACTCGCAAAATTCCCATATTTGCTCCACGACGTGTTCCACCCTGTTTAACTGCCTCTGTAGCCGCATTAAAAACTCTCATAAAAGAAATAGGCCCACTCGCTACACCACCTGTAGTTTGAACATTATCGTTTCTGGGTCTTAACCTTGAAAAAGAAAATCCAGTTCCTCCACCGGATTTATGAATTAATGCAGAATGTTTTATTGTTTCAAAAATACCTTCCATACTGTCTTCTATTGGCAAAACAAAACAAGCAGATAATTGCTGAAGATCCCTACCTGCATTCATAAGAGTAGGCGAATTCGGTAAGAATTCCAGATTAAACATCATTGTATAAAATACATCTTCCATTTGTTGTAGTTTTTCTGGAGAAATATTATTATCGTATTTTTTTTCTGCCTGCGTTATATTATGCGCAACTCTTCTAAACATCTCTTCTGGTTCTTCTAAAAGTTTATCACCATCACGTCTTAAGTATCTTTTCTTTAAAACATTTAATGCGTTTTGAGACAAATTCAACACCGGTTTTACCATATCATTGGCCATAAATATCACCTTCTTAGGACATAAGAGGTAAACTTACAAACTTACCTTTAGGGTTAATTATTTCAAACTACACCATATATTGTAGTGCGGTGGTAAATTTACCACTAAATATGGTATCTTGTCAAGAAAAAGTTAAATTTTTTAAAAAATAAACGTAGCATCGCCAAAACCTAAGAATCTATAATGGTTTTTAATGGCCTCTTGATATGCTTTCAACAAGAAATCTTTTCCTGCAAATGCACAGGTTAGAAGTAAAACAGTGAATTTTGAAATGGGATGAATTATTATGTGTTACTTTTTTCGCTTATCAAAAGCTTTAGAAAAATCTTGCTTGGCATGAATTATCGTAAGAATTTCTATTCTATTGGGAGATACTTCATATATAAGGCGATACGAATAAATAATTAATTCCCGTATGTTTGGATTTCCAATTTCTGGAACTATTCTGCCAATTTTAGAAAATTTAGTTAATCCCTCAGATTTTTCAATAAATTCCTGAGAAACTTTTGTAGCATAGTATTTAGAATCACACGCTATAAAATCGTGTATACTTTTTAAATCATGCTTTGCTGGAATAGACCAAATTACCATGATTTCAATTCTTCTTTTAGCGATTTGACAGAAATTGTTTTCCCATTCCGAATAGCTTCCTGTCCTTTCTTGATTTTATCAATTACATAAAGTCTATACATTATATCATCAATATCTACAGACTCTGGCAATTTTGAAATTGCACTTAATACTTCATCCTTTAAAGTTTCCATATTTATCCCTCCTGAAAATATTGCATTTTATTTTTGCATAACACAAAACTCACATTACTAATAAAAATATATCATATACAGTTTTCATTAACAATAAAAACTATATGTGCAAAATTTTTTATACAACAAACGTAGCATCGCCGAAACTTAAGAATCTATAATGGTTTTTAATGGCTTCTTGATATGCATTTAACAAAAAATCTTTTCCTGCAAATGCACAGGTTAGAATTAAAACAGTGGATTTTGGAATATGAAAGTTAGTAATCATTGCATCAACTACTTTAAATTTATATCCGGGATAAATAAATAAGTTAGACCAATCTTTTTTATATTCAAGTTTTCCCTGTTGCACTGAAGATTCTAAAGTACGAACAGCAGAAGTTCCATTTGCAATAACTCTTCTACCTGATTTTTTTGCAGAATTTATTTCGTATGCAATCTCTTCAGTAATTTCATATTGTTCTTCATGCATTTTGTGATTTTCAATATCTTCAACTATTATTGGTTTAAAAGTTCCGTAACCTATATGCAAAGTTATCTCAAGAACTTTAACACCAATTTTTTTTACCTTATCTAATAGTTCTGGTGTCCAATGCAACCCAGCAGTTGGAGCTGCTATTGCACCATTATGTTTCGCATATGTTGTCTGATAATTGATTTTATCATCCTGCAAAACTTTTCTGTGCTTCATAATATATGGAGGCAATGGCATCTCTCCAAATTTAGAAATTTCAGCAAATTCAGAAGATGATGCAAATTGAATATCCCAAGTTCCTGTTTCACTTCTTGCTATAACCGTTCCATAAATTGCATTATTTCCAAATTGTATTTTATTTCCAATTTTAATTTTTTTGCCAGGCTTAAGCAGAGCTTCAAATATAATAGGAGCTTCACTTTTTTTCTTTAACAGCAGAATTTCTATTTTAGCTTTTTTTTCGTTTTCACCAAAAAATCTTGCAGGAACAACTTTTGTATTATTTAAAATCAGAACATCGCCTTTCCTAAAATATTTTCCGATTTCAAAAAAATTGCTGTGTTCTATTTTTTGTGAACACCTATCCAAAACCATAAGTTTTGCATTATCGCGTTTTTGAATAGGTTCAAGGGCTATTAATTCTTCAGGTAAGTTATAATCAAAATCAGAAAGCTTCATTCTATTTTTGCTAATTTGGTTCCGGTATAATAATGTAGTAATATCTCTTTATAATCGTATCCTTCTTTAGACATACCAACTGCTCCATCCTGGCACATACCAACTCCATGCCCCCATCCTCGTCCTTTAAATATAAATGAACCTAACCTTTCTTTTAATGTAAAATAAGTGCTTTTTATAGTAGATGGACCCACAGCAAGCCTGAATTTATTACTATTTAAAATAGTTTTGCCTTTACTATGTATTATCTCTATTTCTTTAGACCTTCCTGAATCACTTGTAGATTTAATTTTTATTTCCTCAATTATTCCAACATTTATATTGCTATTATTCAAATTTCTTCTGATTTTATCTTTGCTGATTTCTGTTTCCCATGTGCTATGTGGAAAATCTGCGCAATATTTACAAGACACAGAAATTAAATATGGACAATCACCTGACCACACATTTTTATTAGTTTCTGTATGTCCTCCACAATTTGCAAAAAATGGTGTAGATATATTTTTACCGTTATATGTTAAGATTTCTCCACGTGTATCTTCAATAGCTTTATTTGTTGTCTCCCTCTCAGCACTAACACCATTATAAACTTGAGAAAAAACAGTATCCACTAATTGATAATCTTTATTTTGATTTCCCAACATTTGATAATGCGCAAAGGTACGTGCAGCTACAGCTTGTGATTTCAATGCCTCAGCAGGAGATTTACTTGAAATTTCACAAGGAACCACACCCTGCAAATATTCTTCCATATCAAGCTCATTTATCACAAGCAGATAATTTGAATTTCTCTTTATTATTATCCCAAACCTATAGCTTTTTTTATCGTTCACTGTAATAATAGAACTTATAATTTTAAAAGTATCTTTCTGATACTGACCAAATCTTATTTTAGAACCAGATACTGAAACATCCCAATTTCCACTTTTTCCTTCGTCAAGCTCCGATTTTCCTGAAATAATTTTATATGGACTTTTTACTTTAATATTTATAGATTTTGCATTAGTAATTAGTGCAATCTTAACTATGTTTTTATTGTCTTTTCCTGTAGGGGCGGATTTATCCGCCCAAACTACAGACTTCAGCGATAGGGCAGGTAAACCTGCCCCTACAGAAAAAATCACAAAAACAAAATATAAAATTATTTTTTTCTTAAAAATCATAGATTTAAATACCTTTCTTTTTCACTGTAAATACATCCACAGTATTTCTGATGATAAAGGTTATGTTCTTTTGAAATACATCTGCCTTGTTTATAACCCACACGCCAATCTTCATAATAAAAATTCATACCAATTTCTTTGGCTATGCTTTCTGCTATTTCCTTTATTGCAATGTGCTGTTGATAAGGACTAACTAACAAACTTGTGGTAAAATATTCATAAGACATTTTTTTTGCATAAATTCCAATTTTTTTTAGCCGAAGTTCATAGCAAAATTTACATCTGGCAATCTTACCACCATTTTTCATTGCAAAACTTGCGTTTTCAAGAAAATCTTCAATCTCATATCCATTAGATTCAAAAATATTGTTTTTATCAGGGAATAATACATTTATATTAATACTGTCAGCGTATAATTTTGCTGCATCCATTCTTTTAATATACTCAGTATAAGGATGAATGTTTGGATTATAAAAAATCCCTGTAATTTCAAAACCCTTCTCTTTAAGTTTTAAAAGAGGATATGTAAAACAAGGAGCGCAACATAAATGAGCCAGTATTTTCATATATCACTTGTTTACAACAGGATGAAACAAAGTACCTACTTCTTTGCCTGCGATAATATCAGTTAAACAATTAGGTAAATTTCCATTTGCTATAATCATTGGAATACCAGCATTAACAACACGTTTTGCAGCTGCAATTTTAGTAATCATTCCACCAGTTCCAACACATGTTCCTGAATCTGAACAATATTTTTCTATTTCATTAGTTATTTCTTTAACTTCATGAATAAGTTCTGCTTTTGCTTTATGTTTTCGCGGATCACAAGTATATAAACCATCAATATCTGAAAAAACAATTAAAAGATCTGCATCAATAAGTATTGCAACAGATGCAGACAAATTATCATTATCACCAATTTTTATCTCATCAACAGCAGTAGTATCATTTTCATTAACAATAGGTATTACATTTTTCTTAAATGATGTTAAAAATGTATTTCTTGCGTTAGACTTCCTCTGAGACGATCCAAAATCGTCTTTAGTTAGTAATACCTGCCCAATTGTCTGGTGAAAATCAGAAAATATGTTTTCATAAGTATGCATAAGTATTATCTGACCAACTGAAGCAGCAGTTTGTTTAACTGAAATTGACATTTGCCTTGAAGTAAATCCTAATTTATGCATTCCAGCACTAATAGCCCCTGAAGTAACTATTACTATATCTTTTTTCTCTTTACGAAGCGAAACAATCTCTCTTGCAATATTCTTTATTTTTTTAGCATCCAAACCAAAGCCCTGTTTTGAAAGTAAATTGCTTCCTAGTTTTATAACTATTCTTTTAACTTTTGATATGTTTTGACGCATAATATTAAATTTAAAACCTACATTAGTTCTACGTTTTTCGTTTTTAGCTTTGCATTATTTTATGGTTTATATTTTTGCACTAAATCATAATCAAACTCTTCATCCCCTACCTTTACAATATCACCATATTTTATACCGTTATTTTTAAGCGCCTTGATCAACCCCATCTTATCAAATATAAACCACAATCGTTCTAATGCTTCTACATTTTCCATATCAGTCATAGCAACCCACTTTTTGGGCTCTTTACCATCAACATAATACACATTATTCTCTTTGTGAATTGTAAAACGCGGTTCATATTTGTAAAGTTTTGTTTCCTGTGCGATTTTAGGGATTTGTTTTTCTTTGGCTTTATTAACCTTTATAAATATTTTCACTATATGTTGCACTAATTCATTAACTCCTTTTCCTTCAATCGCTGATATTGGAAAAATTTTGTATTTTCGCTTAATATATTTCTTGAAAGTTAAAAAACGCTCTTTAGTATTTTTAAGGTCCATTTTATTTACTGCTATCACCTGTGGCAATTTTAATAATTTAGGATTATAAAGCTTTAGCTCATTCATTATTATCTGAAAATCCAAAATTGGATCTCTGTCAAAAGCACCCATATCAACTATATGCACTAAAATTTTTGTTCTTTCAATATGCCTTAAAAAATTATGCCCAAGACCTACACCATTATGCGCATTTTCAATTAAACCCGGCATATCTGCCCATACCAAATCAATTCCATCATCAAATTTAACAACTCCCAAATTAGGAGCTAAAGTAGTAAAAGGATAATTTGCAATTTTAGGATGCGCAGCAGATATCTTTGAGAGAAGTGTAGACTTGCCTGCATTAGGAAAACCTATTATTCCAACATCTGCTATTATTTTAAGTTCAATTTCAAGCCAACGTTTTTCACCAGGCTCTCCTTTTTCTGCCAATCTTGGAGCCTGCCTTATTGAATTAGTAAAAGAGGTATTACCCCTTCCACCTCTTCCACCTTTAGCAACTATAATACTTTTGCCATCTGAGTCCAAATCAGCAAGTATTTCTTTAGTTTCAAAATCTTTTATTATACTACCAGGCGGTACTTTTATAATCAAATCATCTGAATGCCTGCCAAACCTATTTGCACCTTTACCATGTTCACCATAATGTGCCACATATTTTGGCTTATAATGAAAATCTATAAGTGTACGTTTTGATTTATCAACTACTATTATTACATTTCCACCTTTACCTCCATCTCCGCCATCAGGTCCACCAAAAGGTATAAATTTTTCGCGCCTGAAACTCACACACCCATTTCCGCCTGCACCCGCCTCTACAAATATTTTTGCTATATCAAGAATCATAGTATTTAGATATCATAACACCTAACTAAAAGTCAATTATTTTAACTTCATTATTTCACTACTTAACAAAATGTTTTAAATATTGCAAAGCTTCTGTTTTTGTTTTAACCTTTCCTTCTGCCTGAGCTTGAGTTACTGTTTCTAATAATTTACCGATAAGTGGACCGGAGATAAGTTTAAATTTTTTCATTATATCATTTCCGGAAATTATTTTAGCAGGTTTAACTATTTCCTTTTCCGAATAATAACTATCTATAAGCTGTGCAATAATTTCAAAATGCCTGTGCATAGAACTCAAATCAGACTTCTCACCACGTGTAGCAAGCCTATCTGCTAAAGCTAACAAACATACATCAATTGCCTCGTCTTTTGTATCCCGAAAAAATTTATATATTGCGCGCTTTGTTATATATTTTGAATCACTTAAAAAACCTATTCTTAGATGTTCATGGACAATTTTTGATAATATTTTTTGTTCTTTTAAACTCAATTTTAAATTTTTAGCAATTACTTTGATTTTTTCAGCACCTAATTTTTCATGACCTACAAATTTTGTCTTTCCATCTTTATATGTTTTTGTTTCTGGTTTTCCAATATCATGAAGTAATCCAGCAAACTTAAGCAAGGTATATCGTGTTCTACCTTTAACTGGTTCTACACTTAAATGCTTTTCAATTTTTATTAACCACATTGAATCTATTTTTTCTATCTCTTTCAAAATATTGTCCAAAAAATCTACAGTTTCAAGGGAATGCCCCCAAACATCCAAATGGTGATATCCAGGCTGCTCAACACCTTTCATAGATTTTATTCCAGGTATAACTTTATCTAAAAGTTTCAACTTGTCTAATTTTTGGATATACAAATTGCTATTTTCAAGAATTAAAATTCTAAATAATTCATCTCTTATTCTTTCTTGTGAAATATCTGCAATTAAAGAACACTGTTTTTTAATCAACGTCTCAGTTTTTTTGCTTATAGTAAAATTTAACTCACCAGCTATCCTAACAGCACGTATCATACGCAAAGCATCATCATTAAAAGCTTGTG
>JBBTED010000088.1:0-2697 GCA_038042445.1 Candidatus Firestoneibacteriota bacterium
AAATATGGTTGCCAAGTTTTATACTTATATAAAATTCGGTTTTCCTTTTCGTTCACTTTTATTTTACCTCCTTTCGGTTTAATGATAAACATCTATTTGTTTAACGAATACTATATAAAGAAAGTAGGATGTTCTTTTAGTAAAATACCCCAAATGAGTTAACATATATTAATTTTAAAACTGCCAAGTTTAAATTCATTACTTTTATAAGAATCCCATAGTTTACTAAATTTTTCTGTAAAATTACTGACTACGTCCTGATTTGTTATTAAAAATACATGTTCTTTACCTTCTGCTTGTTTTAATTCATATGGATAACGAATTATGGCTTTTGAATAATTTTTATGAGGGTTGAGAATTTCCATAGGCAATTGAACAAGATGGCTTTCTATTATATTTAATTTGATATTTTTAATCAAATTTTCAAAATATTCATTTGTGGAACTTTTTTCTTTTAGAAATGTAAGAATTTTCCTTATCCGAGATTCTATATAAACTCTATCACCAACGCATAAAAATTGAAATAATATTCCTTTTTTTAATCGATTTAAAAAACCATCAAGGTTATTTAAAGTAGAATTCAAAGAAGCACCTAAAACCCATATCTCATTAATATTCTCATTTTGAAGGAAGTTTAAATAATCATTAAAAAGTAATATTTTACTTTCTGGTATTAAACTTTTACTTATTACTTCAACAACTTTCGGTAACTTTGTTAACTCAGAAAGAGAATTACGGATATTGGTGTCTTTTAAAAGCTTTAATTCTCGTATAAATTTTAACCAATCACTAATACCTTCGTTGGCAGACAAACCTTCCAGAATATAAATGAACCCTAAAACTGTAAGAATTTGTGAAATAAATACAACCACAATTGTTGCAATAACTGATCTTAATGAATATTTAAGAAAAATAAAGGCAGTAGTATTTATAGAAATGATTATTAATGACCATATTATACAATTTAGAAGTTTTGATTTCATTTTTATATTTATTTTAAAAATTAGTTAGGCATTACAACCTCTGCAGCTTCCACAGCTTGAACAGCTTGAACATCCTGAAAAAGAATCTTCATAATAATCAGTATTATCATTATCTGTATCTCTTCTAAGGAATTCTTTCCAAAGTTTGTATTTATTTAGTATCTCTTTTTCATAATTTTCCATACATTAAATCTCCTTCCAGCATTGTGGATCTGGTGACATATAATCCCCATAAGCCGCATAGGCAACAGCCGGGCACCCCCTACAAAACTGCATCAATTCACATTTACTGCATTTCTCCATTTTTTCCACTTGCCGCATTTTATTATGTTCAAATGAATTTATAAATATATCTCTGATGCTCTGTTCTGGAACTTTGCCTATTTCGACAGGCAACCTTCTACAGGCATACACTGTACCATCCGCTAAAATAGTTAAAATGCTTGAACCTATTCCGCAACCATTGTAGATTGTTTCTTTATCTTTCGGCAGAGGTTTAAGTAAACCTAGTTCTTGATAAAGTAATTTCCAGAGATGATCCTTTCTTCCGAAATAAGTCTTGCTTCCATTTTCTTGTAGGTACTTATACTCTTCTAATACTCGGAGCAAAAGTTTTTTGTATTCTTGTGGGTTTAACGTTTGTGTTTTTAACTGTTTGCCAGCACCAATTGGGACTATCCTGGCAAAATCAAATACTGAAACACCTTCTTTTTCTACTGTTTGTATAACCCCTATAAGTTCATCTGCATTTTCCCTGCTTAAAGTAAACATTACAACCGATGTTATTCCTACTTCTTCTAATACATGAATCGCTCGAATAGTATCCTTAAATAAACCTTTTCTGCCTCTTAATCGGTCATGAGTTTTTTCCAAGCCATCAATGCTTACTTGATATCTAGTTACTCCAACATCTTTTAATTTCTTAGCAATATCGTGATTTAAAAGGTTTGGATTACCTAATATGCCTAACTCTATTTCCTTATTCCGTGCATATCTTAGTAAGTCAAAAATATCCTTTCTTAAAAGAGGATCACCACCTGTAAAGTTAATTCTTATCGGCATTCCCCAATTTTTGAAAGTATTACTAAAATCATCAATAATTTTACAGCAGTGTTCAAAGCTTAATTCATTCTTAATTTCCCGTTCATAACTAGAACTTTCATAGAGATAGCAGTGCATGCAATTTTGATCGCACTGCGCGGTAAGATGCCATTGAAGAGTAAAATGTGATCTTACGTTAGACACTCTCTTTTCGGATGCTCCCTCTTCAACCTTATTTTCTTTGAATATTGTTATTTCCAAATTAATACCTCTATATTATTCTTTAGTTTTGCACTTCGTTACACTTTTTATTAACTTCAAAAAATTTGAAAATATAAGCCGAAGTCATGACCACCTGCTTAGCAGGTGGTCATGACTTATAGCTTAAATCTTTTTTACTGTCAAGGCAATTTTAATGCCTCGTTGATGGTTTTTCTGGCGGTTAGTGAATGTCTCTTCTACAGTGGGGGCAGGTTTTTTGTTTTCCGTGCGCTCATTGAATTTACCCGGCATAAATTGCAAACATACCAATCCCAAAAATCGCTATGATTGCCCCTAAAAACTTTCCTACAGGAGTTATCAGATAAACATCGCAATAGATTACTTAACCATCTTTAATATGGGTCTTCTCCCTATCGAGTGGGTAAAAATGAGTCATTTTTGAATTAGATAT
>JBBTED010000089.1:0-6416 GCA_038042445.1 Candidatus Firestoneibacteriota bacterium
GTTTGTGCTGGAAACTTAAAAATAGAGGTTTTTTGAAATTTTGGGGAAACTCCACGTAACATATACTTGACAAAATACTTCATAATTAGCAATATATAGATAAATATATGAAAAAAAAGATAGGGAATACTGATATGCCTATTGGTAGAATAACTAGAATTAGTGATTTTTTACCACAACCAGTAGAATTGGTTATACCAGAAGAATTTGGAGGATAAAAAAATGTTTAAACCAAAATATTCAATAACTAATAAAATCAATAACGATCTTACACAAATTGAGCGAGTGAGAGGATTTTTGGATGCGATTCGCTTGAAAGAAAACTGGATTGCAGATATTCAAAATCATACACTTATTCTTGAATCGCATTATTCAACACATATTGAAGGTACAGCTTTGAGTCTTGAACAAGCAAAGGATATATTAGAAGGTATACCTGTAAAAGGGATTAATATTGAAGATAGAAAGGAGCTGTTAAATTACAAAAAGGCAATGAATTTTATTTCAAAATACCTTGGGAAAGATGATCCAATTACAGAAGGACTTATCCGAGAATTACATAAAATAACTGTTAAGGATGTTCGTGGTAATAGGTCAGATCCTGGTAACTATCGTAAAGTACAAAATTATATAGTGAATTCCAGAACCAGAGAAATTATTTACACACCACCGTTTCCACTGGAAGTCCCGCATCTTATGAAAGAATTTGTGGAGTGGTTAAATAGACAAAAGGATATTTCTCCTGTTTTAGTAGCTGGAATTGCTCAATTTCAATTTGTCCATATTCATCCGTTTCTTGACGGCAATGGTAGGACAGCACGGCTTTTATCAACATTTATACTTTACAAAACTAGTTATGATTTTAAACGTCTTTTTACAATTTCAGAATATTATGATAAGAATCGTCCTGCATATTACAAAGCTATCCAGTCTGTTAGACAGAATAATATGGATATGACTGAATGGCTTGAGTATTTTGTTGAAGGATTACAATCTCAAATGGTGGATATTCAGGAAAAAGGTAAAAGAATTATCAGTGTAGAGAAATTAGTTAAAGAATATATGTTAAACACTAGGCAATGGAAAATTATACGATATCTTGTTACGAATGAACATATTACTAACGAAGAATGTCAAAAACTATGTGGTAGTATCAGAAGAACTGCTACAAGGGATCTTTTATTCTTAGTTGAAAAAGGTCTTATAGAAAAGAAAGGTGAAAGAAAAGGCACTTATTATATTTTTTCAACAGGCATTAAAATATAGGACATTATGGGACATTCTTATAGGACAATTTATGGCAGTTTAACGGTTAGTAGAAGAATGAGATACAATAGAACAAAATGAAATCACATACTGAAAGATTGATAAATTTAGTGGCATATTTGTTGAATTCAAGAGTATCTGTTTCATGGGAGATTATTCGCAAACAAATGCAGGGCTATGAAAAAGCCAGTGATTCAACTGCTCTTAGAATGTTTGAGCGGGATAAAGCAGAACTTAAAGAAATTGGAGTTCCAATTTCTTATGATGGTGAAGGATATTCAATTTCTAAAGAACATTATTATCTTCCAGAACTAAATTTAACTCCTGATGAAATGTTTCTTCTTCAGATTTGTAGTCAATCCTTGAAAAAAACACCCGGGTTTAACAGAATTCCTGAAGTAACCAGTGTAGTTCATAAAGCTATGTTTGATGCTTGCGATCTTTTTCCAAGTGATTATGCTCAAGCAATGGAGAAGAATTACATACTTAATTTTTCTTTAGGGACTGACACTGAGAAAGTGAGTAAACTTGTAAAAACGTTATTTGATGCTATATTCAAAAGGAAATGTGTGTTTATGCAATATTATTCCATTGGAGAAGATAAGAAAGGAAGTCGCACTGTTGAGCCGTATAGTTTGTTAATTCGTAAAGGAATATGGTATTTGGTTGGTAAAGATATAGCAAAAAAGGATATGAGAGTTTATAAGCTTATACGAATAAGCAAAATTTCTGTTAATAAAAAATCCCCAGAAAAACCTGATTTTACAGTGCCAAAAGATTTTAAAATCAAAGATTATCTTGGCAAAAGAGCATGGGAATTATCAAATACTGATGGAACTATAGAGGTTAAAGTGAAATATTCTTCTGATATATCTTGGTGGGTAAAAGAGAATTTTAGTGACAGAAACGAAGTTCAGATGAATTCAGATGGTTCATGCATAATAAAATTTAAGGTGAACACAATAGATTCTTTAATCCGATGGATAATGAGAATTGGCGAGAAAGCTGAGATATTGTCTCCGAAGTATGTTAGAGACGAAATCAAAAATGCTTTTACTGAAATATTAAAAAAATACTAATGAGTACACAAGCAGAAAGAATAAAAAGAATTTTTAATCTTCTTCCGTATTTGGAGTCAAAGAAACGAAAATTTAAAGATAGAATCCCACTCTCTGATGTTCTGTCAGATTTTGGAATGAACATTAAAGAGTTCATCAAGGATTTAGACGTAATTATGATGTGTGGAATCCCACCTTATGCTCCAGATGATTTAATGGAAATGGGAATAGAAAAAGACAGTATTTCTGTAGTGCGGAATTTTTTTGAAAAGCCGGGTAAATTAACTTTAATTGAAGCATTGATGTTGTATCTTGGAAGTGAAATCATTGCTTGTCAAAAAGGCACAAAATATGCAGCCATAATAGAAAGTGCAAGAAGAAAAATCAGAAGAACATTATCAAAAAATATAAAAGAACAACTTGATAAACATAAAGACCAAATAGGTATTGATATTGTTACTATTGCTATAGACAGATTACAAATAATACAGCAGGCAATTGCTGAAAGGAAAAAAATAGAAATAGAATACTATACTAAAGGTAGGCAGAACCTAAATAAAAGAGTAATTTCTCCATACCTTGCTATAATTTGTCTTGACCACTGGTATATTGTTGGATACTGCGAATTAGCAAAAGAAGAAAGGACTTTTCGTTTGGATAGAATAAAATCTGCAAAATTAACTCAAGATTTTTTTAAACTGCCAGAACATTTTGACAAGAATAAATATGGCAAATACGCCCCTTATTTACCTACTGGAGAAGAAACAGAAGTAAAAATTAAATTCAGCCCCAAAATTGCCAGATGGATTACAGAAAGAGCTGAGAAAAAAAATATAAAGAAGCTAAAAGACGGCTCAGTAATATTAACAATCAAAAGTGCTTCGCAAAATTGGTTAATCCAAGAAGTTCTTGGCTACAGAGAAGACGCTGAAATCATAAGCCCCCCAGATTTCAGAAAAGCCCTAAAAGAAACCTGTATTCAAGCTCTTAAAAGTTATAGATAGTTTACTCTACTATTTTAATTCATCAAATTTTGTCATACCTCTATGCTAATAATTGTATTAGATGAAAAGTAAGGATTTATATTATGCAAGAACAATTTTATAAATCAGAAAGAACACTTGTTGGAATAGGTGTTTGTAGGTACAAAAGAGTAATATCTGCTGTAGAAAAAGCACTAATCAATTTGAAAAAACAAGGTGTGATTTTATCTGATATTTCTAATCTTAAAGTATCAATAATAGTTAGTGATGAAACCATACTTGGAGAAATAAATGATGCAGTGACTTATACAAAAAAATTAACAAATAAAAATGTCAATATTGATTGGGAGTGTTTGATTGGCTATAAAAATAATTTTGCAAAAGTTATTTTAACAGCGAAATAGTAATTTGTGGTAGTATTACTAATAGTAAAGTTGTGAGGCAGTATAGGAGGTGATAAGTATGGATGCATTACTTTGTAATTCTTGTGGATTTGGAAATAAAGCAGAAGAATGTGTAAAGTGTGGTCAACCTTTTGCGTCTATAACAGCAAAACTTTGTGATAATTGTGGATTTGGAAACAAAGCTAATGAATGTGTTAAATGTAGTCAGCCGTTTGCATCAACACTAGCAAAATTATGTAATACATGTGGATTTGGTAAAGAAAATTATTGTGTAAAATGTGGACAATATGTATCACAATAGTTATTTTTTAAAAGGAGGATTGGATATGGAGAGAGCAGAAAATGAAGCAACAAAATTACATGAAGAAAGGAATAAATTATGGAGTAAAATGTTTGGAGTGGTTGAACATTCGAGGAATAAGAATATAATGGGGGAATTTTACGAAGGTATTGTAACGGATTTTTTGAAAAAAAGATTAAAAAATAAAAAGCTAAAGGTTGTTAAAGGTTTAATTCAAAATAATGATAGAGAAAGTCCACAAGTAGATATTATTGTTTATAATGGTGAAGTAGAAGAAAAATATATTTGTAGATCTATGGGTATAGGCGTTATAGAATCAAAAAATGTGAAAATGATTTTAGAAGTAAAAGGATATATTGATAAACCAACTATTATCAATGTGAAACCCCAAATTTTAAAAATCAAAGAATTTATCCCAAAAGAAGTTATAACTTGTATTTGGGCATTTGATTTAGCTACTCCCATTTCTGAAGAAGATGTGGAAAACAGTTTTGGGTTTGTAAATAATTTTGTTATATTGAAAAGAAAAATACCGGGAAGGGGAGATATATATGATTTTGGTGGGGGATTGAAAAACTTCATTTTTCTTTTAGACAATCTATAGAAAAGATAAAAATTAAATAGAATATAATTATGAAGATGTTTTCAATCTTAAGATATTGAAAAGTGAATTCATAAAATAAAGCTATAGGAGGTAATTGTATGGCAATGTGCGAGAAGTGTAGTGCTTCGAAGTTGAAATGTGGTTGTTGTGGAAAAATTTTCTGTCCAAATTGTGATGGTCAAATAACTTGTCCTAATTGTGGTAATGCTGGTGTTAGGGAAGAGTGATTTTTAATATAGGGTGTTTGATGAAAGCTCACTGAATCTTATCATTATGAACACATTCACTTTTAATTGGGCTGTGTTCCTAATTAAAAACGTAAGCAGATATGTCAGTGGGGTTCAGTGAGGGTTTATGGTATTTACAAATTAAAACACAGTATAGCTTATATGAACTTACTGGTATAGATTTAAATTTAATTTTTATAGATGGGTATATGAATCAAGAGAAAATTGTTGATATATTGGTCAAGAAAGGAAAAGAATTATTTAGTTCGCGTGATAGCAAAGTAGAATTTACAGGAAATCCTGAAGCTGATGCTTTGCTGAATAATTTAAGTCAATTTCCACATGCTTTTGTTCTTGGCTGTATAATGAATAGACAGATTAGAATCGAAAGGGCGTGGTTAATTCCATATTGTATTTTTCAAGAAATTGGCGGATTTGAATTTGAAAGGTTATTAAAGACCGATTTAAATTTTTTAAAAGATATTTTTAAAAGAAAAAAATTACATCGGTTTAATGACATTATGACAGAAAATTTTTATTCTGCTATTCAATTGATTCATAACGAATATAAAGATGACGTTTCAACTATTTGGAAAGATAATCCTAAGAGTGCAACTATTGTCAGAAGATTTCTTGAGTTTAAGGGTGTTGGAATAAAGATCGCTTCAATGGGGACTAATATTTTAGCAAGAGGCTTTAAGATTCCTATGCAAGATAAAATATGTATTGATATTTCACCTGATGTTCACGCAAAGAGAGTTTTTATAAGGTTGGGATTTCTTAAAAAGGATACAAGTAATGATGAATTAATTTTCTGCGCAAAAGAATTAAATCCTGAATATCCGGGGGTTTTTGATTTTTCTGTGTTCGAAATTGGCAGAGAATGGTGTAGACCAATTAATCCAGATTGTAAAAACTGTTATCTTGATCAATATTGTGCAAAGAATATTTAGTTTTAGAGAAGACGCTGAAATCATAAACTTCCAGAATTCAGAAAAGCCCTAAAAGAAACCTGTATCTGTGTTTTTAAAAATGGGGACCAAAATTCAAAGACAATGTTGAGTAAATCATTATAATTTTTGTATGTCTGATAATCTTGAAAATCTGTCTTGGACTGTTTTTAGCATTTGGTCTTTTTGATAATTGCTCATATTTGAATTTTTTATGAGGTTTGTAATAATATTTTTACCATTCATAGAAAGAGCAAAATCATTTTCGCTGGGGATGTATATTTTAGAGCAAACTATATCATACGCTGGAGATAATCTTGCTTGGTTATTTTTATATGTTATTGAAAAAATTTCATATTTTAATTAATAATCATGTCAAAGAAGCAATACAACTTCTATTTCAGGAAAAATATAAGAATAAATTAAAAGTTATTAAATCATTTCTAAATGCTACAAACTCACAAAAAATGTCAGAGGGAAGATATATAATTTGTATAAAAAGGATGTGATTGTTATGAAAGAAAAATACAATAATATGGCTGTTTCGCAGGGTGCATCACCAGATAAGATTCCTCCTCAAAATCTTGAAGCAGAATGCTCTGTTCTTGGAGCAATGATGATTG
>JBBTED010000090.1:0-9791 GCA_038042445.1 Candidatus Firestoneibacteriota bacterium
CTATTGTTCCTACATTTATATGTGGCTTCTTTCTCTCAAATTTTTGCTTCGACATATATACCTCCTTTAACTAAAAACTAAAAGTAAAAAACCATAATTCAAAATTTTCTTTAGTTTTATACTTTTCGCTTTACACTCCTATTTAAGCCCACGACCGGATTTGAACCGGTGACCACGTCCTTACCAAGGACGTGCTCTACCAACTGAGCTACATGGGCAAAACACAAAATGGTATAAACTACTAATTTATCAAATATTTTAACTGTTTGTCAATATTTTTTTAACTATATTTTACTTTTTTCACCAACTCACACTTTTTTGACTATGACTTACAATTCAAACATCAGACAATAGACTTTAGACTTTTGTCTACTGTCTGTTTCTAAGTCTATTGTCTGAATCATATTTTATGCTAATACAAACATATTTTTATCTAACTCAATACCATGAACAAATAAGTCTTCAAAAAATACTGGAATAATACCTGTAGAAACTAATTCTCCTGAAATTCTACCGTCCGAATTAACACCTGTCTGGTTGAAAGTAAAAATATCCTGCGTAGTAATTATATCTCCCTCCATACCAACTACTTCAGTAATATGAGTAATTTTACGTGTACCATCTTTAAAACGTGACTGATGAATTATTAATTCTACTGCTGACGCAATTTGTTCACGTATCGCCCTTAATGATAAATCCATACCAGCCATTAATACCATCGTTTCAAGTCGAGCCAAAGTATCTCTTGGTGAATTACTATGCAAAGTAGTAAGTGAACCATCATGTCCTGTATTAAATGCCTGAAGCATATCTAATGCTTCAGCACCTCTACATTCTCCTACAATAATACGATCAGGTCTCATTCTTAATGAATTTCTAACTAAATCTCTTATTGATACTGCACCTTTACCTTCAATATTTGGAGGACGTGACTCCAGTGCAACAACATGTTCCTGCACCAATTTTAGTTCTGCAGAATCTTCTATTGTTACAATACGTTCGCTACTTGGAATAAATGAAGAAAGAACATTAAGCAAAGTAGTTTTTCCACTACCTGTTCCTCCACTGACAAGAATATTTTTGCGCGCAAGGACAGTAGCACATAAAAATTCTTTTGCTTCTTTAGTAAGTGCTCCAAACTTTATCAAATCATCTACTGTTAACTGTTTTTTGGAAAACTTTCGTATAGTGAGGCAAGGACCTTTTAATGCAAGAGGTGGTATTACAGCATTAACACGTGATCCATCTAAAAGCCGTGCATCCACATAGGGAACACTTTCATCTATTCTGCGACCAATTGATGCTACTATTCGTTCTATAATAGCCCTTAACTGTTTATCACTTCTAAATTTTTTATCCGTCAAAAATATTTTACCTTTTTTCTCAACATAAATTTGATCCTTATTATTTACCATTATCTCAGTAATTTCTTCATCTCTTATAAAATCTTCCAAAGGTCCTAAGCCTAACACTTCATCCAAAATTTCATCAACAAGTTTTGTCCGCTGATCTCGCAAAAAAATATTACTACACTCGTATGCAAAAATATCTTCGATGACTTTTTTAATTTCAATTTCCAACTCTTTACCTTTCGAATTTATTTCATAAGAATCAATATCTATATTTTTAAAACTCATAACTTCTACAAGTTTTTTATGCACCTTTTCTTTTAGTAGAGACAAGTCTTGAAATGTTCCTGTATTGCTATTCTCAGAAAGCGACATATTTATCTCAGCATTAGATGCTTTAGCTTTGGCAAAAAAATTATCCTTATTATTAATTTCGTTTGCAAAATTCCTTATTGCTTTAGAAATAGATGAACCTGGATTCTTTGTTAAAACAGGAATTCCCATATCTAAAGATGACGAAACAAGGTCTCTATCATAGGGAATTTTTAATACAGGAGATTGAGAAAACAGTGAAATAAAATCAACGTTTTCATATTCTAAAGTCCAAAAATTTGCGATGAATTTAAAAATTTCACGTGGAAAGTGATATCTATTTACTAACATTTCATACATACTTTTTGTATGTCGGACAGATAAAACTTCTGGAGTTGTAACAACAATAATCATATCACTTTTATCAAAAATAACAATTTCACTTTCCCCAAAAAGAGTGCTAACATCTACAATTATATAAGTATATATTGAAGAAAGACAATCAAGGAGCTTATTTATGTTATTTATATCAATAGAACTATGGACAGGAAGTAAATCTAAACCAGTTGCCTGATATTTAGTTAAATATCCTTTTATCAAATCAAGATTAAATTTGTTAATTAGTTCAAGTACATCAGAAGCATTTCGCATAACATCAATATTAAAAACACTACCGATATCATTTCCACCTTTATTATCCATACCAATTAATAAAACCTTTGCATTAGCTTCGGACATTAAAGCAAAAGCCAAATTACTTGCAAAAAATGTTTTACCTACTCCACCTTTTCCACTTATCACAGAAATTATTTTTGCATTACTCATAAGTTAAAACCTACATTATTTTTTCGTTTTTCGCTTTCCGTTTTAGATTACTCCGTACCATCATTTTAGGTATTTTGGCCAACTATAGAAGGCGTAACGAATATCACAAGTTCTGAATCTATTGCCTCACTATGCGTATATTTAAAAAGCTCCCCAATTAACGGTATTTCGCTTAATATAGGAACACCTTCTGTACGTTTTACTTCCTCACTCTGAATCAAACCTGCTATAACTATAGTTCCACCTTTTTTTACATATATAGAAGTTTTTGCCCAACGGGTGCGTAATCCCGGCAAAATTGTTGAACCAATATTTATGCCATTCGCAGAATCAATATTACTAACTTCTGCACGTATATCCACGTTTATATTACCAAAACTATCTGCTACAGGCAAAATATCAAGCTTCACTCCATATTCTTTCCACTCTATATTCATTCTTTGAGAATCCTGATACACAAATGGCACTTCTCCCCCAGCTAAAAAACTAGCCTTACTACCGCTTATAGTAAGCAATTTAGGTTTAGCTAATAACTTAGCCTGTCCATTTTTCAGTAATAAATTTAATGATGCTTCAACTTTTTTTAGCCTATCAAAATTTCCCACTCCAAATAAAGGTGGAATTGTATCTTCACCAACACTCAACGCTTTCATAGTATCAGACCAGTTTATTCCAAAATCCGTCATAGCATTCTTTCTGATTTCTAAAACTTGCACATTTACTTCTACCATTATTTTCTCAAGCTCAGCTGCAACAACAGAAATCTGAGTTGTATCCTGCGAACCATCAGGCTTCCATATTATTAGTGTTGTTATTCCCGCTGATTTACCATTCAAAAGTATTTCTTTTTCAGATATAATTTTGACATCAGCAATATTAGACTCTCCTACTGCTATTTTTTTAGGGGAATCCACAGGAATAATTTTGGATTCTCCAACAATTAATTGAACTTTATCACCTGCAAAAACAGGAAATTTGCAAATTGCAAATTGCAAATTGCAAATTGCAAAAGTAAGAATGAATAACTTGGTTTTAAATTTTACACTTTGCATTTTGCACTTTACATTTTGCATTTATTTCTTTATTGGTATTTTTTCTCCCTGAATCCCACGAATTATTTCTAAGGAAGGATATGATTCTTTTTTGACAGGAGAAGATTCTTCTTTTTTACTGCTTGATATTGTATTAAAATTAACTGGCTTAAGTTCTAAAATTTCTTCATCACCTCTTGCTCGCAATGCTAACTTTAACCTGCCTTTATTTTCTGCAAATGCAAGTATTTCAGATTCTTGTGGCGTCAATGCTAATGTAACACTTGCCGACAAATTATTAAACATTTCCATTTCAGATTTTTTGGAATCATCAGATTTTAATGGCGAAAAGTTTTCTCCAATTGCTACTATTTTTACATTTTGCAGAATAGTAGAAGTATATGGTGAAGACGTTTCAAAAGTAACTAAAACATCAACATAATCACCAGGTTTTATTATCTTAATAAAATCCGTTGCCTCATTAACCGAAATGGTAACTCCACGTTTTCGCAAAGGTATAGAAGAGGTAACTGAAGTACCTGTTGTTAAAAACTTATTTGCAAGTAATTGTTCACCAACTGCAATTGGCGATAAAGACACTTGGCCTACAACATCATCAGAATTTACTATTGCACCTGGCTGCACAGAATCAGAAACTATTTCATTTGTCTCAAACATATCATTAGTTACACGTGTCCCTGCAGCTATATATTTCACAGCAATAAGCACTTTTTTGGGAACAGTTCTATTAATTATGGATTTCTCTTTGGTTGTAAGATAAACATAAGACAATAGAACAGCGCAAGCGGCAAAAACAGATGCCAAAAGCAAAATTTTAGTACGTGGCATAGAACCTAACGTTTAGTCCACTGGAAACGCTTACGTGCTTTTTTCTGGCCATACTTCTTACGTTCAACCATTCTAGGGTCTCTGGTGAGTAATTTTTTTCTGGAAAGTAACGTTCTAAACTCGGAATCCACCTCTAAAATTGCACGTGCAATTCCTAATTTTGCAGCATCTACCTGACCCGTTGAACCTCCACCAGTTACAGAAATATAAACATCAAATTTATCAGACAATTCTGTAACTTCCAAAGGCCGTTTAAGAATTATTTGATAGCACTCACGTGGAAAATATTGTGTAAGTGGCTTAGAATTTACAAATATATCTCCTTTTCCTTTTATAAGTTTAACCTTTGCTGTAGAAGATTTTCTTCTTCCTGTTCCAAAATATTGCAATTTTTCTTCTTTTTTCTCATCAATTGATACTTTTTCTACATTATCAACAACAGTCATTTCTTACCCTCCTCATTATTTGTCATTCCATTTTAAATACTTCAGGATTTTGAGCTATATGTGAATGTGTTTCTCCCTTATAAACTTTAAGTTTGTCTATCAGCTTATGCCCAAGCTTATTTTTTGGCAACATACCATGAACAGCTATTTTTATTACCTCTTCAGGTTTATCTTTCATCATAACTTTGTATTGTGTAAATTTCTGACCACCAGGATACCCTGAATGTCTATAATCTAATTTTTGCTCAAGTTTTTTTCCTGTAAGTCTGACATTTTTTGCATTTATAACAACAACATAATCTCCAACATCAATATTACGTGCAAAAGTTGGTTTATGTTTTCCCATTAGCAAAGTAGCTACTTTAGTTGCTAATCTTCCCAAAACTTGTCCACTTGCATCAATCAAATACCACTTCTTCGTATTATCCACAGCCATTTTATCTCCTTTCCTATATTTTTAGGTCTTTCACTTCGTTCAGAGCCTGTCCTGAATTCATTTCAGGAATGACGCTTCGCGTCATTGTTCTTATGCCCACCACATAGCTGATGGTTTTTCTTTTATTGTTACATTTTTTAAAAATGTAACGGCTTTTTTAAAACCTTCGTTAATTGACATCAAACCATCCTCATGTTCTATACTCAAAACATAATCGTATCCGCTCACACTTAGCTCACTAACAATATCTTTCCATACAGTCTCTGAATGTCCGTATCCAACTGTTCTAAAAACCCAGGAACGTTTTTCTATATTACTAAAGTGTTTTGTATCTAATACACCATTTATTTTTATATTTGCTGCATCTAATCTTGTATCTTTAGCATGAAAATGATAAATTGCCCCTTTCAAATTTCTTATTGCAAGAACAGGATCTATGCCCTGCCAAAACAAATGACTTGGGTCAAAATTTGCACCAATAATATTACCAACAGCATTCCTTAATTTAAGCAATGTTTCAGGATTATAAACTACAAATCCCGGATGCATTTCCAAACATATCATCTGGACACCATGTTTTTTTGCATAAGCAGCTTCTTCTTTCCAATATGGAATCACTTTTTCTTTCCACTGCCAATCAAGTATTTTTAAAAAATCAGTTGGCCAAGGACAAGTAACCCAATTTGGATATTTCGCTTTTTCAGAATCACCCGGACATCCTGAAAACCCTATAATTCTTGATACTCCAAGTTTTTCTGCTAATAGTATTGCTTTTCTATGTTGTTTTTTATGACTTTGAGCAATCTCTTTATTAGGATGTAATGGATTGCCATGACAGGAAAGCGCACTTATTATCAAATTCCTACTATCAATTGCTTTTTTAAATTCTTTTATTTTTGAATCATTTTTAAGTAATATATCAGGGTCACAATGAGCAACGCCCGGATAATTTCCACATCCTATTTCAACTGCTTCACAACCTGCTTCTACTATATAGTCTAATGCTTCTTCTAATGGCTTAGCTCCAAATAAAACAGTAAATACTCCAATTT
Organism: Candidatus Firestoneibacteriota bacterium; assembly: GCA_038042445.1. Taxonomy (GTDB): domain Bacteria; phylum Oederibacteriota; class D2-FULL-39-29; order JBBTED01; family JBBTED01; genus JBBTED01. Next base: position 6,301 of record JBBTED010000090.1, read on the forward strand.
TCACGGCTACAGTATCCTCCTAAGCTTTACTAAGTTTCTTTTTGGACAATATCTTGTGAATATCATTTAATAATGCATAAGAATCAAATGGTTTAGTAATATAAAAATCAGCGCCACATTTTTTACCTTTTTCTATATCCACTGACAATGCCCTAACTGTCAATAATATAACAGCAATATTTTTTGTATCCTTTTCAGATTTAATTTTACGACAAACTGTATATCCATCCATTTCAGGCATCATAACATCAAGCAGTATTAAATCAGGCTTTTTTGTTTTAATTTTCTCTAATGCCTCAACTCCATTATGTGCCTCTTCTACATCATACCCTTTAGATTCCAAAAGTATTCGCAATATTATTAATGTATCTAATTCATCATCTACTATTAGGACTATTGGTTTCATATTATAAACCTCAACTATTAAAAAAATTACTTTAATACAAAATTATGTTTAGGCAATGTGAAGAAAAAAGTACTGCCTTTGCCTAAAGTGCTTTCAACTCCTATTTTTCCGTCATGTGATTCAACTATACTTTTTGCAATAAACAAACCCAAGCCAAGCCCCCCTGCTTGGCGTGTCAAACCACCATCAACTTGGTGAAACCGTTCAAATATCTTATCATAACTTTCCGGAGACACACCCACACCTGTATCAGTAACCGAAATTCGCACATCATTGTTTCTATCTTCTAATGTTATCGTTATTGTTCCACCCGATGCAGTAAATTTTATAGCATTAGTCAACAAATTATTCAATACTTGTTTAATTCTTTCACTATCCCCTTTTATGTCTTCTATACTTTTTGGACCTGAATAGGCAAATGTTAAATTCTTATGTCCTGCCAAAAACTTAAATTCATCGTTAAGCTCTGATATTATACTCTGTAAAGAAACTTTTCCCATATTCAATTCCATTTTTCCAGCTTCAATTCGAACTGAATCTAATAAATCAGAAATAAGATTTGTAAGTCTATCACAATTATTTCTGGCAATATTTAATAATTTCTCAACTGTAACACCTGCAGTACTAATAATTTCTCCCATAATAAGTTCAACAGCACCTTTAATAGCAGTAAGAGGAGTTCGTAATTCATGCGAAACATTTGAAATGAACTCTGATTTTAACCTATCAAGTTCTTTCATTTTAATTTGTGATTCTTCCAACATTTTGATATATTTTGTAAGTTTTTCATGAATTCTGGCATTTTCAATCATCAACGCAGTATCCGAAGCAAATATTGCTAAAAGCTCCATATCCTCTGTTGTAAAATTTCTTGATTCATCTTTTGAACTAACATTAACAACTCCTATTACTTTATCTTTTACTATTAATGGAACAGAAATTGCAGAATATATTTCAGGTCTTGGATTTAAATGTGCAAATTGCGGATACTTTTTTAACCCATTAAATAGCAAAGTAGGTTTTTGTTCTTTTAGTACCCACCCAGCAATGCTCTCTCCAACTTTTAATTCTGTAGAATTTATCACTTCATCAGAAAGACCATCTGACGCCATAATTTTCAATTTACTAGTTGCTTCGTCCATTAACATTACTGAACAAGTATCTGAAACTAATGTTTGTTTTACAATACGCACCATAGTATTTAATAAATCCTGCAGATCCATTATTGAGGTCATTGCTTTACTTAACTCATATAATCCAACAGTACTTTTAAGTCTTCCAACTTCTTTAGATAGTATCTGTTTATCAATACAGCGATTGATGGTCAAAGAAAATTCATCAACATCTATTGGTTTTGTTATATAATCATAAGCACCTGCACGTATAGCTGCTACAGAAGAATCTAAACTCGCATAACCTGTAACAACTATTACTTCGCAACCAAAACATAATCTTTTGATTTCTTTAAGTAAAGTAATACCATCAGTATCTGCTAATTTTAAATCTAGTATCACTATATTATAATAATTAAGTTTTATAAACTGGATAGTCTTCTCAAAACTATCTGCTTCATCAAAATCAATATTTATCTTTTCCAATACACGTTTGTACAATTCACGTATTAAAGACTCATCATCTACTATCAATATTTTAATTTTATTTTTATCCATAATAATTATTTAGTGTTTCACAGCCCCACCTGTTAGGCCACGAATAAAAAATTTCATTATTGGACTAGTTTTCGGGGGCAAGGTCATATCATTCCATGCTTTAATAAGTATTTCGTGTTCTTCGTCTAATGCATCAGCCGAGGTTATAAAAAATGAATTTATTACAATCAATAAATATAGTATTTTTTGCATAGTTCTTTACATTTTAGTAAATAGTTAAACTATTTGTCAAACAAAATCTACGTGGAGTTTCCCCATTTTTATAAAAACAGAACAAACATCTGCCAACAATTCAATGCATCTAAGATGCCTTTTTCACAAAACAATAATGTAGAAGGGGCTTTAGCCCCCGGTATTTTTTTCTTTATCCGCCTCTAAAGAGGCTTCTACATAAAAATTTCATTTTCCACATTCTAATTTTATAAAACCATTTATTTGTCTATGCTTTCCTCAATTTATACCAGAATTTTGGGGAAACTCCACAAATCCACTAAATTCCCGTAATGCGTCAGTCTTTGGGGTTTTTTTCGTTATATCGCGTAGGAGCGGATTTATCCGCCCAATAATTAAGGGCTGGCAAGCCAGCCCCTACGAAGATAAATATTATTCCACTATCACTGACCAATTACAAAATCCCATTTATTAAAAGTGGTTAGGAGGATTTATGTGATAAGAACAGTGAATTGGGCATTTCAAGACTATGTCCTTCCAATAAAGATTTGTTTGAAAGAATAGAATTTACATCTCCACTTTCAATTAATTCGCCTTTGTCTAAAAGTATAACACGAGAACATACTTCTAAAATTAAATCCAAATCATGGCTTGCAATTATCTTTGTAAGTTTTAAATTTTTCATAAGTTCTATTAAATCCCGCCTGTGTTTTGGGTCTAAGTTACTACTTGGTTCGTCTAATACTAAAACTTCAGGATTCATTGATAGGACAGTTGCAATAGAAATCCTCTTTTTCTCACCAAAACTTAAATGATGCGAGAGTCTATCAATTGAAGCTAACATATCTACTTTTTCTAATGATTTATGAACAGCAGTCACTATTTCTTCTTTTGGAAGCTTCATATTTATTGGACCAAAAGCAACATCATCAAATACACTTGGCATAAAAAGTTGATTATCAGGATCCTGAAAAACTAAACCGACTTTACTCCTAATTTCAGGTAAATTTTTCTCCTCTACTTTAAAATCTAATATTCGAACATCACCACTTCCTTTTAGAATACCATTCAAATGCAATAAAAGCGTTGATTTTCCTGCACCATTGGGTCCAATTATACCAATAGATTCTCCTTCAAAAACATTTAGATTTATATTTTTTAAAGCTATTGTTCCGTCAGGATATGAATAAGTTAAATTCTTGATTTCAATTATTTGTTTTGACATATTATAAATATAGACTATA
>JBBTED010000091.1:0-2352 GCA_038042445.1 Candidatus Firestoneibacteriota bacterium
AATAAATCTCATAAAATGTATCCTTTCAAATTTTAGAAAATATAACACATACGATACATTCAGTCAAATAATTATCCTAACCCGAACGAATTTGAAAGGAAAGAAAACGGAAAGAAAAATAACAATCCGAAGGCTGGATGCTACATCGGCAATTGGCGAACAGGCATATATCGAATCAGTTTCAATCCACGCTCCCGCGCGGGGAGCGACCGAACGCTTGACTTTTATCTCATCCAATTCAATCCTGTTTCAATCCACGCTCCCGCGCGGGGAGCGACAGACATATTTTCGTCCGTGTACAGCGAATAAAGAGTTTCAATCCACGCTCCCGCGCGGGGAGCGACTTCGCTTCCCGGCAATACTTGCAGGCTGGCATGGGTTTCAATCCACGCTCCCGCGCGGGGAGCGACACCGCTATTTGGCACACTTACAAAAAAAGGCGATAGTTTCAATCCACGCTCCCGCGCGGGGAGCGACCCGCCCCGAACTGGCGGCGGGAGAAGGGTTATTTGTTTCAATCCACGCTCCCGCGCGGGGAGCGACAAGCTACCCTGCTATCTCTCCCGCTCATCTTACCAGTTTCAATCCACGCTCCCGCGCGGGGAGCGACTCTTGCAGAAACAACCAAGTAGTATCATAATGTATAGTTTCAATCCACGCTCCCGCGCGGGGAGCGACCAGCAAGCCAGGCAATCTTTCCCAGCCTCGTAAGCGTTTCAATCCACGCTCCCGCGCGGGGAGCGACACGCATCGAGTGAGCAGTTTGCTCTTTCTTATGTGTTTCAATCCACGCTCCCGCGCGGGGAGCGACATCCTTTATGCGTTTTGTGCGAGCGCGCACACAAGTTTCAATCCACGCTCCCGCGCGGGGAGCGACGTTAAAGAAAATGAATCTTATTACCGAAAAAGGTGTTTCAATCCACGCTCCCGCGCGGGGAGCGACCTTCTCCCCGCGCCGGTCCGGGCGGGGAGACACAGTTTCAATCCACGCTCCCGCGCGGGGAGCGACTCCGCTAGTCCGGGGATGGGCAGAAGCAGGAATGTAACGTTTCAATCCACGCTCCCGCGCGGGGAGCGACCTTTTCCGGCGCTCGGACTCCCTTGCGCCGCTAAGTTTCAATCCACGCTCCCGCGCGGGGAGCGACAGGGGAAATGGGCAACCGTTTTTGGGCTGGCAAAGTTTCAATCCACGCTCCCGCGCGGGGAGCGACTATAGGCTCTTTTCAACCGCTTCACAGTCACCAGTTTCAATCCACGCTCCCGCGCGGGGAGCGACTTGCAAATTGCAATTGCGAAATGAAATGATTGATGTTTCAATCCACGCTCCCGCGCGGGGAGCGACATCTGGCGGAAGTGGGTTGAGGGTTCTTCCTGAGTTTCAATCCACGCTCCCGCGCGGGGAGCGACTACTCTCCTGTACTCACTGAGACACGGGGCTACACCGTTTCAATCCACGCTCCCGCGCGGGGAGCGACCCTTTCGGTGAAAATTAAACCTGCAAAGCCTGCAAGTTTCAATCCACGCTCCCGCGCGGGGAGCGACATTACTCTTTTTGCGGCATCTAAGGCGACCGAATGAGTTTCAATCCACGCTCCCGCGCGGGGAGCGACTTCTTCTTCAGTTCTGGAAGATATGAGCGATGATGTTTCAATCCACGCTCCCGCGCGGGGAGCGACTAACCATACAATAGATTGATTTAAGGTGTAACATGTTTCAATCCACGCTCCCGCGCGGGGAGCGACCAAAGCCAAACGAGAACCATATTATTTGGATAAGTTTCAATCCACGCTCCCGCGCGGGGAGCGACTTCACTATCACTAAGATACACGCACTCCATATATGTTTCAATCCACGCTCCCGCGCGGGGAGCGACCCTGGATTATAGTCATTTCCAAGACCGATAATCGTTTCAATCCACGCTCCCGCGCGGGGAGCGACTTCCGCAAATGTTTATTTGATGGTTATTTGATTGGTTTCAATCCACGCTCCCGCGCGGGGAGCGACCCCCTCATCAAGTGTCTCAGATTCACCCCTCCAAAGTTTCAATCCACGCTCCCGCGCGGGGAGCGACTTATTCTGCTTTAATTCAAACAATTCTCCATGCCGTTTCAATCCACGCTCCCGCGCGGGGAGCGACACCTTCAACCAATCCACATCCTTTGCCATACCGAGTTTCAATCCACGCTCCCGCGCGGGGAGCGACGCCATACTCATAACTTACTAAATATAAACAACTTCCTTGCTATTTTGTGCGGATCCATCATTTTTGACCTTAAAAATTCTTCGGTCGTTAAAGCGCATTTTGCTAACATCGCTATTTAAAACATCTTATAAGCACTGCGAACCATGCAT
>JBBTED010000092.1:0-22688 GCA_038042445.1 Candidatus Firestoneibacteriota bacterium
TAATTCTCTTATCGTCACCACTTTCCAAATTAAAAATACGAAAGGACGTGTTGTATACATCCCACAAAATAAATCCCCCAACCCCCTTTAATAAAGGGGGCCGAAGGGGGAGTATTTTAATCAAACTTATTTGCTTCCTTTTACAAAATAGTAGTGAAGTCCAACTGCGCTGCTAAATCCGGCGCCTGTTGTGCCAAAAAGAGTAGTACCTCCTCCACTTGAAAAAACTAAACCTAATTGAGTGTCAAAACCCAAATTTGGTAAGCCGGCAAGGAAATATTCAAATCCAATACCAGTTGTAGCTCTGAAAGTAGTAGTAGTTGTGGTTACTGTTGCTGCTGTTACTGAATTTATATCTAATCCTGCTCCGCATAAAAATGCTAAATTCATATTTTCTTCAGACAAAAAGTTACAATATACTTTAGTTCCCACATCAAAAATTGTAAGATTTGTAGCAAAACAAAATCCAGCAAGTCCCTGTAATCCAATCGTTTGATTAAGCCAGTATTTTGCTGACAGTGAAGTCAAATTTCCATTTAATTCACTGTTGAAACCTGCACCAAATCTTCCTGTTAAATCCTTTGCAAAAACTGAACTTGTTACAGCTAAAATAATAACAATAATTCCAGCTATCTTTTTCATTCTTTCACCTCCTCCTATGTTAAAATTTAAATAACTGCAAGGCTAAAACCTTGCCCTACTTATGTTAAATAGTTTAAAACTTTTGATAATGTTTGTTTTAATTCTTTACGTGAAACTATTATATCAATTATTCCATGTTCTAATAAAAATTCTGAACGTTGAAAATTTTTAGGCAACCGTTGTTTAATTGTTTGCTCTATTACTCTTGGACCTGCAAAACATATAAGTGCATTTGGCTCTGCTATTATAAGATCACCTAACATAGCAAATGAAGCTGAAACTCCCCCACCTGTAGGATCTGTTAAAACTGATATATACAACAATTTGTTTTGGTGATGTTTTGATAATGCAGCACTTACTTTTGCCATTTGCATAAGAGAAAAAATACCTTCCTGCATACGAGCACCACCACCTGAAGCTGAAACAATAATCACTGGAAGTTTATTCTGGGTAGCATATTCAATAATACGTGTAAGTTTTTCACCCACAACAGAACCCATACTACCCATCATAAAATTATAATCAGTAATTCCTATTGCAACATTTTGCGCATTAATTAAACCTTCACCAACTATAGCTGCCTCCTGTAATCCCGAAGCATTTTTACTTTTCTCAAATTTTTCAGGATATTCAGGAAATGACAATGGATTTGAAGTTTCAATTTGGCAATCCATTTCTTTAAAACTACCTTCATCAAGCAATAAACTTATCCGCTCTACAGCTTTCATCCTAAAATGATAATTACATTTTGGACAAACTTTTAGATTTTCTTCTAATTGTTTAGCATATATTACTTCATTGCAACTCTCACATTTCACCCACATGCCATTTGGCATTGACTTTTTACCTGGGAGTCTTATTAAATCCTGTTTTGCTTTTTTAAACCATGCCATAATTTTAAAATAATGCCGATAAATCGGCAATTACAGTAAATTTCATAATATATTTTGTGTTATTTTATTAAACCTTTATTATATGCTGAGAGAAATGCTTCTACAATTTTTGCATCAAACTGTGTTCCAGCACATCTTTTTAATTCATCAATTGCAATATTTTCAGGCAAACCTTTCCTATAAGGTCTATCTGAAGTCATTGCATCATAAGTATCTGCAACAGCTATTATCCTACCATCAAGAGATATTTCTTCGCCTTTAATTCCACGCGGATACCCTTTTCCATCATAACGTTCCTGATGATCAAGAATCCCAGGAATTATATGATTAAATTGTTTCACAGGTTTGAGTATATTTGCACCTATTTCAGGATGCTTTTTCATCTCATTAAATTCTTCTTCTGTAAGTCGTCCAGGTTTTCTCAATATTGCTTCATCTACCCCTATTTTACCGATATCATGAAATAAAGCAGCCCAATGTATCCGCTCTTTATCGATATCATTGAGATTCAACTCTTCCACTATTGCCATACTATATCTGGAAATGCGCTCAATATGCCCACCTGTATATGTATCCTTTGATTCAACAGCTAATGCCAAAGATTTAATAGTATTCAAAAATAGTTCCTGTAAATCTTTATGAACAAGCGCATTATCAATTGCAATAGCAGACTGGTGCGCCAATGCCTCAATAATAGAAACATCGGAATTAGTAAAAGTTTCATTTCCCATTTTATTTAAAACTTCCATTACCCCTATCATTCTATCTTTAAGTTTCAGTGGAACCGCAATTACAGATTTAGTTATAAATTTTGAATTTTCATCTACTCTTTTGTAAAATCTTGGGTCATTTTGTGCATCTGCCACTAATATAGATTTATTTTCCTTAACAACCCAACCTACAATTCCTTCAGTTATCGGTATTCTTATCTGTTTTACTTTTTTGCCTGCTTCTCCAGTAGCAACTTCTATGTATAGCTCATTCTTTTCCTTATCAATCAGAAAAATAGAACTTGTCTCCGCATCAACCATCACAGTTGCAATTTCCATTACTTCGCTTAAAACTTTTGACAAATCAAGTGTTGAATTTATTATCTTGCTGACATTTATAAGTGTAGAAAATTCTTTTACTTTTTCCTGTGCATGTGCAAACAATTTAGCATTTTCTATAACAAGTGTAATTTGCCCTGCAAGTGAAGTAAGTAAATCCAAATCCTCTTTTATAAATTTGCGTCTATCTTTTTTATTTATGAGTTCAACCACTCCTATAACTTTATCATGAGTAAGAAGTGGAACTGCCAAGATATTACGCGCTTTAAACTCCAACTCTTCTGAAATATTTTTGCTGAAATATAATTCTGCATCTGCTGATGGTAAAATTACAGGTTGTTTTATTTCTGCAACTTTACCTACAATACCTTCTCCGATTTTTAACTTAAATTTTTTAACTTCATCAGCTTTTTCACCCTTCGCAACTTTAAATTCAAGAAGCTGTGTATCTTCATCTAACAATAAAAGTGAACCAGCTTCTGTTTTCATTGCATCAATTATCATATCCATTACAGAATCTAATAGTTTATCTAAATCAAAAGAAGTTCCAGATATATTACCTATTGCCTGAAGCACTTGAACCTTAAGATCCATAACTCCAAGATAATTCTGAAGTGCAGAAGTGGTTTCTTCCTTCTCTTTTAATTTTGCTTTTACTTCTTCAAGTTCTTTTTTTAAATTTTCTTCTTCTGTCATATAATTAATGAATTGCATTTACAAAAGATTGGACAAATTTACTTGTATTAGAAACTATATTTTGCTTTTTAATGTTTTCTTCAATTTTCCGAACTATAGCACTTCCTACTATAACCCCATCACAAAAAGCTATCATCTCTTTCGCTTGTTTTGGAGTTGAAACTCCAAAACCTACTGCTATAGGTTTGTCTGTCCAATTACGTATGTTATTTATGGACTTTTTTATATCAGTATTAATAACTTTTCTCTCACCAGTCACTCCTGTTAGTGAAACATAATATATAAAACCTGATGACAAATCTGCAATCATTTTTAATCTATCAGAAGTACTTGTAGGAGATGCTAAAAAAATAGTAGCAATATTGCTTAAATTCGCTTCTTTTTTCCATATTTTTGCTTCTTCTACAGGCAAATCAGGAATTATTACACCATCTACTCCTAATATATACGCATCTTTTGAGAATTTTTTAATCCCATATTTAAAAATTAAATTATAGTAACACATCAAAACAACAGGCATCTGACTTTTCTTACGAAATCTTTTTACTAATTTCAAAATAGAATCTAAATTTGTTCCCTTTTTTAAAGAACGTTGATATGCACGTTGAATTGTTGGTCCATCAGCTAATGGATCTGAAAAAGGCACTCCTAATTCAACAATATCAACACCAATTTTGTCAAACTCAAGAAGCAATTCATAAGTAGTATAAATAGAAGGATCTCCACTAACTATATACGGTATGAACGCTTTTTTATTTTCTTTTTTCAATTCTATAAATTTTTTGTCTATTCTGTTCATTGTCTGTATGTAACAATGGTGTCATTCTGAAGCAATAGCCGAAGAATCTCGCTTTAAAGTCTTCTAAAAACAAGATCCTTCACTTTGTTCAGGATGACCCTTTGGGTCATTTTTTCTCAAAACTTTTTTCTGTATATCCAAGTATTGGCTTGATTAAATTCACAAATTCCATTGGGAAAATAAATTTTGTTGAAGGAGACGCACCGATTGATTTAAGTGCCTCAAGATATTGCAAACTCATTGTTTTTTCATCTATTCCTTTTGCAATTGAAAATATTCTTTCAAGAGCTAAAGAAAATCCTTCTGCTTTCAATATTGCTGCCTGACGTTCACCTTCAGCTTTTAAAATAGCAGATTGTTTTTCTCCATCTGCAACTTTTATAGCTGCTTCTCTTGTTCCGTCTGCCTCAGTAACTACTGCTCTTCTTGACCTTTCAGCAGACATCTGTTTTGTCATTGCGTGCTGAATTTCTGTTGGTGGCGTAATTTCTCTTATTTCTACTGTAGTTACTTTAATACCCCATCTTCCTGTTACTTCATCAAGCTTTGTTCTTAAAATTGCATTTATCTGCTCTCTTTTTGCCAAAACATCATCAAGAGGAATATCACCAACAACTGCGCGTAAAGTAGTAGTTGCTATACCTTGTGCTGCACCCGCAAAATTTCTAACCTGAACTACACTTGCAGTAGGATCCACTACTTTCCAGTAAATTAGAAAATCAATAGATATTCCCGCATTATCTTTTGTAATACAAGTTTGCTCTGGTATTTCTAAAAATGACTCACGTAAATCAACCCATACAACTTGATCTATTATAGGAATTATAAAAACTAAACCTGGTCCTTTTTCACCCATTACTTTTCCCAATCTGAATAAAACAAGACGTTTATATTCCCTCACAATTTTAACTGCATTTGAAATAATTATAATTCCGAAAAACAAAACAACTCCTAAAATTAAAACCATAATTTTACCCCCTCCTTATTTTGTCATACTGAATTTATTTCAGGAATGACAAAAAACAATTTACTTTATATATTCTATTGCACCTATATCTCGAGCTTCACCTTCATTTGACTTACCATAGAAATCTTTTAAAAATGGACCATTAAATTCCCAATTATATAATTCTTCAATATTAGTTTCTGCCTGTGCTAATGTCCCTCGCGATATTCTTAAAAAATCAAAACTACTTGTTAAATAATTATCATTATTATCATAGCCAACAATAAAATCAGCTTTATTACTTAAACTTTCTTTAGAATTCATCTCACCAACAAAATTTCCATTACTTAGTTTACCATCTATATATATATTTATCCCTTCTTTTTTAGTTCTGTCTATTTCAGTTAATATATGATGCCATTTACCGTCATTAACTAATTTTTCACTAACTCTATGACAATTACTTGTGTCAAATTTAAGCCCAATTTTTATCTTGCCTTCATCTAATATCATATTATAACCTCTATCACTATTTGCTTTATTTACTATACCGCCTTGTGACTTTCCATTTTCAATACGCAAAACAACTTCTATCAGAAAATTGTTACTTTCCATATCAAGTCCACCAGATTTTTCTGCATCTACCTTACAATATTGACTTTTACCATCAAACAAAAGTGCTCCTTTTACCCAATTTTCTAAAGTTCCCTCTTCAAAACTTTCTTCTTTAATCCAGTGACCTTGCAAATTATAACGTGGAGTGCAACCTTCACGTACTTTTTCTCTGCTTATCCACTCATTATTCCAGTTAATATGCTCATCTAAAATTGTATTTATATCCGCTGGATATTTATAAAAACCCCATTCTCCAACTACCGCATATAGCCCCCATGGAACAAATACTTTTTTTGCTTTATCTATACAAATTGAACCTTTCTTTAATCTAAAATCAAGATTTTTTGTATCTATAACTTGAGTATCATCTGTTTCTTCGCCAATATTTGTTACCATTACTTTTTTTTCATTGAGATAAGAACGCCAATCATCTAAAGTAGAAAAATCTTTTTTCTCTAACTGCCCAATTATTTCTCCTTTATGTTTATTAAATACATTTGATGTAAAGCCAAGAGATGCAAACTCAGTATTTGAAGTCTCTTGTGCTATATATCGCTCACCCATATCTATAAAAAGATTATTTAAATAATAGCATCTATTGTGCATAGACATACCTTTATGTATGCCTATTGCACAATTATACAAAGTATTGTTAAAAACAATGTTCATAAAACCTTCTGCTTCATTAAATGCTGCAGAATTATAAATAAAATCATTCTCATTGTTATTTTTACCCCAGAGAATATTATTGAATACATAGTGTTTGAATGCCTGATCAAGATACATTGCTAATCCATAACAACCTGTTCTATACCAATCTTTCTTATCAGCAAACTGTTTCTTATCCGCATATTTCATACCAACTGCATTTCCTGAAATATTATTATAAATATAAACAGGTCCTGCATACCAAGAAGCTATACCACCATAATCCTGAATTGACAATAAACTGTTAGTAACTATATTGTTATAGATAAATGTTCTATTTAATGGATAATCCATCTCGTATTTATTGAACTCTCCTAAAAAATAATTCCCATTCTGAAGTATAATTCCTTGTGTATAAGTATAGTCTATTGTATTGTGTGATACTTCAGTAAGCTCAGTTCCTCTTAATCCAATGCTTCCAAGGGGATTCCATGTTAATGTTCTGGCACCACAATTTTTTATTGTGTTATGTGTAACCTGAATATGTTTAATACGTGATTGATTTACAGATTCCATCATTTTTTTTTGCTTTAACATCCACATTCCTTCAGTCAAATCACAATTTATCGCACCACAATCTATATTTTCCATACGGTTATGGCTAATTTTTATATTATTCAGTAACTGATTATTGCCATTCGGGAAAAATGATATTCCCTGAGAAACATACTCTATATTACATTCTGATATAGAAATATTTTCAGAATTTCCAGTAATGCGAAATACTGAACTATAATACATAGGATTATATGCTTTATAAGAATCATATATATCAGATGCATTAAAAAATTTACACGATAAACCATTAACTGCTATGTTTTTTTTATTGTTAATTTCAAGAAAAGTAGGATATTTAGCTATTTCAATAATAGCAGTATTTGGATCTCGTTCATTAGTTAATCTAATATATATTCTGCCTTTATGTTCGCCTTTTCGCATATAACACCACTCATTTTGAGTATCAAGTAACTGCGGCAATCCTTCTATAAAATATCTACAATATTGATAATTATCTGTTGGAACTATCAATTTTCTAAACAACTCAGCATCAATATGTATTTCACCTTTCTCATACTTTTGAATAACACAAGCTCTTGGAAAAGGCATAGTTGAACCTTCACGCCAAAGAATGCCATTTTGCCAATATCCATCTGGTTGTGTTAAATGCACAGTATCCTGCAGTTTAATTATCTGCTTTGCTATAACATCCAAAATACTATGCGTAACTTTACCATTAGTTATTTTAGTATTTTTTCCAAATTCACCTTTTTTTGGTGTTTTGATATTAATTATAATCCAATCCGCACCTTTATCTATTATTGTATTTATTCCTTCTGCTATATTTAATCTGTCTTCCTCTTTATCTTTCCATTTACCTTTCCCCTGAATACGTTCACCTATCTGAAAATCATCAGCACTATCTAATACTAGTTTTATTTCATATACTTGCCCTGTCAACTCCCACCATTCTTTTCGCGGATTATCTGGTTCTGCAATTTTCCAATTGGGTTCTCTGGCTATATCAAGTCTGATTACCTTATCTTTTTGCAATTCATACAACATCATAGGAACATAGTTAATATTAAAATCCTGATACCATGTTTCATCTGCTACGTCTTTTGTAATTTCAGGACATTCTGTAATACTACACTTTTTCCAACCGCCAATTATTCTTTCTGAACCAAAAATATAAGCTTCTCCCTTTCCCCAATTTGAATCCACAGTTAAAACTACAGGTTTATGGACTTCACCTGAATCCTTTGCTGTTAAAACTCCACGATATATAACTCCTTTTTTAAAATAATATGTATTTGCTCCAATTATTGTTTTTACATTGTCTGTAGCATTAATATCCCAAGGATGATGTTTCCAAGGAGATTCTTTTGTGCCTAAATTTGCATCGCTACCATTTTCAAAATCAATATAATATTCCTCAGTATTACCGACAAAGGGGAAAAAAATAACAAAAAACAATTGAACAATTATTGCAGTTTTAAAAACCATACTTCTATTCACTCCTTAAATGTGATTTTGCTGAAGAAATACTTTTCTTAACAGCAATAACTCCTGTGCTACCTTCAGAAATTTTTGAGTAAATAGAATTCTCTGGTTTAACTATTTGAGAGATATCAGCTTTGAAAAGTTTTGAAAATTTATTCCATTCTTTTATTGTTAAACTTTCCAAGTTTTTATTTTCCTTTATACAATAAAGCACTATCTTGCCAACTAAACTATGCGCCAAACGAAAAGTCATATCTTTTTTTACAAGATAATCTGCTACTTCTGTTGCAGTAGAAAAATCTCCATAAACTGCATTTCGCATAATATCTTTATTGAATTTTACTAAAGGCAACATTCCCAAATAAATATTCAATACAGATTTTACAGTATCAATAGTTGAAAATACATTTTCCTTATCTTCCTGCATATCCCGATTATATGAAAGTGGTAATCCTTTCATTACAGTAAGAATCGCAAATAAATTACCATACACTTTTCCGGATTTTGCACGTGACAATTCAGCAACATCAGGATTTTTCTTTTGTGGCATAATACTGCTTCCTGTTGTCCATGTATCAGGCAATTCAATAAAATTAAATTCTTTTGATGCCCATAATATCAATTCTTCACTTAATCTACTCAAATGCATCATAAAAATTGATGATGCAGCAATAAATTCTATAACAAAATCCCTATCACTAACAGCATCTATACTATTTTCAGAAATTTTTGGGAATCCTAAAAGTTTTGCAACATATTTTCTGTCAATATTAAAAGACGTTCCTGCTAATGCACAAGACCCTAATGGCATAATATTTATTCTTTTCAAACAACAATTAAATCTATTTTTGTCCCGAGCAAGCATAAAATAATACGCCATTAAATGATGCGAAAGCAAAATAGGCTGTGCATGTTGTAAATGGGTATATCCCGGCATAATTATATCTATATTTTTTTCTGCTAAATCAACAAAAATAGTTTGCAACTCAGTAATTGAACTAATTATTGTTTTTGTTTCATCTCTTAAATACATTCTCAAATCCAATGACACTTGGTCATTGCGACTTCTCGCAGTATGAACAACTTCAGCAATTTTCCCTGCATATTTAAATAACTCTTTTTGAATATTTGTATGGATATCTTCAGAATTTTTATCGAATCTAAATTTTCCAGTTTCAATTTTTGATAATATTTTTAGCAAAGAAATAACAAGTTTTTTTGATTCTGAACCAGAAATTATTTTAGCTTTGGCAAGCATTTTTATATGCGCAATAGTTCCTATACAATCATATTTTGCCAAACGATTATCAAAATTAATAGATGAAGTAAATTCTTCAACTAATTTTGTTGCCTTTTGTTTAAATCTTCCACCCCATAGTTTCATCTAAAAATCTCCTAAATTGTCATGCCAAACTTGTTTCGGCATCTCATTAGACCCTGAAACAAGTTCAGGGTGACACTTTGTGTCATTTTTCACTTTGCATTTTGCTTTTCTATCATTGCCTGAACTTTAAGAGGCAAACCAAATAAATTAATAAACCCAGTTGCATCTTTTTGGTCATACAATTTACCTATTTCAAATGTTGCAATATCTTTATTGTAAAGTGAAAATTTGGATTTTCTACCCACTACAATACAATTACCTTTATAAAGCTTCAACCGAACTGTACCTGTAACATTTTTTTGAGTTGTTTTAATAAACGCATCTAATGCTTCCTTTATAGGTGTATACCATAAACCATAATATACAAGTTCAGCATATTTTGAAGCAACAAGCTCTTTGTAGTGCAATGTTTCCCTATCAATAGTTAAAGATTCCAATTCATGATGCGCAGTATAAAGAACAGTTCCAGCAGGACATTCATAAACTCCTCTTGATTTCATTCCAACTAATCTATTTTCAACTATATCAATACGACCTATACCATTTTCACCAGCAATTTTATTTAACTTTTGAATTAAACTAACGGCATCATAGGTTTTTCCATTTATTTTTTTTGGAATGCCTTTTTCAAAATAAATTTCTATATACATCGGATGATTTGGAGCTTTTTCAGGTGAATTTGTCAAAACAAACATATCCTCTTTTGGTTCATTCCATGGATCTTCAAGTATTCCACCCTCAAAACTTAAATGCCACAAATTCTTATCCATACTATACGGCTTTTTTTTAGTCACAGGAACTGGTATTTTATGTGCTTTTGCATAATTTATAGCATCTTCTCTTGATTCAATTTCCCATTCTCTCCAAGGAGCAATAATTTTAAGATTTGGTGCTAATGCTTTAAATGTAAGCTCAAACCTAACCTGATCATTACCTTTTCCTGTAGCACCATGTGCTACTGCATCTGCATTTTCTTTTTTAGCAATTTCTACAAGACGTTTTGCAATTAAAGGTCTTGCAAATGAAGTTCCTAACAGATATTTACCTTCATATATCGCATTTGCCATCAGTGTCGGGAAAATAAAATTTTCCACAAATTCTTTTTTTAAATCTTCAATGTAAATTTTAGATGCACCACTTTTAATAGCTTTTTCACGTAAAGGTTTTAGCTCCTCACCCTGTCCTAAATCTGCAGCCATTGCTATAACTTCACAACCATAATTATCTTTGAGCCAAGGAATTATAACTGAAGTATCCAATCCTCCGGAATACGCCAATACAACTTTTTTTATTTTATCTTTCATTTAAAATCCTCTTCTACGTCATTCCCGCGAAAGCGGGAATCTAGTGTCTTTAAAAAGACTCTGGATGCCCGATTACTTCACTCGGGCATGACAATCTTGTCTAAAAATTAAAGAAATAGTATTTAGCTCCAAATCCATAGTATGTTCCACTCTTTACTGTATATTCAGGAGCTATTTTTGTGTCTACATCGTCAAATTTCATTGTCATACTTGGTAAATAATAGCTCTCAAAAAACATTGAGTATTGTTTTGTAAATTTAACTTCCATTCCAAATTTATATGCAAAATTACCTGGATTTAATGGCCAGTTGTGATATGATATCTCTCCTGTATCAAAACTTCCATCAGTTTTCTTAAGTCTATAAGTTCCAGTTAATTCAACATAATTGGCACTTAAACCTGCACCACCATAAAGGACAATTGGATCAATACCCATTCTGATAAGTGGAATTAACGTTAAGTTATAGTCATTAACCTTTTGTACTGCAAGCAATGTATAGGTGCTATTAAATATAGAATCATCAAACCTAGTAATAGACCAATCACCTCTGCTAAAAATTGCATCTACACCAAAACTAAAGTTTTTCGAAAACTGCATTCTTTGCACGAAATGAAACAAAAATGCTATTTGCATTGCTTTAGATTTTTCCTGTAAATTAAACCAACCTTTATCTCCAGCTGATGAAACATATAACTGAGAATCAGCGCTATATGTTCCTATTCTTATTCCAACACCTAATGAACTCTTAGAAGGATCCTCACCTCTGAATTCTTCTGCCCAAATTAAACCACCTGTGCTTACATCCTTAAGTTCAAGGTCTACTATAACTTCATCTACAGAAGTAGTAACTTTTCCAAACAAAAATGCGTCTACACTTAACAATTTTCCAACTTTTTTCATTTCACCAACTTCAGTTACACCAGTTAGACTTAATGTCTGTTCTTTTAACAATACATCTAATGCTTTACGGTCTACAACTGTAAATTTACCTGTTTTGGCAATTTTACGACTAACTTTTTCTTCAACATTCTTAATATCTATATCTTTACCATATTCAAATGTAGTTATTGCAATTGTTTTAATTCCTCCAACTTTATCAATAGTAGAAGGAAGCTGTTGTAATGCATCATCTACCATTGTATTTAAATCATATGCAAATACACCTGGAACATAAAACACTGCAACTATTGCACATACTACAAATAAACAATATTTCATAGCTTTTACCTTCTCCTTTTTTTTGTCAATGCGAGCGATAGCGAAGCAATCTCGGGATTGCTTCGTCACTTCGTTCCTCGCAATGACAATACCTACTGGTGAACTATAATAACTATATAAGTATTACCTTCATCAGATGAAATATGAATCATACAATATTCAGATTTATCTCTTATAAAATGTAAAATCTGTCCGGTTTTTAAAACTTCAAGATTACCGGAGTGTTGCAACAATTTCCATTGATATTTTACCATATTATTACGATAAAAATCTATAACAAATTCAGGTTTGAGTTTTGATTTATAAATATAAATATCTGAATTTATTTTGTCAAATTTTCGTACAAAATGATTTTGCAAACTAAAATCATTAGAAATTGGAAATTCTAATGCTAAAGCATTACTGAACAAAACAAATAACAGCATAGCTACCCACGAACCAATTCGTATCAGGCAAAAGGTGCGAGGTTTTGGTCTGTAGAACTTCATTTTTTTCATTTTTTGAACACTGAATTACTTCCTGGAATTCCATAATGCCAGGTATCTGATGCAACTATACATTTTTCTGATAAATATACTGGTAAAGTTGGAATCCCTAAAATTTTTCTTGGAAGAATTAAATACTTAATTTTCACAACTCTATTGAAATCTGGATAATAATTATCTGCCTTTGCATAACTTGTATCAATGCTAATAACAGAATTTGTCAGTATAGTTCCTGCCTGCAGTTGTGGTGAAGTGTGAAATAAGAAATCTCGTACTTTCGCTTTAACACTTAATGAAGGTTCACCATCCCTAAGCAACCATACACCATACCTCGTAGCCATTTGTAATTTTGATTTCACTACAAAAACATACGAAAAATATGATACTCCTACCCACATTAATATAAATAAACCTATAGTCATTACAAACTCTAATAATGCCTGACCAATATTATTATGCCGCAGTTTAAACATATATTTAATGAAGTATTAGTCCATTTATACCTGGAATTTTGACACTAATGGGCATAAGCTTTGCATCAAATGTTGGATCCCAAAGCCCGCCCCCAAGGTATTTTAATATCTTACTTGTATTTTTATCATCATTAAACGCACACGCTTGCGATACTGCAATTATAGGTTTATTAAATTTAATAATTTTACCCCAAAATAATGAAGGAGTTTTTTTTGTTGCAATTAATCGTATAAAAGGACCATCACGTGTTTGATCTTCCCAATAATTTGGTGTATCTTTTACCATATGGAGTGGAATTTCCCCAAAATATTGTCTTCGCACACGCAATGAAAACATTTTAGAATCTCTTAAACCAGTTGGTAAAGGAAGACATTTTGCATTATCGTCATTTTCCTTAAAAACTTTATATGCAGCTAATGCTGAAGCACCAGCAAAAGAAGTCTGAGCTGCAAGTTGTGCTTTTTGAATACTTCTTATTAATACCATATCCGCAGTTCCACTTACTATTGCCTTCAAAATATCTCCACCTGTAGCAGCAAGTAATGCATAATTTAAATCGGATATAACATTTAAACCGCGTGCCTGCCATATTGCAGCAGTTATAGCAGCAGAATCAACAGCATTTTGCAATTTTATCTTCTCATAAACAATAGAACCAATATTAAAAGTAACCATTACAAACAAATATAAAACGGTTAATAATATCAAAATTGGAATTAATATCTGTCCTGATAACGTATTATTTTTCAATTTTCATTCTACAGGTAGCACTTATTGGTATATAAGACAAAAAATTTTTGAAAATAGGTATGGTTGGTTTAAATGGATAAATAACTTTTACAGATAATTCATTACCATTTTTAGTTGGTATAACCAAAGATAGAAGTGCATTCTCTTTGGACAAAGCAGACAATATTATTGTACTGGCTAATTTAGCATATAAAGTATGATTGTCGTGAACAACTGCAGCACGAGCAGCAGAATAAGCAGCATAATTTACTAATATTTGCGCGTTATAAATCAATGCTAACTGAATAATTATAAATATTAAAAGTATTGCAACAGGCAGGACAATCAAAGTCTCAACTAATGCCTCTCCTGTTTGTAATTTGAACATCTTTATCCCCTCTTCCTGAAAGATTTACAATCACAATTTTATCTTTTTTTAATTTTGATGCTAATTTAATTGCATAGGCAATTGCATGAGCTGATTCCAATGCGGGTATTATTCCTTCTAATTTAGATAATAATCCAAATGCTTTTAATGCCTCTTTATCTGTCACATTTGTGTATATAGCTCTTTTTGTATCGTTGTAGAAACTATGTTCCGGACCTACACCTGGATAATCCAAACCCGCAGAAATCGAATGCGTAGGTAAAATCTGACCATTTTTACTCTGTAAAAGATAACTCATACTTCCATGTAAAACACCAACACTACCTGCACACAAAGTCGAAGCATGTTTTCCTGTATTTATCCCTAAACCTCCTGCTTCCACACCAATAAATTTAACATTTTTGTCTTTAAAAAATGGATAAAATAATC
Organism: Candidatus Firestoneibacteriota bacterium; assembly: GCA_038042445.1. Classification (GTDB taxonomy): domain Bacteria; phylum Oederibacteriota; class D2-FULL-39-29; order JBBTED01; family JBBTED01; genus JBBTED01. Next base: position 14,762 of record JBBTED010000092.1, read on the forward strand.
CCATAGCATTACTACCACCGCCTACACATGCAATAAGATAATCAGGCAACCTCCCCTCTAATTCCAAAATCTGTTTTCTTGCTTCTTTACCTATAACAGATTGAAAATCACGGACAATCATAGGATACGGATGAGGTCCAGCAGTTGAACCAATAAGATAATAGGTGGTTCTAACATTTGTCACCCAATCTCTGATAGCTTCATTCATAGCGTCTTTTAATGTGCGTGTACCAGAACAAACAGTTCGGACATTTGCACCAAGTAGTTTCATTCTATAAACATTAAGTGCCTGCCTATGGACATCTTCTTCACCCATATAAATTTCACACTTTAATCCAAATAATGCCGCCACAGTTGCAGTTGCAACTCCATGCTGACCAGCTCCGGTTTCAGCAATTATTCTTTCCTTTTTCATAATTTTAGCCAATAATGCCTGTCCCAAAGTGTTATTTATTTTATGTGCACCAGTATGATTTAAATCTTCACGTTTTAGATATATTTTTGCCTTGCCTATATATTTACTAAATCTTTGAGCAAAATATAATGGTGTTGGTCTACCATCATATTCTTTTAGATAGTAATTTAATTGAGTAATAAATTTTTTATCTTTTTTGATTTTCTGATAAGTATTCTCAAGAACAGCTAATGCAGGCATCAATGTTTCAGGCACAAACTTACCACCATATTTCCCAAAATGTCCAAATCTATCAGGAGTATTTTGCATTTTTTATGAACTTTCGTAATTTATCAGGATCCTTTTTTCCTGGTTTTTTTTCAACACCAGAACTAACATCTACCGCATACGGTAAAACTTTTTTAATTGCACTTTGGACATTATCTGAATTTAACCCACCAGACAAAATTATTGGTTTCTTAAATTTTTTTACCTCTATTGCAATATTCCAATCAAAAGATTTACCTGTCCCGCCATATTTACCTTTTGCAAATGTATCCAACAAAAATGCACTGCACATTGAATAAGCATTCAAAATTTTTATATCACTCAAACGAGTTGGCCTTAAAACTTTAATTAAAGGTATTGGAGTCAATAATTTACATAATCCCGGAATTTCTTCGCCATGAAGCTGAACTGCAGTCAACCCACATTCCTGATAAATTTTCTGTATAACTAATGGTGTTTCATTTACAAAAACTCCAATTTTAGATACAAACGGAGGCAAAGTTGCAATTATTTTTTTTGCAATTCTAACATCTACTTGACGCGGACTTTTAGCGAAAACAAACCCTATTGCATCTGCACCAAAATCAACTGCAAGTTTTGCATCTATTTGATTAGTAATACCACATATTTTAACTTTGGTTGCATTAATCATCTCTTAGAAATTCCTTTAAATATATTTTTTTAGTATTAAGGCCATGCTTTAATTTTCTCATAGTTGACAATTCAATCTGCCGAATTCTTTCACGTGTCACCCCTAATATTTTACCTATTTTTTCTAATGTCAATTGAGGAAAATCATTTAATCCAAATCTATAAAATATAACTTTTTGCTCAACCTCAGACAATGGATCTATCAATTTCATTAATTCCTCTTTTTTAATAGCATTCATCAATGCTTCCAACGGTTCTAAACTATGTGGATCTTCCAATATATCTTTAAGATACTTGTCTTTTTCATCACCTACAGGTGTTTCAAGAGAAATCATTCCTTCAGTTATTTTAATAATCTGGGTCACTTTATCTACAGATATTTTACATTTTTTTGTAATTTCATCAAGAGTTGGTTCAACACTATTCTTCTGCAAATATTCCTTACAAAATTGTAAATACTTAGTTATTATACCTGCAAGATGAATTGGAAATCGTATTCCATCATGTGTCTGATTTGCTAACGCGCGAATTATTGATTGTTTTATCCAAATTGAAGCGTAAGTAGCAAATCTACAACCTTTATTAGGCGAAAATCTTTTAGCCGCATTAATCAAACCAATATTACCTTCTTCTATTAAATCCAAAAATGGCATTCCATAATACACATATCTCTTAGCATACATAATTACTAAACGTAAATTCGCATTTATTAGTTTTTTTCGAGCTGCTTCATTACCCCGTAAAGATTTCTTCCCAAGTTCTATTTCTTCCGCAGGTGATAATCTCGGAACACGCAATATTGAACGCAAATAAAGCTTAATACCATCCGTAGTAAACGACTCTCTTTTTATAAGTTTAATATTTTGTTTAGTTTTTTTTATAGCCATATTTATATTTGGTCGGGGCGAGCCGATTTGAACGGCCGACCCCCTGCTCCCGAAGCAGGTGCGCTAGCCAACTGCGCTACGCCCCGTACATATTTCATTCACTTCCAACCGTATTTGCCAACTAAAGGAACAAAAACACAGCCACAAATTGACTGCTGTTCTATTTTACCATTATTTTTGATAATAAGCATCAAAGTTTGTGAAAAAGATTCTCCAACTGGAATTACCATTTTACCATTATCTTTCAGTTGGTCAATTAACGTTTGTGGAATTTCAGGAGCAAATGCAGTAACAATAATTCTGTCAAATGGCGCAAACTCTTGTAAACCCTCTGTTCCATCACCTGTATTTAGAATTATATTATTATAATTTAATAATTCAAGAATATGTTTTGCTTTTTTATGGAGTTTTTCAAATCTTTCAATACTATAAACATGCTCTGATAATTCTGCTAATATTGCTGTCTGATATCCTGACCCTGTGCCAATTTCAAGTACAGTTTCTTTTTCAGTTAATTCCAATTTATCAGTCATCAAAGCTACAATATATGGCTGTGAAATAGTTTGATTTTCTCCTATTGGTAAAGGATTATCATCATACGCTGATTGGACAAACTTATCTTCCACAAATAAGTGTCTTGGAACTTTACGCATAGCAGATAATACTCTTGGATTACAATTGCCGCGGTTTTCTATTTGCTCTTTTACCATCAATTCCCTTTCTTTTCGGCAATTGTATAAATCTTCTTTCATAGTTTCCATTTTTTTAGAACCTTTAATGCATCCTCATCTGTTAAATCAAGATGAAGTGGAGTTACTGAAACCATATTTTTTTGAATAGCATAGAAATCAGTATTTTTATTCTGTTCAAATATTGGCTCTTCTCCACCTATCCAGTAGTAATTATTTCCTCGTGGGTCCTGTTTTTTTACAATTGTATCCCTATATATTCTTTTTCCCTGACGTGTTATCATTATCCCGCCTAATTGTTCCTTTGGCAAATTGGGAATATTAACATTAAGCAAAGTATCTTTTGGCAAACCATTTTTAAGAACTTTTGAACATATATTAACAACTATATCTTCTGCTGCATCAAAACAATAATCTTTTCTTCCAACCATTGAAAAACTTACTGAAGGAATTCCAAGTAATGCCCCTTCCATTGCCGCAGATACAGTTCCTGAATAAGTTATATCATCACCCAAATTAGCGCCTTTATTTATTCCTGCCACAACCAAATCCGGACGTTTATTTTTCAACAAACCTCTTACTGCATATATAACACAATCTGTAGGAGTTCCATCAACACTAAATACATTTTTTGAAATTTTTACTACACGCAAAGGATGAATTAATGTTAATGAATGAGATGCAGCGCTTTTTTCCTTATCCGGTGCAACAATACAAACCTTGCCAAGTTTTTTTAAAAAATTTGCAAGAAAATGCAAACCTTCAGAATGCACACCATCATCATTTGTTACAAGAATTGAAATACTCATTTTGAAAAGGGATTATTTAGCTATGTGATGCAGCTTCGTATTCTGCCAATAAACTGTCAATAAGTTCTTTTACAGAAATAATTTTATCTGCACGATATGCATTAGCACCTGCAAAACAGAATCCTTCATCAATCTTGCCAAGCTTTGCATTAGTTAATGCAAGCCCAATGCAGTAAGGTGCTTCTGTAAATGCACAAGTTTTTAAGCATTTCCAAGGACATCTAATAGGTTTTTTTATTCCTTTGCTAACATCTTCCAAAAATTGATTCTTTATTGCTCTTCCTGGCAAACCAACAGGACTGTCAATTATTATTAAATCTTCTTTTTTAGATTGTAAATACATCTCTTTGAATTTTATAGAAGCATCGCATTCATAAGTTGTAACAAATCTAGTAGCCATTTGTACTCCTTGAGCTCCCATTTGTATGAATTTATAAATATCTGCTCCTGTATATATGCCACCTGCAGCTATCACCGGAATATTTTTATTAAATTGTTTTTCAAAAAGTTTTATTACAGAAATAACTTCTGGGAGTATTTTCTCCAATGCATAGTCAGGATTTTCAATCTGCTCTTTTTTAAATCCAAGATGCCCACCTGCTAAAGGACCCTCTACAACCACAGCATCAGGAAGATAATTGTATTCTTTTGCCCAATATTGAAATATTATCTTAGCAGCTCTTGCAGATGACACTATAGGAACAATCTTGGTTGAAATTTTACTCAAATCTTTAAATGGTAACGTTTTTGGACTTTTTAATGGAAGCCCGGCTCCAAGAAAAATCAAATCTATCCCTTCATCTATCGCAACTTCTGTAAATTCGTCTAAATTTGAAAGAGCCATTAGAAAATTTACGCCAATAATTCCCTTTGTCGTTTCCCTTGCTTTTCTAATTTCTTTTCGTAATATTCTATTATTGGCTTCTATAAAATTTTTACTAAAATCAGGTTCAAGCATACCTACACCAGCAGTTCCAATAACTCCAATACCACCCTCATTTGCCACAGCTGCAGCTAACCCAGATAAAGAAATTCCAACACTCATTCCTCCCTGAATTATAGGTATCTTAGCCTCAAGTTCCCCGATTTTTAAACTTGGCAATTTTGTTGAACTCATCAAATATCCCCCTTCAATAAATTATTTTTAAATTATGTTATATATAATTATATCTAACATATTAAAAAATAATAGCATAAAAATAAAAATTTTGCTATTATTTTTTTAAATTTTTATTTTTGCATTTAACGATTTTAAACCATCTAAAGTCTATTTTGGTCGGGGCGACGGGACTTTTTCTCCCCCGCTAACTTCGTTAGCTCCTCCGAAACCTGCCACCCTCACTTTATCCTCGCTTTTCGCTCGGCGTTCGGGTTGGCTTCAAGTCCCTCTATTAATAAATTTGGTCGCAATTGCTGAACGAAGCTCGAACCCTTTTTGAACAAAAAATGCTTGATTAGCTCCGCTCCGCGTTTCCGCCCGCCTGCTTGGGCTTCGCCCTGAAATTTTTTGAGCGAGCGGACAGCGGGGTCTATGAATTCGTTTGGGATAATTTTCTTGAAACAAACTTTACGTTTATATCGCCTATTGTTTTTCTGCTTGTCCAATATTCGCCCTCCAATCTTCTTTCTGTTTCTGCTATAACCTTTAAAATTGCAGCACCGTCATGAATTGCACTCCTATCTCGCACATTGGCTTTTGAACGATTTGTATAATTATAACTTAATCTAAAAATTCCGCTATCATCATCTTCGTTTATTTGTGCTGTATTACTAAAACTATCCGATTCATCTGTATACATAACGCAACTTATATTTGAAAAAGTTTGCTTTATTACAAGTGTAACATCCTTAGACGAAATTTTTTGATTTGTATTTGGATCAATCCAAGTGCTTTGTAAATTTCCTTTCCAAGTTCCTTGTAAATCTGGAAATGGAACAAGCCAGCCTCTAAAAATCAATAATCTCCAAGCCCAGTTTGTAAATACTAAAACAAGCAAAACATAAATTGTTACTACGTCCGGTAATTTTTTTATTGCTTCCCAACCTATTTTTAGATCAGTTTTAGAAAAAAATAATACTAAAACCCAAATTATCACAAAAGTAACAAGCTGTATCCAAACTAAAATTTCTTTTCGAATACTCTTCATAATTATTCAAAACCTATATAATTCCAAATGGCATTAAAAAAACTGTGAGCTTGAGTTCGATTCCATGGCTGCGATAAATGAAAAAGATACTGAATATTATTTACCTCACATAGTTCTTTGCAATCCTCGTCCTTTATTGTTTTATTAAAACAATCTGCGATAACATGTCTAACATCATCGTAATAATCGTCATGGTTAAAACCATTATCGGGAACATTCCAAACTAAACTTTCTATCAAAAACGAAGGAATATTCAAAGCGGCTTTTATATTATCATCTTGCATTTTATTTCTTAGCTTTTTTACAACCCTAACCATTTTTTTATATCTTCCTCCAGTATTATCTTGTTTAGCAACTCCATTGTCATAAACTTGATTTGGCCAGTTATTAATCCTAATGCCCTCATCCGTACGAAATCCTATGCCAACAGGTGTTATATAATCCTCCTTACCATTGCCATTGTAGTAACGATAAGCAAATGCCGGGACAACATCAGCGTCTACTCGATACGAATTAGAATGTATATCAAACGCTTTATTCCCCCTTACGACTTTATCGCCGCCAAAATGCTCTTTTAATGCTATTTCTACCAAATTTTTAAAATCTGTAAAAGTTATGCTTCCGTTGATGTTCCCATAATCTTCGCACGTTTTTCCTTCTGGATATCTTGCAAAAAATGTTGAATTTAAGCGAACACAGAAATCAACATCGCTGTCTTGTCGGACGCTTGTTTGTGATTTATAAGAACCTTGGACAAATACAGAAATATCCATTTGCGATAATTTATTATCTTTTTGAATTGCATTTTTTATCGCATTTTCTGTATTTTCCGTTTTCTCTTTTTCGGTCTGACCAGGAGGGCCGCCCCACGATCTAAATGTATCTTCCCAACTCATAATAATTAGCTATTTTGCCTTTTATAGGCCTTGATAATTTTATTCAACAAATCTTTTGGCTGAACCTCGTATTTCCCAAATTCTTTTATATTCTCATGATTCAAATGGAGCTGTCCTTCTCCGGTGTTTCCTCTGTGCTGTCCCTTTGAATAATATTTATTTTTCTCTATTTCTCTTGAAGCAAAAACCCAATATTTAATAGCGTCCCTCCATACTGCCACCCAGACAAAAACATCACAATGTTTCGGTTTAATCTGCTGAAAATTCATATCAAACGGCTTTTTTGAATTTAATGCCAACGCTTTAACAAAGAGTGGATCTTCACTATTAGCATCAACCGCCCTTGAAGCTTTGACCTCTATTTTAATCCGCCTCTTTCCATGATCAAAAAAGAAATCATATTCATTGTCAAAATCAGGGCATTCTTTTTTAGTTGGCTTTTTAATTTCAGGAGCGATTGAGTGTATTTGCGATTGCGCCCAAGTTATGCCGAAGGATGTAGGTGAACCGTATTTTTCAAAAATATGCAAAAATTCATTTCTTGCCAAATATTCTTCTCTGATTTTTAAATAGTCGTTTAAGGTTATTTTATCAAGCCCCAGCAGGTTTGAAATAATAAATTCATATTCATTAAAAGGATAAACCGACATTAGCTCCCTAAGATTGTTTTTTAATTTCGTTTTGTTATTAACTGGCAATTCCTCGATCAATTTTTCTAAATCCTTTTTTAATATTTCCATAAAATTATTTGTTAAATTTTTTTATATAATTCTTCTCTTTCGACGAGAAAGCAAATTTTTCCATAATATAGTTATCCAATTCTTCAAAACTACCTTTATTTTTAATAATTTCACCAGCCATTTTAGCAATTTCCGAAAAAGTTTTTTTATCCCAAAGAGGCAATGGCATTTGTTCAATGTGGCTTCGCAAAACTTTTATACTTGAAAACTTTTTTTGGAATATAAACTGATACAGAGAAGAATTTAACAAAGATGCAATAACTTTTATTGGATAATCTGGGATTTTTGGAATTACAATATTTGCACTGTTCAAAGTTAATTTTTGCTTATCGTCATAAGCAAAAACTAAATACTTTGAAATGAAGCGATAGACCAGTTTTTCTTTCGTGCGATATTTTTCCGTTGGTGCCACTTGTTGAAATTTTT
>JBBTED010000093.1:0-5716 GCA_038042445.1 Candidatus Firestoneibacteriota bacterium
AATATGAGTCAGGGAGCAATTGTGCAAGTTCATGTTCAAACTGCATTTGAAGAAGATGAAAGCTTAATGCCTACATTAAAAGAATTGTTTGTTGATATTGAGAAATTAAATCCTTATGTAGCTGATTCAGAATCTTTGAAATATGCAGCTATTTTAGATTGGTCTTCACCAGAAGATAATGAGGATTATTTTAGTGATGCTCTTAAAGGGTTTTACTTTACACTTAGTGAATATCATATTCCAACAGATATAGTTATTCCTGAAGATATAGAAGGAGGATGTCTTAGAAATTATTCTGTTTTGATATTACCTAATGCAAAGAGATTAAGTTCAAAAGTATTAGATTGTATTGAAGAATATGCAAAAAACGGTGGTGGATTAGTAATGACTTATAAAACAGGGTGGGAAGATAAAGAGAACAAATTGATGAAACTATTAGGTGTCCAGAACCGTTTAGGAGTTATCAATAATTTAGAAAAAAATCTAACTGTAGGAAGACCTGAAGGCGACAAATTTTTACCACATACATATTATAAAATATATTCTAAAGAAAAAATATGGGAAAAATTTAACAAGAAACTTCTTTCATTTAGAGGTGGTTATGTCCATTTAGAAACAGAAAAAGGTGTTTCATCAATGGCACAGATATTAGGTTTTGATGATAGTCGCAGGCATAGAGATCATCTTCTAATGTGTGGTTATCCAGGAAGTGAAATCAATCCAATGATAGTAACAAAAAAAATAGGTAAAGGAAAAATGCTATATATAACTGCTGAATTAGATGCAATCTGTCATAAGTTTGGTTGTAAAGACAATATGGAAGTTTTAGTAAATTCAGTTTCATCTGTATCTGGAAATGATGTGCCTTTAAAAACAAATTTACCTGGTTCAGTAGAAGTAGTTACACATATAAAAGAAAAAAGTATTGCAATATTGTTGTTAAACCAGACCACTAATCAGTTAAAACCGTATCCAGTTGTGAGATACGTAGTACCAATAAACAAGGTAGAAATAGGAATAAAAACAGGAAATAAAATTCCTAAAGAAGTGAAACTACTAAAAAATTCAAATATAAGTTTTAAAAAACAAAATGACTGGCTTCATATTGCATTAGAAAAACTTGATGAATATGAATCTATAATGATTAATTTTTAAGAGGAATTGATGATGACCAGTAAAGAACGGGTGTATAAGGCAATTAAATTTAAAAGTCCTGATAGAATACCGGTAGCTTATGATTTACCAGATCGGACTATGAAGTTAATGGGAAAAGAATTGCAAAATTTAATGAATGAATATCCACAGGATTACATTTTAATTCGAAAACAATCACCATATAATTGGACTCCTAAAGCATTAGGTGAAGATGAATGGGGTTGTGTATGGGAAGTTTTAGAAGATGGATTTATGGGTGAAGTTAAAGAATTTCCAATAAAAAGCATTGAAGATATAGATAATTATAAAATTCCTAATCCTTTAGATTTAGGATGGTTTGATAAAGCAAGTGAAATAATAGAGGAAAATAAGGATAAATATATTTTTGGTGATGTTGGCCTTACTTTATTTGAGCGAATGCATTTATTGTGTGGATTAGATAAATGTTTGGAATATTTAATGCTATATCAGGATAAAATGGAGGAATTGGCGGATAAAATATTAGAATTTCAATTAAATATAATTGAGCAGTGGCGTAAATTTGATATTGATGGTATTTATTTTACTGATGACTGGGGTATGCAAGATAAATTAATAATAAATCCAGAACTCTGGCGTAAGGTTTTTAAACCACGTTATAAAATATTATTTGATGAAGTTCACAAAAACAAAAAAACAGTATTTTTTCACAGTTGTGGAAATATAGAGATTCTAATTCCTGATTTTATTGAGTTAGGATTAGATATAATAAGTCCTGTTCAGGCGATGAATATAAATAACTTAAGTAAATATAAGGGTAAAATATGTTTTGCAGGAGGTATAGATGCACAGCATATATTACATTCAGGTTCAACTGATGATGTGGTAAAACATATTAAAGAAGTGATAAATTGCCTGAATGATAAAACTGGTGGTTATATAGCATTATTAATAAATATTATGCCTAATAATCCAATAGAGAATATAAAAACAGTACTTAAAACTGTATAAACCCGTATTCGTTATATCAAATTGAAAAATACGAGTAATAAATATGTTTACAAACGTCATTATTCTTTTATATAATAATTTGATGAAAATTTTAATTTTAATCAGTATTTTTTTTATAAATGCTGGTTCAGTTTTTTCTGCTGCAGCTCCTGAGAATGTTCTTGTAGTAATAAACAATGCAAGTTCTGCTTCAAAAGAAATTGGTTTATATTATCAAAAGGCAAGAAGTATTCCTGATGTAAATATGATGTATTATACAGGTGAAACAACAGAAACAGTTAATACAACAGAATATAATAAATTAGTTATGAGCATTAAAAATTGGATAAACAGTAATAATATTTATGATAAAATTGATTATATCGTTCTTACAAAAGGGACACCATTAAGACGTAATGGTTCTGATTCAGTAACTAATTCTCTTGTTACAATGGATGCATCTCCAGCTATAACATCTCGGACTATTAATCCTTATAATGGCAGGTCTTGGTCAAGTGGAGCAAGTGGGGGAACTGCAATGAGGGATACATTTTCACATAGTAAAACATATAATGGTTATAAAAATCTTTATTTAGTTACAAAATTAGATGGTTATACAGTAGAACAAGTTAAGGCATTAATAGATAATTCAGTAAATGCTTATGGTTCTGCAGCGACACGGAAATATCTTTTTGATGCAAAACCCAGTAGTGCGAGCTATATTGTTGCAGATAATAATATGGAGGCTGCATCAAATGTATTAAAATCTGCAAAATTTAATAATGTTATATTTGATAGTTCAAGTACATTTCAGACAGGATATAAAGATTTAGGTTGTTATTTTAGCTGGGGAAGTAATGATTGGAATTCTACTGGTGCAAAATATCAAAGTCTATATTTTGCACCAGGTGCAATAGCTGAAACTTATGTGTCAACAGGAGGAAGAACATTTGAATATCCATCTGATTGGCCTAATTATATACGTGGGTCAGCAGATCCTCAAGGTGCGTCGCAATCACTTATAGCAGATTTGGTAAAAAATGGAGTAGCGGGTGTGTCTGGATATACTGGAGAACCGTATCTTGATGCCTGTCAGGATGTAGAAACATTGACTACAAGATATTTTATTGATAAATACAATTTAGCAGAAAGTTTTTATATGTCTTGTCCGTATGTAAACTGGAAGCAGGTATTAATAGGGGATCCATTGTGTCCTTTACCGCCGGCATCAGCACCGCAGATTTCAAATACTATCACAAGTTCAACACCAGTGAATATATATCCACAGCCATTTAAACCATCAGCAGGTTATACAGTTATACATTTTACGAAATTAACAATACACACAAGATTACAAATATTCAATGTTGCAGGAGAATTGGTGTATGATGAAGAGAAAGACACGCTAAGTGGAGAAATGGAATGGAATGTTTTAAACAGTAGAGGTGAAGAAGTGTCAAGTGGAATATATTTTTATGCAATAACAGATGAAAATAATAATATAAAAAAAGGCAAATTAGCAATACTACGGTAATGAAAAGGAGAAAAGCATTATGAGTAAAAGTAAAATAATTGCAGCAGCGTGGGGTTTTAGAGAAATGGGGACAGAAAAGTATTTGAAGTGTGTTAAAGAGCTTGGGTTTGCTGGTGTGGAAATACATGTGGATTCAGATCCAAAAGAGGCGAGAAATTCATTGTATAGCCAGGCTACCAATGTAGAAAACAAAAGAATACAGAGTTTGTCAAAGAAATATGGGGTTGATATTGCAAGTTTTGCGATTGGAAATGATTTTACACTTGGCAATGACAATGATTTACTTGTTCAGATAGAAAAGGTAAAAAAAGCTGTTGATTTGGCATCAAAATTAAATGTTAGTGAGATAAGAATATTTGCCGGGTTTATTGATAAATCTAAAATTACAACAACTACATATAATAAACTCTGGGATTGTCTTAATAAAGTTGGAGATTATGCTCAAAAGAAAAAAGTGTGTTTGTGTATTGAAAATCATGGTGGGATAACTGCTGGTGGTGAAGATTGTTTAAAAGTATTGAAAAATGTAAAGAGTTCTGCTATTGCCATAAATTGTGACCCTGCAAACTTTTGTTATTATGGTGAAGATCCGCTTGTAGGATTAAAAAAAGTTGCTAAATATGTCCAATATACGCACTGGAAAGATGTGCATAAAAGAAATGGTAAGCTTGAATATTGTGCTTTAGGCGAAGGGATTATTGACTGGAAACCTATAATTGCAAAACTTAAAGATATAAATTACAAAGGTTATTATGCTGTTGAATATGAAACAATTGCAGATGTCCAACGTGGAGCATTTTTAAGTGCCAATGTTTTAAGAATGTTAGGGGTGAAATAATACCCCTTTATCCCCTTTAAGAAAGGGGAATTTTGGGAATTTGGAGGTAATAATCAATTTATGAAAAAGAAAAATATATTTGTTGTAGGGATATTTGCAATAGTTTCAATATGTATTTTAAGTATATCCTGTACAAAAGACAATAAAAGTTCTAAACGCGTAGTTTTAAAATATGCAGTCCGGGGAGCTGCCGGTGATTATAATACTGTTAAAGAGTTGGTAAAGGAATTTGAAAGACTTCATCCTGATATAGGATTAAGATTAATCCCTATAACAGACTGGCAAAGATATTTAGTGAAAGTTCAGACAATGATTCTTTCAGGTGATTGACCGGATATTATTGATATAGGTCCACAGGAATATTATGCTTTAGCTGACAAAGATGCATTGTTGGATTTAACTGATGTTATGAAGACTGATTCGGAATTTCAGGATAGAATTAAGAATGATTTTCAACCTAATCTTATGAATGCTATTTTATTTAAAGGTAAATATGCTGCAATACCCGGATGGTGTAATCCTGTGATTATGTATTATAATAAAGATATTTTTGACAAAGAAAAATTAAAATATCCGGATAGCACATGGGATTGGAATACATTTGTGAATAATTGCAAAAAATTGACTAAGGATTTTAATAATGACGGTAGAATTGATCAATATGGAACAATAATATTTGGTGGAGGTGGGGCACACTTAATTTTAAAAATGAATGGAATAGAATTTATAAGTTCTGATGGTAAAAAATGCAATATAGATAAACCTCTTGCTATAGATGCTATGAGGTCGTGGTCTGATATGATAAATAAATATCATGTAGCACCATCAATAGGACAGTTAACAGAAATGCAGCCAGTTCCATTATTTATGACAGGTAAAATAGCTATGTTGTGGTCAGGTATTTTTGCAGCCAGAGATATAAAAAAGGTAAAAACTTTTAAATGGGATATAGCATTACTTCCTAAAGGAAAACAAAGAGCAACAGTAAATTGGCTTATATTGTGGGCAATTCCTATACAGACAAAACATCCTGTAGAGGCTTGGGAATTTATAAAATTTTTGAATGGTCCTATAGGCCAGACAATAAGATTTAATTATAATGGAGATTTGTCTGTATTGAAGTCAGTAGTGAAAAAAGAAGTAATAGATACAAATATAATATCAGAAAATGGAGATGTTATTACTGAAAGTTTGAAGTATTCGTATGTGCCGTATGCAGG
>JBBTED010000094.1:0-2611 GCA_038042445.1 Candidatus Firestoneibacteriota bacterium
ATCTACCGATTTTGAAACGGCCCTCGTTAAATGTATGGAGTCTCCTAACAAACCAGTCTATTTACCAGAGGCGACAATAAATAAATTGCCCAGAATACATAGCAGAATAAATGAAAACGTTATGGAAAAGTCTAACTGGAATACTTGGGGAATTCTCTCAAAAGAAAATTGTGCGAAGGGGCAACTTAAATTGGTCGTCGGTTCTGTAAAACCATTTCCAATCACGAATACGCCAGAAAATCCTTATATTACCCGCTCTGAGTATTACGAAGAACTTGAAAAGCTAGAAGAGGAAATAAATATAATAAAGGAAAAACTTGCACTTAGAGAATAAATCCCTCGTTTTATTCAGATTTTAACAAGTAACAAGCACTATATCCTGCCTCCTTGTTTCCCCATTTCTGTTCATCGGTGTTTCGCACTTTTCCTCAGAAGATAAACAGTAGTTCACCTCACAAATTTGCTTATCCTGAAATATTGCTCTATGGGAAGTGGCATTTTTCTAACATTTTTAGATATACTTCTCAATACACGTTTCACCATACCTCCATTAATTCAATCTCCATTGCTATAAATTCCTTTTTACAAGATTATGAATTCAAGATGTTCAATTTATTAATCACACTGATTGTATTCGAATAACAGTGGTTATCTTTTTGGGATTTCATCGGGATAGTAATTATCATCCATATTGAGTAAACTTCATCTCGTAAATACCTGGTAGGGCAAAAAGTATTAAATACATTTGCGGTTATGTAAACTCAGCATAATGCTTTTGACTGTAATATTTATTCACACAATTTTCTGAATATTTATAAATTTTATTACGAAAGGAAGGTGGTTGCTATGATTGTATAAGTCTATAAAAAAGTTTTTTTGCATTGTTTTTCGTTAACTTTATTTGGAGATATAAAAATGTTAAAAGAAAAAATGAACAATTTATGCGATAGGATTCGAGAAATTGCATCGAGCGAACGACCTGCTTTGGCTTGTGTTTTGGCTTGTTTGGAATCCGTCGATGATAATTCAAAAACTGCATGGGAAAATAAATATTGCGATTATCATGATTGTTTTTGGACTAGATAACGTTCTGTTTAATAAACGCATACGCAGTTTCCCCCGACAGTTCATTAGCAAGATACGATTTTAATTGGAAAATTATAAAACCCTGACTGGCGCAATGCCAGTCAGGGAGAAAGGAACACAATGAAAAATTTGAATAAATTTCCTGTAATTGCAATCGTTAAACCAACTAAGCGGTGCAACCTTTATTGCTCTTTCTGCTATGAATCACATGAAACATTCGTTATGAATACGGAAACGCTAGAACACGTTAACAAAAAAGTTATAGAGTACAACGTAAAAGTATCGATTGAAAATTCATTTGACCTTTCAATCTCGGATTTCATCTGGCATGGCGGAGAGCCCCTGAGTATGGGAATTGATTTTTTCAAAAAAATTATTGAATTACAAAATCACTATACAACATCGTTTAAAGACCATGTCATTCGCAATGAGATACAGTCAAACCTGACTTTGCTCACACCAGAGCTTTGGGGGTTTTTGAAGGAAAACAAATTTAAAATTGGTTCTTCTCTCGATGGTAATAAAGAACTGCACGATAGCACCCGAAGACACAAAGACGGCAGTGGTAGTTTTGATAAGGTAATGGAAGCGATACATACCATGAAAAATGACCCTGCATCTCCATCACCAGTCGGTTGTATTGCAGTCCTTACACGGAACAAATTGGATAAAATTAATGAAATGTATAATTTCTTCAAGAGGAATAAAATAAGCTTCGAATTAAATTACCCTGCAATTGCCGGTAATGCAAAAACAAATCGAGATTCTATAGAAGTAACTCCAGAAGAATGGGCAGCGTGCATGGTAGAACTCTTTGATCTCTGGTTTTTTGATAAATCAGAACCCTTCATAGAGATACCGAGTTTAGCCAAATATGCGGCAGGAATTTTAATGGGGAAAATGAATTCCTGTACGTTCAGTGGCACTTGCCGTAATCGGTACATTGCTATTAATCCCAATGGAGATGTTCACCCTTGTGGCAAATTTGGTTCTGGTGAGGGTTTCAAGCTTGGTAATATCAAGACACACTCTATAGACGAAATTATGGAATCCGAGGTTAACAAATATCTCTTGAGACGAAATGTGAACGATATCAAGGAGTGCAGTGTGTGTGAATTCAAAGAAATGTGCAAGGGTGGTTGTTTCTACAACGCCTATTTAGCTACAGGGAGCCCATTTGAAAAAGATTCAATGTGCTCAGGGTACAAAATTATTTTTAGACACATAAAGAAAATATTAGAAGAAGAATTGGGGGATACAACCAATAGCACATCCCGAAAACACAATTGTATAACGACCTGACGGACTATTTACTACAGTAAACGACCAGATAAGAGGAAATAAGGGGTAACATTGAGAAAGATGTTACCCCTTAAAAAGAATGGGGTTTAAGAGGTTTTTCTGTAGCACAAAAATTGAAGTTTCATAACATTAGTTCATTCACCTAAAAATATAGACACTTTTCTAAAAGCTTTATGCAGAATTTTAGAATAGTATTTATCAACCGTTCCTGTATGTATCCAGA
>JBBTED010000095.1:0-63767 GCA_038042445.1 Candidatus Firestoneibacteriota bacterium
AAAACTCTCTACTTCTTAAATTACCCTTTCTTCCAATAAGTCCTGAACTTCAACAAGCTGGATTCCTGCACCTGATATACCACTCACTCCATCTGCTTTTGTTACTTTACCTGATATTATTCCATTCGTATCTACTACTGTAAATGTTTTCTCTGCTGTATTTACTGCTACATCATGCCAATCATCCATCCCAGAAAAATAATATGTGTAGTCTCCTCCATAAGATGAAAATGCAAGTGTATAACTATATATGCTTCCTGTTACATTATCTCCGCTTACATATTGCATTGTATATGTTCCTATTTCACTTGTTCCTTTTTTGATTGTCACCTTAGGATACCCTATTTCAGGCGAATCTCCATCTGCATCTGTCCATTTTACTCTGAATTGAACACTACTTCCCCTGTTCACCACATCTGGATGAACTCCATCGGCGATATAATCCGTTTCCCCTGTCCATGATAGTATAGGAGCAGATCTTGAATTATCAATTATTGCATACTTCAAACCAACAAAAGCACCAGCAGAAGAAGCAGAACAAATATAAACTTTATTATTACCATCTATAGCACTTGACATAGAATCTCCATATTTATCCAGTGTCAAATATACCCATTCTCCAGAAATATTTGTTGTGTATTTTATATACTGAGAACTATAATGATAATAACTAATATGAACTTTATTGTTACTGTCTATGACAATAGATTCACGACCTCCAACACTCCCTATATCAGCACTATATACAACAATAAATACCCATGAACCAGTAACATTTGTTCCATATTTTAAATTCTTTACATATGTCATACCATTAATAACAGAAGGAGAATAATAGCTAATATGAACTTTATTATTATTATCAATAGCAATAGAGCCACCGTAATAATCACTACATAAAGTAGAAATAACCCACGAACCAGTAATATTTGTTGCATATTTTAATGAATTCGTATCTGTATCTGAATAACTAATATGGACATTATTATTACTATCTATGACAATGGATGAACCACTTCCAACATGACCAATACTATCTAAAGTAGTAAATACCCATGAACCACTAACATTTGTTGCATATTTTAAATCTGAACTCCAACTATCATTATAACTAATATGAACTTTATTATTACCATCTATAGCTATTGATTCAGCAGCATACCCATTTCCATCAACACTTCCACTTTCTAAAGTATTAATTACCCATGAACCACTGGCATTTGTTGCATATTTTAGATTTGAGCGACCACCACTTGGAATATGTTCACTATAAGCAATATGTATTTTGTTGTTATGATCTATTGCTATTGAAGTTCCCATTACACTCATATTTCCATTATCTATGGTAACATACACCCAATCACCTGAAACATTAGTCGCATACTTTAACTTTTGTTCTATTCCCCCAGCACTTCCCACATCAATAATATTAGTATAACTAATATGAATTTTATTGTTATTATCCAGTGCAATGGAAATATATTTATTTGGCCACAAGGAATCTAATAATGTGGTTTTCCATCCTGCATTTGCAATTGAAGTTATAACTGATAAAAAAACAATAATCATTAAGCTCTTTAAATATTTTTTAAAAAATCGCATAATTATTTTCTTGCTATTCTCCTATTTTTTCTATAGTTAATATTGCCACAACTGCATAAGTAGGAGCCGGACTTTCTCCAGGAACATTAACATACATATTATTATAATTCCCAGCTACTTGTAATCTTATCTCGTTATTTGCAGCTAATTCTACAATTATGTCTCTGTCTAACATACCGTAATTACCTGATCCGGTATATCCAGCTATACTAAAACTACCTATAAGTTCTTCCCCTGTTGATACTAATACTATTCTTCCTTTTATCACACCCGAATTTGAAGGATGAACAGCTGATATCCAATATTGTATTCTGTATTTACCTGCATAAGTAACTTTAATTTTGTCTAAATCAGTAGTAATATTTTTTAGATTATCACTTCTTGTAAATGCTATTGCATTCCAATTATTCGCATTATCAATTGGTCCTTGACTTCCAACTCTACATATCTGCCCATAGGCAAATAGCTCATTATCACTCATTATACTGTTTTCATCTACTTCTTGTGCCCACCAACCTTCTGGAACACTTGCATCTCTTGATGCTGTTCCTTGAGCATTATCTGCTACTGTTCCACTTCCTTCATCAAAATGATATAATGCTATTGTATTTCCATCAGAACTAAGGGGGGCTGTTATATCAAAACTTGTTCTAACTATATCTGATATTCGCACTTCATCTATACAGCTATTACCCAATATTTCATAACAATAATTGGTTGTCCCTATTTTCATTTTACCTATTGTAACGTCATTAGTAGTAGTACCAGGAGTTCCATCTGCATCAGTTCTACTCTTTTTTAGAACATTATCTATATATAATTTTATTTCATCTGTGCTATCTTTAAATGTTGCTGCAACATGAACCCATTGCCCAACTGGAATTGCATCTCCAGAGTCCACTTCTAAAGAAAATACAGTAAGGTCCGTTTTCTTAAATTGAAATCCAAGACGTTTACCGTATAAATATAACCAATAATTTAATTTGCCTGAAGTATTTGCATCTGATTTAGCCACAATTGTTTCATAAGTAGTAGACGCTCTATCAGCATTAAATCCTAATTTTACCCATGCCTCTATTGTTATTTCTGAAGTTAAATCAAATCCAGAATTATTGCCACAAGATACTGTTCCTGTTTGATTAGGATTAATTTTCACACAGGATTTAAATCTTTCACTTACTTTTTGTAATTTTGTTGGCATATCTTTACTTCCTCCTTTTCAGAAAACGGATATATTATACCCTCTTCTTTATATTATATGCAAATTTCGTGCCAAGTGTTACTGTTTTTATAATTTTATGGCGCTTTTGCATAAGTTGTTTGCTTTATTACGCTTCTATGCTGATAAATCAGCGACTACAAAATCAGATCCTGAAATAAGTTCAGGATGACAATACATTTAATCCTAAAATTTCACAAAAACTATGGAATCATTTCCATACACTATGGAATGATTTCCATACTACCTGCCTTTTTTTCTACGCTTCTCCTATTTTTTGTATTGTTATTATTGCTGATATTGCTGTTCCTGCTGATATACCTGTATCAACCCAACCAACTACACCCGCACCCCCACCTCTTGAAACTTGTATTGAAACCCAATCATCTGCTGCTAACGTAACAATTACTTCTCTGGAAATAGAGTCTCCTAACCAATAATTAGCCGCATCCACGTGTGTCCAACATACACTCCCTGGCACTTCTGTTCTGAATTTGCTGTCATAGAAGCATTTTTTGATAATCTCGCATTTCTGGAATCACTTGCTCCACCTTTAAATGCCACAGAAAAATTTATTTTGTATACTCCTGCATAAGCTACAGTTACCCTATGTGGATTTGTGCTCGCAGAATGAGAAACATTCTTGAGATTGTTATTTCCACCTGTCAATTCTAATGTATCCCAACTTGCTTGTGTTAATGTATAATCACTACTCCTATATGCTTGTCCATACGCAAAAAATTTGTCTTCTATTTTGGAAAGTGTAACTGCACCATTTTTGATTTTTGCTTCTTCAACTGCATCTGTTGCGAGTTTATCAACATTAACATATCCGTCTGCCATTTTGGCTCTGCCTGTGGTATCTGCTGATAAAAATCCATCTTCCATTTTGGCTCGCCCTGTTGTATCTGCAGCTAATGCGTTATCTGCCAACCCTGTTTTATCTATTTTCGGTGCATCGTTACCTGTTCCTGTATGTTTACGACCTGTGCTATCATTGAATTTATCCCATAGTGTTTTTAATGATGCTGAAATTGAACCCAACCAACCACCTGTAGTTGCTCCAATTATATCTTTAATTCTATTTGCAAACATATCTAATCTATTCTTCAAATCTGTCGCACTTGCAGCAGGTGTTACCGTATCATCTACTGTTGTTCCCCCTGCTATTTTCGTCTGTGCAATTGCAGCAGAGTCATTCACTTTCGCATTTGTTATTCCACTATCTTTTAATCGTAATATATCTGCATTTATTTCAATTGTTGAATCATCTACATTTACTTGTAAATTTTCAGACCCATCCTTGCTTAATCCATTTCCAGCTACTGCATCTGCTAATTTTGTTCCTGTAATCCCATCATCTTTAAGATTACCAGCAGCTATCTTTTTTGCATCTGTTGTTGCTTCCAATTGTGCCGCATCTATCTTCGTTGTCTCTGTTGATGCATTTATTATTGCTATTATATTATCTCCTATGTCGCCATCACTCACTATACTGTTTTCATCAACTTCTTGTGCCCACCAACCTTCTGGAACACTTGCATCTCTTGCTCCTGTCCCCTCTGCATTATCTGCTACTGTTCCACTGCCTTCATCAAAATGATATAATGCTATTGTATTTCCATCTGAACTAACTGGGGCAATTATATCAAAACTTGTTCTTGCCACATTTGATATACGAACTTCATCTATGCAACTATTTCCCAATATTTCATAACAATAATTACTTGTCCCTATTTTCATTTTGCCTATTGTAACGTCATTAGTTGTAGTAGCTGGCGTTCCATCAGCATCAGACCTACTCTTTTTGAGCACTCCATTTATATATAACTTTATTTCATCTGTGCTATCTTTAAACGTTGCTGCCAAATGAACCCATTGCCCAACTGGAATTGCATCTCCAGAGTCCACTTCCAAAGAATATACAGTAAGATCTGCTTTCTTAAATTGAAATCCAAGACGTTTACCATATAAATATAACCAATAGTTTAATTTGCCTAAAATATTTGCATCTGATTTAGCCACTATTGTTTCATAAGTAGTAGATGTTCTATCTGCATTAAATCCTAATTTAACCCATGCTTCTATTGTTATTTCTGATGTTAAATCAAATCCAGAATTATTGCCACAAGATACTGTTCCTGTTTGCTCAGTGTTAATTTTTATACAGGATTTAAATCTTGCACTTGCTTTTTGTAATTGCGTTGGCATCTTTACTTCCTCCTTTTAAGAAGATGGGTATTATACCCTCTTCTTTATACTATGGAATGGTTTCCATAGTGATCTCATTATACCCCTCACCCTACCCTCTCCCACAAGGAATAGAGGGGAAATACCTGTAATAATAAATACGCCGATAAATCGGCAACTACAAAAATTGAAAAAAGTTTTTAAAGAGAGACTTCTTATTGTGTATTGTGTATTGTGTATTGTGACGGGTTTGCTTTGGCAATATTTATCATAGCTAATATAAGTATACTACAAAATTCTGTTTTGTCAAGTTTTGCAGAATAAAATTTTGACAGTTATAGCAATTTATGATAAACTACAAAAATAAAGTTAAAAAAGCTTTTTAAAATTATGCTAAAAAATAAACCTTATGAGAAACTCATTGATGAAGAAATAATCTTGCGAGATTATTTAGCAATTGATAGAACAAAACTTTCCAATGAAAGAACTTTTCTTGCGTATCTGCGAACTGCATTGACTTTCTTAATTGCAGGTACAACCTTTATTAAATTTTTTGATACACCAATTCTGACACTTCTCGGTATTATGATGATACCAATAGGCATATTGCTTGGTACAATTGGTGTAATTAGATTTAAAACCATCAACACCTCATTAACTAAAAGTAATAGGGATAAACCCATTTAATAAAACTATATTATTCCTTGATTTGACTAAAAAATTCTTCCAAAAAAGCTGTTTTCTTTGAATTATTTAATTTCTCAGGCTTATTTAAATACAATATCAGTAAATTATTATCTGATTTAAAACTAATAGTATAGTTTTTGTATACTTCTTTAAATCTGTCTAACCATTTTTTGTTTATGCTACCTGATTTTCTATTGAATTCATTAAAATCAAATTTTATTTCAAATTTTTTATGTTCTTCTTTAATTGTACGAATATTAAATTTTTTTGCAATTAATTTTAAGTGCATCAAATTTAAAAGATTAAGGACAACATCCGGGATAGGTCCATATATATCACGCAATTTTTTATGCATATAATTTATTTCTTCTTCTGTGCTAATAGATGCAATTTCCTTATATACTGAAATTTTTTGATTATTATCCTGGATATAGTCATCTGGCAAATAAATGTCAATCTGCATATCAATTTCCGGATCTATTGCTTTAATTATTTTTTCTCCTTTAAGTTCAGCAACTGATTCTTTTAAAAGTTCACAATACAAATCAAAACCTATTGCAAGTATATGCCCATGCTGCTCCTTCCCAAGAATATTTCCTGCGCCCCTCATTTCCAAATCTCTAAGTGCCAATTTAAAACCTGTTCCAAGCTCATCACATTCCTCTATTGCTTTTAACCTCTCCATACCCTGATAAAAAAGCAAACTATTCTTAGTATATGTTAAATAAGCATACGCCTGAACCTTACCCCTTCCCACTCTTCCTCTTAATTGATATAAATCGCTTAATCCATAAGTATCTGCGCTTTCTATTATTATTGTATTCGCATTTGGAATATCTAAACCTGATTCTATTATTGTTGTTGCAATCAGTACATCGAATTTTCTTTCAGAAAAATCTATCATTACTTTTTCTAATGATTTTTCTCTCATTTGACCGTGTGCAATAACAATTTTTGCTTCTGGAACAAGAAACCTGATTTTACCTGCAACCTGTTCTATTGTTTCAACACGATTATGCACATAAAAAATCTGGCCATTCCTGTAAAGCTCACGTAAAATTGCATCTCTAATTATTTTTTCATCATATTCCAGGACATAAGTTTGAATCGGCATTCTCCCTTCCGGGGGAGTATTTATTACGCTCATTTTCCGGACACCTGAAAGTGATATATATAAACTACGAGGTATTGGAGTTGCAGACATTGAAAGAACGTCTATTGTTGTTTTAATATGTTTAAGTCTTTCTTTATGTTTAACTCCAAATCTCTGCTCTTCATCAATTATTAAAAGTCCTATATTTTTAAACTGTATATCGTGCTGTAATAATCTATGAGTGCCAATCACAATATCAACTGTACCATTAGCCAATTTTTTTATAGTTTTATCCTGCTCTATTTTACTTCGAAATCTGGATAACATTTCAATATTTATTGGATAATCTGCCATTCTTTCTCTAAAAGTATTATAGTGCTGTTCAGCCAATATTGTAGTAGGCACTAAAACTACTACTTGCCGTGAATCCATTACAGCCTTAAAAGCAGCACGCATTGCCACTTCTGTTTTTCCATACCCTACATCCCCACAAAGCAAAAGATCCATTGGTTTATTACTCTCCATAACTTTTTTAATTTCTTCAATTGATTTTTTCTGATCAGGAGTCTCATTATATAAAAATGCGTCTTCAAACTCTGACTGCCAATTACCATCAGGAGAAAATTTAGTCCCAGGTAAAGTCTCACGGTATGCATATAATTTCAACAGTTCAGATGCCATTTCTTTAATTTTCTCATTTGCCTGTGCTTTAACTCTTTCCCATACTGACGTTCCGAGTTTATTTAGCAAAGGGACTTGGGTAAATCCTATATATTTTTGGATACTTTTAA
This sequence comes from Candidatus Firestoneibacteriota bacterium, assembly GCA_038042445.1. Taxonomy (GTDB): domain Bacteria; phylum Oederibacteriota; class D2-FULL-39-29; order JBBTED01; family JBBTED01; genus JBBTED01. The sequence continues at coordinate 7,583 of JBBTED010000095.1, forward strand.
TCCTATCAACTGGTATATAAAGTTTATCCTGCCCATCATACTCTATGATAATAAAATCTTTTGTATTACCTTCTATATTAAGCTTTACTATCCCATTATATTTGCCTATTCCATAATCAATATGAACAACAAAATCATTTAGTTTTAAATCTACAATGTTACTAATACTCCTTCCTTCTTTAAATTTTAACTTCCTTTGTACAGGTCTAAAGTTGTAACGCTTAAAGATTTCATGGTCAGGAATAACAATTAAATTATCATCCTCAATATAAAACCCAGAGGAAAGTCTACCAACAAATATTTTAATATTGGAATAAATATCCTTTTCATCCAATAGTTCCTGCAACCTTGTTCTTTCTCCATCATTATTACAAAAGAAAATAATCCTTTTGTTTTCCCTCTGCCACTTATATATTTCAGTGAAAAATTCCTGTAAAATATTAGTTTCAGTATCTCTACCAGAATAAGATTTCCCATGTGTTGCAAAAGATATGGATTTAGCAGAAAATACAAACTTGTGTTCAATATTTGCAGTATCAACAATATAACTTGTTTGTAAAAAAACCGACCCGTAAAGTATTTGCAAATCATTCAAGCAATCCAATGACAATTGCATAAATTCATCTAAAATATTTTGTTTTCTTAATTCCTGCTCTATTAAATTTATTTCGTCTATATAAATTAATTTTTTTTGGGGGAAATATTCTAAAATAGAACTATTTTGCTTTTCTATACGAACAGGAGGTATACAAATTTCTTTTGTTTTTTTTATTGTAAGCTGAGAATAAACATCAAAAAACCTGAGTGATTCTATTGTATCATCAAAAAATTCACATCTAACAGGATCTTCAAATGTTAAAGGAAAAACATCTATTATTCCTCCCCGAACTGCAAATCCACCTTTTTTCTCAATAAGACTTACTCTCTCATAACCAAATTCTGACAATTTTTCGATAAAATCATCCTGTTCCAATATCTCATTATTTTTCAAATTAATTACTGCAGATTTAAAATCCAAAGGAGATGGCAAATTTTGAAGTAAAGACTTTGCAGATAAAGTAATTATAGGATGAGAAACATTATTTGCAATATTAAATAATACCTGTAATCGCTGCGATAATATCACTTTTGAAGGTCCAAGCTCCATTTCCGGCAATATATCCAATGCTGGAAAATAACAAACTTCTTTTGGATGTTTTAGAAAATTTAGCCATGTAGAAATATCATCTGCAAGTAATTCTGCCTGTTCATCATTAGTAGTTACTATTAATATTGGACGATTTATAGCTTGAGTAATATGTGCTAAAAAATATCCTTTTGCACCACCATACAATCCACAAATCAACTGTTTTGAAATACCAGATTCTATATTTTGAATAATCTCATTAAGTTTCATAGAGTATAAAACAAATCCCCCTTTACAGACTGTGTCACAATGCTATTTTAGGTAGCCGCAGGCTTTAGCCTGCGGTTTTAACTGCTGAAATTCCAAGTATTTCGCAGGCTAAAGCCTGCGGCTACCATACAAAAATTCCATTTATGAAACATTCTGTTATTAAATGGGGATTTATTTACTATTTAACTTATCAGGTTTTTGAGGTATTGTCACTGCTGTTTTTTTACTGGCAAGTGTATATTTGAAATCAAAAATTCTATCTATGGTATTCTTTTTTTCATTTTTATATGTGAGCAATATAGGCACTATGTATCTATTGCCAGCATTTAAACGTGCTTTAGTAATTTTAAGATTAAATACTACTGAAATAGGGTTAGTAGCTGATTTTAACTTATCAATGCAAATTTTTAAATCACTCAAATTCTCCAGATTATTGACATTAAGCATACTTATATTTATATTGGAAATATCATATATACTAATATTTTTTAATGTTACTGTTGCCTTAAAACTTTCATCAAAATAAACAGAATTTGGAACATCTAATATAACATCTAACGGTAATGCTCCAGTTTTTGCTTTTAATTTTGAGAATGATGTGCCTCCAATTATCATCCATTCCATCATAGAATACGGACCTCTACTACCATATATTCCTCTTCCTAAATCATGCCAAAACAAACCAATGTTTTTATTGTTTTCATAAAATGTATTCATTGCTAACATAAGCCTGTCAAATACTTCCATAGGACCTGGCGGATTAATAGTTTTCTGATGTAATGTCCAATCCAAACATTCACCTAACACAAAAGCACTCTTTCCGTTTTCTGTATATTTTTTCCAATCCCCAATCATATTATTGTATGTTGGCCTATCACAATGATATAACATAATTGAATTAATCGAAATTCCTGCATCTATAAACATTACTGGATCCTGGCCGTGTTCTTTTCCCTGACGCCAACCAAGAGTAAAAACCCAAACAGGCTTAGAAACTTTTGCTTTATCCAAAATTTCTTTAACAGTCTCAGCCATTTTATGTGCACGCCACCAATACCATCTCTCTTCTATAACCCAGTCTTTGTGCAGTTGGACCCTATATCCTACCCATTTTACTTTTGATTCAAATGTCATCTTATCCCATTCAGATGGTAACTTTATAGTCATATCCTTAACAAATTCATCTACAAATTCATATCCACCAAATCCCATTCTAAGATAATCCAAACCTATATAATCAACATTTGGATTTTTATCAAATAATTGCATTAATTTTATTATATCCTCTTTACGCCTTTCATCAGATATAGAGGCAAACTTTGCAGTTTCTACTGTATTAGTCTTAGGATTGTAAACTGTAGTAAATTTATATGGAGCTTTTTTTGCATCTTTACCTAAAATTACATAAGAAATAATCCAGCATCCATATTTTATTCCCTCTTTATGAGCAAGTACCCCGATTTTATCCATCATATTAATATGTGAAACATCCCATGGAAATCTGGATTTTTTTATTTCACCATCAATATATGTATGTCCCACAAGCTGCCAAAAAGCATCTGCACCTAAAAATTTAGTCCATTCTATTGTGTTTTCCCATCCTTTTTTACCTGTTTCGGGATGTGGAATTTTTGCATAAATACCAGGTGTGCCTTCAAGCGTCAACACAGAAAATCCTTTAGGCAAAGATAATGCAGTTTTACCAATTATTTCAAAATCAACCCGTGATGTAAAAATCTGTGGAATAACGGGCGAATTACTATTCGCCTTTTGATTAGTTCGATTTTTTTCTAAAGAAAGCACTTCAAGAGCAGCAACTACATAATATTTACCAAGTTTAGATGTATATGGAATTGGCCATTTGCCAAACCATATATTTTTTTCTGAACTATATTTTAAATATAATGCTTTTAAATTTCCAATAGATTCTACAAATTCATCTTTTGCAACTATTGTACTTCCAGTATTCCCTTCGGTCACAGCTTTTTTTTCTTCATTGGTCTGATTTTTAGAAAGATAAAATTTACAATATACTTTTGCATTTTTACAATCATCTTTTTTAAAACCATCAGAAGAAACAGTAACTTCCACCATTTCATATCTATAATATTTTTCTTTATTGGTAAAAACCTTGATGTCTTTGGCAAAGACATAATCAAATGAACTTCCGAGGAATAAAACAAAAAATAATTGGAACAGAATTTTATTCTTCACTAAAAATCTGAGCTGAAAATATGTAAACATCTGTATCTTTATCCTTCCATGCATTAAAAGGTAATCCGGCTTTTCCAGCACACAAATTGTTTAAAAATTCTTCTTTGCTCCACTTTGTTTCTGTAGCTACCTGTGGAAGAAAAACTCCAGATCTCATTCCTTTTCTTACTAAAACTCCATGTTTTCCCAACTCTATTTCATCAACATTTTCAATCTTTTTTAAAGGAGACAATACAGAGATTTCTATACTAATATCCTTAAGCTCTTCAAAACTAAGAGATGAAAATCTTGGATCTTCTGTTGCAGATGATTTTGCCATTTCAACAACAGTATTTAAAAGCGGTTGTATTCCTTCTATTTGGCCAATACAACCACGCAACTCACCATTTTTATTATGCAGTGTAACAAATGCACCATATTTTTCTTTAAATATAGCATTGTCAAAATCAAATTTTGGTGATTTGCCAGATGACAAATATAATTCCAAAGTCTGTCTTGCAACATTCAAAAGTATTAAACCTTCTTCTTTAGTCAACATAATATAAAATGGAAAGCGAAAAAATGTAGTTGCTGATTTATCAGCATTTTCAAAACAGTGATTTATGCTTTAAGGATAAATTACCCACTACAATTAACGCCGATAAATCGGCAACTACATATTGTGTTTTAATCAGAAATTCTTCAATTGTTCCTGAGCAGATACAACGCTTGACATTATTCCAGTAATTGCCAATTTAACGTCATTTGGACTAGTAGCTTCAGCAAGAGCATTGTCCATAGATATTAACCCATTTTTATAAAGCTCTACTAAACTCTGGTCAAAAGTTTGCATTCCATACTGCGAAGTTCCTGCTTGTATATTTGACCTGATTTGACTGGTTTTTCCTTCTTTTATCAATGTTTTAATAGTCTGTGTAGCAAGCATAACTTCTACAGCAGGCACACGACCTTTTTTATCTGAACGCTCTACTAACCTAAGTGAAATTACAGCAGCTAAAGTATTAGAAAATTGAGAACGAATTTGATTTTGCTGAGTTGAGGGAAAAAAATCTATTATTCTATCAATTGTCTGACTCGCATCAACAGTATGCAATGTTGATAAAACCAAATGCCCTGTTTCTGCAGCACTTAATGCTGTAGCTACAGTTTCAGTATCACGCATCTCACCAACAAATATTACATCTGGATCCTGCCTAAGTGAATATTTTAATGCACTGTGATATGAATCTGTATCTATGCCAAGTTCTCGCTGAGTAACACTACTTTTTGCATCTTCAAAAACAAATTCCATTGGATCTTCAATTGTTATTATATGCGATGCAGTTTCTTTATTCATATAATTAATTATTGCAGCTACTGTAGTAGATTTTCCACTTCCTACTGCTCCTGTAAGCAATATAAAACCTCTTTGTATAAGTGCAATATTTTTTAAAACTGAAGGTAATTTCAAATCCTCAATTGTTGGTATTTTTGCAGGAATAAGTCGTATTATTATCTCTATACAACCTTTCTGACGAAATATATTTGCTCTAAATCTTCCAGATAATTCCGGTGAAGTATATGCCAAATCAATTTCATTTAAATTTTCAAATTTTTCACGCTGCTGTTGAGTCATTAAAAGCTCTGCTAAATGTTCCGTATCTTTCTCATCCAATTTCTCCGCATCCATTACTTCAAGAGTCCCGGATATTCTAAAAAGCGGGGGACGACTCGGCTTCAAATGAAGATCTGAAGCATTTTTCTCAATCATCTCCTTCAATAATTCATTAATGTGCATAATATTAAATTAAAAAACTAAAAGCTTAAAGCTACAAGCGAAAAACCATAATTTAAAATGACCTAAAAGGTCATCCTGAGCGATAGCGAAGGATCTCAAATATAGAATAGAGATTCTTCGGCTTTGCCTCAGAATGACACTTTTTTTCGCTTTTCGTTTTGTTCGAAGTATTATTCTACTTTTATTGCTTCAACAGGACAATCAGTTGCAGCTTGCTTTGCACAATCTACTGCATCAGCAGAAACCTCATCACCTTTTACAATTGCAACTGCATCACCTAATTCAAATACTTGTGGACAAGTATCTGAACACAAACCACATCCTGTACAAGTATCTTTATCTACTGTAGCTTTCATTTTATATCTCCTTCCGTTTTTATTTATGAATGGTCTAAAGACCATTCACTACCTTAATTTTTATGGTTTTGGTTTTGAAAGCAAACCATAGTATTCTATATTATCATTTGCTATTTTTTGAATTTCAGCAATAGCTTCTTTTCCACCTTCTTTTGAAAATAAATGCCTGAATCTTGCTTGTGTTTTTAAATATTCTTCTACTGGCTTTTGCTCATTTATTTTTCGAACAGAAGTAATTTTTCCATTTTCAAGTTCAAAAATTGGATATATTCCTGTTTCAACAGCTAATTTAGCAATTGCTATTGTCAAGCTTGTATCATGTCCCCAACCTAATGGACAAGGAACAAGCATTTGAATATATTTTGGTCCTTTTATTGATAAAGCTTTTTTAACTTTGTTTGCTATATCTTTTGGATATGCAATATTGCAAGTTGCCACATAAGGTATTCCATGTGCAGCTGCTATCATTGGCAAATTTTTCTTTTTCTTTGGGTTACCTAAAGAAACTTCTCCAGATGGACTTGTACTTGTACGCGCATTAAAAGGTGTTAAACCACTTCTTTGTATACCTGTATTCATATATGCTTCATTATCGTAACAGATATACAAAATATTATGTCCACGTTCCAACATACCTGATAATGCCTGCAAACCTATATCTGCAGTTGAACCATCTCCACCCATAGCTATAATATTTGCTTCATTTTCACGGCCTAAAGATTTTAAAGCTGCATCAATACCTGAAGCAACAGCAGCTACATTATCAAATAACGAATGCACCCACGGAATTTCCCAAGCTGACTGTGGTGACCTCGTGGTAAACACTTCAAGACACCCAGTAGCATTTGCAACAATTGTATTCTCACCTGCAGCATTTAAAGCCATCAATGCACCAAGTGATTGCCCACAACCCGCACATCCAGTATGACCTGGAGCTAAAAGATTTTTTGTCATATTATTACTCCTTTACATCAATAAATTTACAAGATTCTTCATTTTTATCTGTAGATTCAATAGCCTTCATAATTGTATTCACTGTAACATCTCTTCCTCCAAGACCTGCAACAAATCCATAAATTTGTGGAGGATTAGGTGTTTTATAAAGTGCAGAACATATCTCTGTATATAGAACTCCATCTGAACCCAAAGATATATCTTTTTCTATTACTGCAACTTTCTTTTTATTTGCCAAAATATTTCGCACTTCATCTTTCGGAAATGGTCTAAAACATCTAATTTTCAGAACACCTATTTTTTTGCCTTTTTCACGCAATAAATCAACTGTCTCTTTAATTGTGCCAAGCATAGATCCCATTGAAACTATAACCAAATCTGCATCTTCAATTTTATATGTATCTATCAAACTTCCATAATATCTTCCAAATGCATTTTTAAATTCTTCTGCTGTTTTTTTAACAAGAGAAAAAGATTCTAAAACTGTTTTGTGCAAATTAAAACGTGTTTCTGCATATAACTCAGGACCTGCCATAGGACCAAAAGTCAAAGGATTTTTAACATCAAGATAATAAAGTGGTTTATATGGTGGCAAGAACTTATCTACTTCTGCAGCTTCCGGGTAATCAATAGGTTCATAAGAATGACTTAGCATAAAACCATCCATACATACCATTACAGGAATTAACATATCAGGATTTTCTGCAATTTTATATGCTTGTATATGCATATCTGCAGCTTCCTGATTTGTCTCAGCATATAACTGTATCCATCCACTATCGCGCACTGAAATCGAATCCTGCCAATCATTCCAAATATTTATTGGAGCAGAAACCGATCTATTAACACAAGTTAAAACAATCGGCAATCTCATACCTGCTATGTTATATAAAACTTCTGTCATAAGTAATAACCCCTGGCTGGATGTTGCAGTATAAACTCTTGCACCAGCAACACTTGCACCAAGCACACAAGAAGCTGCAGAATGTTCACTTTCCACATTAACAAATTCTGCTTTAAGCTCACCATCTGCCACAATCTGCGCCAAATTTTCAACTATATGAGTTTGAGGAGTAATAGGATAAGCTGAAATAACATTAGGTCTACATAATTTTACAAATTCCGCTACTGCCATTGAACCTTCAACGACTTTTTTCATCAATGCACCTCGATTTCCATTGCTATTGCTTTTTGTGGACAAACTTGAGCACAAATTCCACAACCTTTGCAATAGTCATAATCTATTTGACATTTTGTTTCTTTTGAAACTTTTATTATTCCTTCAGGACAATACATTTCACAAATTTTACAGGCTGTGCATTTTTCCATATTGACATTAGGCTTATAAGAACGCCATGAACCTGTTTTGTTTTCCCTGCTTGTCCCAGGTTTTACTATTAAACATTGTGGCAACTTCATTAAACCCTCCCTATTTTACCTGCCATCTTTTTAGATTTGGCATAACTTTCTTTAACGTTTCTTTTGCTTGTTCTTCTGACATAATTTGTTTTTCAACCATAATCTTAGCACACATATCTATCATTTGTTCCATAGTCATATTTGGTCCTAGAAATGATCCATTAGCATAGCAAAAATGGCAATAATCCTGATTTTTAGTTCCATCAGCATTTGTTCCAAAATCTTCTGCTTTTACCATTGGCATAGAACAACTTTGGCAAAATGGTGCACTGGCTTCTTCTAAGCTTGGACCATGCTTTTGTTCTGTAACAGGCTGAGTAGATTCTGTCTTTGTAACACAATTAGTTCCTCCACAACCAATAATAAATGTGGTAATAACAACTACTGATAATATTTTTATTTTTCCCATATTCCCCCTCCTATGTTGTAGTCGCAAGCTTTAGCTTGCGCGCTTTTTCCGCAGGCTAAAGCCTGCGACTACCACTTCATACCACTTTTTACAAAATCTAAGAAAACATTGTATATGTTTTCTTTGCTGCTTCTTTATTTTTTTCAGCAAGTGCTGGTGCAAAACGTTCATCTATTGCTTTTAAAACTGCATCTAAACTTATTTCTTTAGTTATTGCTGCAAATGCTCCAAGAAGTACAGTATTTGGTATAGGTCGTTTCAATATCTCTAATGCTATTTTTGTTGCAGGAACAATTTTGATTGTACCATCAACTTTTAAACCATCAGGTATTTTTTCACTATTTAGTATAAGAATTCCACCTTTTTTAAAACCAGCAGTTACATCAACTGCACCAATTAAAGTTGAATCCTGCACTATCACATAATTCGGTTCATAAACCTGATTATGAAACCTTATTTCTGCATCTGATATTCTAACAAAACCTGCAACAGGAGCTCCCATTCGTTCAGAACCAAAAGTAGGAAAAGCCTGCGAATATTTCCCATCTGCAAAAGCCGCTATTGCAATAATTTCTGCTGCAGTAACTACACCCTGACCACCACGACCATGAATACGAATTTCTTTCATCATATTTATCCTCTCTTGTTATTTGTTATAATTTTATAGAAACAAAAAACCCCTTATCTCTAATTTAAATTTTCACTAACTATATTATTAAAAATAGGTCAGACATCCTGCCTGACAGCGGGCGATGGGGCTTTTTCTCCCCCACTAACTTTCGTTAGCTCCACCGAAACCTGCCACCCTCTCTTTCGGTGCTCACCATCTCGCACCGATGTCTAAACTCGTCGCCACTTATTCGTGGCGACAGACATTCTCGCTTCGCTCGGCGTTCGGGTTGGCTTCAAGCCCCTACATAAATTTTAAAAGCGGGCGATGGGACTTGAACCCACGACCTTCTCCTTGGCAAGGAGACGTTCTACCACTGAACTACACCCGCACTTTATTTTAATATTAACATTTATAAATAATTTTGTAAATATTTTTTATAAATATTCTTCCAACACTGATGCTTCAATTTCTTTAATTTTTTTAAATTCTTCTCATTAATTACAAAAGATGAAACTCACTAAGAATTAAATATTGTATCCATGGAATTTCTACTTTAAGTATAGCAAAATTTCAAAACTTAAAACTATAATTTAAACAGGTTGAATCTTTTGAAAAAGTAAATTTAAAATTATTTAAAAAACTTTGTTCACGTTTTAAAATTTCTTCTTTTATATAAGAAGCACTTATGAAATCTTGTACCCCACTTATAAATAGTATTAGTCCACCTCCACCTATTATTATACCAGTTACTTCAAGAATACCCTTGTAAGTCTTATATTCTTTCATTTCCCTATCATATTTTTCTTGATCGTCCTTCTTAAGTTGCCACTCACTAAGATAATTGGAATCATAGTATTCACCTTTTTTTGGTGGTTGGAGGTTAGCATCCCAAACAAACCAATTGATGTTAGTACACAAACTACACCCCATGTAGCTCTTATCTTCCCACTATCTATTAATTCATCATATCCTATATATAATTTTTCTATCGTTATTAATGACATATCATCTCTTTTTAAAGTTTCCACTTTCAATTCGGGTAATTTCTTTTCCATTTTATATTTGTTAAGAGTAACATCTTTTTTATCAATACCTTTCCCCATTTCCTCATATTCAAGTGCTACACCAATTAATTTAATTATCAACTTTCTACTGGCATTTCTTAATTCATCTTCTTCTTTACAAGAAACTTCTTTTGATAGTTTAACCTCACCTGTTGCTACATCTACAACACGGACATTGATATAATATGTGTCTTTTAATTTACTTACGCTACCTACTAACATTTGTTCCACATTCAAAATTTTGCCCACTTCTATAACACATTCTGTAGTAGTGCAACCCGTACGTTGAAATGTCTGTTCTTTTAATATATTTTCCATCTGGTTTCGTTCAACGACTATAAATTTTTTTGTATCAAACAGGTCAATTCTTAAGAAATCAGATATTACAGAAGATGTCATAGTAGATACACCTCTGGGTTCTAAATCTATAACTGCTATTTTTATTTTTTCTTCTCCAAAAACATTTTGATATTGCACAAATAAGATTATACATATACCAATTATGCCTAAATAAAATTTCTTTCTAAACATAAAAAGTTATATTCATCCTCATTGTAAAAAACCTATTTTCTTTTTTGGTGGTTTTGGTATTTCTGGTGGTCTCATCAATTGACGAATTGCTTCGAAAACAATACTAAATTGTTTATCATATTTCTTTTCCATTTCTTCTATTTTCCTCTGTAATTCTTTATGAGTAGAAAGTATCTGCCTCAATTTCACAAAAGCTCTCATAATTTGAATATTTACAAGTATAGCTCTTTTGCTATTTAATACACTGGAAAGCATCGCCACACCTTGTTCTGTAAAAACATAGGGCTTAGCACCACCAAAATATGACTTAGATGGTATGCCAAAATGACACACCATTGCTTCAATTTCTTTACTATTAAGAACAAACATAAAATCTTCAGGAAACCTTTCTATATTCCTTTTGACTTGTCTTTTTAATTGAGATGTTTCCACTTCATAAAGTTCTGCCAAATCTCTATCCAACATAACTTTCAAACCTCTTATCAAATAAATCTTTTTTTCTATTCTTTCCTTTGGAATTAAATTTAGCATTATTTTACTCCCTTCTTAACTCATCGTTATAATTAAATTTTAACTCAAACTAATGTTGTTAGCAAGAAAGTTATAATAATAAAACTTATTATTATTTTCTACCATTCCTCTTATTCTATTTATTCTCTAATTTTCTTTCCTCAACCCTATCTTTCAAAAGTGTCGTAGTTAATTCTGAACCTTTTAGTATCCCACGCGAATATTTAATCGGATATAAATATTCTGATAAACTATTATATAATTTGTACTCATGCTTGTCTGGATACGCAACTAATCTTTTTACTTTTTCTTGTACTTTCATGCAATCGTTGTCAATTATTTCAATTATAGAATTATTCATTTCCTCTTTCATTCCAAAATGATATAAAGCATATTTAAGAAAAATATCCTCATCTCGTAAAGAACAGCCTATAATAGACAATTGGTCAGCATTTTTTAATTTTTCTATTGCTTCTCTCCACAATAGCATTATTCCATTATTATATATCTTCAGGTAACTCATAATTATAATATGTGCACCTTTATCAGTTATAGAATTTCTACCATTCATATCAGCATAAATTTTAGGAAATATCTTGTTATTCACTTCAACAAATGGATATTCACCACCTTTGTCTCTAAAATTACAAGATCCGTGTAATTTAAATAATATAATATTATCTAAATCAGAATTCTTTTTATCTCCTTCAGATGGAAAAGGAGTAAAGCTATATCCATCATTAGGATACCATCTGTTATTCAAATACAGATATTTATCTAATATGCAATCATAATTTGTTGTTAATACACATGCATTTTTCGGTACTTTTTTAACAAAATCTACACACAATTGATAATTATTCTGAAATTTATCTATGTCATAAAGACTTGCAATTATTTCATTAACATTTTCTATAAATTTACCGAGTTTTTCCTTCTTTTCATCATTATTTTCAGTTCTTATTTTTATTTCTGTCGAAGTTATGAATAATTCAATATCATGCATTTTTTTATAATCCTCTTCTACTTCTGGAATAATAATATCTTTTAATTTAGGCATTATATCATTAGTTAATAAAGCTTCACCATTTGTAATAGCATGTGTAAATCCAGCCCCTAATAAAAAACATTGATTATTCATTTTCATACATTGAACCTAATGCCGAGGATATCGCCGTCTTCTACTATATAATCTTTTCCTTTCAGATAATATTTTCCTGCTTCTTTAAGTTTTTCTTCACTGCCATACGTGATTAACTCATCGTATTTCATCACTTCAGCTTTTATGAATCCTTTTTCCAAATCAGAATGTATGGCACCTGCTGCATTTGGAGCTGTTGAACCAGCTCTTATTGTCCACTGCTTTACCTCATCAGAACCAACACCAAAAAATGAAATAAGGTTAAGAGCTTTTATGCAAACACGTTTTAAAACATCAACAGCAGGTTCTTCTATGCCAGTAGCATCAAGAAATTCTTTCTTTTCTTGTTCTGATTCAAATGCTGCTATTTCTGATTCTATTTTTGCTGAAATATGCATAAAGTATATATTTAAATGTTCGTAATCTTTTTTAAATTTTTCAATCATTTCTGTATTTTTAATATCCTTTTCAGAAACATTTAAAACCACTACCATCTCTTTTAATGTTACAAAAGGATAACCTGAAATGATTTTTTTCTCTTCCTGTCCTATTTCTAAAAGACGCAAGGGTTTTTCCGTATTCAAATGTTCCTTTAATTTTAACAAAAATTCTTTTTCTTTTATTGCAATTGGGTCATTAGATCTTTTTAAATTCTTTTCAATTCTTTCAAGTCTTTTTTCAATGAACATCAAATCACTTAAAATAAGCTCTGAATTTATTTCATCTATATCTCTCTTTGCATCCACAGAGCCTTTCACATGATAAACAGAATCGCTTTCAAATTGTCGAACAACATGACATAAAGCATCTATAGTATTTATTTCTTTAGCAACGATTTCATTCAACAATGAATCCTGCTCAAAATCCGGTAGCAATACTATATTAATTCTCGCCCTAACTAATTTTTCGGGTTTATACATTATTGCAAGCTTTTCAAAACGAGGGTCTATTATTTTTGCAATACCTTCTATTGGTTTCCCTGAGCCAATTTCATTTTCAGTTATTTTATGTTGTGTAATAATTTCAAACAATGTTTTCTTTCCTGCCTGAGTAAAACCTATAATCCCAATTTTCATAGTTTCAAATCTCCTTTATTTTTCACATATTCATTTTTAAAATATGTGTTAAATTATATTGCCATCTCTAAAGTGAATGGTCTTTTGGGCGCATTTTGCAATGTCAAATTCATGAGTAATTAATATTATAGTCTTTCCTTGTGTATGCAAATCAATTAATATTTTCATTATTTCTTCACTTGAGTGAGTATCAAGATTACCAGTAGGTTCATCAGCAAGTATTATTGCAGGCTCATTAACCAATGCTCTTGCTATTGCAACTCTTTGCTGCTGGCCACCTGAAAGTTCATTTGGCTTGTTATTTATTTTGTCACTAAGCCCAACCAACTCTAAACATTTTAAAGCTTTTTCTTTTCTGTTTTTTTCTCCTGCATATATTAATGGAAGTTCTACATTATGTAAAGCAGTTACTCTTGGCAACAGATTAAAATTTTGAAAAATAAAACCTATTTTTTTGTTTCTGACTTTAGAAAGCTCGTTATCTAAAAGATTACTTATTTCTATATTTTCTAATTTGTATGAACCACTTGTTGCTTTGTCTAAACACCCTATAATATTCATACAAGTAGATTTACCAGAACCAGATGGACCCATTATCGCAAGAAAATCTCCTTCTTTAATAATTAAATCTATACATTTCAATGCTTCAAATTCTATATCCCCTGTTTTATATATTTTTCGTATATCTTTTAATTCAATAACTACGTTATTTTGATATGCCATTTTGTTAATATCTCCTAAATAATACCGTAACAAGTTAACTAAAATAAATTTTATTACACAGTAATTGTCATCCTGAGCGTTAGCGAAGGATCTCGTATTTATATAGATTCTTCGGCTTCACCTCAGAATGACAGTCTGAAATGATTAACTTATAATCAACACATAAATTATATTAAAATAAATGGTTGTTGCCAATCTTTTTTATTGCTTTTAATATAAAAAATCAGTTAAAATAACTTTTGGAGGTGGCAAATATGAATTATATTAAAAGTGGAATTGTTGTTTTAGTAACATTACTTGTGTTGTCAATAGTAATGCCATGTAATGCCGAAGAATATTCAAGTGAACCTGGAATGGAATATGGTGGAGCATTCGGTGCTTTATCTGTAGATGGTAAAATGTATTATATGTTTGCTTTTAGACCGGAAATTACATTCTGGAAATTCGGGCTTGGTTTGGAATTCAGACTTCTGTGGAATGATGATGGAATGCGGGAAAATGATTATACATTACCAAATATATTCAGGTATATCCGATATGGTCATAAAAATGAAGCTCCTGTATATGCAAAACTTGGTGTCCTTGATAGTGCGATTTTAGGACACGGGTTTTTAATGAGAAATTATTCCAATCAAAGTATTACAGCATTTGATAGAATCTGGGGTACTGAATTTGATGTGTATTTAGGTGCTGCAGGAATTGAAACTGTAACAAACGATATACGAAATACACGGTTAATCGGAGGAAGAGCATATTACAAGCCACTGGAATCTTCCGGACTATTTCTTATAGACGGTTTAACAATAGGTGGAACATATATAATTGACCGCGATCCCGCTAAGGGAAAAATTGTTACAAAACCATACAGTGAACTTATAGTCTACGGCGCAGATATAGGTTTACCAATTATTGAAACCGAGCCGTTTACCTGCACATTATATGCTGACTATGGAAAAATAAAAGAACAAGGCGATGGTTATGCTGCACCTGGATTTATGGGTAAATTATTAATCTTAGACTATAGATTTGAATACAGAAACAACGCCAGAAATTTCATACCGGGTCTCTTTGACTACATCTATGAAAATATCAGACCTATAGATTGGAGTCTTAGCAGATACGATGCTTCTCTTCCAAGAAGAAAAGGAACTTACGGAGAAATTGGCGCATCAATAATGAATATGGTATATTTGCTTGCAACTCATGAAAAATATGATGGTGAAAATTCAAATATATTAGGACAAGCAACATTAAAAGCAAATTTTATACCCAAAATTACAGATGTTTCTTTAACATATTATCAAAAAGATGTTGAACTATTCAAAGGAATAACTTCCAAAAGTGAAAACACTGTAATAAAAGCAAGAGTAGGATTTCTACTCTCAGGTGGAGTAACACTTTATGCAGTAGTAAAACAGACTTACGACCCTGTATTGGAAAAATTCAAACGAACCACAACAATGGAAGTTGCATTCAGATTTTAAAAATAAATATTTCAGTATAAAAATCAGCCAACGTCACTCAAGCGTTGGCTGATTTTATTTGCAATGGATTTTTACTCAAATTAAAATCTTCAGATTTAAAATTACTATAATACCTGCCATTCTGCGCAGTAAATTTAAGCACGCAATAATCCGGGTCTGTTACACCCTTTGAATAATACATTTCATCTCCGTTATGCCATATCATCTTTTTTGATTTGCTATCATGCAAAACTTTCATTGTTCCTTTAAGCATAACGCCTCTAAAAAATCTTTTATCAAAAAAATATATACACGCTTTTGGATTATTAATATATTGCTTTACTCTCATAGAAGATGTATTAGTTGTAAAAAATATATGTTTTATGCCTTCTCTTTTTCTTGGCACAAGCATTGCTTTTGTATTAGGAAAACCTGCTTCATCAACAGAACTTATTATAGAAACAGTTGCTTTGTCTATCAAATCTCCAATAGTTTTAATTGAATCTCTCATTTTATTTTTCTCCTTTCGAATTTTTGCAAAACCACCAGGGAACATTTAATATTACTCCTCGCAATTGATACAACACACAGATATCTAATTTTCCTCCTTCTTTTTTCTTTAATTTTTCATATATTTTTTCCGGATTAGATTTTTTTAGTTGGGAAACTGTAGCAACACCGATTGACTGAAGTCTTTTTTCCGTAGCTGGACCTATGTTTATTACTGATTGCAAATTGTTAGATGATTTTATTTGTTTTTTCATATTAAAAGTTTCTATATCTCCACCGTACCCATATTTATTTCTTTTATAAATAGTATATCCCAACTTTTGATAAAAGTATATATTTTATCACTATCATTCCTGCAAACAGACTGTGTTATAATTCTATTTTTTGTAATTTTATTTGTAGTAGTAGCCGCAAGCTTTGGTAACTGCGAAATAAATCTCAAGCCTTCCAAAATATAGTTGACAAAATTGTAGCTATGAAGTATACTTTCAATATGCAAGGTAGAAATAAAGTATATATTGCACGAAATTTGGAGCAACAAATTAAAAAGCTTATAAAAAATCAACAGTCTGCTTTAATTTTTGGTGCTAGACAAACAGGAAAAACCACATTGGTAAAACAGTGTTTATTACAACAACCCAATACAGTGAATTATCCATTTCAAAATCCAGAAATTCGCCAAGAGATGGAAACAAACCCTTCACGCATTATTAAACAGTTAAGTATTTATAAAGAAAAACCTTGTGTCTTTATAGATGAAGCACAAAAGGTACCAGAAATATTTGATAGTGTGCAATATTTAATTGATGAACAAAAAGCTAATTTTATCATTACAGGTTCTTCAGCACGAAAGTTAAAAAGAAAAGGAATGAACTTACTTCCTGGTCGCATAAAAACATTCAGACTTGAACCTTTACTATGGAATGAATTTGGTTGGATAAAAGAACAGCTTCTAGGAATATTCAAAATTCAAAATCTAAATGCTGTGTCATCTTATACATTTGAGCAATCCTTGATTTATGGAGCATTACCTGGCATAGTAAGTTTATCCGACAATACAGAACGAAAAGAAATACTAACTGCTTATAGCCATATATATTTAGAGGAAGAAATCAGAGCGGAAGCTTTGAGTAGAAAAATTGGAGCATTTGGACGTTTTATCGAATTAGCTGCACAGGAATCTGGAACAAATCCTAATTTAACAAAACTTTCATTAGAATCAGGAGTAAGTATTCCAACAATAAAAGAATTTTATAATATTTTAGAAGATACATTAGTTATTGAAAAAGTAGAACCATATCTCAAAAATGCAAGAAAAAGAATTTTATCGTCACCACGATATTATTTTTTCGATTTAGGTGTACGAAATGCATTAGCACGAGTTCCATTAACAGAAAACCTGATCAATGCTGAAAAGGGTAAATTATTTGAACATGCTATTATCCTTGAAATTATACGGAGAATACGCACTTTTAATTTAGACTATAAGATATATTACTGGCGCACAGGAGGAGGAGCAGAAGTTGATTGTATAATTGATACAGGTTCAACAATAATTCCAATAGAGATTAAAGCAAGTGCGAGAGTAACATTATCTGAACTTCGTGGTTTAATCAGTTTTATTGATTCATATAAAAAACAGGTTAAACACGCATATGTAGTAACTAATGGACGTGTTCCTGAAAAACTGACTGATAAAATAACAGCCATCCCCTGGAGATTTATTTAAAATACAAACAATTCACTATATCAGGTAATTCCGGTATCTCCCGAATTACAGGTAATAACAATTACTTCTTTAACAATTTTGGTTTTTTTGATACAATATTAGACAAGTTTAGAAATTTGATACTCTAAGTATGAAAAATAAAAATGTTTATATAATTGCTGGCCCTAATGGTGTAGGAAAAACTACTTTTGCTAAGAAGTTTTTACCAAACTATGCAAAATGTTTCTACTTTGTAAATGCTGATTTAATTGCTCAAGGGTTATCTCCTTTTTCTCCACGACTTGCTGCAATAAAAGCAGGTAAACTTGTTCTTGAACAACTTCATGATTTGGCAGATAAACATAGTGATTTTGCTTTTGAAACAACACTATCTGGAAAAGCATACATTCATTTTTTAAAAGAGCTAAAAAAAAATGGCTATCGTTTACAGCTTTTCTTTTTGTGGCTCCCAACTATAAATTTAGCATTAGCACGTATTAAGGATAGAGTAGCTGAAGGTGGACATAATGTAGCTACGAAAGATGTCCGACGTCGTTTTTACCGAGGAATCTATAATTTTTTTAAACTTTATAGACCATTATTAGATTCATGGATGTTGTTTAATAATGCAAATGCTACTCCAAGTTTAATTGCAGAAGAAAAAAATGGGAAACTTTTAGTTATAGATAAACATTTATTCAATAAAATTATCCAAATAGAGGAGAATTGAATTTATGAAAAAAAGACTTACACTTCATGAGAAAGCATTTCTTGCACTTAAAGAAGCAGTGCGTGAGGTAGTAGAAAATCACAAAAAAACCGGGCGTCCTCTTGCAATCTGGAAAAACGGAAAAGTAGTTTGGGTAACTGCGAAATAAATCTAAAAACTTAACCATCGCCGTTCAAAAGAAATGATAATTCAGGGATACACATCACTTAATGCATCAACATAATCAAACTCAAGAAGTTATAAAGAACAAAAAAATAAGTATTGTGTCCCTAAAATTCAAATGTATTGTTACAACTCTAATATCGCATTTTTAAATAACGAGTTACTTGAAATCTATTCATATATGGCTTTGAACGAATCTTATTCATTAAATCGCAATAACAATTTTTTGCAAAATTATTTTTTACTTTCTTTGGATAAGTATAATGATATATTCGTCGGTGATCATACCCAGTGCTTTCATAAACAATAGATTGCTGAAATTTGGGTTGTAGGTAATCATAAATGCCCCACCTGATATTATTAAGAAATTCTGCTATAGCACTGCTGTGATAATTGAATATGTCAGTATGAAACAATTCATAAAATTCATCAAGTATGAGTAATGCATTTTCGTCTTTAAGAGTAATTTTATTTCTTTTGAAGATTTCTATTAATTCGCGTACGACACCAGACAATCGGCTAAAATTATGTTTTGAGATATTCCCACACATTTTTATAAATTCAATTCTTTTAATTGATAAGTCTGCTTCTATTTTTATTGAGGGTAACCAAATTTTTTTAACTAGGATTTCTTTTTCTAACCAATCAATAAATTCTTTAGTTGATTGAGTTAAGCTATTTATAGAATTATTTATATTAAAGTTCGGAGATTTGCAAATTGATTGAAGAGCTCCAAGATATGACAATTTTTCTCCCAAAATTTTTTCGTCAGAGCAGGAAAGAAAATCTAAAAGGATTATATTAAAATATTTCATATGTGTCCTAGAGTTAAAAGAAATCGTTAAATCAGTATTATTGCCCAATAATTTGACAACCTCATTGTTAACCATATCATCAATAAGCCTTTTAGTAGCTTTCAAAAATATTACTTCTTTTTCTATATTATTGAACTTCATTTTTTTATAATCTAACCATCACTATTAGCTAAGATATAGCCACAGCATGAACCTTCTGTTTATGTTTATACCATTAGATTGACACAATGCAAAGCAATGCAGCATCATTAGCTGTAGCAAATTATTAGGAACGAAACTATTTGTGCTGGCGAAGAATAAAATAAGCCAGTAAACCGATTAGGAATAGACACCCCATGATAAAAAAGAACCAGGCCAATCCAGTGCCTCGGAGCGCCCCGTTGCTCCTCTTGATTTTACGAATAACATAATAGCCAAGTGGTACATTAATGTAGCCTTGGCCAATAACCATGAGGACGAGCATGGTAAAGATAAGCCTCTCAAATTTTGGTTTCGTCACTACAGTTTGTTCCATACTATCAGCAAGAATCTTATCCATAAAATTATCAGGTATTATATTACGCATGGATAATTCCGCTTGAAGAATAGTTAAAGCATCTTCTGTCAACTCGCCAGACTGAAAAAGTCGTACCAATTCTACATTTGTAAGTGACTTATATTTATTTCTAAGTTCTTCACTGTTTGGATTCATGTTGACCCCCTTTAATATCTATAATGGTGCTAACGACCGAAATCAGCGACGACGAGTTTTACCATCCGCTGAATTTATTGGTTATACACTAAAATTTCGTCTTCTCTTCTTTTGTATAATTTGCCAATAATCTTACTCTTCTATAAAAAGATAATAGTATTTTCAGACTTATTAAAGGATTTTGTGTTAATTTAGATATTGCTTCGATGTTTTTAAATCCCAAAAGTTTCGCTAAAGATTTAGCTGAATAGCTTATGAATTCTATATCTGCTTTCTTGAGTTCTAATCCTTTTTTCTTCACGTCCATCTGCAACAATTTTCTTTCTTGCATCCCTTTATAAATTTCATTATATAGGGAATGTATTGCTCCTCCCGACTCACAAAATGATTTAATAATTTCTTTTATTGCTACGGCGACAGGAACAAAAAGAATTAATTCAATAAAACCCGGTGATTCATAATGAATTGCTTTTATTCGTGGACGATGTTTTGTGGGAACAAGATTTTTTAAATAATTATAAAAATTTACTGCACTATAACCGCCTCGCCACGGTTGTGAAGTAAATGTAAATAATATTCGTTCATCTATTTCATCAGATAAGTTTATCTCTTCCAGATTTTTAAAATTACCGAGACTACAAAGGGAATATACGAACCCATAAACTTGACTATAAGTATGGGGTAACAAATACAAGTCATCAAGAAACCACTCGCCATCAATATTTATTTTATAATTTTTTTCCATATCATACATAAACTGCCTCTTTATCTATCCGTTTTTTCAAAAATGAATTCATTTTTTCTCTATAACTGACAACATCTACAGGAAAATTTAAACTTTCTTCCAACTTTTGTTTAATACCAATAATCTCAAATAAATCCTGTTTTGTCAGAACTACAACAATGTCAATATCGCTGTTGTCATTCGCTGTATCTTTAGCAACTGACCCAAAAACTCCAAGACGATCTATGTGGTATTTGTTTTTATTTTCTTCTTTGAATTTCTTTAAATATTCTATTATTTCTTTGCGGTTCATTATTGCTCCTCCTTACTAATGGAAATATATCATATATAGTTTTTATTGACAATCAGATTTTGTACAATTGAAATAATTACTTGTTCTGTCATGCTGAATTTATTTCAGCATCTCTTTTAGACCCTGAAACAAGTTCAGGGTGACAGTTCAGAGATTGTCTTGAATTTACTATAAATATCTCTCTCCATCTCTCTTTGCCATGTTGTGTCAAATTTAAAAAGGTAAAAAATTCTTTGTTTGTTATTTTAAAGACACTGGATTCCCGCTTTCGCGGGAATGACATAAATATGTATACTTATTTCTCTATTTTTACGGCACAGGCTTTGTATTCGGGAATTTTGGCTATGGGGTCTAGAGCATCGATTGTTAGGAGATTTGCGGCGGATTCTTTGTAATGGAAAGTTGTAAAAACTGTTCCTTGTGAGATGTTGTCTGTTATTTTTACTGTTGCTTTAATGGTGCCTCTTTTGGATGATACTTTGACTATGTCTTTGTCTTTACAACCTAATTTTTGGGCATCTTTTGTGTGGACCTCAATTGTTGCTACTGGGGCTAATATGTTTAGTCCTTCTACTTTTCTTGTCATTGTTCCTGTGTGGTAGTGATACAATATTCTGCCTGTAATTAAAATAAATGGGTATTCATTATTGGGTTCTTCATAAGGTGGTTTATATTCTACTGGAGTGAATTTACCTTTTCCTATTGGAAATTTTTCTGTGTGCAAAATTTGTGTTCCGGGATGTTCTTTAGATGGGCATGGCCATTGTAATCCTTTTTCTGCGAGTCTGGTATAAGATATACCAGCATAACTTGGAACAAGTGTTCCTATTTCTGACATTATCTGTTCTGATGAAGAATAATTCATATCATATCCGAATGCTTTTGAAACTAAACATATAATTTCCCAATCTTCTTTTGCTTCACATGGTGAGTCTATTGCTTTGTCCAATCTTTGCACTCTTCTTTCTGTATTTGTAAATGTGCCGTTTTTTTCTGCAAATGAAGCAGCAGGCAAAACAACATCAGCAAATTCTGCAGTTTCTGATAAAAATATATCCTGAACAACAAGAAATTCCAATTTTTTAAGTGCCTCAATTGTAAAATTCATATTTGGGTCGGAAAGAACTACATTTTCACCCATCATATAAAATGCTTTCATCTTTTTATCGTGTGCTAAATGAATCATTTCTGTAGCAGTTAAACCTGGTTTTTCTGGAATATTTTTTCCCCATACTTTGCCAAATTTTTCACGTATATTTGCATCTGATATTTTTTGATATCCGGGTAGAACATCCGGCAAAGCACCCATATCACAAGCACCCTGAACATTATTTTGTCCCCTAAGTGGAGCCAAACCAGCACCCTCTCTTCCAATCTGCCCTGTCAAAATAGCGAGGTTCACAAGAGTAAATACATTATCAGTTCCACAGGAATGTTGAGTTATACCCATACCCCAGCAAATAAAAGCATTCTTTGCCTTTGCATATTTAATTGCAACTTCTATGATTACTTCTTTTGCAACTCCAGTTATTTTTGAAACATATTCAGGTGTATATTTCTTAATTGTTTTCAGAAATTCATCATATCCTTCTGTTCTGTTTTTTATGAATTCTTCATTTATCAAACCTTTTTCAATGATTACATTTGCAATTCCATTTAGAAGTGCAGAATCTGTTCCAACTTTATGATTTATCCAAGTATCGGCAAAATCCACAAGTCCTACTTTTCTTGGGTCTGCAACTATTAAAACCGCCCCATTTTCCTTCACAGCTTTCTTTATATAAATAGCTGTAACTGGTTGTGTTTCAATAACATTTTCACCTATTACAAATATAACATCAGATTTCAGTAAACCATCAAGAGAATCTGTCATTGCAGCGCTTCCTAATGTTAAACCCATTCCTGAAACAGACGATGCATGACATAATCTGGCACAGTGGTCAACATTATTTGTTCCGATAGATACTCTTGCAAATTTCTGTAGCAAATAATTTTCTTCATTAGAGCATTTTGCAGATGAAAACACACCTATTGCATCAGGAGAATATTTATTTTTTATTTCATTAAGTTTTGTAGTAATCAGAGAAATTGCTTCTTCCCAACTCGCTTCTCTAAAACCATCTAAACCCGAAGGTTTGTCTTTCACTCTTATAAGCGGTTTTGTTAATCTATCTGGTGAATTCACAAATTCGAATCCAAATTTTCCTTTTACGCAAAGCCAACCTTTATTTACAACACCTGAATCTCTTCCTGTAACATAAACAATTTTATTATTTTTAACGTTTAAAGTAATATTGCAACCTACTCCACAATATGGACAAACAGAAGAAACTTTTTTAAATTCCCAAGTTCTACCTTTACCATTTCTTTGCTTTTCTACAAGAGCACCTGTTGGACAAACCAAAACACACTGACCACAAAAAACACAATTTGCTTTTTCCATTGGTCTTTCAAATGCAGTTGAAATTTTTGTAGAAAATCCGCGTTTTGAATAGCAATAAACATCATTACACTGAACATCTTTGCACACAGAAACGCATCTGCCACAAACAATACATTTGTTATAATCCCGAGCTATAAACGGACTTTCTAAATTAACAGGATAATTATGTTTATCTCCTTTAAAACGTATATCAGACACTTTATATTCATACGCGTATTTTTCAAGTGAACAATTACCAGCCATTTCACAAACCATACAATCAAATGGATGGTCAGATAACAAAAGCTCTAAAACTAATTTGCGTGCCTTGACAACTCTTTCAGAATTAGTTTTAACTTTCATACCTTCTGCTACAGGAGTTGCACAAGATGCAACCAACGTTCGTGCCCCTTCTACCTCAACAACACATAATCTACACGCACCTGTAATTTGAAGATACGGATGATAGCACAAAGTAGGAATTTCTATACCATTAGATAAAGCCGCCTTAAGTATAGAAGTCCCTTCTACCGTTTCAATTTCTTTGTTATCTATATTTAGTTTAATCATTTTCGTAAGTTTTTCCATTTCTTTGTCATTCTCGCATGTTTTTAGCGGGAATCCATACAAAATACTTCTGGATTCCTGCTTTCGCAGGAATGACGCGTACTTCAAATTCCCCCTTAATCCCCCTTTAATAAAGGGGGTAGAAAGAACGATAATTCATTTTATTAAGACTGCTTTGAATTTGCATACTTCAAAACAGGTGCCGCATTTTGTGCATATACTTTTATCTATAGTATGCGATTTTTTCTTTTCTCCTGAAATAGCATTTGCAGAACAATTTTTTGCGCAAACAGTGCAACCTGTGCATTTATCAGCAAGTATTGAATAATTTATTAGTTTTTTGCATACACCAGCTGGGCATTTTTTATCCTTAATATGAGCTTCATATTCATCTCTGAAATATCGTATTGTTGTAAGAACTGGATTTGGAGATGTCTGGCCTAAACCACACAAAGAAGTGTCTTTAACAGTTTTTCCAATTTCTTCAAGCAAACTTATATCTTCTTCTTTTCCATCTCCTTCAGAAATACGATTTAATATTTCTAACATTCTCTTAGTTCCAATTCTACAGGGAGTACATTTTCCACAGGATTCATCCTGACAAAAATGCATAAAGAAACGCGCCAAATCCACCATACAAGTATTCTCATCTAAAACCACCATTCCACCTGAACCCATTATGGAACCAACAGAAGCTAAAGATTCGTAATCTATAGAAAGGTCAAGATGTTGTTTTGGAACACATCCACCAGATGGACCACCCATTTGAACAGCTTTAAACTCTTTATTGTTTGTTATACCACCGCCAATATCAAAAATTATTTTTCTAAGCGTTATACCCATTGGCACTTCAACTAAACCTGTATTATTTATTTTGCCAGCCAAAGAAAATACTTTAGTTCCTTTACTTGTGTTAGTTCCTATGCCTGCATACCAATCTCCACCATTATTTATAATTGGCGCGATATTTGCAAAAGTTTCTACATTATTTATATTTGTTGGCATACCAAAAATTCCTTTTTGTGCAGGAAAAGGAGGCCTTGGTCTTGGCATTCCACGTTTACCCTCAATTGATGCAATTAAAGCCGTCTCTTCACCACAAACAAATGCGCCAGCTCCTTCTTTAATATGAATATTAAAATTAAATCCTGTACCAAAAATATTTTCTCCCAACAATCCTAATTCTTGCGCCTGATTTATAGCTAATTTAATATGCCGCACTGCAATTGGATACTCTGCCCTCACATAAATATATCCTACTTGTGCACCAATTGCCCAAGCAGCAATTAACATCCCTTCCAAAACACTATGCGGGTCTCCTTCTAAAACTGCTCTGTCCATAAAAGCACCCGGATCACCCTCATCTCCATTGCATACTAAATACTTAGTTTTTCCAGATGAATTTTTTGCAAGCTCCCATTTTTTGCCTGTTGGAAAACCTGCTCCACCTCTTCCTCTTAATCCAGATTTTTTAACCTGTTCTATTATTTCATCAGACTTCATACTTGTTAATACTTTAATAAAAGCTGTATATCCACCTCTGATTAAAAAGTGATTGATGTTTGTTGGATCTATAAACCCGCAATTTCTCAATACTATTTTCTTCTGCTCTTTATAAAATGGAACATTCTCAGAATTTTCTATATGCTTATTTGATTTCGTATCAAAATATGTAAGATTTTCAAAAACTTTCCCTTTTTTAATAGTTGTCTCAATTATTTGGGAAACATTTTCAGGTTTTACCTGCTGATAAAATATATTATATGGGTCAATAGCAAGAACAGGAGCTTTAGCGCAAAAACCATGACATCCAGTTTCGCGAATTTCAAGTTCTGGCAATTTGTGCTTTTTTATTTCACTCAAAAAAGTATTGCGTATTTCATCTGCTCCAAATGCCTTACAACCTGTCATACATATTCTAACAACAAGTTTATTTTTATTCTCGTTAGCTATTAATAATTCCTGTGCCTTTTTAAATTCTGTAATTGTTGTTTTATTTGCTTTCATCTTTAAAAGATTTCAATATTGTTTTTATTCTGTTTTGAGTTAATTTGCCAAAATATTGTTCATCAATCATTACAACAGGTGCAAGAAAACAAGTTCCAAGACAAGCAACTGTTTCTAATGTCCATTTCATATCAGGAGTGGTTTCACCTGGCTTTATATTAAGTTCATCCTGTATTGCCTGCAAAATCATAGGTGAATTTTTAACATGACAAGCTGTTCCCTGACAGGTTTTTATAGTATGTTTTCCATGCGGAGTAAAAGTAAATTGCGCATAAAACGTAACAACTCCATATATTTCACTTAAAGATACTTTAAAATATTTGCCAACTTCTTCTAAAACTTCAACAGGCAAATACCCATAAACACCTTGAACTTCCTGCAAAACAGTTATCAAGAAAGATTTGTCTTTGGGTGTAAATTTATTTAAAATTTCCTCTAATTTATTCATGTTCTTTTTTTAAGTAGTTGCTGATTTATCAGCATGCCAATAAATTGGCAACTACAAATTACCATTAATCAATGCTTCTGCCAACTTTAAATCTTCTTGTGTGGTAATTTTGAAATTTTTATAATTTCCCATTACTAATTGCGCTTTATGCCCTGAATTTTGTAGAAGACCTGCATCATCAGTTACATCTAAACCATTTGTTTTAGCATTTTCATAAGCTTCTAATAATAAATTCATTCTGAAAACCTGCGGTGTCTGTGCAGCCCATAATTTATTTCTATCCAAAGTAGCAGAAACAAATTTGCCTTCTTCGGAACGTTTTACAGTATCTGTAATTGGAATAGCAACTATAGCAGCACCATATTCTACAGCTGATTTAATAGAATCATTTATCATTTCCAAATCTAAAAATGGTCGCGCTGCATCATGAATTAAAACTATATCACATTGAGATATAGCTTTTAAACCATTATAAACTGAATCCTGTCTTTTTTCTCCACCACAGATTATTTTTTTTACTTTTTTGAAATTAAACTTCTCCAGTATCTCTGTTTTACAATATTTCATATCCTCAGAATTTACAACAATTATTACTTCTCTTATTACTTTACATTTCTCAAGTTTCTCCAAAGAATGGACAAGCATAGGTTTTCCAGAAAGCAGAACATAAGGCTTTCTAACTTTTCCACCAAAACGCTCACTTTTACCTGCAGCAACAACAATAGCTATAACTTTCAAAGTATTTCTCCAGATATCATTTGTCTATCATTATAAAAGTTTTTGATAAAAATGCAACAGTTTTTAAGAAAATTTTGCAATGGGGCACTATAAGCTGGCTTGCCAGCCCTTAATTATTGGGCGGATAAATCCGCCCCTACGCGATATAACAGGAAAAACCCAAAGACTAACCCATTACTTTTTATAATGTTTTTTTTGTGTAATTATGATATAGTAAATTTCGGAGGTGATTTAATTGAAAGCAGCAATATTTTATGAACCAGGTAAGATGTGTGTTGAAGATGTAAAAAAACCAGAAGCAAAAGAAGGCGAAATACTGATAAAGGTTTCTTCTTGTGCGATTTGTGGAACTGACCTTAGAATTTATAATTACGGTCATCATAATGTAAAACCGCCTCAAACAATAGGCCATGAAATTGCAGGAACAGTTGAGGAAATCGGCAAAGGAGTCCATGGCTACGAAAAAGGAGACAAAGTAATAATAGTTACAGAAGTTGGATGTGGAAATTGTAATTTTTGTCTACGCGGTATACAAAATTTATGCAAAAGTTTTACTGCTATTGGATACCACTGGCCAGGTGGATTTGCTCAATATTTTTTAATGCCTGCAAGAGGTGTTGCACAAGGAAACGTTCTTAAATTTCCAAAACATTTGTCTTTTGAGGAAGCAAGTTTGGCAGAACCACTATCTTGTGTAATAAATGGTCAGAGTTTTTTAAATATTGGATTAGGTGAAACCGTAGTTGTTATAGGTTCCGGGCCAATAGGATGTATGCACGTTGAATTAGCAAAAATAAGTGGTGCAGGAAAAGTCATTCTGGCGGACATATCTGAAGACAGACTCAAACTCGGAAAAATGGTATCTACTGATGTAATTATTGATTCAAGTAAAGAAGATTTAGTGGAAAGAGTTATGCAGGAAACAAATAAAGAAGGCGCTGATGTTGTAATCGTAGCTTGTTCTTCAGGAAAAGCGCAGGAAGATTCATTAAAACTTATAAGCACACGTGGCAGGATAAGTTTCTTTGGTGGTTTGCCAAAAGATAAACCAGTAATAAATTTCAATAGTAATATAGTCCATTACAAAGAAATATCTATATATGGAGCATTTGCATCATATCCATACCAATATAAACAAGCACTGGATTTAATTTCCAGTAAAAGAATTGATGCATCCAAATTTATAACACATAGATTTAAACTTGATGAAATAGTAAAAGCTATAGAAGCCGCTAAATCAGGAAAAACATTAAAAGTGGTTATCAATCCATAGTTTCCATATATAAAAATAAAGTCTTTAGGGAATTTAGTGGGTTAAACAATTGATTTCCAACTTTGAAAGAGGAGAACTTATGAGTGAAGTTATATGTGTTGGAATTTTTGTGGCAGATATTGTTGCAAAACCTGTAGAAAAACTTCCTAAAAAAGGTAAATTGTTGTTGGTTGACCAGATGGGACTGCACAGTGGCGGATGTGCCTGTAACACTGCTAATGCACTTGGAAAAATAGGAATAAAAACAGGTGTAATTGGAAAACTTGGGAAAGACGTACTTGGAGATTTTATGCTAAACACAATGAAATCATATAATCTAAATGTGCAAGGCATAAAAAGAGATCCGAAAACTCATACCTCAGCTACAATGGTACTTCTTTCCCCTGATGGAGAAAGGAGTTTTTTACATTATATGGGAGCAAATGCAGAATTTTCTTATAATGATATTGATTTCTCACTTATAAAAAAATACAAGGTATTACTTTTATCAGGATTTTTTGTAATGCCTAAATTAGACGGTAGACCTGCTGCAAAACTTTTAAAACAAGCAAAGCTTTTTGGTTTAACAACAGCATTAGATACTGCATGGGATGCAACAGGCAAATGGTTTTCCTTAATTGAACCCTGCCTGCAATACACAGATATATTTCTGCCTTCAATTGAAGAAGCAAAAATGATATCTCGCAAAAACTCACCTGAAGATATTGCAGTATTTTTCTTAAATAAAGGAGTAAAAATTGTGGGATTAAAAATGGGAGAAAAAGGAAGTTATATCCGAACAAAAAATGAAAAATATATAATTCCGCCATTTAAAACAAAAGTAGTTGATGCTACTGGTGCAGGTGATTCATTTGTAGCAGGATTTCTTACAGGAATAATAAAAAAATGGCATTTAAAAAAAACTGGTGAATTTGCAAATGCAGTTGGTGCCTGTTGTATTTCTGCAATAGGTGCGAGTTCTGGAATTAAAACACTTAATGAAACCTTGAATTACATAAAGAAAAATGCTATTTCTCATTGATTTAGATGGTGTTTTATTCAGAGGGAATAAAGTAATAAAAAATGCTCCAAAAACTATTAAGTCAATTTTAAAAGCAGGGCATAAAGTTATTTATTTAACCAATAATGCTACCCAAAGCAGACTACAATACGTCTATAAATTAAGAAAAATGAATTTTCCTTGCACTATAAACAATATAATGACTTCAGCTTATGCTACTTGTTTATATTTAAAAGAAAATAATGCCAAAAAAATCATAGTTATCGGTGAAAATGGATTAAAACAAGAACTTAAGAACATTGGAACACCTGCTTTGCCTTTAACTTATAAAGGCAAAGTGGAATATATTATTGTTGGATTAGACAGAGCA
Organism: Candidatus Firestoneibacteriota bacterium; assembly: GCA_038042445.1. Classification (GTDB taxonomy): domain Bacteria; phylum Oederibacteriota; class D2-FULL-39-29; order JBBTED01; family JBBTED01; genus JBBTED01. The sequence continues at coordinate 37,707 of JBBTED010000095.1, forward strand.
TTTAATTATAATAAACTTTGTCGAGCACAAGAGTTAATATTAAAAGGCGCTAAATTTATCGCAACAAACAGAGATAATACATGGCCAGCAGAAAATAGGATATATCCAGGCGGAGGCAGTATAGTTTCTGCAATTGAAGCGGCAACATCAATCAAACCAATAGTAATTGGCAAACCACAAACTTATGTATTTAAAAAAACTCTTGAAATCACCAAAACATCTCCAAAAGATACTATTATTGTAGGAGATAGATTAGACACAGATATACTTCTTGGGAAAAAAATAGGGGCAAAAACTGTATTGGTTCTAACAGGTGTAACCACTCTTTTGCAGGCAAAAACATCTCCTAAAAAAATGCATCCTGATTATATTTTTAAGGATATATCTGGATTATTAAAGATTTTGTCTCCTGTCATTCCTGCCCCGTATCGAAGTACGGGGTAAACTCCAGCAGGAATCCAGTTCTTTTTTCTGGATTCCCGTTTTCACGGGAATGACAAAAAATAGGGAAACAACAAAACTAAAACTGTATCAACGAATACATGGGTACTATAAAATTTCAATACATTTCAAAATATCAAAGTTTGGCAATATTTTTTATATCCCTGTTTGTATATTTTGCTACTCTATGCCCTACAGTTTATGTAGGTGATAGTGGTGAACTAACAGCCGCTGCATATTCATTAGGAATTCCACATCCATCAGGATATCCGTTATATTGTGTTCTTGGAAAAATTTTTACATTATTATTCCCTTTTGGAGATATTGGATTTAGAGTAAATTTACTTTCAGCGTTTTTTGCAAGTGTATCCATTGTATTTTTATATCTTATTCTTATTAAAATAACAAATGATTCCCTATTGGCATCTGCTGCAAGCTTAGCATTTGCATTTTCAAAAACTCTATGGTCACAATCTGTATTTGCAGAAGTCTATACACTAAATATATTTTTTATCGCAGTATTGTTCTATTTATTTTTAGTCATTAAAGAGAAATATGATAAAAATATATTGCATTGGAACACTTTTTATTTGTCAGCTTTTATTTTTGGCATAAGCCTGACAAATCATCACACAATGCTGTTATTTACACCTATATACTTAGCTTTTATTATTTATATTCGGACACCAATAAAAAAACTGCTAATTACTTTTGCTTTGATTATTTTAGGACTTTCATTTTATTGCTATATACCAATACGTTCTTTAGCTAACCCTTATGTTAATTGGGGAAATCCTGAAACATTTAATAATTTTATTCATCATATTACCAGAAGCCAATATGGTAGTTTAACAAAAGAAATAAGAACATTTTCATTATTTTTAAATCAAATTAAATCTTATTATAATTCGGTTTTTATTCAATACACACCGTATCTTTTAATTCTAATTCCATTTGGAATAGTTTATTTTAGAAAACAAAAGTTATTACTGTATTTTACCTTGGCACTATTTTTTATTTTTAGTTTTGGTTTTATATATTTGCTTAATTCAAAACTAACACCGGAAATTTTAGATTCAATAGAAGTATTTTCCATCCCTTCATATTTCATTCTTGCAATATTAATTGGCAGTGGCAGTAAGTTTATAATTGAACAATTCAAAAGCAATCTTGTTAAAATTTTATTAGCAACATTCATTATTCTTCTTCCACTTAAACAAAATTTTCCCGTATGCAACCAGAATAACAATTTTATAGCTTATGACCTTGGCAAAAATATATTCAAAAGTATGTTGCCTAAATCAACCCTATTATCTTCAGGAGATAATCACGTATTTTCATTAGTGTATCTACGTACAATTGAAGAAACAAACAAAGATATAAAAATTTATGATGACAGTGGAAACTTATTTCCAACTACTAATATTAATTTGATTTCCGAGCCATCTGTTTATTATACAATTTTCAGCAAATGGGGCAATTCATTTGAAGCAAAAGCAATAGAAATAGCCCCAAATGGAATTATTTACAAATTAGGCAAATATTCTGAAAAAGAAAGTAAAAAAATATGGGAAAGCTATAATTTAAGAGGATACATTAAGGAAAAAGATTTTTTGTCAAGAATAGTAATAGTTCAATATTATTTCTTCTTAGGTGAAAAATTTTTTGCAGAGAAAAACCCTCAAAAAGCACTTTATGAATATAATCTTGCAAGCGAAATTGGTTTTGATATGGAAAAATTACATTACAATATAGGATATAGTTTATATAAAAAGAATATGTGGAATTTGGCAAAAAATTATTTTAAAAAAGCAATAGATGTTGACTGGACATATACTCAGGCACATAATAATTTATCTGTTATTTACCTTACGGAAAACGACTTTGAGAATGCAACCAAAGAAGTTGAATTAGCTATTAAATTCAACCCCAATAATGCTGAAGCATATAATAATTTAGGAACAATACTTGGAAGAAAAGGAGATTTGAAAAATGCCATAACTGCATGGAAAAAAGCATTACATCTAAATTCCAACATAACAACTGCAAGAGAAAATATAGAACGTGCAAAATCAATGTTAGAAAGCAAAACCCCATAAAACCGTGTCATTCCCGCATGTTTCCCCGTTTTCACGGGGACAAGTTTAGCGGAAATCCAGTATCTTTAAAATATTGATAAAATAAGACTCTGAATACCCAATTAATACACTCGGGCATGACAAACTCTCAATCACTGACCCATTACAGATATGTTAAGATACCTTTTCAAGGCGATCAGCAACCCAAACTTTGATAATAGATTGACGAGGAACACCCAAACGTCTTGCTTCTTTATCTAATAATTGAATTATCCATACAGGAAAATCTACGTTTACTCTTTTTTGTTCTTGTCCTACTCTCCTTGCTTTTGATATATCAAGGTGTTTTAAAACATTCTCACCTTTATCAAATTTTTTTTCAAATTCCCGAACCTTCATATATCTCAACCTCCTCTTTTCTAGATCGTCTTACTGAAATAATTCTTATTTTTTCACCTCTATAAGTAATAACTGCGGACCAGTGTTTTTCTGAAATCTCTCCGATTACCAAAAATCTCGGCTCATCACTGACTTTTACAGGAATCTCAATCAAATCAGGATCATCCCATATCACTTGAGCTTCGTAAAAATCGATGTCATGTTTCTTCTTATTGCTATTGCTTTTCGCAGAATCAAATTCAAATTCCATAGTATATTTATTATACCTTATATATACCTTTAGTCAAGCAAATATTCTCTTTTTTTAATGTTACAAATCAATGGAGTGCTATTGCACATCCGCTGAATTTGTTTGTATTTCTTTTATTGTTACGACTGGATTTTCAATATCTACAACTACTTTGGTGTATTTATCATTCTCCAAATCAATAACAATTCCTTTGCCACTGTTGGGTATTACATCCCAGAATTCTTTTCTTTTTCTTCCATAATACGTGCCGGCTATTATTACCCATGGAATATACGTACCAGGTATTCGCCAAAATGGTGGCTTCAAATATCGGTCGAGATGTTTCACTGATTTTATATTTTTTCTGGTTAGTTCTATTTGGGACTTACATGCCAATAATTTGTGTAATCCAAGAATACTAATTATAACTTTATCACTCTTAATCAATATTTCAACCATTTATGTATCCCTCCATTTTTATAATCTTTCAATCCAATAATTAGGACGGCGATGCAAATGCATTATAGCAACAATAATAATGTGATTACCATTAAGTTTATAAAGAATTGAATAGGGAAAACGCTTGATTAAACGTCTGCGAATTCCATAATTTACAATAGACCATCGTAAAGGATTTTTTGAAATATCATGGAGAGTAATTTCAATTATACGTAAGAAATCTTTACCTAAATTATGAGCCTGTGCTTCATAAAATATTGCAGCATTAAGCATTTCTTCTTCGGCAGGATCGAGAAAATAAATGTTTCTCATTTTATTCTTTTTAACACAGATTTTAAAACTTCTTCTGCCGGTTTACTTTTAATATTACCTTTTTTATACTCCTGATATCTTCTTCCTGCTTCTTTCACCCATAAACATTCATTTTCTAAATTATTAGTATTTTCTATACTTCGAATTAAATGTTCGGCAAGTTTTGCCCGTTCTTTTAAAGGTAGTTTAAGCGCTTTTTCTTTTAAAGCTAAAGACATAATTTTTCACCCCCTAAAAATATTTTCTTCATAAATTATAACAATTATATGTTTATGTTACAATAAATTTAAATATATATTCTTTTTATTGCATAATTTTCGTAATATAATTACAATAATACTGAAAATGAGTAAAATTTGCACAATAATTCTTGTTCTTGTTTCAATAATTGCTTATTCTAATTCTTTGCAAAATGGGTTTATAATGGATGATAAATATATTATTGAATCCAATCCTTTAGTTAAGAGTTTAGCAAACATTCCAAAACTATTTGCTTCAAATTACTGGGCAAATACTCCTTATGAAAAAGATGTTCTATTATATAGACCATTGACTATGTCATCATTCAATATAGATTATGCAATATGGGGATTAAACCCATTTGGTTATCATTTAATTAACATTTTAATTAATGCAATAAACAGTATTTTGGTTTTTTTGATAATAAAATATTTGATTACAAATCCTGCTATTGCCTTAATTTCATCACTTTTATTTGCCATCCACCCGATACATACAGAACCAATTAATATGCTCGTTGGCAGAACAGAACTTTTATCAACATTTTTCCTTCTATGCGCTTTTTTAACCTATATCAAGCGATATAATCTGCTTATAACTATTGCATTGTTCTTATGTGCCTTATTAAGCAAAGAAACAGCAATTGTATTATTTGTACTATTTATATTATTTGATACAATTAGCGAATTACCAAAAATGACTATAGCTGAAATCTTTAAAAAATACTTTAAAATATGGTTTTTATTCTTTGGTTTAATCTCTATATATATTATTTTAAGATTTTTAGTACTTGGAGGAACATTCTCACAAGGTGGTCAGGCAGGAATATTTCAGGGCAAAAACTTTATCATACTATTTGCAACCATGATAAAAGCATTTGGAAGGTATTTAAGCTTGCTCGTTATCCCTGTTCACCTTTCACCTGATTACAATGACTTTTTGTTTTCACATTCCATTTTTGAAACTAATGTGATGTTATCTTTTGTCATACTAACAGTAACATTTATATCTGCAATTTTTCTATTCAAATTAAACCCTACAATTACTTATGGGATTTTTTGGATATTTGTTGCGTTAATGCCAGTATCAAATATTATCCCTATTGGAGCCATTTTAGCAGAAAGATTCTTGTATCTTCCTTCTGTTGGATTTAGCTTTTTTATATCTGGAATTTTAAGCAGTATTTCTTCAAAAAGCATAAAAATAATAAGCACAACTCTAATAGGATTTGTTATTTTAATTTTTGGGATTTTGACTTTTAATAGAAATTTTGTTTGGCAAAATGAATACACTTTGTGGTTGGAAACAGCAAAATTATATCCTGATAATGTTAAGGCACATTACAACCTTGGCACAGTTTGGACAAATAAAGGAGAATTTGAAAAAGCAATCAAGGAATTTGAAAAATGCTTAATTTTTAATCCTGATGCAACATGGAATCCAGGCAAAAAAGCAAAAGCCAATGTTTACTACAATATCAGCTTAATTTATAAATCAAAAGGAGAAAACGAAAAATATTATTTAGAACTAATAAAAGCGTTTGAATTGGATCCTGACAATATTGATGTAAAAAATGCGCTCTCAACATACCACAATGAAAAAGGTCTTGAATATTCCAAAAAGCAAAATTTAGCACAGGCATTAGCCAAATACAAACAGGCAATTACACTTAACCCAAAACTTATAGAAGCATATTATAATTTAGGATTAACTCAATACAAATTAAAAGATTACGAAAATGCATTAAATTCTTTTAATGAATGTCTTAAAATAGAGAAAAATTACGCAAATGCCTATATCTGCATAGGTAATATATTTTATGTAAAAGGATTATACAACAATGCTATTGAACAATACAAAAAAGCGCTCTCTATTGACCCAAATTCTAAAGAAGCCAGAACAAACTATGAAACATTAAAAAACTTAGGCAAATTTCAATAAATGATATTTGACCGCAAGTTTTTTTAAAAATTGTTATCTAAATAAGTAAGGAGGAGTTTGAAATTGCTATGAGAATACAAATATATATAATAATTTATCTTTTATCACTTGCATTAGTACAAATTAGTCAGGCAGATGAATTATATCTGGATAACTGCATAAAACAAGCACTTGAAAATAATTACACTCTAAAACTTGCAGGTTATAATGTTGAACAAATTAAAGAGAAGAAAACCATTGCTATTTCTACTTATTTACCGCAGTTAGATTTTAATTCATCCACAAGTTATAATACTTCTAATAATTATTCTTTAGGTCTTTCCTTACGACAAAATATTTATGATTCTGGAAAAACATTTGCACAAATAGATATTGCATCTGAAAAATTAAATTCTGCAGAATATAATTTAGAATTGACCAGACAAAATCTTATTTTTAATGTAAAAAGGTCATTTTATCTATGTTTACAAGCACAAGAAGAAATTAAAATTTATGAAGAAGAAGTTTCAGCTATGCAAGAGCACTTTAAAAAAGCAAAAGTACTTTATGAAATTGGGCTAAAATCAAAGTTTGATGTAACAAAAGCAGAACTTGAATTATTAAATACACAACTTGCTCTTATAAAAGCAAAAAACAATTTTAAAATTACGAAAATAACTTTAAGTAACATAATTAGCAATATACAAATTGATAAGTATGAACTTAAAGATGAACTTAAAATTGAATTAACACCTGAGAAAGTTAATTTAGAAGAAATAAAGAGTTTTGCATTAAAGAATCGGCCTGAAATGTTAGATGCACAAACTAAAATACGTGAGTCAGAAGCTACATTATCTCTTGCTTTAAGCAAATATTTTCCAAGTTTATATGCTACATCAGGCTACAACTGGAAAGGCCAGGGCTTTCCTCTTACAAATGATTGGAATGTAGGTTTAACATTATCCTTAATCTTATTTAATGGCTTTTCCACACCTGCTGAAGTAACAACAGCAAATATACAAAAAGAAACCGCATTGGCAAATGAAGAATTAAACAGACAAAACATTCTGTTAGAAATTGAACAAGTGTATGCAAATTTAATTGAATCCAGTGAAACTGCTACTATAACTGAAAAATTAATTGAACAATCCAAAGAAAATTTAGAGCTTGCCAAAACAAGATATGAAGCGGGACTGGGTTCAATACTGGAACTAATAGATGCAGAAGTTTCATATGCTCAGGCAAAACTTAACAGAATAAAAACATTTTGCGGTTATAAAATTTCAATTGCTCAATTCAAAAAAGCAACTGGAGAAACCGAAAGGAAGGAAAAATGAAAAAAATTATTATAGGTTTAATAATATTATTGCTGATTTTAGCCGTAATTTTTATTATAACAAAAACATTTAAAAATAATTCTCCACAATATAAAACTGTAAAAGCAGAAAAAGGAGATATTACAAACACTATTTCTGCAACAGGAATACTTAACCCTACAGTTTTAGTACAAGTTGGAAGCCAGGTCTCAGGTACAGTAAAACATATTTATGTAGATTTTAACTCAATAGTAAAAAAAGGTGATATGCTTTTGCAAATTGACCCTGCTATATTTGACGCACAACTTCTTCAGGCAGAAGCTAATGTTGAAAAAACAAGTGTTGACCTTACAGATGCAAAAAGAAATTTAGACAAAAATAAGATTTTATTTGAGAAAAATCTGATTTCTAAAAACGAAATAGATATTTTAGAGTCACGTTATAATTTTGCCCTTGCATCTAAAAAACAAACAGATGCAGCATATAAATTAGCAAAGATAAATTTGCAGAATACTACAATACTTTCGCCAATAGATGGAATAATTGTTTTGCGCAATATTGATGAAGGACAAACCGTAGTTGCAAGCTTCCAATCTCCAACACTTTTTACAATTGCAAATGATTTAAGAAAGATGCAAATAAATACAAATGTTGATGAAGCAGATATAGAAAAAGTTAAGATAGGGCAAAAAGTAAATTTTACAGTAGATACGTATCCTGATGAAGAATTTAATGCAGTTGTATCACAAATTAGACTTTCACCAAATACAGTACAAAATATAGTAACATACGACGTAATACTTGAAGTTTTTAATTCCAAATTAAAATTAAAACCTGGTATGACTGCAAATGTTAATATTATTATAGCACATAAACAAAATGTGCTAAAGCTTCCAGCTTCTGTGTTACGTTTTACACCAAGTGAAACAATATCAAGACTCCAGAAAAAGGGTTTTTTAGAATTTGGGCATTATTAATAAATAGAGTAGCACCACTAGATATTAAATTAGGTATTTTTGATGGTAAATATTATGAAGTTTTAGAAGAAAACACAGCACAGATACATAAAGTATTGCATTATCATGAAATAATAACTGAGATGTATAGTAAAAAAAATACAGCAAAAACCAAAGAAATGTCTTCATTTGTATCTGGTTCAAGAACAATGGGGCAGATGCGACATTAATTAATATGAACAATATCCTTTTGCAGTTTGAAAATTTATACAAAATATATGTCGCTGGTGAAACAAAGGTATCAGCAGTCTGCAATGTATCACTTTCAATAAATAGTGGTGAATTTGTTGCAGTTACAGGTCATTCAGGTTCTGGAAAATCAACATTTTTAAATATTATTGGTTGCCTTGATAAACCCACTTCAGGAAAATATTTTTTAGAAAATGTAGATATTGCACAATTAGACAAAAATAAGCTTGCAGAAATAAGGAATAAAAAATTTGGATTCATCTTTCAGAATTTTAACCTGCTTCAACGCACAACTGCACTTGAAAACGTGGAACTCCCAATGATATATGCGGGGATATCAGGAAAAAAATCCTATAAAAGAGCAAGTGATTTACTTGAATTGGTTGGCTTAAAAGATAAATTATATAGCATTCCGTCAAAACTCTCCGGTGGGCAGCAACAAAGAGTAGCAATTGCCAGAGCTTTAGCAAATAATCCTTCAATAATTTTAGCAGATGAACCTACAGGTAATTTAGATAGTAATACAAGCATGGAAATAATGAATATATTCACTGAATTAAATAAAAATAATATAACTATAATATTAGTCACACATGAAGAAGATATTGCACGATATGCCAGACGAAATATAATTTTTAAAGATGGCAAAATCATAAATTCATTATGAAATTTTCAATAATAAAAAAAATGGGATATAAAGCACTTATAAAAAATAAAATGCGCAGTTTCCTAACTATGCTTGGCGTTATGATTGGTGTTGCATCTGTTGTTACTATGATAAGTATTGCTACAGGTGCAAAAATTTCTGTAAAAAATAGTATTGCAAGTATGGGAACAAATGTTATGTTTGTTATGCTCAAAAATGTTATTAGAGAAGGAGTTCAGGCAGGCACAGTGCAAACTTTAACTACATATGATGCGGACGCTTTAAAAAAAGAATGCGCACAAATAACGTCTGCTTCTCCTATATTTAGAGCTAATGCACAGGCTATTTATAAAAATCAAAACTGGACTACTTCGGCAGTAGGATGCAATGAAGATTATTTTAAAATCCGGAACTGGTCATTGGAAAAAGGCGAGTATTTTACGCAACAGGAAATTCGTGGAAATATGAAATTATGCATATTAGGTAAAACTGTCGCAGATAATTTGTTTGGGAATCAGGATCCAATCAATGAGATAATACGAATGAAAAAAGTCCCATTTAAAGTTATTGGTGTTCTTACTGCAAAAGGACAATCAAGTTTTGGTCAGGATCAGGATGATATGATATTCATGCCGTATACTACTGCACAGAAAAAAATATTTCGTATGGTTGGTATTCCAGCAGCTATTCATGCAATAATGATGTCTAGTACATCTCAGGAAGAAATGGAAATTGCAATAAAACAGGCAAAGGATCTCTTGCGACAACGTCATAATCTAAAAGAAAAAGATGATGACGATTTTACAATAAGAACACAAACAGATATATTATCAACAGCAGAATCAACATCAAAAGTAATGACAATTTTACTTGGAAGTATTGCATCTGTATCACTATTAGTAGGTGGAATTGGCATAATGAATATAATGCTTGTATCTGTAGCTGAACGAACAAGAGAAATCGGCATTCGTATAGCAATTGGTGCAAAAGAAAAAGAAATATTGCTACAATTTTTATTTGAAGCAATAGCATTAAGCACTTTTGGTGGAATTATAGGTATAATATTAGGAATAATTTTTTCAAACCTCATTCCCTTATTGGCTGGATGGGATACATTAATATCATTTAAATCAATTATAATTTCCTTTGTATTCTCTATCGCAATAGGTATTTTTTTTGGACTACAGCCAGCTTGGAAAGCTTCAAAATTAAACCCAATAGAAGCACTTCGATACGAATAGATAAATTATTTAACATAATAATATATATTTGTAAAATAGTTTTATATTTATGGTCTATTTGTGTAGTCTTTTTGAAAAAGCAATGTGTAGGTTGTCAAAAATTTCATATACTACAGGAACAATTATTAATGTAAGAATAGTTGATGAAAATAAACCACCGACTACAGCTATGCCAAGTGGTATTTGAAGTTCCATACCTTCTGCCCTGCCTAAAGCAACAGGCAAAAGTGCAAAAAGAGTAGCGATTGCAGTCATAAGAATTGGTCTTAAACGAATTTTCCCTGCTTCAATTATCGCCTGATGTCTTTCTATACCTTTTTTCTGATTTTTTATAATAAAATCAATTAAAACTATAGAATTAGTAGAAACTATCCCAATAAGCATTATTAAACCAATAAATGCCGTAACACCGAGCCCTACTCCTGTAATAAACAAAGCAAATATTGCACCAGTAAATGCAAAAGGAATTGCCAACATAATTGTTAATGGATGAATTAACGATTCATACAATGATGCCAATATCATATATACAAGTAACATTGAAAGTAATAGCGCTATAAATAATGCTTTCATAGAATCCGCCATATCTTTCTGCTGACCGCCATATTCAACAAAATATCCCTCAGGCAATTCTATTTTTTTTAATGCTTTATCTAATACAGTATTTATCTGTGATAATTTCTTCTTACCAGTTATATCCGCAGAAATTAATGCCAAACGTTTTGCATTTTCTCTTCGGATTACACCAGGACCTTCTGTATATTTAGCAGTTGCAACATCTCTAACAGGAAAAACAAAACCTAATGGCGAAGTAATCGGTATATCATTTATATCGCGTAAGTTTTTTCTGTTAGAAGTTTGCAATCTAACTCTAATATCAACTTCTTCTCCCTTCTCACGAAATATTGAAGCAACTTGACCTTCTACTGAAGTACGTATAATATCCGCAACCTGTGCAACTGTTAATCCATATCTTGTTAATTTTTCTCTGTTAAATTCTAATACTATTTCAGGGTTCCCCTGCTCCATACTTGAATTGACATTTTTTACTCCATCTATCTTCCGTATTTCATTTGCAATTAAATCACTAAATGTCTTCAGCACATTAAAATCAGCACCATATATTTTAACCTCTACAGCTCTTCCTGTCCCAAACATCTCACCACCAGCAGGAGAAAGTTCTATTAAAGCTTTTGGATTTTCTCTTGCTATTGTATTAAATATTTCCTGTAAATCATCTTTTGTCGTTATCCTATCTTTTTTATTCAATACAAGAAATAATGTAGCATTATTTGAACCTTGCATCATACCAGTCATTGCTGCCTGCCGCTCACCCATCGCAGACGAACCAACTGAAACAGAAAGTTTATTTATATCTGGTAACTTCAATATTTTCTCTTCTATCTTTTCTACCATACGACTAGTTTCTTCAAGTGGAGCACCAACAGGTAATTTAAGCTTTATTTGATATTTTCCACCAGCTATTCCCGGCAAAAATTCCTTTCCTGTTTTTATAAATAATATTCCAGTAATAAACAAAACTATTACAGCTATACTTATAACTTTACTTTTGTTAGTAAGTGCCCACTCAAGTATTTTTCCATAAATTTCTTTTATTCTGTAATATACACCTTCCTCTTTTTCACCTTCAAATTTTATACCTGCTTTAAATAACTTAGATGCCAGCATTGGAACCATAGTAAATGCAACTAAAAGTGAGCCCATTAATGAATAAAACACTGCAAGACCAAATTCTTTAAATAATTCAGCTGCAATTCCTTTAACATATAATATAGGTAAAAACACAATAACTGTAACTAAAGTTGATGAAATAACAGCAACTGCTACTTCAGATGTTCCCTCAGAAGCCGCATTAAATGCATCTTTACCTAAATTCCTGTGTCTGAAAATATTCTCCATTACAACAATTGAATCATCTACTAAACGACCAAGAGCTAATACAAGACCTCCAAGACTCATTATATTTATACTTGAACCACCAAAATACAAACCAATGAATGCAAACAAAATAGATACTGGAATTGCTGTGCATACAATAAGAGTCGGACGAATTTTGCCGAGAAATGCAAATATTATTGCAAATGCCAAAAATGCACCTTCTATAGCGCTATTTTTTAATGCATTTATTGAATCAGTTATCATCTCCGAAATATCCATTACCATTTCAAAAGTCACATCTGAAGGAAGTTCTCGCTTTATCTGTGGTATTATCTTTTTTATACGCCCACTAACCTTAACTAAATTTGCATCACTTTCTTTCTGAATAACAATACTAACTGAACTTCTGCCATTAATATGTGACAAGCCTTTTTCATCTGCAAAACTATCTACAACATCAGCAATATCTATTAAATGTATAGGCACACCTCCTCGTGCACCGATATTTAGATTTTTTATTTCAGACAAATTGTTAAATTCTCCGATACTACGAATATTATACTGGAATTGATTCTCCTTGATATCACCCGCTGAAATATTGATATTTTCAAATCGTATTTTATTCATTATCATATCAATTGATAAACCATATCCAATAAGTTTGCTTTTATCTATGTTAATCTGTATTTCACGTTTTTTACCTCCCATCAGCATTATACCTGCAACTCCATCCACTCTTTCAAGACGAGGCTGTATTACATCTTCTGTCAATTTCTGCAACTCATACAAACTTCTGTTACCATATACTGTCATAAAAGCAACAGGAAACTCTGAAGTATTAACTTTAATAATTATAGGATCAGCTATACCTGATGGAAGATATTTTTTTATTTGCCCAATTCTATCCCTTATATCATTAGTTGCTTCATCAAGATTTGTTCCCCAGACAAATTCAGACATTATTACGGAAACTCCTTTTTGTGAATTTGCTTTAACATTTTTTATTCCAGAAATACTACGAATCGCTGTTTCTAATGGTTTGGTTAAAGCTTTTTCTATTTCTTCGGAACTCACACCTTCGTATTCTGTTATTACTGTAAGATTTGGAAAAGTTATTTTAGGCATCAATTCAACATTTAATTGCCACAATGACATACCACCTAAAACAACAATAATCAATATAAGCATTATTGTAGTAATAGGTCTTTTTACTGAAAACTCTGCAAGTTTCATATATTATTTTAACTGCACTTTAATTCCATCTTGAATCATATTTAAATCACTTACTATAAGTATTTCACCAGAATACACACCACTTATAACCTCAAAATAATTTCCATCCGTATATCCAAGCACAACTTTTTTCTTTTTTACCACAGAATTGTCAACGACATATACATAATCTTCACCCATAATTTTAACAATTGAACCCACAGGAATAACAGATACACCTGTATGCCTATTAACAATCAAATTAATATCTGCAGACATTCCTGATTTCAATACATTATCAGAATTGTTGATTTCTACTTCAACTTTTGTCATATGATTAACAGAATCAGCTATTGTATTAATTTTAGAAATTCCACCGTAAAATTTTTTGTCAGGATATGCAGAAGTTGTTATTTCAACTTTCTGACCTAATTTAACTTTGGCTATCTCACTTTCTATTACAGAAAATTCAACCTTAATAATATCAATGTTTACAATTAATATTATCGGAGTTGCCATTGTAACTGACTGGCTAGCAGGTGAAACAGATGTTCCTTCATCTATATATCTTTTCGCTATAATACCCGCCATCGTTGCTCTAACAGGTGCTAAAACAAATTGAACACCAGGATCGTCCCTATCTATTTCTGCAATTATATCTCCAGTATTAACTTTGTCACCTTCCTGGACAAGATACCTGTGCAACTTCCCTGAAACTTTTGATAATATAACAGCCTGCTGTTTTGGGAAAATTATACCTGCAAAACTTATTCTGTCCTCAATATCACTTTTTTTAACACGTGACCATTCTACTTTCAAACCTTCCGTTAGATTTGTTTTATTTACTTCAATTGGTTTTGGATTTTTGGGGTTCATAAAACGCATAAAAATTAATCCTGCAAAAACAATTAATATTATAGCAATAATAATTGTTATATTTCTTTTACTCATATATACTCCTCCTAAAATTGTCCAATTGATTTTTTTAATTTTGCTTTTGATAAATTATAATCATAAAGTGCCTGCAAATAATTTGTGTTTGCCTGCAATAAACTCATTTCAGTATCAAGTACTTCCAAATTAGTCGCCATACCCAAGTTATACCTTTCTTTAACTATATTTAAACTCTCTTGTGCCTGCTGTATATTTTTCTCCTGTGCAAAAATACTTTCTTTTGCACTTTTTAAATTTAGATACGCTGACTTAACTTCCATAGTTATAAGATTCACAAGTTGCTCATTTGCCAATTTTGCCTGTTTAAGATTTGCCTGAGCCTCTTCAATTTTTCCAGAAGTTGCAAAACCATCAAAAATAGGAATATTAACTCCAACACCAACATCCCAACCCTGCTGCCATATAGTATCACTTGGTGGAAACTGTTGTCCTCTATTCCACTGATAACCACCTAACAATGCAACACTTGGTCTATATCCTGTCCAAGCAATTTTTATTGTTTCATCACTTATTTTTTCTCTTAAACTACCAATTTTTATTTCTACTCTATTTGCCAATGCCTCATTAATAAAAGAATCACTATTGAAATTCTCATCTTCATAACTTAATTTACCTATTAGTTTTATATCTAATAATGGACTTAATCCCAACACAGTTACAAAATTCATTCTTGCAATTTCTGCTCCATTTTGTGCCTTTAAAAGTAATGGTTGAAAATTTGACAGTTGAACTTCACTACGAAGCACATCAAATTTTGAAGCCAAACCTTCATCATATCGTTTTTTTACAGATTCTATATATGTTGCAAGTGATTTATTTCTTTCAATTGTTGCCTTTAATACTTCTTCTGCAAGAATTACAGATAAAAATGCCTGAGTTACATTTAACTTCGCATCTGATATATTTCTGCTATAATCTTCCTGAGTAAGTTGTTCACTTAATAAAACCAGGTTATATCCTCCGCTAATTCTACCCCATGTCCAAACCGGCCATTGCAGAGAAATTTTTCCAACATACACATTTCCTTCTCTATCAGATACAAAACCAAATGATGGGAAATATGTATATTCACCTGTTGGTAATCCTTGCGCATCAAATACAGGCATTTTTGTTGAACTACCCAAACTTAAATTTGAAAGATATGAAGACCGTGTCAATCCGCCATAAGCACTAACCTGTGGGAAAAAATAAGAATATGCGGTTAATTTTTGTCCCCCAACTGCAGCAATGCGCTCTTTTGCAGACAAAACATTTTGATTATGCACAAGAGCAAATGTTATACTCTCCTCTAAATTCAATGATGTAGGAATATCTTCTGCAAATGCAGAACAATGTATCAATAAGATTAAAATAATAATAACCCTCATCAGTGTATAACTCCTTATTTAACTTCCTTCTGCCGTTTCAATATTCCCAATAAATTCTCAAGTGTAACAATAAATGCTTTCTGGTCATCAGTAGTTAAATTTTTGAGTAAAGAAGTCATCATATCACGGTGACACGATTCGATTTTTTTTATTATTTCCTGCCCTTTTACAGTAAGAGAAATTAGAACTATTCTTCTGTCTTTTTCATCGTGATTACGTTTCACAATATCTTTTTTAACTAATTGGTCAATACAATGAGTCATTGTAGGAAGCGTAAGACCAAATATCTTCGCCAATTCAGTCATTTTAAAAGAATCTTTATGAATAAATAATGTTACAGCTTTCCACTGAGGCATTGATAATTGAAAATCTTCAAATTTTTCAAATTGATTAAATTTAGGCGCATAAACATTCAACATTTGCATTATATTGGGAATTAACTGCATTATTTTGTTAACATATTTTTCTATTTTCCCATCACTCATAAAACCTCCCAGAAAACAGTCTTTTGTTTTCTTGTTTTTTAGATTAGATATTCAATATATTTAATCTTCTAAGTATTATATTATAAAACTATTAAATCGTCAAGCTATTTTTAGTAATTTGTTAAATAAAAATTAAAGGTAATAGTTTAGCAATTGCAAGTAAGATCTTAATTGTAGTTGCTGATTTATCAGCGTTTTTAAAACAGTATATTTGATGGTATATACCATATCAAAAAATTATGTTTTAAGATAAACCAACAAATTGAGTATTACAATTAAAGACGCACTGTTTTAGATAGCTTTTCAATTAATACACTTGCCAAAATGTATTTGACTTAAACTCGTTAATCTACTATATATATTTACTGTAACTATTAAACCGTTACAAAAAAATATGGTCTGGTGGAAAACTTGTCCTCGCAATCTTTAAGCGGGAAAGACAGACCATACTCTAAAAAATATGAATAATATTAGAAATTTTTGCATAATAGCGCATATAGATCACGGCAAGTCAACTTTAGCTGATAGAATACTTGAAATAACTGGCGCCATTTCAAAAAGAGAAATGAGAGAACAGGTTTTAGATAAAATGGACCTGGAACGAGAAAGAGGTATAACCATAAAAGCAAAAGCCGTAAGATTGGATTATACTTTACCCGAAACCGGGCAGCAATATATATTAAATCTTATTGATACACCAGGTCACGTGGATTTTACTTATGAAGTATCTAAAAGTCTGGCAGCTTGTGAAGGTGCAATTTTGGTTATAGATGCAAGCCAAGGAGTAGAAGCACAAACTGTTGCAAATATTCATTTAGCATTAAACCACAATTTAACAATAATTCCTGTTATAAACAAAATTGATTTGCAACAAGCTAATCCTGATGGAGTAAAACTACAAATAGAAGAAATATTGGCTATTCCTGCCGAAGAAGCGATATTGGCAAGTGCAAAAGAAGGAATAGGAATTGCTGAAATACTTTCTACAATAGTAAAAAAAATTCCTCCACCAATATCTTCTGTTGATTTACCATTAAAAGCATTAGTATTTGACTCTGCTTTTGACATATACAGAGGAGTAATAATATTTGTGCGAATATTTGACGGTTGTATTAAAGCAAAGGACAAAATCTTAATGATGAAAACTCATACAATTTATGAAGTAGAAGAAATTGGAGTTTTTAGGCCAAATATGGCACCTGCAAAAAAACTTTGTTCAGGAGAAGTAGGATATATAGTTGCAGGTATAAAAGAAGTAAGTTCTGTTAAAATCGGTGATACCATAACAAATGCTGAATTTCCAACAACTGAAGCATTCCCTGGTTATAAAGAAGTCATGCCAATGGTATTTTGTGGATTATTTCCTATAAATCCAAATGAATACGCATTACTCAAAGATGCACTTGATAAATTAAAGTTAAATGATGCTTCATTTAACTTCGAACCAGAACGGTCAACTGCATTAGGTTTCGGATACAGATGTGGATTTCTGGGGTTATTACATATGGATATCATTCAGGAACGACTTGAACGCGAATACAATTTGAATTTAATTGCAACATCTCCAAATGTTCGATATGTTCTCAAAGAAATAGATGGCAATGTATCAGATATAGAAAATCCCAGTGAACTTCCACCAATAGGCCAAATAGAAGCTATTGAAGAACCCTATATAAAAGCAACACTTATACTTCCACCAGAGTATATAGGTCCTGTAATGACTCTTTGTCAGGATAAACGCGGTATATATAAAAACACAGAATATCCTACAATAGCAAGGGCAATACTTATTTATGAATTACCTCTTGCAGAAGTAATGTTTGATTTTTACGATAAACTTAAATCAATAAGCAAAGGTTATGCCTCATTTGATTATGAACTAATTGGCTTCAGACAAGGGGATTTGGTAAAATTAGATATTCTTGTTGCAAGTGAAATTGTAGATGCACTTTCATTTATTGTACACAGAGATAAAGCATATTCAATTGGAAAACAACTTGCTGAAAAACTTAAAACTATTATCCCCAGACAATTGTTCGAGGTTCCACTTCAAGCATCTATTGGAAATAAAGTAATAGCCAGAGAAACAATTCCACCAATGCGAAAAGATGTTATAGCCAAATGTTATGGCGGTGACATAACACGCAAAAGAAAACTTCTTGAAAAACAAAAAGAGGGAAAAAAACGTATGAAAAGAATAGGTAAAATCGAAATACCTCAAGAAGCCTTCCTCGCAGTTTTAAAAGTTGAATAGTAAAAATATTTGTGGTACAATAATAGATAGAAAGGACATAATATGCAATTAAAAGAAGAAACGAAAGCAAAAATAAAAGAATATATTGAATCGATAGTTACTGCAGTCATACTCGCACTTTTAATAAGAACATTTGTAATTCAAGCATTTAAAATACCATCAGGTTCAATGGAAGACACTTTAAAAATTGGCGACCATCTTCTTGTTTGCAAATTTATATATGGCACCCGCATTCCATGGACAGACATAATAATTCTTCCAATAACAAAACCTAAAAGAGGAGATATAGTTGTTTTTAAATATCCAAAAGACCCAAAACGTGATTTTATAAAAAGATGTATAGCTGTTCCAGGTGATAAAGTTGAAATACGCAACAAAACTTTATATGTAAATAATCAAATACTTGATGAATCCTATATAATTCACAGAGATTCTTTTGTCCAACCACCTACTATTTCACAAAGAGATTTTTTTGGCCCGGAAATAATACCGCCAGATAATTATTTTATGATGGGTGATAACCGCGATACAAGTTTAGACAGCAGATTCTGGGGATGTTTACCTTATAATCATATAAGAGGTAAAGCATTAGTTAAATACTGGCCCCCATGGCGTATTGGACTAATTAAATAGTATTTACAAGACCTTGTATTGTATGTTGCCTTGCTTCACCAAATATATTTAAACCTAAATTTTTAGCAGTCTTTGAAGTTACAGGACCTATTGATACAAATTTTAAACTTTTACCATACCTCTTTAAAAATTCAATTCCAAGAAGCTGTACAAAGTTTTTAACTGTTGATGAAGAAGTAAAACTAACAAAATCTATTTCCCCTGCTTTGATTTTATCTTTTAAATCCAAAACATTTGTTTTATCAGGAACAGTATTATATATAATAATTTCTAACACATTAGCCCCAAGCTTATTTAACTCTTCAACAAGTATTTGTCGCGCACCTGATGCACGTGGAATTAATATATTTTTGCCTCTTAAATTTTCAATGCTTTTAATTTTTTTGATTATACCTTCATTTATATATTGGTCTGGCATTAAATCCACTTTTATTCCAAACTTTTCAAATTCATCCTTTGTGCCGGGTCCTATAGCACAAATTTTCACTCCATCTAAAATTCGCAAATC
Source organism: Candidatus Firestoneibacteriota bacterium (assembly GCA_038042445.1). Taxonomy (GTDB): domain Bacteria; phylum Oederibacteriota; class D2-FULL-39-29; order JBBTED01; family JBBTED01; genus JBBTED01. Next base: position 57,505 of record JBBTED010000095.1, read on the forward strand.
CTTACCTTTTCTAAACACTCTATCTATAAAAATTTTAACTCCATTTCTACTTGTAAATATAACCCAATTGAATTTTTTTATTTTTTTTATAGCTTTATCAAGTTTCGAAAAATTACGAACAGGAGATATTTTTATGGTTGGGAATTCAAAAACATAAGCGCCTTTTTCTTTTAAAAGAGATGTAAGCTCACTTGCCTGCTCTCTTGTTCTTGTTACAACAACAGATTTCCCAAAAAGCGGAAGTTTTTCAAACCAATTTAAGTTTTTGTGGAGTTGAACAACCTTTCCCACAATAAATAATGCAGGCGGAGAAACCTTCTTTTTTTCTACCTCTGCTATTGCATTTTTTAACGTGCAGACTATTGTCCTTTGCTTTGGAGTTGTCCCCCATTCAACAAATGCACATAATTCATCTGGAGAACGGCCATTTGCCAATAATTTTTTTACAATTTCAGGAGTATTTTTAACTGCCATATAAAATACCAAAGTGCCAACCCCAGGAGCTATTTTTGAAAAATCTACTGCACTTGCTTTTTTTGTAGGATCCTCATGACCTGTTATCAAAGTTACAGTAGATGTAAATTCTCTATGAGTAACAGGTATTCCTGCATAAGCAGAAACACCTAAAAAAGCCGGGACACCGGGAACAACTTCAAATGGAATTTTTGCATTTAAAAGAGTTAAAGCTTCTTCTGCACCTCTTCCAAACATATAAGGATCTCCACCTTTTAAACGGACAACATATTTCTTCTGTTTTGCTTTTTGGACAATTAATTTATTTATTTCATTTTGTTCTAAAGTATGAACACCTGCTTTTTTACCAACATATATTATTTGGGCATCTGGTTTAGCATATCCAAGCAAAGATTTATCAACAAGATAATCATATATCACAACATCTGCCTGTTTTAAACACTCAAGCCCTCTTACAGTTATAAGCTTTGGATTACCCGGACCTGCACCAATTAAATATACCATAATATTAAATAAACTTGTCATTCCCGAATGTTTTTATCGGGAATCCAGTGTCTTGTTTTATCAATATTTTAAAGACGCTGGATTCCTGCTTTCGCAGGAATGACACGATGTTCAGTAAGTTTTTACCAAAATGCGTAATTATTTCAGCTTTTTTATGAAACATTATACTCGACTTTTTCAGCTAATTGTCTGCCTAATTCTTCTGCTTTATCTTTTTTGCCTTCAATTTTAGCACGAGATATTTTTTGACCATCATCAGAAAATACACCGCCAATTATAGTCAATTTCTCTTTATTAATCGTTGCAAAAGCTCCTATTGGCGTCTGACATCCACCACCTAAAGCTTTTAAAAAACTTCTTTCAGCAGATATAGCAATATGTGTATTCTTATCATTAATTTTACTCAACATATTAATAATTTTTAAATTGTCAGAACAAACTTCTACACCAATTGCTCCTTGTCCAACTGCAGGCAACATAATATCTAAGGGTAATATATTACCATAAAGTAATTCATCTGGAGATTTTAAAAAACCTTTGCCTTCTTTTATCCAACCAATTCTAAGTAATCCAGCAGCTGCAATAACAATTGCATCGAAATTTTCAGAAAATATTTTTTTTAATCGTGTAGTTATATTGCCTCGCAAATCAAAAATTTTAAAATCTTTTTTAACCGCCCTTAATTGTGCAGCTCTTCTTGGACTTGATGTACCGATTTTAGCGCCATCTTTTATGTTTTTTAGAAATACTTTTTCTCTTGAAATCAACACATCACGTGGCTCTATTCTTTTCATTATTGCTGCTAATATTAATCCTTCAGGTAAATCTACAGGCAAATCTTTCATACTATGAACTGCCAATGAAATCTCTTTTTTAAAAAGAGCATCTTCTATTTCTTTTGTGAATAACCCTTTTCCTCCTATTTTTGCCAAAGCAACGTTCTGGATTTTATCACCTTTGGTTTTTATAATTTTTAGGTTAAATCCTCTATTATTATAAATTTTTTCAAGTGTTGCTTTCACTTGTTCTGCCTGTATAAGCGCTAATGCACTTCCTCTTGTCCCGATTACAATTTTTTCCATAGCTCTTTCAAAATCTTTTTACGTGAAACTTGTGATTTAACTTCTGATAGTATTTTTTTCCTTGAATTTTTTAATTTCTCCAACATCACGGCATATTCAGGACCATATTTTAGCTCAAGTTCTTTTTTTATTTTAACGGCATAAGCAGGACTTGAACCACTTGTTGATACAGCTATTGTTAAATCGCCTCTTCTCACAACTGCTGGCAGTATAAAATTACAAAATTCGGGTAAATCCACAACATTTACAAGAATTCCTTTTTGTTTTGCGATTTTATAAACTTCTGCATTAATTAATTTGTCAGAAGTAGCAGAAATTACCAAAAATGCTTTATTTATATCTGATTTTTTAAATTTTCGTAAGATTAATTTTATTCTTCCTGATTTGGAAAGATTTTTGACCTGTGGTATTACATCTGGTGCAACAACGCTAACTTTCGCATTACATTTAAGTAAGTTTTTTATTTTACGTAAAGCAACATTTCCTCCGCCAACAACAACACAAAGCTTATTTGATATATCTAAACATATTGGATAATATTTCATTATTGGAACTTACGTTTGTTTGAATTTATCTATTATCTGGTTAAATTCTTTTTCAAAATGTACTGGATTGCGGTGTGCATATCCCCCAATATAAATTGTGTCCTTGTCAATTTTTATCCACACTCTTCTATAATATGAAAGAAGGGAAAACATAAGACCCAGCAAAAGCAAACCACTTCCTATATAAATAAAAGGAACTCCAGGATCTTTGGTTACTTGCAAACCACTGTAATATACCTGTTTAAAATCATTAAAATAGAAATTATATGGAAGACCTTTTGACACGTGATATTCAGGGAAATTTTTAAATGCCCAGAAAGAAACGTAGAATTTATCATTCTTAAAAAGACTTATTAAAACTGCAGGATTATTTGACTCCTCTGATTTAGAAAATGGTTTCATATGCTCATCCATAGCAAAATCAGGTAAAAAATCCTCAACTTTTGCTTTAAAATCAGTTTTTGGAAGATTAAATTCCTCATCTAATTTTACTTTAAAAGAAAATACTTCTTTATTTCGGACACCCTTAACAGTAAGAGCGATATATTCTACTTTTTCACTTGTTCCAAAACTTGATTGATAAAAAGAAAACTTTTTGTATTTAAGTGGGTGATTTACTTCTATTTTTTTATCCAAAACAACTTTATCTTTTTCTGAAATTTCAACCTCGCTTATAAATGATTTAGGTCTTTGAGTATCAGGATAATACTCAACAGTAAATTTTTTTAGATATATTGAAAAATCAAGTGGGTAAGGAATTTGTGAATTGCGGGAATAGAATTGTGAAACTTTTTCGCCCTCTGCAATTTCAATATTTCCTTTAACTCCAAAAATTCCGCCTATTGCAGCACCAACTAATATTAAAAAGAAACTAAAATGCACCAGAATAACACCTATTCTGGACCAAGCACCCTTATGCCCAAAAACATTTTCATCTTTTCCAAGAACTGCATAACCAAATTTTTCAAGACCCTCAGATATTTTATCATTTATTAAATTAGGTGCTGTTTTAAACTTGATTTTTGAATTAAATTTTTGTTGTGTGATATATGACAACTCCACCTTTATAGGTGGAGAAATAATTTGCCTAAATATAATACCCAATCTGTCAATTGAACAAGTCAAAATATTAAGTGTAAGTAATACCAACAAAACAATAAACCACCAACTATGGTAAAGATCAAATATTCCCAAAAAATTAAATATTTGAAACAATACCCCGTATCGCTGCTTTAAAAAATCAACATCCGCTTGTTGTATTATCAAAGTCCCAACTATAGATGTAATTGCTATTATTACAAATAAAACTATAGTAAATTTTATGGATGCTAATTTTTTTATCATTGTCTATTGTGCATAACTATGCAACCCTGATAATAGGAAATTTACTCCCCAATATGTAAATAGCACTGCTAAAAATCCTACAATAGAAATCCATGCAATTTTTCTTCCCTGCCACCCTCTCATCAACCTTGCATGAAGATATATAGCATAAACTAACCATGTAATTAATGACCATGTTTCTTTTGGATCCCAACTCCAATATGTTCCCCATGCAAAATTTGCCCATATAGCGCCTGTAATTATTCCTCCTGTAAGCAAAATAAATCCAAGTGTTACAGATTTATAATTTATAGTATCTAATGCTTCCTGTGATGGCAATTTATCTAAATTTTTGCCTGTGCGTTTTTCTTTTAAAAGAAAAAGTATTCCTGCAATAAAAGAAACAGCAAATGCCGCATATCCAAGCATACAACTTATAACATGTATTTCAAGCCATGAACTTCTAAGAGCTGGAACTAATGGTTGTATTGCTTTATAATCATCAGGCAATACTGAAGCTGAACCTATAGCAAGAAATGCCAAAGGTATTACAAAAGTCCCAAGTATATCCCATTTATAAGTATAAGATAAAATCAAATACACTAAAACTATTGCCCAGGAAAAAAATACTGAAGATTCATACATATTGGAAAATGGCGCATGTTGTGCTTTAATTGTCCACAAAACCAACCCAACAGTATGCAAGAGAAAACCAAGCAATACAACTATTCGTGCAAATTTTATAAATTTATTTCCCTGCGAAATCAAATTAATAAAATAAAAAATTGCCGTAAAAAAATATACTATTGTAGTTATATAAAACAAGTTATGTAAGTTCATAGTAACCCCCTTAATAAAACAATTTATTAATTTGTATTATAAAATATAACAGATTTTATGTAAAGAATAATTTCTTTTTAAAATATAGTGATATATTGACTAAACTAATAAGCACAGGCACTTCAACCAACGGACCGATTACTGCTGCGAAAGCAACTCCAGAATTGATTCCGAATACGGCAACTGCTACGGCAATTGCGAGTTCAAAATTATTACTTGCTGCGGTAAAAGAAAGTGTTGCGGTTTTTTTGTAATCTGCTCCGAATTTTTTACCCATATAAAAAGAAACAAGAAACATTACAATAAAATATATCAAAAGTGGAATTGCTATACGAATAACATCAAGAGGGATTTTTACGATATATTCTCCCTTAAGTGAAAACATAACCATAATCGTAAATAAAAGTGCTATTAAAGTTATAGGACTGATTTTTGGAATGAATTTTGTATGATACCACTGTTTGTCCTTTATTTTTATAAGTGTAAAACGAGTAATCATTCCTGCTAAAAAAGGAATACCAAGATAAATAAAAACACTTTTGGCAATCTGTACAATTGTAATATTTACAATTGCGCCTTTAAGACCGAACCATCCGGGAAGTATTGTAATAAAAATCCATGCATATACAGAATAAAATAAAACCTGAAATATAGAATTAAATGCTACTAATCCCGCGCAGTATTCAGTATCACCTTCAGCAAGATCATTCCACACAATTACCATTGCAATACATCGCGCAAGCCCTATCATTATAAGACCAACCATATACTCAGGATAACCTCTCAAAAAAACAATTGCCAAAATAAACATCAAAATCGGACCTATAATCCAATTTTGCACAAGCGAAAGGGTTAACACCTTTGTATCGCGAAAAACATCGCCGAGTTCCTCGTATTTCACCTTGGCTAAAGGTGGATACATCATCAATATCAAACCAATAGCAATAGGAATAGATGTAGCCCCTATTTGCATATTTGAAATAACTTGCGTTACTCCAGGAAAAAACCAACCTATTAATACTCCTATTGCCATAGCCAAAAATATCCAAAGTGTTAAAAATCTGTCTAAAAATGATAATTTTTTTCCGTTCACATTTTCCATTTTGTCTCCTTTCTTATTTCTCCTTGAAGTTTTTATTTTTAAATAATAAACTTTTGTAAAATATTAAACAAATAACCTGTAATAATAATTGCTACTGTTGTAATTGCAAAGAAAATAATTATTAATTGTAATTTAATTGCACGACGCAACATTACAGCTTCCGGCAGACTTAACGCGGTTATTGCCATCATAAAACTTAATGCTGTTCCAAGTGGCACGCCTTTTTGAAATAATACAATTGCTATTGGCACAATAGCAGCACAGCTACCATACATAGGCACTCCGAGAATTACAGCTAATGGCACTCCGAATATTCCGGCTTTACCTATAATTGATTGAATGGCTTCCTGCGGAACATAATTGTGTATAAACGCACCAATACCTACGCCTATT
>JBBTED010000096.1:0-35024 GCA_038042445.1 Candidatus Firestoneibacteriota bacterium
TTTGCGCCGAGGCTGTTTCTTACGATTTCACAAAAAGTGAAAATTGGCGGAGAGGCCGGGATTCGAACCCGGGGTGGAGTTTCCCCCACAACTGCTTAGCAGGCAGCTGCCTTAAGCCAGCTCGGCCACCTCTCCATATTTTTTTAGCTATGGTCTATCTTTTTCCACCAGACCATAAAAACAAATGTATCATTTTTAAATATATATTTCAATACCAAATACTATAATTCGTAGCTGATAAATCAGCAACTACATATTTATTTAAATAAATTATTTTAATTGCCGTTGACTACTTGTAGGAATGTATTGGTTAATTTTGTATCGTAGTGTTTATTTCTAAGGTTGTGGAGTTCTTGTTTTGCTTCTTCTCTGTCTTTAGCAGGACGGTATGGCCTATTAGAAACCATTGCGTCAAAAGAATCTGCGAGTGCAATTATTTTTGATCCAAGAGGAATTTCATTACCTTTTAATGCATTTGGATAGCCGCTGCCATCGATTCTTTCATGATGATGTTTTATAATTTTTAAGATATCCTGAAATTCAGAAATTGGTTTTAAAATTTTTACTGCTGCCAATGGATGTTCTTTAATATTATCATATTCTTCAGATGTAAGTTTGCCTGGTTTATTTAATACGTCATCTCTAATTGCAATTTTGCCTATATCATGTAATAAACTTGCAATACGGATAGTTTCTATTTCGTCTATGGAAAGATTTAATTTTTTTGCAAGCATACTACTGTATTTTGCTACTCTTTGCGAATGTCCTATTGTATATTTATCTTTTGCTTCTAAAGTTTTAGCTAAACTTTTAATTGTTCTTAAAAATAATTTTTTAAATTGTCTATGCCGTTCTTTAAGTTTATTTGTCTGTTCATAAGTATTTTTAAACAATCGCGAGTTTTCAATAGCAATTGCAGATGTATTTGCCAAAGTAGTTAAGGTAGTATATTCTTTTTTTATAAAATGGTGAGGTTTTGTGGTATATACACTTATAACTCCAATACATTTTCCTTTGGCTATTAAAGGAGCGCATAGATAAGAACAAAGTCCTTCTTTTTTTGCCAAAGTGGAATATTGACCTTTTCGTGTTTTTAAATCAAATTCTTCTATTGGTTTTTGTGATGTAAAAACTTTACCAGCAAGGCCTTCACCGGGTTTTGGGTCACCTTTAGTAATATAGGCAATACTTAATCCTTTTGCTGAAACAACTGTAAGTTTGCCTGTTTTCTCATCAAATAGGCGAACTGAACATATTTTTACATTAATTAATTTAACAATTGAATTAACAATGAATGTTAATACATCCTGAAAATTTAAAGTGCTATTGATTTTTTTGGTAACTTGTTCAATTGTTCTTACCCAGTCTAATTGTTGTTTTGTATATTCAAAGTGTTGGCTATTGATAATTGCCCGTGTTACAAAATTTGAAAATGTCGTAAGAATAGTCAAATCATTTTTATTACAACAGGAGTCATCAATTTTATCAAATACTGCTATTGCTCCAATAGTTATATTTTTATTTGTCAACGGAACGCAAATAAAAGATTTCATTTTTGCTGTGCGTGCAATATGTTTTACTGTATATTTATCTTTAAGTGCATTTTGTACCAAATACGGTTTATTATTTTTAATCGTTCTCCAAAAAATACCTTTTCCAATTGGTGGAATTGGTAAATCAGCAGTATCATATTGAGCACTGATATGTTTTACCATATTTACTTTGTTAATTGTTCTGTCAAATAGTGGAATGGCGCCTCTTTTTGTATTTGTCAATACAAGAGCCCCTTTGATTATTTTTTCAAGAATTAAATCCAGAGAAGAGGAAGAATTGACTGACTTTTCAATTTCATAAAATATGGAAAGTTCTTTTAGCTTTTGTCTAAGGTTATTATTTTGATATTTAAGGTCTTGCATTTTTAATCATTTTACTAAATACTCATATATGATACAACATTCTATATGTCTTTTAAATTATACAGACTTTTGGGCTGTATAATCTGTTAATTCTCCGATGCGAAAATGTATATCTTTTATTGCTGTTTTGCCTATTTTCTGATTTAGATTTTTTATTATTTCTTTTTTCATAATAGACAATTCATTCATCCATGTTGAATTATCAACGTTAACCATAAGGCAGCTGCTTTTAACTGTGACAGGTTTGGTATGAGCCGATACTTTTTCGCCAACAATTTCTTTCCATACTATTAATGCTGTATAAGATTTTATTCTGTGAAATAATCCTGTCTTTTTTAATACGCTATCTAAAGCTGTGCCTATTGGTTTGAATTTTCTCACAAGATTTATTATTGCATATAATTATTTTAAAATCTATGATAAAAATGCTATAATTGCTATAATAGTAATAGGTCAATGACAGGGGAATAATATTTATTTTTGTAGGGGCTGGCTTGCCAGCCCTTAATTATTGGGCGGATAAATCCGCCCCTACGCGATATAACGGAAAAAATCCAAAGACTTGATTCATTACCTATAATATAAAATCATTGTTTAACAAATGAGGGGGAAATATGCCGATATATGAATATAGATGTAAAGGATGTGGTGAAAAATTTGAAGCGTTGGTATTTAATAGGGACGATAAAGTTAGTTGTCCAAAATGCAAAAAATCAAATTTGGATAAATTATTTTCCACATTCGCAAGTATTATGGGTAAAGATGGAGTTATGCCACAATGTTCAAGTGGAGCCTGTCCTCGTGGTGGATGTCCTACTGGAACTAATTGCCCAACTTTTAGAAATTGAGCAAAAAATCAGAATTTTAGTGATAAACCTGTATTGTAAGTCCTGTACTCATTTAATTCAAAGGTGTTATTCGATATAGGCAAAGTATAATAATTTAAATTTTTAGTTAAAAAATATATATCTATTTCTGATGTGATTTTTTGCGATAATTTTCCTGCAATATCAAATTTTTTATTTAAATCATAATATTGAATTTTAAAATCTATAGTTTGGTTTAATGGAGTTAAAAAGATAAATCCAATATTGAATAAATTTGTCAGATTTTTTTCTAAAGAAATATAAGAATAATTATAATATGAAGTTAAACTTTTAAATAATTCTATGGAAAGTTCCAGTTCAATACCGAATTTTGTTATCAAGTCAATAGTATCTATGGAACTTATTTCTTCAGGTCTGATTAAGAAATTTGAATCTGTAGTAGTGGCATTTCTTGCTTCATTGTAAAAGCAAGTTGTTCGTAAATTTGTTTTTTCACTAAAAGAATAGTCAAATCCTGTTGTTGCTTCCCATATTTTTTCTATTGGTAAATTTGAATTAACTTTTAATTCAGCTAAATTCGGCATTGCGGTTCCTGAATTTATTGAAGCGCGCAGTGCTAATTCATCACTTAATCTGTAAAGTATGTTTGTTCCAGGATTAAATGTTCCGCCGGCAATTGAGTGGTGGTCGTAACGCAAATATAATGTAATTACAAAAAAACCAAGATAATTTATGGTAGTTCCAGAAAATATAGATTGGACCATAGCTTTTTGTTCATTAAAGGTACTTCCTTTTGCTTTGTCCTCATGTAAATCTGCACCTGTTGAAAAAGATATCAAACCTCCAAGGTCTATATCGTATTTAATTTGAGTTCCAATTCGAGAAGTGTGGTAATCCTGTTGGTTTATTCCAGATTCAATAAGAGTGTAGGGTATAATGCTTAGAAAATAAGTATCATCCCAGGAGAAATTAGTTGATAGGACAGCAGTTCCGCCTTCGTTTTTTAATCCATAACCTTTTGAAGAATATAAATAACCAAATAATTCCATATCTGTGGATTCAGATAAAGTTATGTTAAAATCTCCATTTAAATTAGAGGAATCAATAGTGTTAGTGAATAAACTGCTTTCTAAATTGCTACTTAAATTGCCAATATTACTATGATGTCCAATTTTATAAAATAATGAGTTTGGAGTTTGATATTCAGTAGAAAGAGATATGGTTTTTCCATATTCTTTGCTTAGCAAATTAATAGCACCAGCTCCTGCATTTGTGCCATATAAAGATGAAGCCGGACTTCTTATAATCTCAAATTTTGCAATATTGTTTGTTCCTATATTATTTAAATTGAAACTTCCATTTAATGGGCTATTAAGAGGGACACCATTTAACATAAATAAAGTATTTTTAGGGTTTTCCCTATTTAGACTTACAAAATTTGCATAAGCTGGATTTCCATAAGAAGTAATTTGAACATTCGGGAGATATTGTAATTGATAAAGCAAATCTGTTGTAGAGGTTAAATCATTTATTTGGATTTCATTTAATACTCGTGGAATATCTTTTGAAGGCTGAGGGCGTAATAAACCGGTATATGCAAAGTCAGGATTTCTAATTTCTTTTGCATAAGACATAGTTTTATGACTAAAGAAAATACTGTAACCATACAACAACAAAATAATTAAAAACAATCTTGATTTCATATTTACAATTATATTTTACTGTACGTAATGTTACAAGCAAATAAATCTCCATTAATCCCTCTTTATTAAGAGACTGTGTTATAATTAAAAAAATGGTGTGATTTGTCATTCCCGCATGTAGTTAGCGGGAATCCAGTGTTTTTAAAACATTGATAAAACAAGACTCTGGATTCCTGCTTTCGCAGGAATGACAAACTACTAAAAATTACAATTAGCATTATGACACAGTCTGTAAAGGGGGAAAGGGGATTTGAACTTGATAAATACTGTTTACAATTATAGTGCAATAATTTAAAATAAAAATATGGTAAGAAAAATACTTGTGGTTAGGACAGATAAAATGGGGGATGTTATATTGGCTACGCCTGTATTGGAAATTTTGCGAAATATATTTTGCGAAAGTCATATTGCAATGCTTGTGCAGTCTTATACAGAAGATATAATACGTGGCAATAAAAATGTAAATGAAATTTTGCTCTCTGACAATAAGACCATACTGGAATTGAAAAAAATATTTAAAGAGAGAAAATTTGATGCAGCTATTGTTTTATTTCCTAGATTTAAAATAGCATTGGCATTGTTTTTGGCAGGAGTTAAAATTCGTATTGGAACAGCATACAGGTGGTATTCATTTTTATTTAATAAAAGAGTTTATGTGCATCGTTCGCGTATTGAAAAACATGAAGTGGAATACAATATAGATTTAGTAAAAAAACTAATATCAATAGCAAAAATTAAAGGAGATATATTCCAGCCAAAATTATCTATTTATATTTCACAGGATGACGAAAAAACTGCAAATACTTTTTTTGAAAAAACGCAGGTAAATAAAGATGATGTAGTGGTAGGAATACATCCTGGAAGTTTTGGCTCTGCACTTAACTGGCCAGTGGAAAACTATGCAAAGCTTGCTGATGAATTGATTTTGACTCACAAGTATAAAGTTTTGGTTACAGGCACGCAAAAAGATGCTGAATTAGTCAATACGCTTTGTAAATTAATGATGGCAAAACCTTTGATACTACCGAACAATTTTTCAATTAAACAACTTGCTGCTGTGTTAAAAAGATGTCCTGTGTTTGTAAGTGGTAGCACAGGGCCTATGCATTTAGCTGCTGCAGTTGATACTTCTACAGTTTCATTGTTTCCACCAATATTTGTATGTTCTCCTAAAAGATGGAGTCCATGGGGAAATAAGCAAAAAATCTTAATGCCTGAGGATTTATCCTGCAAAATATGTACATACGATAAATGCAAAAACTATAACTGTATGCAAAAAATAACTGTTGAAGAAGTTTTAAATAATATTTTAGAATTACTTAAGCAGTAAAATTACATTCCTTTTTTATTAATTTCAGATAATACAAATAATTTTCAAGTGAAACATCAGGTGGGACTCTGTGGTCAGCAAATGGAATGTATCCACCACTTTTAATTACATCAGATACTCTTTTAACTTCATTTTCTATTTCTGTTTTGCCTTTTGCAAGTTCTATTTTGTCTATTCCACCCATTAATAATACATTTTTGCCATATAATTTTCTGTATTTTACAGGGTCACTGTTTCCAGCCATTTCAAGTGGAAACATACCATTTATTCCTGATTCTAACCATAAAGGAAGTAGTTCATCAATATTTCCATCACAATCAACAAAATTAATCTTGATGTTATTTTTATATAAAAATTCAGTTATTTTTTTATATCTTGGAACCATTAATTCCTTAAAAAGTTTAGGTGAAAGCAAGCTTCCTTTGTTGTATGCCATATCTTCCCAGAAAAATCCAGCATCAATATCAATTTCTTCAACTGCTTTTTTTAGAACTTTAAGAGTAAAATCCAATCTAAAATCAAACATATCCACAATTAAGCTTTTATCTTCATAAAAAGCAATTGATAAATTTTCAATACCCATAAGTTCTCTTGCCCATCCGAAAAATCCACCACAATGTATAAGTAGTGGATATGTTCTGTCTTTTACGGATTTTTTGTAGTCTTCCCAATTTCTTGGATACCTTGCAGGTGATTCTGGATTTAATCTTTTTATAATTTCATTAAAATCTTTTCTATTCTTTACAGGAAATTCAAGAAAGTGTGGAATTGAAACACCTTGTTTTTGTTTGAAACGTTTTAATTTGGTTCCTGTTACATCAATTACTATTTGTGTATTTGCATCTTCTTCTAATATTTTTTCTTCAAAAGCAGGTAAAAATCTAAATTCTGCACCTTGAATATAGCTTTCTTCAAAACATCTGTCCATTCCAAAAAAATCTCTTGGGTGAACATCTTCAGGTAATCCTTCTTTATGCCATCTGTCTAATGTTTCATCCCACCATGCGAAATCCCAATATGGCACACGGTCAACAGGTTCAAAACGCATTAACTTTAAAAACCTTTCCCTTAGATTCAAATTTTGCATAAAATCGCTCCTTTCATTTAACAACATCTAATTATAGTAGAAATTGTTTTAAATGCAATAAAAAAATTCCCCCTTAGTCCCCCTTTAATAAAGGGGGCTACAACCAGAATTCCCAGAACCTTTCGCCTCGCAACAATCCGCACAAAAAAATCTCATCTTTTCACATTGATTTTAAAATATTACTACAGTATAATTTCAATAAATTATGGCTAACTTAAATGAAAAAGTAAAAAAAGTAATAGAATTACTAAAAAAGGAATATTCTCATCCTAAAGTTGTTTTAGATTATAAAAATCCTATGGAATTGCTTGTTGCAACTATTTTATCTGCGCAATGTACGGATGTTAGAGTAAATAAAATTACTCCAGGGTTGTTCAAGAGATATAAAACTGTAAAAGACTTTGCATACGCTAATTTAAAAGAATTGGAGATGGAAATCAAATCTACGGGGTTTTATAGAAACAAATCTAAAAACATAATTAATTCTGCTAAAAAGATTTTGTCTGATTTTAACGGAAGAGTTCCTGATTCTATGGAAAAACTGCTTACTCTACCTGGAGTTGCAAGAAAAACTGCAAATATAGTTTTACATAATGCATTTGGTAAGATTGAAGGTATAGCTGTTGATACTCATGTTAAAAGATTATCAAAACTTATTGGGTTGACTAAAAACGATAATCCGAATAAAATAGAAATAGATTTAATGGATATTACAGAGAAGAAAAATTGGCCATTGATTAATTATCTTTTAGTTTTGCATGGCAGAAAAATTTGTATAGCAAGAAAGCCAAATCACTTGGCTTGTGTTATTAATAAGTGCTGTGATTTTTATCAGAGGCAAAAATGGTAGTCGCAGGCTTTAGCCTGCGGTTTTTTCTGTAGTGGTAGTCGCTCGCTTTGGCAAGCGTTCTTTTTTCGCAGGCTAAAGCCTGCGGCTACCAAAGACACAGATAAAGGGAAAAAATGAATACTTTAAAATATAAACCGGATTTTGAAATAGCAAAAAAGTACTGGCAGGCTTTTTGGAAAAAAGAAATAATTGATAGGCCATGTGTATTTATAAAAACACCTCAGAATAATAAGGAACAAAAGAAATATCCACCATATATGGCTGGTGTTGATGGTAAATATGAAGAAGCACTAAATATGTTTGATGAATGGGCAAGTTCAACATATTTTGGTGCTGAAGCTGTTCCATTTTTTGAAATATCTTTTGGTCCTGATCAATTCAGTGCTTTTTTAGGTGCTGAGCTTGAAATGGCAAAAGACAGGAGTACTTCATGGGTTAAATCATTTATTAACAATTGGAAAATTGCAAAGATAGAGCTTAAAACAGATAAAAATAGTGTCTGGAATAAAATGCTGGATTATCTGCATTTTGCCGGGAAATTTAGTGAAGGAAAATTTTTAATAAGTATGTTAGATTTGCACAGTAATATGGATTGTTTAAGCGCACTTCGTGGCCCACAGAATTTTTGTATGGATATAATTGATTATCCTAATGATGTTGAAAAGATATTAAAAGAAGTTAGACTATTATATAAGCCGATATATGAAAAATTATATGAAGCTGGCAATATGAAACGTGGAACTATAGGATGGGCGCCGTTTTATTGCGAGGGGAAATTTGCTACTATTCAGTGTGATTTTTTGGCATTGATTGGGCCAAAAGATGCAAGGCGTCTTGTTATACCTGCTTTAGAAGAAGAAGCGTCATTTTTAGATCATTGTGTTTTGCATTATGATGGTCCTGAAGCGCTTGTTCATTTTGAAGATATAATGGCTATTTCTAAAATTGATGTGATACAATGGGTTCCTGGGGATGGCAAACCTCCGATGTTCGAGTGGATGGATTTGCTTAAGAAAATTCAAAAAGCAGGTAAAGGATTGCAAATAAATTGTTCTGTAGATGAAGTAAAGAAATTTCACAAAGAATTAAAGCCCGAAGGTGTATTATATGATGTAGATGCGTCATCAATAAAAGAAGCAGATGAATTAATACTATGGCTAAAAAATAATACATAAAAAAAGGTTTTACCCCCTTTATTAAAGGGGGATTAAGGGGGAATTTAAAAAGGAGTCTTATAAAAATGGAACTAACAGATAGATATGACGTACTAAAATCTAAAGTTATAAACAGGAAAAAGGAATTTGATAGATTCATTGAATTTATTGAAGAAGAAACAACATGGCTTATAAGTCCTGCAAGCACAAAGTATCATTTGAATAGAGAAAAAGGTTTGTTGGAGCATAGTCTTAATGTAACAGATATGCTTTTAAAATTAAAAGAAACTCTTGCTCCAAGAATAGATAATGAAAGTTGTATAATAGTAGGGTTATTTCATGATGCTGGAAAATTAGGATTTCCAGGTAAGCCGTATTACATTCCGAATGAAAATAAATGGGAAGCAGAAAATAGAAATATAAAATATAAAATTAATCCGAGTCTTGTAACAATGGGTATTGCTGTTCGCAGTCTTTATTTAGTTTCTAAATATATTTCGCTTTCGGATGAAGAAGCACAAGCTATTGTTTATCACGATGGCCAATATATTACAGATAATGCAAGTGTGAAACATAAAGAAGTTCCACTTACTTTGCTTGTTCACTTCGCAGATTTATGGGCAAGTAGTATTTTGGAAAAATGATCCGCCTATGCTGGTCATCCTGAACTTGTTTCAGGATCTCGAAATAAAAAAGGAGAAAAATTATGGCATCAATTGATATGCCTTTAGAGAAATTAAGAAAATATAAACCAATATTAACCGGCAAAAAAGATTTTTCATTGTTCTGGAAAAATACAATAAATGAAGCAAGAAAATATCCCGTAAATCCTGAGCTTAAATTAGTTAAAGATTCTCCATTTAAATATATGGAAGCGTATGATTTGACATTTGCAGGGTTCAATGGAGATAAGATAAAAGGCTGGTATTTATTGCCTAAATTTGTGAAAAAAGAAAAATTGCCTGTTGTTGTAATTTATCATGGATATAGTGGTGGAAGAGGACAAATTGCAGATTATTCCCAGTGGATATTGCTTGGCTGTGCAGTAGCTGTTATGGATACAAGAGGTCAGGGTGGAGCAACTGGCAATATGCTTGGTTATAGCAATCCTTCAGTTGGAGGATGGATGACAAAGGGAATACTTGATAAAAATGAATATTACTATAGAGCAGTATATACTGATGCAGTTCGTATTTTAGATTTTGTGTTTGAACAACCTGAAATAGATAAAACTTGTGTTGCAATAACAGGTGGAAGTCAGGGTGGAGGAATTACAATTGCTGCAGCAGGTTTAGATAAAAGAATTACAATTGCAATTCCAATTATTCCATTTTTATGCCATTTTAAACGTGCTGTGGAAATATCTCCTAATGGACCTTATGTTGAAGTCGCTGAATATATTAAAAGATACCCACATTATATTGATAAAGTTTATGACACACTTAGTTACTTTGATGGTATGAATTTTGCGGCTAATATAAAAGCACGTTCCTTGTGGTCAGTTACTTTGTGGGATGATATTTGTCCGCCATCAACTGTTTTTGCTGCATATAATAATGTAAAAACGAAAAAAGAAATTCGTGTATATCCTTATAATAAACATGAAGGCATTCCTTGGTTTGATGCTGAAAAATTTAGAGTTATAGCACAGTGCTTTAAGTTAAAAAACAACAATCACTAAATGTTGTAAGATTATCCACTTTTACCACTACATATAGATATTAGAATTAAACAATATATATAAGGACAAAACTGCAATTGTGGCAAGTATCAACACTTTATCCACAGGATACTATTGATGACTATTTTAAATGCGATTATTCTTGGTATAGTTGAAGGAATAACTGAATTTTTGCCTGTATCATCTACAGGTCATCTTATTTTAACTGCTAATATTTTAAAAATTCAGGGGACAGAATTCATAAAAAGTTTTGAAATTGCTATACAAGTAGGAGCTATTTTATCAGTCGTTCTTTTATACTGGAAATCATTAGTATTTAATTTTGAAATATTGAAACGTGTCCTAACTGCTTTTATTCCAACTGCAGTAATAGGATTTGTTTTGTATAAATTAGTAAAAAGTTTATTATTAGGTAATGACAAAATTGTTCTATTTTCATTATTTTTCGGCGGGATTTTTTTGATTATTTTTGAATTACTGCATTATGAAAAGGAAACTGCAATAGAAAATATTTCAGATATATCTTATAAAAATGCATTTCTTATAGGTATTTTTCAATCACTTGCAATAATTCCAGGTATTTCAAGAGCAGCAGCTACTATTGTTGGTGGATTAATTCTTGGGCTCAAACGTAAAACAATAGTTGAATTTTCTTTTTTACTTGCAATTCCTACGATGTTAGCTGCTTCTGGTTTTGATTTGCTTAAGAGCGCTAACGCATTTTCCTGGGATCAACTTATTTTTCTCATAACAGGATTTTTAACATCTTTTATTGTTGCACTTGTAAGTGTCCAATTTTTACTCTACTTCATAAAAAAGCACAATTTTATACTATTTGGATTTTACCGCATTATTTTAGCTATTGTATTCTGGTTTTTTTGTTAAAATGGCAGTCCGCATAGGCGGATCAAACGCTACACGAAAAATCTTTAGAAATTCCCCAAAATGGTATTTTTGCAGTTTTGTCATGCTGAATTCATTTCAGCATCTAATAAAATCAAAGGATTTTGAGACCCTGAAACAAGTTCAGGGTGACAAAAAGTCTATTTGGGGAATCCTGAAAAATCCTCTTGACTTTTACTAAAAAATTGGCTTTATTATTACAAGACGGAGGTATTAGATATGAAAAATATTAAAAGTATAATAATAACAGTAATATATATTTTACAAGCAGGTATATTATGGGCAGAACTTGATACAAAAGTGGGGACAACAGGAGCGTCATTTTTAAAAATAGGAGTGGGAGCAAGAGCATTAGCATTAGGAGAAAGTTTTGTAGCAGTAGCAGATGATGTAAATAGTTTATATTGGAATCCAGCAGGAATATCGCAGATTAAAACAAATGAGTTAATGCTAATGCATAATGTATGGTTTATAGACACAAGTTATGAATATATAGGATTTGTATATCCGATGCAAGACAGAGCAATAGGAATAAGTGCAGGTTATTTAAATTTAGGAACAATAGAAGGTAAAGACAGTAATGACAATGTGATAAGCAGTTTCAAAGCTTATGATATGTATGTAGGTTTGAGTTATAGTGAAAGAATAGAAGTAGGATTAGAAGAAGAAGGTAGATTGCTGGTAGGTGGAACAGTAAAAGTGATACAAGAGAAAATAGAAGAGACAACAGCCACAGGATTTGGAGTAGATATAGGAGGGTTATTTTGGTTGAGTGAAGAATTAAGTGTAGGAATGATAGTGCAAAATATAGGAACAAGTATGAAATATATAGAAGAAAAGAATTCTTTGCCAATGAATATAAAGGTAGGAGGAGCGTATAGATTATTAGAGGACAAGGAATTATTGGTAAGTGTAGATGTGAGCAAGCCGTTGGATAACAAAATGATAGCTGGCACAGGAGCAGAATACAAGTTATACGATAAGAGCTGGGGCGAGATGATGATAATATTTAGGGGAGGGTATAAATATCAAATAGGTGGAAATGATGATATAGGATTAACAGGAGTATCAGGAGGTTTGGGATTTGTATATTCGTTAATAGAGGTAGATTATGCATTTGTGCCGTATGGTAGATTGGGTAATTCACATAGGGTAGCATTAGTTGTGAAGTTTTAGTTAAATGAAAAGAAGTGAAATTTTAGATCTTCCGCAAATTTCTGTAGTGTCTGCTTCTGCAGGTTCAGGAAAAACATATATCCTTGCAAAAAAATATATTAAACTTTTAATTAGTTCTACTTCAAAATCAGATGATGTATTTGCGTTGCAAAATATTTTAGCTATAACTTTTACCAATAAAGCTGCTATTGAAATGAAAAATCGAATTCTTGATTTACTTAAAAAAATAGCGCTTGATAAGTTTGCGAATCCTGAGGAAAAAGCAGATATTCTATTTTATTTATCTGTAGATGAACAATTTGCAAGGGTAAAAGCACAAAACATAATAAATTACATTGTCCGAAAGTATAATTTTTTTCAGGTGCAAACCATAGATAGTTTCGTAAATTCTGTTCTTTCAAGTTCTGCATTTAAACTTAGTCTTTCAGCAAATTTCAAAATAGAAGAT
Source organism: Candidatus Firestoneibacteriota bacterium (assembly GCA_038042445.1). Taxonomy (GTDB): domain Bacteria; phylum Oederibacteriota; class D2-FULL-39-29; order JBBTED01; family JBBTED01; genus JBBTED01. The sequence continues at coordinate 13,076 of JBBTED010000096.1, forward strand.
AACTATCAGGATTATTTTGTTTATAGTCTTGATAAGCAAATTGACAAGGCAGGTATGGATAAAAAAGTTTTGAATATTTTTCATAGTTTCATAATGCAATATCTGCAAATTGAAAATAAAAAAGGGTGGTCTCCAAAAAATGATATACTGTCTATAATAAATACTTTATTTAAATCTACAAATACTTATGGAAAAGAATTTAAAAAAAACAAGTCCAATAATATTGATTTGGGGTACAAAAAAGAAAATGTTGTAAAGCTCATCCGGAAATTAAACGATAATTTGCCTGAAGGTATTCATAAAACATTTGAAAAAAGTTTAAACAAATATATAGAAAATAATTACAATAATTTCAGTATAGATGAAATGCCCGACTTTACGAAAGATAAAATTCCAGTCAGTATAAAAACAATAGTTCCTGATAATATAGAAAAATTATGGCAGGATATACGTATAGGCATTGATGAAATATGTACAATGGAAGCAGGCAATATATTTGATTGCTATATTGATATTTTTGATATGGTAGCAGAAGATTTCAACTATTTATCAAAAAAGGATAATGTGTTGTTTCTTGAAGAGTTAAACAAAAAGGCAAAAGTTATTTTTGGTGATAAATTAACAAGTGTATCCGAATTATATTTAAGATTAGCTACACGTTTTAACCATTTTCTTATTGATGAATTTCAGGATACAAGCAAACTACAGTGGCAAAATTTATTTTTGATGATTGAAGAAGCACTTTCTACAGGCGGAACTTTGTTTTATGTTGGAGACAAAAAACAGGCAATTTACAGATTTAGAGGTGGTGAGATTTATTTGTTTGATGAAGCAAAAAAACAATTTAATGTTAAATCCCAAACAGAATTTTTAAGTAAGAATTTTCGCAGTCAGAAAGAAATCGTTGAATTTAATAACTGGATTTTTTCTAAGAAAAATTTGGAAAAATTTATTCTGGATTATAATACGCACAAAAAGAATATTTTGGATAATTCCGATATTAACAATATTATAAGTATATTTGAGGATTCCCAACAAACTTTTAAAAAAGAGAATATATGTGGATATGTGAGAATGGAGTCTATAGATGCGAAAAATATAGAAAAACGTAATGAAATTACAAAAGATAAAATTTTATATTGCTTAAGTGATTTAAAAAATAGATTCCAATATAAAGATATAGCAATACTCTTAAGAGAAAATAGCGATGTTGATACTTTAACCAGATGGCTTCTGGAAAAGAATATTCCAGTAGAATCTGACAAAACATTAAACATAAGAGAAAATCCACTTATAAAAGAATTGATTTCCTTTATGAAATTTTTAAATTCACCAATAGACAATCTTTCATTTGCTTCATTTATATTAGGCAATATTTTTACTGCAGTTTCAGGATTGAAAAAAGAAGATATACAAGGTTTTATTTTAAAATTTAGAAAGAAAGATATTTATCTATATAAAGAATTTCAGGCAAAACTTCCCGAAGTATGGGATAAATTTATAGACGAATTTTTTAAAAATGTTGGATTTATTCCTTTGTATGAATTTACTGTAAATATTATCAGCAAATTTGAAATACCGAAAAATTTTCCGAAATATCATGGATTTTTTATGAAATTACTTGATCTTATAAAAAGTCAGGAAGAAGAAAATACAGGCATTTCTTCATTTCTGGAATATTTTGATAATGTAAAAGAAACAGATTTATATGTAAATGTAACAGATGCTAATTCTGTTAAGATTTCTACAATTCATAAGTCAAAGGGTCTTGAATTCCTTGTTGTAATACTTCCATTTTTGGAAATGGATATTAAAGCAGGAACAAATTCATTTATTGTTTCTTCTGAAACAGAGCAATTAGTTTTATTTAGTAACAAAAAGTCATATAGAGATTTTTCTATTTCTTTGAATGAAAAATACAAAGAAGAGTATAAACGTAGTTTTATTGATGAATTGAATAGTGTTTATGTGGCTTTTACAAGGGCAAAATATGAGCTACATATTTTTATCCCTGCAAAGTGTGGGAATAGTGATAATCCTGCAAAATTTCTAATACCAGATACTAATTTAGAAAGAGGGGCGAAAAAATGTTATGAAACCAATGACTTCATAAAAAAATCCGAGTTGATAAATTTACATTCTTTAAAGCACAAAAACTGGATGCATCTTTTAAAAAATGAATTTATCTATAGAGGAAACAAAGAAAATTTATTAAAAGGCGATATATTGCATTTTATTCTTTCATCAATTGGAAATTTGCACAATGAAGATAAGGTTCTAATAATTGAAGAAGCAATTAAAAAAGCAAAAATTAAATTTCCTTATGCAAATAATTTTGAAGAATTTGAAGAAGTAATAAGAAAATTGATAGAAAAAGAATCATTCAAAAAGTTTTTCTTTGTAGAGGATGGTTATGTTTTTCAGGAAAAAGAAATTGTGAGTTCAACAGGAGATACAAAAAGAATAGATAGAATTATAATAAAACAAAATGAAATATGGATAATTGAATATAAAAGTTCTGAGAAAGAATTGCACAAAAAACAAGTTATGGAATATATAGATTTATTGAAAAATATTGATATTAGCAAAAAGATTCAGGCGTTTTTGGTATATCTTGATACCTTGAGTATGGAGGAAGTAAATGGATAGAATAATAACCTATTCATTTGAAGAGAATTTCATAGAGAATGTAGTATCTTTTGTTGAAGAAAACTATATAAAACAAAATAAAGACATAAGCAAATTAGCATTTGTATTTGGAGGGAAAAGACCATCGCTTTTTCTGAAAAAAGAGTTAGCAAAACGAATAAAGGGAAGTTTTTTCTCGCCTAAGTTTTTTTCAATTGATGAATTTATAGAGTATATTCTTTCCAAGAAAAATTCTTTCACAAAAATTTCAGATTTAGAATCTTGTTTTATTATCTATAATTTGGCTAAAGATATTGCACCTGATATTTTAAATGGCAAAGAAAATTTTCCTCAATTTCTTCCCTGGGCATACGAAGTTCTGTCTTTTATCGAATTATTAGATTTAGAAGATGTTAAATCTGATATTTTGAAGCAAGTTCAACATAGTGCAAAAATTGGTTATGATGTTCCTGAAAATATAAACACTTTATTGCAGAATGTAAGTTTAATAAGAGATAAATACCATAATATACTAAAAAATAATAAGAATTATTCCAGAGGTTTGATTTACAATTTATCTGCCCAATATGTTAATGATATTGACTTTAATGAATTTGATGAAATTTTATTTTGTAACTTCTTTTATCTTCATAAAACAGAAGAAAAAATACTAAAAAATATTTACAATAAGAATAAAGCAATTCTTCTGTTCCAGGGCGATGAAGATGAGTGGCCTATTTTAAAGAATATTTCAAAGAACTTTTTGTGTAAAATGACGCAAAGCGTCATTCCCGAATGTTTCTATCGGGAATCCAAAAAGAGATTTCTAAATGCAAAATATACATTAAAAATTTATGCTGGTTTTGGTGTTCATTCGCAAGTTGCATTGACAGGAGAAATTCTAAAGAAAATAAAAAATATGGATAAAACTGTTATTATGTTGCCTAAAGCGGACAATCTAATACCTTTACTTTCTGAAATTTCATCACATATAGATGAGTTTAATGTGTCATTAGGATACCCCTTGTCCAGAAGTTCTTTGTATTCACTTTTTAAATATTTATTTCAGGCGCAAAACACAAAAAAGAAAGATAAATATTATACAAAAGATTATTTAAAAGTATTAAATCACCCATTTAGTAAAAGCTTGAAACTTGTTTGTGATTCTTCAGTTACAAGAGTTCTTGTCCATAAGATAGAGGAATTTATTCTTGGGATTGAAGAATCGCTATTTAGTGGAAGTGTATTTATTGACCCAAAGGAAATTGAAAATTTTGAAAAATTATATGATATTACAGCCAATACTTTAATTAAAATGAATATTGAAATAAGTGCTGAAGAATTAAAAAATACACTTAAAGAGTTACACAATATTTTATTTTATTCATGGGAAGATATAAAAACCTTTTATAATTTTTCATTAAACCTTGAAAGATTTTTGAATGTTTTAATTGAAACATGTTCTTTTTTATCAATTGGTAGCTGGAACGATTTTCAATTAAAAATCATTGAGCAGACATTTGTTATAAATGAAGAATTAAAAAATCTATCATTTAGTAAAGAATTATTTTTAAAAGATGAGATTTTTAAGATTTTTGAAGAAAGATTGGCAAGTGATCTAATTTCTTTTACTGGTTCTCCTGTTAAAGGGTTGCAGATTTTAGGATTATTTGAAACACGCTCTTTGAATTTTGAAAATGTAATTGTTATGGATATGAATGAGGGGGTTTTGCCAAAATTAAAAAATTATGAACCTCTTATTCCAAGAGAAATAATGTTAATGTTGAATTTGGATAGATATGAAAAAGAAGAAGAAATTCAGAGATACCAGTTTATGCGGCTTATTTCCTCTGCTAAAAATGTGCATTTAATATACGATGAAGGTAAAGATAAAGAAAAAAGTAGGTTTATAGAAGAACTTATCTGGAATAATCAAAAAGCATCTAATTCTTTAGATGTTTTGCCTGTTTCACGTGCAAATTTTAATGTTGAAATTCTACCTGAAAAAACTGATATAAAAAAATCTAAAGACGTTTTGAATTTATTAAAGGATTTTGAATATTCACCTACAAGTTTAAATACTTATGTCAATTGCCCGTTAAGATTTTATTATGCTTATGTTCTACGTCTAAAAGAAAAAGAAGATTTGTTAGATGAACCGGAAGGAGCGGATATAGGTAATTTTGTTCATAATTTATTTGAAAATACATTTAAAGGTTTTATAGGCAAAAAACCTTATATTGATGAGAAATTTAAAATCCATTTTTTTTCTGAATTTGACAACGATTTTAAAGAAAAATTTGAAAAAAGAATGAAATCCGATGCATTCTTGCTTAAAGAAATACTGTTTTTTAGATTAAACAAATTTTTGGCTTATGAAACAAGAAGAGATGTTAAAGAAATTATAGGAATAGAGCAACAGTTTCGCGAGAAAATTAAATTAAATGACAATTCCTATATGTTTAATTGTAGAATTGACCGTATAGATAAACTTGAAGACGGAAGCATTTTAATTATTGATTACAAAACAGGCAGCGAAATCAGTAAGCCTAAAACAATAGATAAATTAGAATCTATGAAGGAATTTACGAGAACTAGCATAAAAGACTCAATAAAATCTTTTCAGCTACCTATATATTTTTATCTTGTAGAGAAATTACATAGTGATGCAGTAGTAAATGCAGCATTTTACAGTTTGAGAACTATAAGCCTAAATTATTTATATGATAAAGATAAAACAGATTATCCAGAATATAGAAGTAAATTTACCAATTTACTTATTAAATCTTTAGACTGTGTAATTAGTGAAATTTCAAATCCAGAATCCCCTTTCAAAGCAGATGATAGCAACACCCGCTATTGCGAGCATTGCCCCTACTTTTATCTATGCAGATAAAAAATTTGACAAACCAGATATTTTCTAGTATACTATATATAGTATGATAAATATTCCAAAAGTCAAACACGTCTCAATACTCAATACTCAATACTCAATACAATAAGAAGTCTTTCTTCAAAAACTTTTTTCAAAAAACAAGGAGTCATTCTGAGTTCGCTTTGGCGAACGAAGAATCTCGTATTTTATTATTTTCTTTTTTATCCCCCTTGATAAAGGGGGACTAATGGGGATTTGTAGTTATCTTGCAAGTTGGGTTAGAAAACCCAACCTATATGCGAGTGTAGTGTACCTAAGATTAGGAAACCCAACGATAGGCAGGACATTCTTGTCCTGCCGTATAAATAGCTACTATGGAAACCATTCCATAGTGTATGGAAATGATTCCATAGTTTTGGTGAAATTCTAGGTTTAAATGCATTGTCATCCTGAACTTGTTTCAGGATCTGATTTTGTAGTCGCTGATTTATCAGCATAAAAACATAACAAAACCAATAACGTATGCAAAAGCGCCATAAAATACAAATAATGTAGACTTGGCACGAATTTTGCATATAATATAAAGAAGAGGGAATAACCCATCTTCTTTAAAGGAGAGATGACAATGGGAAACAGGATAATGACAGCGGGAAATTTTGGTAAAGCATATTATTTTGATGGAATAGATGATAATGTAAATTGTGGGAACAGTATGGCAAAAGATCAATATGCAGAAGGAACAGTTAATGACGAGCTTAAATTTAAGTATGATTCTACAAATTATGGAGTTTCCCAATCATTTAAAGTAGGAGGTTCAGCAATATCATTAACAGCAGTGGAATTAAAGCTGCTAAAAGTAGGTAGTCCAACAAGTGATGGAATTAGCGTAGAGATAAGGGAAAATAATAGTGGAGTTCCAGGTAATTTAGTAACAAATGGCACATCAGAGGAAATATCTATAGGTCAAATAAATACTTCAAATGCAAGGAGTTATTTATTTAAATTTGTAACGAAGCCGTCATTAAGTGCAAATACAACATATCATATAGTGTTTAAAGAAAGGGATGGAAGTGGATTTAATACGACGAATTATATAAGTCTTAAAGGATTTTCCAGTTCAGTGTATGGAGATGGAGTAGCGTCATATAGTAATGATATTGGTAATTGGACAAATACGAGTAAAGATCTATGGTTTAGGACATATACAGGGAATGGGTCATTGAATTTGACAGGAACTATGACAATAGAAGCAGTAGTATGTCTTTACGCTCATACTGCTGGAAGTTTTTGCATAATGGGTAAAAAAGATCCAGATAGCGCATATTCTGAATTAGGTGGAGGGTTTAAGATAAATATGGATGCAGGAGGAATAACTTTTGTTTTTGATAGAGGTGATGCAGAAGAAGGGTGTGCATTTGATTTGCAGGTTCCATTTTTAACATGGATGCATATAGGAATAACATACAATGAAGGTGTTGTGAAGTGTTATATAAACGGTGCACTTATAAGGACAGTAAATAGCAGTTATCAGTTAATGGCGAGTTCAAAGGAATTACTGATAGGAACAGATGGTGATGGAGGAGGGAATAGATTTTCTGGAGTAATAGATGAAGTAAGAATATCAAAAGTAGTAAGAACATTTAGTCCATTAGGATTGAATACTCCATATAGTAATGATAGTGATACAGTAGTATTATTGCATTTTGAAGGTAATGCAAACGATTCATCTAGTAATGGAAACAATGGAACAGTATCTGGAGCAATATTAACAGATGAGTATGGTTTGATAGCTGGAATAAATGCATCAACAGAGGCAACAAAGATAGATGCGGCACAATTGGAAGCAACAACAGATGCAAAAAAGATAGCTACTGGAAATCTTAAAGATGGTGTATTATCTGCGGATGCAACAGGGTGGGCTAAGATGGCAGATGGATATGTTACACATGCAAAAATAGAGGATAAACATTTTGCCTATGGGCAAATATACAGAAATACAAGTCAAGGACCAATTGATAATCCGAATAGTTGGAATCAAATAGTATTTACTACAAGTACAATTCTAAAAAATATTATTTTTCAAGTTGGTATAGATGCAGGGAAAATTAAAGTTAATTATGCAGGTATATACAGAATACAATATTGGATATCAGCTATCCATCCTTCAAATTCGGGTGTAATAAAAGCAAGAATAGTAAAAAATTCAGCTGATGTAAATTCAGGAACAGAAGTTGAAGGTAGTTTTAGTATATTTGGATATACTGGAGCAGGGAACTACGGATTTTTAACCAGAGATGTTATTGAATCATTAGGTCAAAATGAGTACATAAGATTAGCAGTAGGTGGAAATTATAGTAATATGTATGTTAATGTTCCTGGAGAAAGTCCGTCTCCTGCGAATACAGTTGTGGCAATATTAACTATAGAAAAAATAGGAGAAGCGTAAAAAATAAGGTTCTCCTGAAATTTTAGTGAATTCCCACTCTTTGGAAAAGAGGGGGAGGGGAGATTTTATAAATCATAAATAACTCCATAATCTTTTAAAATCCCCCTTCCCCGCTTAAAGATTGCGAGGACAAGCTTCTAAAGGGGAAAATCTATTATTTAACCCACTAAAATCCCAGAAGAATCAAAAACAATTATGCAATTTTTAAAAAAGTATTTAAAGAACTTAATGGTTATTGTTTTTTTATTAGTTATAACTTCAATTGCAAGTGCAGGATGGAAAACTATATCATTAGATTCCTTGGAGCCATATAGATATACTTCCATTGCATTGGATAATAACAATAAAATTCATATTAGTTATGCTAGTTATGGGGGTAGCAATGGAAAATTAAAATATGTGACTAATGCTTCAGGTGATTGGGTATATGTTACCATAGATAATGTAAATACGGATGTAATGGGAACTTCAATAGCAGTAGACCATAACAATAAAGTACATATTGCTTATATTGAACATACTTCAACTGGTTACAGTAATCTAAAATATGCTACAAATGCCAGTGGTTCATGGGTAATTTTAGAAAGTGAAAGTGGTAAGTATTCTGATCTATCAATAGCTATAGATGGTAATAATAAAGTTCATATTAGTTATTATGATACTATGAATACGGATTTAAAATATGCAACAAATGTTACTGGTTCATGGATTTTTATTACTTTAGATAGTGTTGGAATTGTCGGAGCTGGTTCATCTATTGCCATAGACAGTAACAATAAGGTTTATATTAGTTATACAGGTGTAGGTGATACGAATGCATTAAAATATGCAACAAATATTACTGGTTCGTGGGTTATTTCTACTATAGCTAATGATAATGTAGGTGAAACTTCTATTGCTATTGATAGTAATAATAAAGTTCATATTATCTATTATTATTATTATTTAAAATATGGAACAAATGTTAGTGGTTCATGGGTATTTATTGTTGTAAATAGTGCTGATATTGGGAGTGTTGGAGATCATAAATCTATTACCATAGACAGTAACAATAAAATTCATATTAGTTATTATCATTATGGCTCCCAGTATATAAAATACACAACAAATATTTCTGGAGAATGGTCATATTTGACATTGGATAAAAGTGGAGCAGATATTTCGAGTGCTATAGATGGTAATAATAAAGTTTATATTTGTTCTGCTTCACCTACTGGTGCTTTTGTTGGTATAAAGTATGCAATAATTGATAATTCAAGATCTGCTCCTATACTATCATGGACAGGGGAGACGGATTATGCATCAGATGGAGTGAATCCAGATGTGGTAAATAGGGGAAGCAGTGTTCAATTTAGGGTGAAATGGACAGATGTAGATGGAGATGCGCCAGATAGCGGGTATCCAAAGGTGACTATTAAGAAAGGAACGAGTGAAATAGGGACATATACAATGCAATATGTGAGTGGAGATAATCGAACAGGAGCAATATATAGTTATACACTTGCATTTTCATCTTATGGAGGGGAGTATACATATTATTTTTCTGGGATGGATGAATGGCATGATGTAGCAGTAAATACAGCAGAGAAAACATTTACAGTAGTAGATACGAATGGAATAATAACAGGAAAAGTAACAAAGGCAGATGGAGTGAGTGTTGTATCAGGGGTAGGAATACAGCTTTTGCAAAACGGAGTAATAAAAGCAATTACTACAACAGATAGCGGTGGTAATTATTCAACAGAATATGCATCAGGGACTTATGATGTAATGGTAACAGCAACAGGATATTCAGTTGCAATGCAAACAGGGAAGGTGATAACCGTATCACAAACAACTGTGGCAAATTTCACATTAAAAGAAGGAGGCACAGCAATAATAATAATATCAGATGATAGTTTTGCTGATATAAGCATATCATCAGATATAGATAATGTATATTTTAGTTTTAGCAAGAGGACAGATATTGTAGATGGAATAGGGTATGAGTTAATAATGAAGGATAAAAACAGTGGAACGAAATTGGATAATTTTGCGAAGCCAATAACATTGACAATACATTGGACAATAGCGAATGGAAAGGTGGCAAATACAGAAGTGAGTGAGTATGAAGCGCTTAATAAATTAAGTATATACTATTATGATGGGGTGAGATGGCAGAAAGTAGGCGGGTTAGTAGACCCAGTGAATCAGACAGTGAGTGTAATCACAAGCAAAGCAGGAGTGTATGCAATAAAGTCAAGTGCATCAGTAAGTTATGGAGGTAGGATATTGGTGTATCCGAATCCGTTTACACCGAACAATGATGGAGTAAATGATTCAGTAGTGTTTTACTTTGACGCAGGGACAGTGCAGCCAGTAATAAAGGTATACAATGGAAGTGGTAGGGTGGTAAGGACGTTAGATGGAGTTGTAAGTTGGGATGGGAAAGACGATAGCGGTAGTGTGGTAGAAGCAGGATTGTATTTGTATCATTTTAGATTAGGGGATTTGAATAAGACAGGGACAGTGGTTGTGGCGAAGTGACGCGAAGCGTAATTTTCGCATGCAATAGGTCAGGCATCTTGCCTGACAAATGATGGGAAGCATAGTGTTTTTAAAAAGACACTGGATTCCCGATAAAGACATTCGGGAATGACAGAAATATTTGATATGAAAAAAATAACGATAATGCTAATAGGGATGTTGGTGTTGGCAGGAGTAGGCGAAAGTGCATTTGACAATAAGCCAGGGATACGAGCAATGGGAATGGGGCAGGCGTATGTGTCAATAGCAGAAGGCAGTAGTGCAATGTTTTGGAATCCAGCAGGATTGGGTAATTATTGTAGTAGCCGATTTATCGGCGAATTAGAGTTAATGTATGCGAAGAAATATTTGGGGATAGATGACGACAATTTAAGTGATTGGTATTTGGGGTATGTGATGCCAGTAGGAGAAATAGGAAGCATAGGCATAGGGGATTTATTATTCACATCAAGCAAGTATAAAGAAAACACAGGAGTGATAAGTTATGGAAAAGCATTTGGAAATATAAGCTGTGGAGTAAGTATAAAGTTAATGAGTGTGATGTATGAGGAGAACGAGTATACAAGACTTGACCCATTGTTTAATGCAAATGGATATAACAAAACAAGAGTAGGAATAGATTTAGGAATGATGTATCAAGTTTTAAATGAATTAAAAGTAGGAGCAAGTGTAGAGAATATAAATAAACCGAATCTGACATTAGGAGATGTATCAGGTGAGGAATTACCAATAGTAATACGAATAGGCAGTTCATACAGAATAGGGAATTTTACACCAGCAATAGATGTGTCATACAGGGACAGAAATCTAAACGGCAAAAAAGATGTGAATGTATATGGCGGAGTAGAATATATTGTAGGACAGACATCCAGCAGCATAGGACAGACATCTTGTCTGTCAGAAGTAGAACAGACGTCTGGTGTAGAGCAAGCATCTCGCATAGAACAAAATTCTCGTCTGTCAGATCTAATCATCCGAGCAGGAGCAAATAAAGACGAAGTATCAATAGGAGCAAGTTATAGTTTTATCAGTAAAATGAAATTAGACTATGCGTTTGTCTATCCATTCACCGCAATAAAAGGCATATTAGGTTCCCACCGTTTTGGCCTAACCTGGCAATTGTAAATTTCTATCATCTCGTAATAGGGTAGCGATTCTAAGTGCATATATAGACCCTGAAACAAGTTCAGGGTGACATACACTTTTCTTAAAAAGATTGATTGAAAAGTCATCTTAAATAATATAAGATAATCAAATGCAGGAGAAAATAACTGTATGTCTTCCAGTATATAATGGTGCGGATACAGTTTTGCAAACAATACACAGTGTATTAAACCAGACATTTATTGATTTTGAATTTATAATTGTAGATAATGTGTCTACAGATGCCACATTTGATATTATTAGTTCTGTAAAAGATGAAAGAATTAAAATATATGTAAATGAAGAAAATAAAGGATGTGGCGGGAATTTAGAAGAATGCAAAAAAAGAGCAACAGGTGACATACTTTTTTATATATGTGCGGATGACGTTGTAGACAGAGATGCATTAAAAAAAATACATAGTGCATTTTGTATTTCTGAAGACATAAGTATGGTAATAAGGCCATATTATTGGTTTGAAGAGGATGTTTCTAAACCAGTTAGAATAACAAGGCAGTTTAGCGAAGAACAGATAGTATCAATAAATGATTCTTATGATAAAATTGTGGATGTTATTGCATTAGCAGACCAGATTTCTGGAGTTGCATTTAGAAAAAAATATATGAATTTCCAATTTAAAAATGGATATTTTATGGAAATGCCTTCAATGGTTGCTTCAATGTTGAAAAATCATAAAACAGTTATATTGAAAGACAATATAGTTGCTGTACGAATAGGTGCAAGTGGAGCTCTTAATCCTATTGTATATAAGAAATCTCCATTAATGTCTTGGTATAATTTAATTACTACAACATATTCTGAAAAAAAATTTAGCGGATTAAAAAAACATTTAATTCATAATTTTATCGCAAAAAATTATATTGGTTTGGTGCAGATAAAAAATTTTGGAAGTTACACGGCTTTATTTAAAGAAATAGTTTATATGGTAAAATTAAGGTGGAAAAATATCTTAACTTTTCAGTTTTGGATTTTTTCTGTTGGCACTATGATTATTCCAAGATTTATTTTAAGAAAACTGGTTGTGTTTTATAAAAATAAAATTAATAGCACATTGTTAAAAAACATAAAACCAATTAAGATAGTGTAAAAATCCCCCTTTAATCCCCCTTTTTCAAAGGGGGACAGAGGGGGATTTAATCAAGGGAGATAAAAATGAAAGTTGTGATACTTGCAGGTGGAAAAGGGACAAGAATTAGTGAAGAAACTCAATCTATTCCTAAACCTATGGTGGAAATTGGAGGAAAACCAATTTTGTGGCATATTATGAAAATATACTCGCATTATGGTTTTAATGAGTTTGTAATATGTTTGGGTTATAAAGGATATATAATTAAAGAATATTTTTCACATTATTTTTTGCATACGAGTGATGTAACTATTAATATGGAAAATAATAATATAGAAATTCATTCTACTACTTCTGAGCCTTGGAAAGTTACATTAGTGGATACTGGTATTGATACAATGACAGGTGGTAGATTGAAACGAATAAAAAAATATGTTAATGGCGAAACTTTTATGATGACATACGGAGATGGTGTTAGTGATATTGATATAAAGAAACTACTTCAGGAACACAAGAAAAATAAAAAATTTGCTACTATAACAGTTACACAAACAGTGGGAAAATTTGGAATTTTAGATATTGATAAACAAAACAATGTCCAATCTTTTTTGGAAAAACCAAAAGGGGAAAGTTCATGGATAAATACTGGTTTTTTTGTATTAGAATCAGAGATTTTTAATTTTATCAAAGATGATTTTACTATTTGGGAAAAAGAACCATTAGAAAAACTTGCTCAAAAAGGTCAATTAATTGCTCATAAACATAATGGTTTTTGGAAATGTATGGATACTTTGCGGGAAAAGATAGAATTGGAAGAATTGTGGAAAAATAATAAGGCAGATTGGAAAGTTTGGAGATAGTATGCGGAAAAATTTCTGGAAAAATAAAAAAGTTTTAATAACAGGTTATGAGGGATTTTTAGGCTCTTGTCTTACTAAGATTCTTATAAATTATGGTGCTAAAATATGGGGATTGGATATTTTAACTCATAGGAAAAAAACAATTTTGTCAGGTAATGATTTTCTTAAGATTAATGTTATTAAAGGAAATGTTGCAAATTTACCACTTGTTTCTAAAATTATAAAGGAAAACAAAATGGAATTTGTTTTTCATCTTGCTGCAGAAGCTATTGTTGGTGAATGTCTTAAAAATCCACTTCTTACGTTTTCGTCTAACATAGAAGGCACATGGAAAATTCTTGAAGTATGTAGAAAATTTAAGACAGTAAAATCAATTGTTATTGCATCAAGTGACAAGGCATATGGAAGCCATACGAAACTTCCTTATAAAGAGTATGCATCTTTGCACGGTGATCATCCTTATGATGTGTCTAAAAGTTGTGCTGATTTAATTGCTTACACGTATTTTCACACTTACGGTTTGCCTGTTGCAGTAACTCGTTGTGGTAACATTTATGGCCCCGGGGATTTTAATTTTTCAAGAATACTACCGGATGCAATAAGATGCGCTTTATTGGATAAACCAATTGAAATAAGAAGTGACGGGAAATTCACTCGCGATTATGTTTTTGTGGAAGATATTGCAAATGGATATATTTTATTGGCTGAGAAATTGCAAAAATTAAAATTAGGCGGAGAAGCATTTAATTTTAGTGATGAGAACCCTATAACTGTAATAGAATTTGTTAAAAAAATTTATTGTGCGTCCGAAAGAAAACCAAAGTATAAAATTTTAAATCAGGCGAAATATGAAATAAAGCACCAATATCTTGCGTCTCAAAAAGCAAGGAAAATACTTGGATGGAAGCCCAAATATTCTCTGGAAAGCGGACTTAAAAAAACCGTTATATGGTATAAAAGTTTTTTACAAAATGAAAAAAGTTAAAGTTGGAATCATAGGTACTGGTAATATTGGAACCGATCTTTTGATTAAAATTCAAAGATCAGAGTTTTTGGAATGTGGTATATTTGCTGGAAAGAATAAAGAATCCAAAGGAATAAAAAAAGCTTTGTCTCTTGGAGTGAAAGTTTCATTTGATTCTATCAAGGCAATAGAAAAAGATCCAAATTGTTGTGATATTGTTTTTGACGCAACTTCTGCTAAAGTTCATTTATACAATGCACCGATATTAAAAAAGTTGAAAAAATATACTATTGATTTAACTCCTTCACAGGTAGGCAAAATGTGCGTTCCTGCGATTAATCTGGATGAATGTCTTAATTTGAATAATGTAAATCTTATTACTTGCGGTGGTCAGGCAACAATACCTGTGATATTTGCCATTATGAAGGTTCATCCTGAAACAGAATATATAGAAATAGTTGCAAGTATTTCTTCGAAATCTGCAGGATCTGGTACAAGGGTAAACATAGACGAATTTACGCAGACAACTAGAGATGCTATTGTGCAATTTACAGGTGTTAAAAAAGTGAAAGCCATAATAGTTTTGAATCCTGCTGAGCCACCTGTTTTAATGCATAACACTATTTACGCAAAAATAGAAAAACCAAATATAGCCAAACTACAGTTTGAAATTATGGAAATGGCAAAAAAAATTCAAAAATATGTGCCAGGTTACAAAATAAAATTGGGGCCTGTAGCGGAAAACGAAAGAGTTACAACTATGATTGAAGTGGTTGGTTTGGGCGATTTTCTTCCTAAATATTCTGGTAATTTGGATATAATTACTTGTGCTGCAGTAAATGTAGCAGAAGAATATGCCAAAAAGAAGATTTTCAAAAAAGAGAAATAATATTATGGATAAAATTATTTTTTTTGATTCTACTTTAAGAGATGGTTCGCATGCAGTTAGTCACAAAATTGCTGCTTCTGAAATAAAAAATTACTGTAGAAAAATAGACGATGCTGGTTTACATACAGTTATAGTAGGGCATGGAAATGGTCTTGGTGCATCTTCTTTACAGGTTGGATTGTCTGCGCTTACTGATGATGAAATGCTTAAGACTGCAAAAAAAGAACTTAAAAAAACAAAATTAGGTGCGTTTTTGATTCCAGGTTTTGGTACAATAAAGGATGATATAAATCCTGCAATAGATAATGGTGTTGATTTATTTTGTGTTGCAATTCACTGTACTGAGGCAGATGTTACACGTCAGCATATTGAATATGTAAGAAAAAAAGGCAAAGATGCTTATGGAATACTTATGATGTATCATATGGCGCCAAAAGAGAGGCTTCTGGAAGAAGCGTTAAAAATGCAAAGTTATGGTGCGATAGGAGTTGTTTTGATGGATTCTGCTGGTGCTTCAACTTCGCAAATGGTTTCCGAAACTGTTAGATTCTTGTCTGATAATTTGGATATTAAAGTAGGGTTTCATGGGCATAATAATCTTGGTCTTGCTGTTTCAAATTCACTTATTGCAATACAATCGGGTGCTGTTATTATTGATGGAACACTGCGAGGTTTTGGTGCAGGTGCGGGAAATTGCCAACTTGAGGTTTTGGCTGGTCTTTTATCAAAATTAAAAATTGAGACTGGTCTTGATTTGTATAAAATGATGGATGTAAGTGACGATGTTGTTTCAAAGATGATGAAGTTACCTCAGGAAATAACGTCCGTAAGTTTAATAAGTGGTTTGGCAGGAGTTTTCTCCGGTTTTGCCAATAATGTAAAAAAAACGGCAGTCAGATTTGGGGTTGATCCAAGGGACATTTTTATGGAACTTGGACGTCGCAAAATGGTAGCAGGTCAGGAAGATTTTATCGTGGATGTAGCTATGTATCTGGCAAACAAAAAAGGTTCTGAAGAAGAAAGCTACGATATTGAATCATTGCTTTAATGGAATAAACAGGGAGGTAAAAAATGCGAATTGCAGATTTTATTTTTAAGTTTCTTACAGACAGGGGAGTGGATACTGTATTTATGGTGTCCGGTGGACAGGCGATGTTTCTTGTTGACGCAGTTTATCAGAACAAAAAACTGAAAACTATTTGTGTTCATCACGAGCAGGCTGCTGGAATGTCGATAGATGCTTATGGAAGGATTACCGGGAAAATAAGCGTAGCGCTTGTAACTGCTGGTCCCGGTTCCATAAATGTTATGAACGGACTTGTTGGTGGTTGGACGGATTCGTCGCCAATGATAGTAATTTCAGGACAGTCTACTTTGTCTCATGTTCAGTATCAGCAGAAACATCAGATAAGACAATATGGGATTCAAGGAATAAACATAAAACCGTTTGTTGAAAAAGCCACAAAGTTTTTTGTAACAGTTGATGACCCGGCAAAAATTTTATATTATATGGAAAAAGCATATTATCTTGCTTTCAATAGTCGTCCGGGACCAGTTTGGATAGATGTTCCCCTGGATATTCAGAAAATGGAAGTTCCTGTAAATTTGCTTGAAGAATTCAGTCCTCCGATAGAAAATACAAATAGTAATTTGTTAAAAGAACAGGTATTGAAAACGATTAAATTATTATCAGTTTCCGTGCGACCGATTTTTATAGTAGGACAGGGTGTAAGGTTATCAAATTCCATAAGTGAATTCACCGAAGTTGTTGAAAAATTTAAAATACCAATTTTAACTTCCCGTTTGGGAATTGATTTGATAAATAGTGACAGCGAACTGTATGTAGGTCGGCCTGGGAATTACGGAGAGAGGTCTGCAAATTTTGCAATACAGAATTCTGATTTAGTAATTTCCGTAGGATGCCGTCTTGCTTCTGCTTTGGTGGGTCACGACCCGAAAAATTTTGGGAAATATGCAAAGAAAATTGTAGTTGATATAGATAACAAGGAATTGGATAAGCCTGGTGTAAATATAGATCTAAAAATAAATAACGATGCAAAACGGTTTTTCTCTGAAATGTTACGACAGGTACAAACTTCGTTTGTTCCGGATTTTAGCGATTGGATAAAACAATGCAACTACTGGAAAAAAACATATCCCGTGGTTTTGCCAGAATACAAAAATGAAAAACCTGTCAACTCTTATTATTTTACGAATAAATTATCGGATCTGGCAAAAAAAGAAGACATGGTAATACTTGATACTGGTACTTGTTTTCACGTTGTCTGTCAGACATGGAAGATAAAAAAAGGGCAGAGATTTTTGACTACTGGTGGTCTTTCGTCTATGGGTTGGTGGGTGGCAGGCATTGGTGCTTGTATGGCAAACGATAGGAGAAATACCATAGTTATAACCGGTGACGGAAGTTTGCAAATGAATTTACAAGAATTAGCTACGATAAAGCATAATAATCTGCCTATAAAAATTTTCATTTTCAATAACAATGGTTATCTCTTGATAAGGCATACACAGAAAAATTTTATGGAGGGCAGATTGTTTGGGGAAGGTCCTGAAACGGGTGTTTGGTGTCCGGATTCTTTGAAAATTGCCAATGCGTATGGAATAAAAGGTGTAAGAATAAATTCGGTAAAAGAGGTTGAGTCAAAAATAAAAGAAGTGCTTGATTCAGAATGTCCAGTTATTTGTGATGTTATGACACCTGAATGGCAATTGATAATTCCGAGAATATCGTCGGATAAAAAACCGGACGGAACTTTGATTTCTAAGCCTTACGAGGATATGTTCCCGTTTTTGGACAGGAAAGTTCTAAAAAAAGAAATGATTGCCGATACTGATTATGTTAAAAAATAAAAAAATTGCCATTCTTGGTGCTACTAGTCATATAGCAAAAGGGCTTATCTATAATTTTTCAAAATCCCGGTATAAAAACATTTTTTTGTTTGCGCGTTCTTTAACACGTCTGCAATATTTTCTTAGTGAAATTAACTGCAAAAACAAGTGGGCGAAAAAAAATTTTAATGAGTTTAAAAATTACAATTACGATGTAATAATAAATTGTGTGGGTCTTGGAACACCTTCAAAAGTGAAAGATGCAGGTTACGATATTTTTAGCCTCACAGAAAAATTTGATAATATGATTATTGAGTATTTAGTTAATCGTCCAAAAACTCTTTATATAAATTTCAGCAGCGGTGCGGTTTACGGAAGTGATTTTGCAAGTCCAGTTAATAATTCTACTTTTTCAAAATGGAATATTAATAATATCAAAGAATCAGATTATTATGGTATGGCAAAACTGAATTCAGAAGCAAAACATCGTGCACTTAAAAAATTCAACATAGTAGATTTAAGAGTTTTTGGATATTTCAGCAGGTTTATGGATATTGATATGAATTATTTTCTTGGAGAAATAATTCTATGCCTAAAAAGCGGGAAGGTTTTTGAAACAAATGGGAGAAATATAACACGCGATTTTATTCATCCAACAGATATTTTTTTATTAGTTGAAAAATGTATATTAAAGCGAAAAATAAACGATGCGTTCGATGTTTACAGTAAAAAACCGATAACAAAGTTCGAAATTCTGAATTTTTTCAAAAAAAAATACAAACTGAAATATCTTATAAAAGAAAGTAAAAAAATAATTTCAGTAACCGGTATCAAAGACAATTATTTTTCTTTATCCCGAAAAGCCAAAGAAATAGGTTATAAATCATATTTTAGTTCGCTGGATTGTATTTCTATGGAAACAAATTATATATTGGAAAACTGGTAGCAAATCATATGTAGTCGCAGGCTTTAGCCTGCGAAGGAGAAGCAGAAAATGAAAAGTGAAGCAACAATCAGAAAAGAAATCTTTCAAAAAGTAGTAGAATTATATAAATTAAGAAAATCTCAGGAAAAATTTATTGCAGGTAAAAGTCTTATTAATTATGGTGGTCGTATTTATGATGAAAAAGAAATAATAAGTCTTGTTGATGCTTCTTTGGATTTTTGGCTGACAGCTGGTAGATACGCACGGGAATTTGAAAAAAAGTTCGCTTTATTTCTCGGAGTAAAGAATTGTTTTTTGGTTAATTCTGGGTCTTCTGCAAATCTCATTGCTGTAACTGCTTTGACTTCACCGTTGTTAAAAGAAAAACAATTGCATTTAGGCGACGAAGTAATTACAACAGCTTGCGGTTTTCCAACTACACTTAATCCAATATTGCAAAATAATCTAATTCCTGTTTTTATTGATGTAGAACTTGGAACATACAATATTGATGTTAAAAAAATTGAAAAGGCAATTTCTAAAAAAACAAAAGCAATTTTTGTTCCACATACTTTAGGAAATCCTTCAGATATTGCAGAAATCTCACGTATAGCAAAAAAATACAATCTCTGGTTTATAGAAGATAATTGTGATGCTTTAGGTTCTAAATATAAAGGTAAATATACAGGTACTTTTGGTCATATTTCAACTTGTAGTTTTTATCCCGCACACAATATAACAATGGGTGAGGGCGGAGCTGTTTTAACTAATGACCCGCTGTTAAGAAGAATTATTCTTTCATTGCGTGATTGGGGAAGAGATTGTTGGTGTGAGTCAGGCCATGATAATACCTGCAAAATAAGATTTTCACAACAATTTGGCAAAATGCCTTTTGGATATGACCACAAATATGTTTATTCTCATATAGGATATAATTTAAAAGTTACAGATATGCAAGCAGCGATAGGTGTTGCTCAATTAGAAAAATTACCTAAATTTATTGAATTAAGAAGAAAAAACTTTGAACGCTTATATAATCATCTTAAAAAATATAAGAAATATTTTATATTACCACAGGCAACAAAAAATTCAACTCCTAGTTGGTTTGGTTTTCCAATACTTGTTCAAGAAACTGCTCCTTTTACACGTAAAGATATTGTAAATTATTTAGAAGAAAATAAAATTGCCACAAGAATGCTTTTTGGCGGCAATCTAATTAAACAACCAGCTTATGAGAATATGAAATATAGAGTTTCGGAAAATCTAAGCAATACTGATTTAGTAATGAATAATTTGTTTTGGATTGGAGTGTATCCAGGTATAACAGATAAAAAACTAAAATACGTAACAAAAACATTTGACGAATTCATAAAATTACATTAGATGTAGTTGCCGATTTATCGGCGTTCTGTTTTTTGTAATGCTGATAAATCAGCAACTACTTGTGAGAAATAAATGGAAAATTGGTTTTTTATTGCAAATAATACTATTGGTGATTCTGGTTTAAGTGGTGGAGATAGAATATATATTGAATTAGCAAGAAATTGGAAAGATAAAGTCCAATTATCTATTATAGGAACTGAAGAAACAATAACTGTTTGCAAAAGAGAAGGCCTTACTGATGTAGATTTTTTAAAAACCTCAACAAAATTAGGGCTCAAAAATGTTTTTACAATGTTTGCCCTTTTTTCTAATTTTTTCAAAAAATTATTCAACGGTGTATTATTTATAATAAAAAATACAAAGCTATTTAAAAATAGCAATTGTGTTTATTCTGTTTCAGATTTTTATCCTGATTCAATACCTGCATTTTTAATTAAACTCATAAACAAAAAAGTTATTTGGATTGCAGGTTTTTATCTTTTTGCTCCTGCGCCTTTCCAAAAAGATTCACCATATAAAGGAAAAGATTTTCTTAGGGGTTTTTTATACTGGTTATCACAAATCCCAATTCATTGGATAGTAAATAGATATGCGGATATAGTATTTATTACCTCTGAACCAGACAAAAAAAGATTTATTAGAAAAAAAAGAGATGAATCAAAAATTATAGTTATCAGAGGAGGAGTAAATATTTCAGATTCTACAAAATATTTGAATAGCCAAAATGTTATTCCTGTGGAGAAACGAAAATACGATGCCTGTTTTGTTGGCAGATTCCATCAGCAAAAAGGTGTTTTAGTTTTGATTGATATATGGAAAGAGGTTGTGAAGCTTAAACCAGATGCAAAATTAGCAATGATAGGAAATGGACCATTAGAAGAAGAAGTTAAAAACAGAGCTAAAGAATATGGAATAGGTAATAATATAGATTTATTTGGTTTTTTAGATGGCGAGAAAAAATACGCCATTTTTCAGCAAAGTAAAATTGTAGTGCATCCTGCTACTTATGATAGTGGTGGAATGGCATCAGCAGAAGCTATGGCATGGGAATTACCAGGCATAAGTTTTGATTTAGAAGCGCTAAAAACATATTATCCAAAAGGTATGATAAAAATACCACAAGGAAATAATAAGAACTTCGCAGAAGAAATAATTAAATTATTATTCAATAAAGAATATTACGCAAATTTATCCAAGCAAGCAAGAGACCTAATAATTGAAAAATGGAGTTGGGATAAACGAGCAACCGAAATTTTTCGGCAAATTTGACAAAATCTATATTTTGTAGTATACTATATATAGTATGATAAATATTCCTAAAGTCAAACACGTCTCAATACTCAATACTCAATACTCAATACAATAAGAAGTCT
>JBBTED010000097.1:0-1194 GCA_038042445.1 Candidatus Firestoneibacteriota bacterium
GTTTATCAATAAACAGTGTTGCTGGTTTCTACATTGGTGCTAGTTACAATAATACACTTTACAACAATACAGCATCAATGGCACAAGGATTTATTCTTAACAATTCTGCCTTAGTTAATAACCTAACAAATAACACTGCAGTAAATAATACGATTGCAGGTTTCAACGTAACTGGGTCAAACAACAACGTTCTTATTAACAACTTTGCTTATGGAAATGGATTTGGTTATTCAATAGGTTCACAAGTAAGCAACAATAATATTACAAATAACACCGCAACAAACAATTCCCAAGGATTTTTCTTCTTTAATTCCTTAGGAAATAATACAATGTTCAATAACACTGCAAACAACAATACCAACACTGGTTTCAACTTTACCCTAGTCTGGAACGTAACAATTGCAAATAATACTGCAATTAATAATACTCAATATGGGTTTGCATTAAGCAATGTACAAAATGTAACAATAAAAGACAATAAACTTTTCAATAACAGTTATGGTATTTATGCAACAGGAAGTGAAAACAATACCTTTGTCTACAATGCAATATTAAATTCAACAACATTTGGTATCTTCTTGCAGGGAAGTTCAAACAATAATACAATAAAAGATAACAACGTAACTGCTAACTGGAGTATAAGCACAGCAAGTGTTGCAGCATTCTACATCGATCTTAGTCACAACAATACGATCTTTAACAATACTGCATCAATGGGAACTGGTTTCTTCTTGAACAACTCTGCACAAAGAAATAATGTCACAAACAATACTGCAATCAACAATACTTTTGCTGGTTTCAACTTAACTACTGCAACTTCAAACGTAGTTATCAACAACTTTGCTATTGGAAATACATTTGGTATATCTGTTGGTGCCAATGCAAACAACAACAACATAACAAATAACAGTGTATACAATAACAGCCAAGGTCTGTTCTTCTTTAATAATAATAATAACAGCATAGCAAACAACACTGCAAGTAATAACACCTTTTTAGGTATGAATTTCACATCAGTCTTTAATTCAACAATTGCAAACAATACTGCAACAAACAACACAAACTATGGTATTGCATTTAGTTCAAGTAGCAACAATACCTTAGCTGGAACAACTTTGATCAATAACAGTTATGGTGTTTACATAACAGGAGGAGAAAACAATACTTTCTCAAACAATAATCTAATTAACAACA
>JBBTED010000098.1:0-4074 GCA_038042445.1 Candidatus Firestoneibacteriota bacterium
CTGTCCAATGTATTGTCAATGTTACTGGTTTGCTAAAATTCTCAAGCTTCGCATTGCTGTTTTTATCCTTCATTATCAACTCATACCCTATTCCATCTGTTATGTCTTCCCTTTTAATAAATGTAAAATATATATCATTATTAGTATCTGACGTTGTTATTTTTGTCTCATTATCATCAGATGTTATTATTGTATTTATTCCTTCACTTAATGTGAAATTTACTACTGTTGTTTGAGCTTCCTTCACTTCCTTCCCTGTTTGCATTGATATTGAATACCCTATTGCACTTACTAATACATCATACTTCCCTATAGCTGTATTCGTGAATGTATAATTACCACTTCCATCCGTTTTTGTCTCAGCTTTCAACACTCCGTTTTGCAATATTTGCACTGTTGCATTTCCTACTCCTGTTGTTCCATCTCCATATACTTTAGTTATCCTTCCTGTTAGAACTCCATAAGATACTCCTTTTATTGTAAATACCTTCTCTTGCGTATTTTCTGCTACATCCTGCCACTCATCCTTTGCTTCAAAATAATAACTGTAATCCTCTCCTGCTGATAATGATAATGCAAATGTACAAGTATATATTGCCCCTGTGTTATAATCCCCACTCACATAAGTCATAGGGTATACCACTACTTCACTTGTTCCCTTTTTGATATGCACTTTCGGATAACCACTTGCTGGCACATCTTCATCCACATCGCTATATTTTATCCTGAATGTTACATTCTCCCCTTGCTTCACCACATCTGGATTCATTCCATCAATAGTGTAATTCGTCTCACCTGTCCATAATAATACTGGCGAAATATTAGGCTCTGCTAATTTTAAACCTTTCTTACCAGGGGCATAATAACTAATATGAATTTTATTATTACTATCTATTACAATTGAAGAATGTGAATTATTACCAGCATCACTACTATCCACATTTGCTCTTACCCAAGAACCAGATACATTTGTTATATACCATCTTCCTTGATCACTAATATGCACTTTGTTATTACTATCTATAGCAATAGAAGGAAATTGTCCACCATAGCCTAAAGAAGAATACACCCATGAACCTGATACGTTTGTGGCATATTTTAAATATGAATTATTAGAATAAACAATATGAACTTTATTATTATTATCTATTGCTATTTCACCAGATAAATCATTACATGAAGAAGATAAATTTGTAAATATCCATGTACCAGAAGCATTTGTTGCATATCTTAAGGAACCATTATACACTGTAGTATAACTAATATGAACTTTATTATTATTATCTATTGCAATAGATGTAGCACCACCAGTATGAGTTGTATCATCCAAAGTTGTATATACCCATGAACCAGATACATTTGTTGCATATTTTAAATTATATTTGGCACCATCCCAATAAGAATAACTAATATGAACTTTATTGTTGTTATCTATTGCTATAGAAATGCCTTCTCCAACATAACCTGTATTATCCAAAGTTGTACATACCCATGAACCAGATACATTTGTTGCATATTTAAATGCCCCTTTACTACTAAGAGTAATAAAATCCATATAGCCAATATGGATTTTATCATTATGATCTATAGCAATAGAAGAATACAATCCAACATTACCTATACTATCTAAAATTGTACTAACCCATAAACCAGATACATTTGTAATATATTTTAAATCTTGATTAGTTGTATCATAATAAGTAATATGGATTTTATTGTTACTATCTATAGCAATAGTATTATAATACCCAATATAATCTATACTATTACTATCTATAGTTAGAAGTCTAAATCCAGCATAACTATATAATGGTAATAACAAAAATATATAAATCCATATTATAGTATTTCTACAATATCTTTTTTCCATATTATAATTATCCTGCATAGTTTTAAAACTATGCAGGATATAACATCTTTTTACTACAAAAAATCAATATTTTATTATAAAATTCACGCCTACACTTTGAGGTTCTGTTGTTAATCCTGTGCGCGGTGCACCATTTCCATCATTTACTGGACTAGTTGTGTTACCAGTTGGAAAACTTAATATAACACCTCCAGCAGTTAAGTTAGCATAACCTGTATAAGCAGTAGGTTTATCATAAGTATGACAGTGTCCCTGCATTTTATCTGTTTTATATTCTCCTAACGTTCCAGCATAATAATTCCCTACTGAGTCTTTTCCCGCTGTTCTATCTGTAGTTCCAGCCCCTTTCGGGAATACTCCTCTCAAATCAGGTAAATTAAATGTTGTAGAACCATCACCAGATCCATAAGTTGTTCCAATTTTATTAAATAAATCAGCATAAGTTGTTCTTGATGCTGCATAACCATTACACAATAACCATCCACTTGGATTATTACCTGACGTATCAGCATCAGCACCATACATCATAATAGTTCCAACGGGAATTGTTACCCCAATTCCACTTGCTAATTTTGCTGCTGTAACATTGCCATCTTTAATTTTATCTGTTTCTACTGCATCTGTATGCAACTCTGTTGCTGTAATTCCAGAAGCTTTTACTTTTAGCTTACTATTATCAGAACTATCAAATATTAATGTCGATTCATCAGGTGTAAAATCCATTTTATAGGTTCTGGTAGTAATTGCTGTATTAACAGTACCATCTAAACTACATCCACCAATTGTTACATTTCCATCTGTAGTACCTGTAACTGCATAAGTCGCACTTGCCCCTTTTTCTATACGACAATTATATAATTTAGCAATTTGTGCGTTCAGTTGAATACCACTACCAGTTCCTGAACCAACAATTTTACAAGACTGAAATTCAGCTGTTATTGTCCCTGAACTATTATCAGTAATAAAAACACCATTTGCATTACCAGAAGCTTGAATATAACAAGTCCTAAATATATAGGTACCTGGACTAGCAAAAAGATATATAGTACCATCTGAATTTGTTACAACAGCACTATATGTTTTCATGATACAAGATTCAAATATTACAGACTTTGTACCAACTCCATCAGCAACGCCTACCGCACTTTGATTTGCTTCCATATACAAATTCCTAAAAACAATATTACTAAGATTACCTTTAAGCTCTATTATGTTTGAAGCATTACCTTGTATTATTGACAAATTTTCAATAAGAATATTGCTTTGTCCATCAACCTTAAAAGGCGTTTGTGCAGCTGCATGCTTAATAATACAAGAAGCACGATCTACACCAATTATATCTATATAACTTTTAGCAGAAATTAATCCATCTTGATGAGCATCATATTCTCCTGGATATACCAACACCGTCCAAATGTTGCTGGAGCTGGGGCTTTCATTAGTATTCACCCAATCTATTGCATCTTGTATTTTAGTGAAATCTCCGCCTTCTTTAGCTACTGTTACTGTATTCTTGTAAAATCCTCGCTTTACTTCTGTTACTCCACTTATTGTTCCATTTAATCCATTGCTTGAATAATCTTTTGTTGCTCCTGCACTCAATACTTCAAATGGATAATACAACATCGTGTTTGCTTCACTGCCCAAATATCTCTCTGTGGTTATTGCTCCTGCAAATGTTCGTATTGCACTTGATAGTCTCACCTCGTCTATCATTCCATTGAAATATCCTGCTCTTGTTCCATTGTTTAAACTACATCCTATTTGTAAATCCTTTGTTGATGCTGTTGCTGGAAAATCTGTCCCCTCTGTTCCTACATACGTGTTTATTCCATTTACATAGAATTTTATGTTGTCACTTGCATCTGCTAATTTCACTGTTACTCCTATATGATACCATATCCCTTGTATAAATTTAAACGATGTCCCTGTTTGTTTCTTTTCTACCCCTCCATTGTAAAATCTGAAATTTAAGTTGTCATTTGCATCTATAAATATTGCATAGTTACCTTCTGGTGTTCCCAAACCATAGTCCTCTTTCGCTATTATATATTGTAGAACTCCCGTCTTATTTAAATATATCATTGCCTCTAATGTTATCTCTTGTGTTCCTGTTCTTTGCAATGCTGCATTATCTGCCCTTGTTATATAATCATCTACTCCATCAAATAAATAACATTTGCCAAAATTTCCTCTGCTTTCTG
>JBBTED010000099.1:0-3291 GCA_038042445.1 Candidatus Firestoneibacteriota bacterium
CAAAATAAATTTACCTCTTCTGTTAAGTGCAATATCCTCTATTATTTTTTTATCAATAAGTTCTGATTGCAAAATAAATTTACCTCTTCTGTTAAGTGCAATATCCTCTATTATTTTTTTATCAGTTGAATTTGCTTTCGCAGTAATAGACATCTCTCCTGTTTTTATTATCTTTTCAAAATATTCATCAATTACTTTATATTTAAGTTTAAGCTTCATTTCATTAGAAGTATTATTTCTGATATTAAATTTTATCGGATATTTTTCAGTAAGTGATAATGTATATCGCCTTGGCAATATTGATTCTATTCCTGTTTCACAATCAGCAGGTTTATATTCTGTAGCATTACCCTCTTCTAATTGTAATGCATCAATCCAGATTATACCTGCAGCATTACCCACACACTCCGAACAAGCATTGCTTTCAAGAAAAATATTGAAATAATTATTGCCTGATTTCAGAGTTTTTGAAATAGTGTATCTTTTCCAATCAGTTAAAATAATAAATGTTCTAGTTGTATTCCAATCAAAATTAGGACTAAATTTTGAAGACTCATTACTGTGTATGTCTTCTATACTAACAAACCCTGCATGTATTTTCACTGGAGAATTAGAAGCTTTAGCCCAAAACGAAAAAGTGTATGTTTTATTGGTTTCCAATTTTAGTTCTTTGCAAAATATTTTTCTTGAATTTAAATTGGAATTATCAATTTTAAGGCTAACTGCACCATGATATTTTTCCTGCGTATCTAAAACAGGAGGGATATATTTTATTTCTTTTTCACCATTATCAAGATAAACTTTTCCTCTAACTCCATATCCTTCAAGCCCAACCTCAAAACTGGAATTCTTAATTAAATTTGTTGCATAAGTTTGTGTTGCCAATAAAATAATACATAATGCCCATCTAAAAATTTGCTTTTTGTTTTTCATTTTTACGTCTCCTCCTCGGGGTCAATCAAGCCCCATCAAAAAAATGCAACACACTTCATAAAATATCGTGTGTTATTGCTTCTGCATCATTTTTACTTCATCTACCCATAGAATTCCTTCGCCTTTTAATCCAATTGCACAACTCATTACTCTTCCTGGTGAATATTTGTCTTCTTCCGGGCCTGGAATATGTACTTCTAAGAAATATTTACGCCATTCTGTTGTAATGTTTAATCCTATATTTTTAGAAAAATATTTTGCCGCGTTACCAGAATATGGCAAGACTACACTATTCACCTGTAATCGCGCAGCAGTATCTATATCTTTAGCCTTAAGCCATACAGAAAAAATATAATCTTTACCTTCAACAATAGGAACTGATATACTACGTACATTACATTCAAGAGAATCAGGATACCCCTTTAAAAAAGTGCCATCTATTTTAACACTTTTTGTACCTCTAATAAATCCTGCACTGGAATCAAGTATAATTTTGCATTTCGATTCCTCAGGTTTATTCATATAACTCCACATAACAGGGAAACCTCCATCTTCACCATCTTCAAAATCAGGATTTATAATTAAATTTTCCTTAAGGTCAGAATCTGCCAATTCTACTAATTCCGCATCATCAAGCCATATTTTACAATCAGGATAATAGTCTGCATAAAAACGTAACTTTGCTATTGTAAATGTTCCCGGATTAAAATAATGTACTAACTGCATCCAGCCCCCAAAAATATTGTAGTTTTGGGTTTCTGAAAATGATGCAAAGGTTTTGTTAACTTCTAACACATAAGGATTAACAGCAGAAAAATTAAAACCACGTATTGCATATTTTTTTTCTAAATCTACCGGGTTTATATCAATATTTGACTTGCACCATATACTCAAACGATAATATTTGCCGGGTGTAAGCATAATATCATCACTGATTACTTTTTTCCACTTAGCATCAACATTGTAATCTACCGAAACACATTTTGAGTTATTCTTGCCTTCAGTATCATTTATATCCCATGGTTTATTCATTTTCCAATTTAAATTTCCATTTTCAAATCCAGGATTTTCAATTAAATTCTTACCTTCTGCTTTTACCAATAAAAACCCGATTTGAAGAATCAACAACACTATTTTAAACGCAATTCCTGAAATATGTTTTATTTTCGCAACGATATTTTCTCCTACTTCGTTTACCTTTACTACACTTTTCAATTTCCCAAACATAATTTTATTTCCTCCTTTTTTTGTGTTTCCATAGCAGACACAAGCATCTGATTCCAGATTATCTCCCACAATATTCTTTTAATAATCTAAGATATATTTTGTAATTTTCAAAAGAAACATCTGGTGGCGTTTGATGGTCAACTGATGGTATATAACCACCCTGCTTCATTGCAGGGAATATTTGCTCAAATTCATTTCTCATTGCATTTTCACCTTTACACATTACAGTTTTGTTATACCCACCTATCAATCTGATCTTTGGATATAATTTACGTAATTTAACAATATCTTCCCCTGCCTGCCTTTCTAAAGGCAAAAATCCATCTATTCCTATTTCTAAAAACCATGGAATTAAATCATCTATATTCCCATCTGAATCAATAAATATAAAAATATTTTTTTCTTTAAGTTTTTGAATGATTTTTCTGTAATATGGAGCTATAAATTCACTAAAAATCTTTTTTGAAATCATTGGACCATGATTATAAGACATATCTTCTGCAAACGTCACAAAATCCGACGTGCAAATATTGCAAAATTTATCAAGAACCTGCAAATTATATTCTAATAAATCATTGTTAATTTTATGCATCACCTGTGGCATATCATAAAATGCATAGAGATGCTCTTCTATACCAAAAAGCGTGCGCGGAAACCAAAAAAATCCATCTAAAGTTATCTGTACAACCATATTACCCTGTTTTTGTTGAACAGACCATTTCTCAATTAATTTTTCATCAAAAGGATAATCTAAAAATAAATGTTTCTTAATATTCTTATAACTATTCATATCAAAAACTATACCTTTACCATATTCAACCTTTGGAAATGTAGATTTAGTTGGACGAATTCGGCATTGCCTATATCTATCTAAGCCGAAATATTCACGTATTTCAAAAGCATCATCTATGTTTTTCGGCAATCCTTCTTCTTTCCATCTTAAAATAGTTTTATCCCACCAGTCTACCCATTCAATCATAGGAAGTCTATCCACAGATTTAAAACTCATTGTATTGATAAATCTTTCTCTACAGGTCATCTTTTGTCTACACAAGGAGGTATCTCATAACCCCCGTTTTGTTATTTTACCAACGTATATATGCGTACGGATTATCACGTAATTTCCGTGTG
>JBBTED010000100.1:0-2389 GCA_038042445.1 Candidatus Firestoneibacteriota bacterium
TGAGTATTTTACCTGCAAAAAAGTTTGCGCATTTGCTGACCGCTTTCCTGTAAATGCCCCAGTTTACCACTCCGCCACCATGTACATACCTTGAGCCGATTGTGATTAGACCTTCGGAATTAATTAAAGGCAAAAGATAAATAGGATTATGTGATAAATCAGCATCCATTGTTATAATCTTAGTGCAGCCATCTTTAATAGCTTGCTTTATTCCTGTCAAAACAGCACCGCCATAACCTCTTGCCCCTTTACGTACAATTACCTTAAGCGGCTTATACTTCATCGATTTACAAAATGCCGCAGTGCCATCAGGAGAATTATCATCAACAATATATATAGTATGCTTAACATGTTTCAATTCTTGTTCAATTAGTTTTATCAGCTTTCCAATATTCTCAATCTCATTATAAGTTGGTATTATTATGCCATTCATTTTGTCTCCGCTTTTAACATTTCTCCAGATAGGTAATAATGAATTCAATTGATTTAATAAACTTAACCTTTTCAGTAAAAGTTTAAAAATAGTATGGGAAAAGCCCTTAATTAAATTTTAAATCCCTATGCTCCGTTTCAAAAATATTTAGTTTTAAATATATAAACTTAAGAAATAAATAATCTTATGCTAAAACCTTAATGAATATTATTAAAAATAAATTTTGTAATATAATTTTCTGACAAGATTAAATATTTTTCCCTTGAAGAAAATCTGTTTGGGTATTAGCATGAATATAACGAGGGCTATATTCTCCAATAGCCACCTGAATAAAAGCAAACAATTTTCTTTTAGAAGATTTTTAGTCTGCATATGCCTTATTCTAAGCGAAAAAAGTATAAACTCTTTTTCTATTGACAGCCTGTCAAATGTATTTGCAACTACCCCCCTAAAATCATCCATATTGTCCCATTCCCTTAGGTTAAACCCCGCCGATAAACCCATTTTCCACAGCTTTGTTTTGGGGTAAGGTATCATTATTCCCGCAGTAATGCTTACATTTTTTAAAGGCAATGACAAAAGATAATTTAATGTATTCTTTAAACTTATTTTTGTTTCTCCAGGCGAGCCTACAATCATATACAAGTGCGTATGTATTCCCTTTTTTGACATCAATGAGATATTATCCCTCAAATTATCAAGATTTATAGTCTCTTTGCCAATTATTTTGAGTATATCCCTGTCTCCGGATTCAAGTCCTATGTTCATATCTTCACAGCCGGAGTCAGCTATCAGGTCTATTATTTTTTTATTAAGTATTTCTGATCTTGTCTCGCATCCCCATTTTAAGCCATAAGCCTTAAAAACGCTGCAAATACCCTCAATATGTTTTACCCCAAATATCTCATCGATAAGAAAAATCTTGGTTATGCCTGCTTTCTTTAATAATGCAACTTCTTTCTTCACTTTAGACGGGGATTTAGTGCGATACTTTCCCCTGAATCCTTCCCTAAAGCAAAATATGCAATTATAGGGGCATCCCCTGCTTGATTCATACAAAGCAGTATGATTTGCATTTTGCTTAAGCCCAGATCCGCTAAAGATATATTTTTTAAGATCTATCTTATCATAAGGTATATTTGGAAGATTATCCAGATTTTCAACAGCGGCATAATTTGCATCGATATGCCAAGAGCCATTAGATTTTTTATAGCATATTCCGTGCCCATCATACTTTTTGCCGCGAGAAATATGGGCTATTAATTCAGGAACAACAAGATCCGGCTCACCCTTAATTAAAAAATCTGCGCCTGAATCCAAAAATAGCTGCGGTGAAATAGTTCCCTGCGGGCCTATTACCATTATTTTTGATTTAACATTAATAGCCCTTATTTTTTTAATAATGCTAATGGGAAAATCAATGCCTGTTGTGCCGTCTCGCCAAAAGATATAAGTGGGCGCAGTGGTTAAAACAACAATTTCTGCATTCTTAATTAGGCCAGATATTGATTCAATATTCTTATTGGAAGCCCATAAATCTGCCAAAGAATTAGGTATATGATACAGATTAAGACCTTCCTGAATGTAAATAAGCTCGAGAGGGAGAGATGGAAATATCGTACCCATACGGCCAACCTGATTAAGCTCACGCCAATTGGGATTTAACAATAGAACATTTATTTTAGGCATAAAACTTTTAACTATTATTTCCCTTATAAACCTTTTGTATTAATAAGCTCAGCGTGAAAATTCATTTTGCCCTATAACAATAAAAACTTTTATTTTTAAGGATTATTTTTGGTTTGAATTATTGTTAAGATATAAACTAAGAACTAATTTTTAGTCAAAATAAAGCATAGATAAAAGGAGAAACTGAGCTGCTTTGAGCAAGAATTATCAGCATGCCAACCAAAACAAGCATAATTATTATAGGAGTAATCCACCATGCTTTCCTAA
>JBBTED010000101.1:0-1241 GCA_038042445.1 Candidatus Firestoneibacteriota bacterium
TAAAAAGCAAATATTGGACGCTTACAAAAACATTGTTAAGCCAATGAATGGCGCTGGTGATATTTTAGAAGCCTTAAAAAACAGTGGTTATAAATTATTGCTGGTTACTTCTGCTAGCCAAGAAATTGCGAATGAATTTATTAGACATCAGAGATGGAGTAACTATTTCCAAGATTATGTTTTTGGAAATGAGATAAACAAAGCAAAACCTGCTTCAGAAATTTATGACTGCGCTTTAAAAAAGGCAAATGCTTCTTCTGATTCGGTTTTTATAGTAGAGGATTCATATAATGGCGTAAAATCAGCCAAAGGAACGGGTGCGTTTGTGGTCGGGCTGGAAAATAATCAGACAAAAGAAGAATTAACGAAAGCCGGCGCCGATATCACAATTTCTCGGCTAAATGAAATTTTATCAATTTTAGAGGTTAGAGTATGAACGATCTTAAAATGAATTACGAAGTAGTAGCCGTTGGTAATATTGAAATGCGAACGATACAGGACTCACGAATAGATGATATTTTGACTCAAAATCGTGATGTCATAGAGGAAATATGGCGGAAAGCTCAAGAGGAGAGAGGCGGGAAGTTATTTAATGGAACGCTTCCAAATTTTGTTAGAGTTAATCGAGAGAGAGAGAGAATAGAAATACTTGGGCATTTTATTGAATATAAGCAATTTCTTGCGCAAAGAAAGCGACCCGATTTAAAATTGGGTATTAAACCAATAGGGGTAAGCGGTATCATAATTTTAGAGGATAAGGCAAGTGAATACGTGGTTTTTGCAAAGAGAGCTGATAATATTACTGAATATCCGGGATTCCTCGAATTAGTACCTTCTGGAAGCATTGATAAAGAATGCGCTGGTTCTAATGGTGTAGTTGATTACCAATCCAAGCTGTTATCCGAATTTATAGAAGAAACGGGTTTATCTAAAGAGTATGTCAAGGAAATTTCTGGATTTGCCTTTGTATTAGACATCGGTCATAATGTTTACGACATTTGCTGTGAAATTTTACTTAAAGCAAATAAAGAAATGGTGACGCAAAGCTTTTGCTCAAAAGAATATAACGCGCCTGTATTTGTTGCCATGAGCGATTTAGATAGTTTTGTTAAAGCAAATGTTGATTCAATTGTCCCAACTTCAATGGCGATAATTGAAGCGTATAGGCGAAGCGGAAAAAATAAGTAATGCAAAATAGTTTTGCAATTAAAATTTTGAACAGTTGGTATCAATGGGCAAAT
>JBBTED010000102.1:0-28992 GCA_038042445.1 Candidatus Firestoneibacteriota bacterium
CCCTGAACTTGTTTCAGGGTCTAATGAGATGCCGAAACAAGTTCGGCATGACAGTTTGATGGTAAAATTATGGAATATGGAATATTAATACCTGTATTACCACTTTTGGCTTTTGTTTTAATAATTTTCTTTGGCAAAAGATTGCCGGGCAAAGGTTCTTATATAGGAATTTTTGCAATGGCTTTAAGTTTTATTTTGTCCTGTTTGATATTTGTAAAATTTGTAGGTGGTGCAAGCTCTTATGAATTTAATTATCCTTGGTTTTCATTCGGCGGTAAAGTAATATCTGCAGGTATTTTGATAGATGGTTTAACAGCAGTAATGCTTGTTGTTGTTACGCTTGTAAGTTTGCTTGTGCAAATTTATTCTATTGGATATATGCACAATGATATTCGTTATTCAAGATATTATTCCTATTTATCGTTATTTACTTTTTCAATGCTGGGTTTAATTCTTTCAAATAGTTTTTTTGAAGTATTTATGTGCTGGGAACTTGTTGGTGTGTGTTCATATCTTTTAATAGGATTTTGGTTTGAAAAGAAAGAAGCTTCTGATGCCGGGAAAAAAGCTTTTATAACTACGAAAATAGGAGATTTAGGTTTTACTATTGGAATTTTTCTTCTTTTTGTTGCTTTTGGAACACTTAATTTTAATGAATTAAAAATAAGTATAGTGGGTGCAAATGAAACATTATTAACTATAATCGCGATTTTAATATTTTGTGGTGCAATTGGTAAATCTGCGCAATTTCCTCTTCATGTGTGGCTTCCGGATGCAATGGAAGGTCCTACGCCTGTTAGTGCTTTAATTCACGCTGCTACTATGGTTGCAGCAGGTGTTTATCTTGTAGCGCGTTCTTATTTTATATTTGCGGGCTCAGAAGTTGCATTATCAGTAGTGGCATATATCGGTATCATAACAGCATTTTTAGCAGCTACAATGGCATTAGTTGCTATTGATATAAAACGAGTGCTTGCGTTTTCAACAATAAGTCAGCTTGGGTTTATGATGTTTGGTTTAGGTGTTGGTGGATATACAGCAGGTATGTTTCATCTTACAACTCATGCGTTTTTTAAGGCACTTTTATTTCTTGGTGCAGGAAGTGTGATTCATTCTGTTCATACAAATGATATCAGGAAAATGGGTGGACTTGGCAAATATATGAAAATAACTGCAGGTTGTTTTTTTATAGCTTCTTTATCTATTTCAGGAATATGGCCATTTAGTGGATTTTATAGCAAAGATGAAATATTAGTAGAGGCTTTTAAGTCAGGACATTATTTTATATATATAGTAGCCACAATAGTTGCTTTTATGACAGCTTTTTATATGTTCAGACTGTGTTTTTTAACTTTCACAGGAGAACATCGCGATAAAGAAACTCATCCGCATGAATCTCCTAATAGTATGACTATTCCACTTATAGTTTTAGCAATTTTATCAGTTGTAACTGGAAAATTGTTAGTGTCTGGAAATACAATCGAACATTTAATTCATTTTGGAGAAGTTGGTCATCCTGAACTTGTTTCAGGATCCCATGCAAGTTTTGTTCCTGCAGTATCTTTAGTAGTTGCGATTTTAGGTATAGTTTTAGCGTGGTTAATGTATTATAAAAAAGTAATCGACCCGGAAAAAATAGCTGAAAAATTTAAGCCGATTTATACGTTACTTTTAAACAAATATTATTTCGATGAAATTTATGATAAATTTTTAATTCAACCGGTTATTAAATTAACAAAGGTATTATTCAAATTTGATTTCACAGTTATAGATGGTGCTGTAAATGGTTCTGCGTGGATAACTGTATTTATAAGTAAAGCCAAAAACTTATTTGATATACATATTGTTGATGGAGCAGTTAATGCAATAGCATGGCTTACACAAAAATTCGGGAATATATTGAGGCATATTCAAACAGGTCTTGTTCAAAATTATATGCTTATAATAATCATAGGCTTAAGCATTTTAGTAGTATTAAAACTAATATGAGTAAATTGTCATTTCCACATGTAATAGGTCAGGCATCTTGCCTGACAAATGGCGGGAATTCAGAAAAAAGTTACAGGTTTTATGTAGGGCAAGGCTTTAGCCTTGCAAGAATATGACGAAAAACGATATTAAAAAAACTATAACTATGCATAAAGAAATTCTGGAAAAGTACAAAGTGAAATCCATGTTTCTTTTTGGTTCTTATGTAAGAAATGAACAGAGAGAAGATAGTGATATTGATTTATTTGTGGAATTTAAAGAAAATACTTATGATAATTTTATAAATCTGATTTTTTCCCTTGAAGATTTATTAAAAAAGAAAGTAACAGTTGTTACTTCAAAAGCTATGAGTCCTTATATTTTACCTTATGTTTTAAAGGAGATGGAAGAAGTTGAAAAACGATAAAGTGTTTATAAATCATATTCGTGATGAGGTTGATTATATAATTAGAGAGACAAAACAGATAGATTATAATGATTTAATGTGTAATGAAACTCTTAAAAAAGCACTTATTAGAAGTTTAGAAATAATAGGTGAAGCAACTAAAAATCTTTCTGAAGATTTTAGAGATAAATATGCAGAGGTTAAATGGAAAGAGTTAGCAGGTTTAAGAGATAAACTCATACATTTTTATTTTGGCGTAGATTGGGATACTGTTGGGGATGTTATAAAAAATAAGATACCACAGCTTGAGAAGAATATTCAAAACATTCTTAAAGATATAGAGAAAAATGAAATCTAAAAAACTTTTTATTTTATTGTGTGCATTTTTAATTTTAGGTAAAGTTTTAACATTTTCTTTGGTTGACAGTTGGGCTGTTAACCAAAATGGTGAAGAATGGGCGAATATATTTATGGGAGGTATGAAAGTAGGATATGCTCATAGTGTAACTACAGAGGTTATTAAGGAAAACCAAAAATCATACACAAAAGATTCTGAAATGCTCATTAAAATGGCAAGATTTGGTTCAAAATTTGAAGCAAAATATACAGTAAATTCTGTTTTGGATGCAGATCTCTCTCCCATATCTTTTTTGGCGAAAAGTACACTTGGAGATTCACAGCGGAATTTGGAAGGTAAAAAAGAAGGAAATGTTTTAAAAGTTACTCTTGATTTTGCAGGTGAAGTGACAAAAAGAGATATAGATTTGACAGCGGGGTTGGTTTTAGAAGAAAACATTAATGATATAATGAAGACAAAAGCTTTAAAAACAGGGGATAAATATAAATTAAAAGTTTTTATAAAAGAGCTTATGAAAGTTGAAGACGCAGAAGTTTTGATTAAAGAAAAAAGCACATTGATTTTAAACGGAATATCAGTTCCTGTGTATGTGCTTGAGACATCTATGTTGGGTTTTGTATCTACGGATTATTTGAGTGAAGACAAAGAGAGCTTAAAATCCGAGTCAATACAGATGAGTTTATCAATAGTAAAAACCAATAAAGAAGATGCATTGAATTTCACTGAAACATCAGATATAGCTTTTGCTTTTTCAATAGATTCAAATTATGTGTTTCAGAATCCATTTTTAGTGAAGTATGTCCGTGCTAAAATTTCAGGAGATACACCGGACATAGATATTTTTTCAAAAGATAATAATATGCAAACAGTTGAGTTAAACAAGAATGAAAACACAGCAATTGTTACTGTGAAATCTTTTTCCGAACCAATTTCAAAGACTTCTTTTCCTGTTAAAGATGAAAAATTTAAAAAATACTTAGCTCCGACTACTTACGAGCAGTGTAATGATAAAGAAATAGTAAATTTAGCTAAGAAAATAATTGGTCAGGAAAAAAATACATTTAAAGCAGTAGTTTTAATTAAAGAATGGGTTTATAAAAATCTAAAAAAGACAGCATTGATTACTAATTGGTCATCTGCAAAAGAAGTTTTAGTGTCAAGAAAAGGAGATTGTAAAGCACATGCTATACTTATGAGTACTCTTGTGAAGGCAGTAGGAATACCTGCAAAAATCTGCGCAGGAATTGTTCCGTCAGGCAAGAATTTTATGTATCATATGTGGACTTCTGTGTATGTAGGTAAATGGGTATCAATGGATCCTACATTTAACCAGAATTTTGCAGATGCAACACATATTGAAATTGCAAGTGGCGTAATGGATGAAGAAGGTATTGTGAAAATAGCAAAAAATTTAGTTTTATCATTAGGTAAAATTACAGTAGAAGTTTTAGAGTGGAGGTGACAGATGGGAATTTTAAGTGCGATAACTTTTATACCGCTAATAGGAGCAATAATTATTTTATTTTTCCCAAAAGGGAAAGATAATTGGGTCCGAATAAGTTCGGCAGTGTTTTCTGGAATTTCTTTTATCTTAAGTATATGGCTTTACTTCAATTTTAATAAAGCAACCACAGATTTGCAATTTGTGGAAAAATTTAGCTGGATACCATCTTTTGGAGTAACCTATTTTTTAGGAGTAGATGGATTAAGTATTCCACTTATTGTTTTAACTGGTCTTTTGTCTTTTATTTCAATTATTTACTCATTCAATATAAAAGAGCGGGTAAAGGAATACTTTTTCTTCTTTTTACTTCTTGAAGTTGGAATGATGGGGGTTTTTGTAGCTTTAGA
Organism: Candidatus Firestoneibacteriota bacterium; assembly: GCA_038042445.1. Classification (GTDB taxonomy): domain Bacteria; phylum Oederibacteriota; class D2-FULL-39-29; order JBBTED01; family JBBTED01; genus JBBTED01. The sequence goes on from JBBTED010000102.1 coordinate 4,584, forward strand.
TTTCTTTCTATTTTATGTTTTCTGGGAAATTATGCTTGTGCCTATGTATTTCTTAATAGGTATATGGGGTGGCCCAAGAAAAGAATACGCAGCAATAAAATTTTTCTTATATACTTTATTTGGAAGTGTTTTTATGCTATTGGCAATTCTTGCGCTTTATTTTACAAGTCAGCCGCATACTTTTAATATGATAGAGTTAGCTGTAAATCAGCCATTCTCCAGAATTTTTCAACAGATAGTTTTTATTGCTTTCTTTGTTGGTTTTGCAATAAAGGTTCCGGTTTTTCCATTTCATACCTGGTTGCCTGATGCCCATGTAGAAGCTCCAACTGCAGTTAGCGTAATTCTTGCAGGAGTTCTTCTAAAAATGGGTATTTACGGAATAATGAGGGTGAACTTTCAGATTTTACCTGAGGCAGCTGTTTGGTTTGCTTTACCTTTAGCAATACTTGCTGCTATAAATATAGTTTATGGAGCATTTGTTGCAATGGCACAGCAGGATCTTAAGAAAATGATAGCATATTCAAGTGTAAATCATATGGGATATTGCCTTCTTGGGTTAGCATCTTTAACAGCTATAGGATTCAACGGAGCAGTTTTGCAAATGTTTAATCACGGTATAATTACTGGTGCTTTATTTTTGTTAATTGGAGTAATATATGAGAGAGCGCATACAAGGGATTTAAATGCATTTGGAGGTCTTGGGGTAAAACTTCCGATTTATACAGGATTAATTACTGTTGCTACAATGGCATCACTTGGTTTGCCCGGTTTAGCAGGTTTTATAAGTGAGTTTTTATGTTTCCTTGGAGCGTTTTCTGTATTTAAAGTAATTACTATAATTTCAATAATTGGAATTCTTGTAACAGCAGGGTATTTATTATTAATGATACAAAAAGTTTTTCTTGGTCCTCTAAATGAAAAATGGAAAGGCTTGAGTGATATGAATCCAAGAGAATTAGTTTCAGTAGTACCATTAATTGTAATAATGATAATACTTGGTGTTTTACCGCATTTAATTTTGAATTTATCAGACACCAAGTTGCTTCAAATGGCAAATTTATTTAGTAAATGAGCTGTCATTCCCGTATGTCATAGGTCAGGCATCTTGCCTGACAAATGATGGGAATCCAGTGTTTTTAAAATTAAAACTATGATTTATTTAAATGTATTACCAGAGGTTATAATTGTTTTTTTTGGAATTCTAATATTGGTATTGGATTTGCTTTTCAAAAAAGAGCAAAATGAAGTATTGTCTTATGTTTCTGTAATAGGATGTACACTCGCATTTTTTGCCTGTATTTTTATATTTTCGAACAAAGCGCCTCTTTTTTCTGGAATGTTATTAATAGATTCCTTTGGCACATTTTTAAAATGTTTAATATTATTTGCAACGATTTTAACTATATTATTGACTAAAGGGTATGAGCCTCTTTCTTCTACTGCTAATTCCAAATTGCCTGAATATTATTCACTTTTGTTGTTTTCTACGCTTGGTATGATGTTAATGGTATCAGCAAACGATTTTTTAACACTATATCTTGGAATAGAGTTGACTGCTTTGTCTTTATACGTGCTTGTCGCATTTTTGCGCTCAGATGTGAAATCAAGTGAATCTGCAATAAAATATTTTCTTTTAGGAGCATTTTCTTCTGCAATAATGCTTTATGGTATTACTTTAGTTTATGGTTTAGCAGGGACAACCAACTTTAATATATTGTTCAGTTATTTTTCTAATTCTTCAGGCGAAGTTCCATTATTACTTATAGTATCACTTTTGTTTATTCTTGTAGGTATTGGTTTCAAAATTGCAATGGTGCCGTTTCATATGTGGGCGCCTGATATTTACGAAGGTGCGCCTACACCTATAACATCATTTTTGGCAGTTGCTTCAAAATCTGCAGGTATAGCAGTTTTAATACGTGTTTTTCTGAATGTTTTTCCTTCTGTTACTGCAGAGTTAAATACAATAATAGCTGTATTAGCAGCTATTACAATGACTGTTGGAAATATTATTGCTATACCGCAAAATAATATAAAACGATTGCTTGCTTATTCTGGTATTGCACATATTGGTTATATTCTAATTGGATTTGTAGTTGCAGATAGCTTGGGTGTGCAAGCAATATTAATTTACTTACTTGCATATCTTTTTATGAATGTAGGAGCTTTTGCAATTGTAGTTATAGTCTCAAATGTTTTGAAAAGTGATGATATAGAAGATTTTGCAGGTTTGGGCCAACGCTCTTCATTTTTATCTGCCTTGATGCTTATATTTCTTTTGTCTTTAGCTGGAATGCCTCCTTTAGCAGGATTTATAGGAAAATTTTACATATTTGCCGCAGCCATAAAAGGAGGTTTCGTATGGCTTGCCATAATAGCAGTTCTTAATTCTGTAATTGCTCTTTATTATTACTTGCGTATAGTCAAAGCAATGTATTTTACTGACACAAAAGAATTTGGAGCCATTCCTGTTCCAACAGCTTTAAAAGTTGCATTACTTATAATCACAATATTTATATTCCTAATAGGAATTTTCCCTCAACCCTTTATAAATTTAGTCAACAACTCCGTTTCCCTTCATTCTTTTATGTATTAAGCAATAGGTCAGGCATCTTGCCTGACATCATTTCCGCGAAAACAATAGGTCAGGTATCTTGCCTGACATCATTTCCGCGAAAACAATAGGTCAGGCATCTTTGCCTGACATCATCCCCGTATGTTTTTAGCGGGAATCCAGTGTTTTTTTAATAATTTAGATTTTCGGAATATTAAAATATCCTTGCAAATGAAGTGTAAAAAGTGGTAAATAAGGTAGTGAATGGTCTTTAGACCATTCATAAATATACATCAGGAGGTTGAAGATTATGACTACTTTTTTTGCTTTACGTAAATCTATTTATTTTATTGGCGTCTTTCTTTTTTTTGCTTTTATAATATTTCCTGTAGAAAGTGCAGAAAAAATTAGAATTGCAGTATCAGATTTAAAACCTGAAGGTGTTTCATCAGTTGTTTCTAATGCTGTAACAAATTTTTTAGTTGTAGAATTGATAAATACAAAAAGATTTGATTTGTTAGATAGAAAAAATATGGAAGTTATATTAAAAGAACAGGCATTTCAGCAAACTGGGTGCACTAGTCAGGAATGTGCGATTCAATTAGGTAGAATATTAAATGTACAAAAAGTTGTAATGGGAAGTATAAATAAGTTGGGTGGTAAATTTTATATTAATGTATCTTTTGTTGATATAGAAACAGGGAAAATAGAGTTTGCTGAAAAAAACAAATAATTCAACGGTTAGAAAAAAAACCGAAGGATTCAAATATAGGTGAGATTAGTTCTCAAAAAAAAGATACTGTTGCTACTGTACAAATTATTTCTCTTATTGGGGATGATGTCTCTGAAGCATTTGTAGTAGATAAAATAAAAACTCCTGAAATTGGTGATTTTGTTGAATGGAAAAAAGAAATAATCAGTGAAGTTGTTATTGCTGATGAATCAAAATCAAAAGCAGAAGTTAGTGTTTCGCAAAATCCCACAAGCTGGTTATCTACAAGTTGGTTTTTAGCTGGGAGCAATCCTACAGATTATATGACACAAATAAATGATACAACGGTAACTTATGAAAATAAGCCTAGTGATTGTATTAAATCAGCAGTTTCTTCTCCAAGAGGATTTGGTACGATGATGAAAACCATTAGTGCAAATGAATATCTTGGAAAACGGATTCGTATGAGTGCATACGTTAAAACAGAAAATGTTGGAAATTGGACAGGTTTATGGATGCGTGTGGATGGACCAGAAAATAAGGTATTAAGTTTTGATAATATGGGTAATAGGAAAATAAAAGGAACAGTTGATTGGACAAAGTATGAAATTGTATTAAATGTACCCCAAAATAGTACTAATATTTCATTTGGTGTTTTATTGGAAGGAATAGGTCAGGTGTGGATAAATAGTTTGCAATTTGAAGAAGTAGATAGTAGTGTTTCAATAACCGGACGATAAAATATCGTAGCAGGTTACGTTTTTTATGAACAAGAAAGATCAGTCAAAAATTTATCTTTTACTACTGGCATTTATTTTACTACAGGTAGGAGAATATTTTATTTCATATACACTTGAATCTTCCGTTGTATGCACACGAGTATCATTGCGAACCTTTGATAGCAAATTTTTTTCTGATGAGTTGAAACCTTTGAATAGGGGTTTTGTTCACTTACTTCGTAGAGATTTATACTGTGTTAAAGAATTTGCAGTTTTAGGAGAAGAAGATGTTTCTGATGAAGTGATGGGTGTAATACCTAACGATAAAAATAATATACAAGAAGCATCAATGAAAGGGTTAGAAGATGGAGTAGACAAGGTTATTTTTGGTACTATTTCAGAAGGAATGAAAAAAGATTCAATTTTAATAGAAGTGCAGATAATTGATGCTAACTTTGAATCAATGGATACAATTCAATTATCTGGGAAAATAAAAGATATTCTTAAATTAGAAAAGGACCTTATTTTGGAAATAATTAAGAAATTGGGTGTCCCATTGTCAATTGATGAAAAAAAACGAATAGAACGTTATCAGACAAATTCATTTGATGCATTTTTATTGTATTCCACTGGAATAGATTATGCCATAAAATTAGACAAAATGACTTATGATTTTGAAGAAAAATCACTACAGGACAATATGCGTGTAAAAATTGGTGAAATAAGAGTAAAAACGTATGATTTCTTTGCGAGAGCTATTAAAATAGATCCACAGTTTGCAATGCCTCATTTTAGAATTGCAACTATACTGTATACCGTTGGAAAAATTCAGGAATGCATAAAAGAACAAAATATAGGATTAAAATTAGATCCTGATGATGCACTTGCTTATTGGAAATGTGGGCTTACTTATAAGTATGGATTTGATAAACCACAATGGATTGAAGCAGAACCGCTTTTTAGAAGAGCTTTGGAAATTGCTCCAAATTTTTACAATGCTCATTTAAGCATTGGAAGTATTTACTCAGATAAAGGTTATTTAGATAAAGCAGTTGCTGAAGGAAAATTAGCAGCTGAACTTATGCCTTCAAGTCCATGGCCATATAATAGTTTAGGTAGCTATTACTGTAATGCTAATAAAATAGAAGAATCCATTATGGAATTCAAAAAGGCATTGGAAATCAAGCATAATTTTTTAAATTCTCTTCGTGGTTTGGGTTTTTGCTACTATAAAAAAGGTGATTATGATAATGCAATCTTAAACTATAATAAAGTAGTAGAACTTACACTAGACTTTTTCGCTTACTACAGACGCGGAGTTGTTTATTTTTCTAAAGGTGAATATGACAGAGCAATTTCTGACTATAATAAAGCAATAGAACTTAATCCGGAATATGTAAATGCTTACATTGATCGTGGAGTTGCTTATGAAAAAAAAGGCGATTATGATACTACAATTTTAAACTACAATAAAGCAATAGAACTTGACTCAAAACTTGCACTTGTCTATTACAATCGCGGACTTATTTATTACTACAAAACTGAATATGACAAAGCAATTTCTGACTACAATAAAGCAATAGAACTTGATCCAAAACATATGACTACTTACGTCAATCGCGGTATTGTTTATGATAGAAAAGGTGATTATAATGCTGCAATTTCTGATTTCAATAAAGCAATAGAACTTGATTCAAAATATGCAATAACCTATAGCAATATGGGTTGGGTTTATGAAAAAAAAGGATTATTGGGTGAAGCAGTTTGGTGTTATAAAAAAGCAGTAGAACTTGATTCTAATGAAAAGTTTGCAAAAAGCAAATTAAAAAATCCGTCTCTTTCCAATATTGAACCTAAACAACCTGATTGATTCCGAGAACTAATTGCATTATCAGAACTCAAATTAAAACTGTGTTACAATTAAGATTTTGACTGTTATTCTCGTGAAGCTTATTCCTGTATGTTGCAAACAGGGAGCGGGAAATCCAGTGACTTTAAAATCCTTTAAAATCAAAGCCTCTGGATTCCCGATAAGAGCATTCGGGAATGACAACCTAAAATGTAACCGTTGTGACATAGTCTCTAAGGATGTAGGGGGGATTTATTTATAAAGGGGGAACTACACGGTTTTTCAGATTGACAAAATGAGGATTTATTATATAATTAAAACTATCTAATTGTGATTTTTAGAGTATAGGAGTCTATAATGAGTTCTAAAATATATATTAACGGGAAATTTTTTCCGAAAGATAAAGCAGTTATATCGGTTTTTGACCATGGGCTTCTTTACGGAGATGGTGTTTTCGAAGGCATTCGTTCCTATAATGGCAGGGTTTTTAAGTTGGATGAACATATAGACAGGCTTTATGAATCAGCTAAGGCTATAATGCTGGAAATTCCACTTACTAAAAGGCAGATGAAAGAAGCGGTTCTTTCTACTTTTCGTATAAATAAATTTGCTGCTTATATAAGATTAGTTGTAACCCGTGGCACAGGAGATTTAGGTCTTGATCCACGCAAATGTCCTAAATCAACGATAATAATAATTGCAGATAAAATAGTGCTATATTCTAAAGACTATTATGAAAAAGGTTTAAAAATTGTGACAGCTACTACTTGTAGAAATATACCGGAAGCATTAAATTCTAAAATAAAATCATTAAATTATCTGAATAATATACTGGCAAAAATTGAAGCTAATAACTATGGAGCACTTGAAGCAATAATGCTAACCTATGATGGTTATGTTACAGAATGCACAGGCGATAATATTTTTATAGTTAAGGATAACTGTTTGATAACTCCACCCTCATATCTTGGTTTACTTGAAGGAATTACAAGAAAAACTGTGATGGATTTAGCAATTGCTTCAGATATATCTGTGAAAGAAGCTGTTTTTACAAGATATGATTTGTATACTGCAGATGAGTGTTTTCTTACAGGGACAGCCGCTGAAATTGTACCTGTGGTTGAAATAGATGGTCGTGTAATAAATGATGGTAAAGTTGGCGATAAAACAGCTTTGCTTATGAAAAAATATCGTGAATTGACAGCTAATGAAGGGACACCAATTTATGCTATGTGAAATATGTAAAAAAGAGAACGCTACTGTTCATTTTAGTCAGGCTATAAATGAAAAAGTAACTAATATTCACCTATGTGAATTTTGTGCAGGAAAAAAAGGTGTAATGGAATTACCTTTTTCAATACCACTTTCTGTAAAAAATATGCTACCGAAATTTTTAAATGTAGAAAAGAAAAAGCAAAAAGAAATTGTGCATGAAAAATGCAATAATTGCGGTTTCACCAATGTTGATTTTAAAAAAATAGGATACCTTGGATGTTCAGAATGTTACAGGGTATTTAGAAAAACATTAATGCCACTATTAAATAAAATTCATGGAGATAATCTTCATATTGGCAAATTTCCTTCCAGAGTTTTGGATAAAACAATAGATAAAACAATAAAAGAAGCCCGAGAAAACAAAAGACTTAAAAAATTGCAATTGGAGCTTCAGAATGCTATAACCCAAGAACAATTTGAGGATGCTGCAATATTGAGAGATAAAATAAAATCACTGGAAAATAATAATTATGGTTTGATGAAAAAAATACAACCATTAGGGAAAGAATTATGAAACTAAATGAATTAGTATTACATACAAATAGATGGGTTAGTGATAGTTCTCCTATTGGAAGTATTGTGATAAGTAGTAGAATACGACTTGCCAGGAATTTAGAAAAATTTCCTTTTCCACACTGTATGGATTTGGATGCTGCAAAAATTGTTGTCTCAGAGGTTAAAGAAGCTGCTACATCCACAAAAAATTTAAAAAACAGTATATTTGTTAATCTTAAAAAAGCATCTAAACTTGACAGAAAATTTTTGATGGAACGTTATCTGATAAGTAAAGAACATGCTTTTTCTTCTCAAGAACGGGCAGTATTATTTGATGCTGATGAGCAGGTTGCTTTAATGATAAATGAAGAGGATCATTTGAGGCTACAGGTATTGACATCAGGTCTACAACTGGATAGTCTGTGGCAAAAAATAAATAAAATTGATGATGAATTAGAAGCAAAATTGAAGTATGCTTATTTGTCTGATGTTGGATATTTAACTGCTTGTCCTACAAATACCGGCACAGCTATGAGAGCTTCAGTTATGGTTCATTTGCCTGCTTTGGTATTTACAAAATCTATAGAAAAAATTTTAAATAGTGTTCGGCAAATTGGTTTAACCCTAAGAGGAATTTATGGTGAAGGCACAGATATAAAAAGCACCTTTTTTCAAATTTCAAATCAGATAACATTAGGACTTACAGAAGAAGAAATAATTAGTAATGTTGGAAAAGCCATACGGCAGATTGTGGATGAAGAATATAATACACGTAAATTGTTAGTAAAAGATTCAAAACTGCAAATAGAAAATGAAGTATGGCGGGCTTATGGTATTTTGAAAAATGCACGAATAATTAGTTTTCAGGAAGTAATAAATCTATTTTCTGCTTTAAGGTTTGCTATAGAATTAAATATAATAACAGATATATCAATTGATGTTTTAAATGAGCTTTTGGTTGATGTTCAGCCGGCTCATATTCAAAAGATGTATGGGACAGATATGAATGCAAATGAGCGGGATATAAAAAGAGCTGAATTGATTCGTAGTAAAATAAAATAATTATGGTATAAACCATAAAGGAAAAAACTATGTTTAATAGATTTACGGAAAGAGCACATAGAGTAATAATTTTGGCAAGAGAAGAAGCTGCCAGACTCCGTCACGATTATATAGGTCCTGAACATCTTTTATTGGGATTAATAAGAGAGGGTAGTGGAGTTGCAGTTGCTGTTTTACAGAGCTTAGGTATAAGTTTAGATAGGATTAAAAAAGAAGTAGAGAAAATGGCTCCAAGTGGTGGAGGCACACTGATATTAGGGGAAGTTCCTTTTACTCCAAAAGCCAAAAGAGCTTTAGAATTTGCTATAGAAGAAGCGCAAGTTATGGACCATAATTATGTTGGAACAGAACATTTGCTTTTGGGATTAATAAAAGAAGGCGAGGGAGTAGCTGCAAAAGTTCTTGAAAGTTTTGGTCTTGATGTTGAAAAAGCAAGAGAATTAACACTTGAACTAATTGGTGGTGCTCATAAAGGTATGCCACATCCAAAAACATCTACACAAAAAAGCAAAACTCCGGCATTAGATACATTTAGCAGGGACCTTACTTTATTGGCGAAGGAAAGCAAACTTGATCCAGTAATAGGAAGGGAGACAGAAATTGAACGAGTAATTCAAATTCTTTCCAGAAGAACAAAAAATAATCCGGTTCTATTAGGAGAAGCTGGTGTAGGTAAGACTGCTATAGCAGAAGGATTAGCTCAGAGAATATTTGCCGGCAATATTCCGGAAGTTCTACTCAATAAACGTGTTGTAACTTTGGATTTAGCTGCAATGGTAGCTGGAACCAAATATCGTGGTGAATTTGAAGAAAGAATAAAAGTAATAATGCATGAAATAAGAACTGTTGGTAATATAATTTTGTTTATAGATGAATTGCATACTTTAGTTGGTGCAGGAGCTGCTGAAGGGGCAATAGATGCATCAAATATGCTTAAACCTTCATTGGCAAGAGGTGAAATTCAGTGTATTGGAGCTACTACTTTAAATGAGTATAGAAAATATATTGAAAAAGATGGTGCTTTAGAACGCAGGTTTCAGACAATAGTTGTAAATCCGCCATCTACTGATGAAGCAATTGAAATATTGAAAGGCTTAAGAGATAGATATGAGGCTCATCACAGAGTAAAAATAACAGATGAAGCATTAGAAGCTGCAGTTCATTTATCAGACAGATATATATCCGGAAGGTATCTTCCTGATAAAGCTATTGATGTTATAGATGAGGCAGGTGCACGTGTTCGTCTTCAGGTTACTACAAGGCCGCCTGAAATAAAAGATGTGGAAAAAGAATTAGAACATGTAATGAAAGAAAAAGAATCTGCTATTAAATCGCAGGAATTTGAAAAAGCTGCATCACTTAGAGATAAATTGAGAGAATTAAAAGTAAAGTTAGAAGAAACTAAAATGGGTTGGGAGAAAAACAAAACAGTAAAAGAAGCAGTTGTTTCAGGTGAAGATGTGGCGTATATAGTTTCTAAGTGGACAGGTATTCCTGTGTATAAATTAGAAGAAAAAGAATCGGAAAAATTATTGCATATGGAAGAATCTTTGCATAAAAGAATTATAGGTCAGGATGAAGCAATAAATGCTATAACAAAAGCTGTTCAGCGCTCTCGTGCAGGAGTTAGTGACCCCAAAAGGCCAATTGGTTCTTTTATTTTCTTAGGTCCTACAGGAGTTGGCAAAACTGAATTAGCCCGGGCATTAGCAGAGTTTTTATTTGAAGATGAAAATGCGCTTATTAGAATAGATATGTCAGAATATACAGAAAAATTTGCAGTATCTCGTTTACTTGGAGCTCCTCCTGGATATGTTGGATATGAAGAAGGAGGTCAGCTTACTGAAAAAGTGAGACGCAGGCCATATTCAGTTGTATTATTTGATGAAATAGAAAAAGCTCATCCTGATGTTTTTAATATATTACTTCAGGTGCTTGAAGATGGCAGACTTACTGATTCTTTTGGCAGAACAGTGGATTTTAGAAATACAGTTTTAATTATGACATCTAATATTGGTGCAAGGCAGATAGAAAAAGGGACAACTCTTGGATTTCAAAAGCCAAATGAAGAAGTAACTTATGCATCAATGAAAGATAAAGTTATGGGAGAACTTAAAAAAACGTTCAATCCTGAATTTTTAAATCGTATAGATGAAGTAATAGTATTTCACCAGTTAAGCAAGGAAGAATTAAAATCTATAATCAATCTGCTTATGAAAAATGTTTATGCCAGACTAAAAAATAAAAAAGTAAAATTAGAACTTTCTGAAGATGCAATAGAATTTTTGATTGAAAAAGGTTATGATCCTACATTTGGCGCAAGACCTTTAAAACGCGCTATACAAAAATTTATTGAGGATCCCCTTGCTACAGAAATACTTACAGGCAAATTTCCTGAGGGTGGCACGATAGCCATTAAAAAAGGTAACAACAAATTACATTTTGAACCAATAGAAATACTACAACCCGTATCAGCCACATAACAAAATTTTTATATAGAAGGTTGTGTTTAATTAGGAGGAGCTAATAATATGACTAAAATATTGATAGTAGAGGATGAAGAAAGTGTAAGGCTTTTGTTTGCAGAAGAATTATCTGCAGAAGGTTATGAAGTGGATACTGCTGAAAATGGTGAAGTGGCATTGGAAAAAATAACGAAAAACAAGCCTGATTTAATTACACTTGATATAAAAATGCCGGGTATGGATGGTTTAGAGCTTTTAGATAAAATAAGACAATTTGATAAGGAAATTCCAGTTATAATATGTACTGCTTATGGCACATATAAGCAAGATTTTTTTACCTGGGCGTCTGATGAGTATATTACCAAATCTGCAGATCTTACAGAATTGAAATCTAAAGTAAAAAAACTATTGAAGAAGTAGGGGCGAGTTTACTCGCCCAATAAATTGGCAGATAAATCTGTTTCTACTCAGAACTGCTTAAATTTAAACGGCAAATAAATGTATGAATTTACTTTTAAAGAAGTTGTAGATGTTACTAAATGGTCTGTAGTATTATCAAAAATTCTAAATTTTATCCCTCCGGAAATACCTCTTATATGGCTTGCAGATTCTAAAGGTGAAATACTATTTGAATTTATACGCGAAAAAGAAGTAAAACTCTGTAGGCCTCCTGTAGGTGCTGATGTCCATAATGAATGCTTAAATGATTTTAATTTGCGGATACTCCAGGCAGTCCAAACACAAAAACCATTAATTCAGCATTGTCGTAAAGATTACCTCACAATTGCTGTGCCAATGGTAATTGGTGGAAAAGTTGTTGGAATATTAGGTGGATGTCAGATTCCCATAGCAAGTGGTATAACAATTGAGTCCTATTCAAATTTAATTCCAAAATTCCAGCATACTGCTACACAATTATTGCAATCAGTATCTTCAGAAGAAGATGGTTTGCCTGCGATATTTCGTAAAAGCATTGATTTATTTGCATCAATGTCCAAAGTTCTTACAGGTTTTTCTCTGTTTCAAAATTCTGACAGAATCGCAACAATTCAGGAAATTGGAAGAGTTGTTAGTTCAACTTTGGATTTAAAAGAAGTATTAAATGCTGTAGTTAATATTATAGTCAAAAAAATGAATATTGATGCTTGTTCCATTTTTTTATTTTATAGTGATTCTTTAGAGCTTGTTCTTGAAGCAACAAAGGGTTTATCAGAAAATGCAATAGGTAAGGTAAAAATTAAAATTGATGAAGGTCTTATTGGTTGGTCTGCCCGTAAAAATCAGGTAATAGCAATTAAAAATGTTTTATTTGATCCAAGGTATAAACCTTTGCCACATACTGGTGATGAAAATTTTGTATCACTTTTATTGATTCCAATAGTTGACAAAGGTGAACTATTGGGTGTAATTAGAATGCAGACATTAGAAGTTTATGATTGGACGGAGGAAGAAAGAAATACACTTTTAACAATAGCTAATCAGGTAGGTATAGCTATTCGTAATGCAAAGTTATATTCAACTACAGATAACAGATTAAAAGAAATGTCAATATTGTATGAGGTTGGAAAGCTTATAACTTCCACTCTAAATCTTGATGAGCTTTTAGATAGAATTGTCCGAGCAAGTGCTACAGTTTGTGAAGCCAAAGCTGCTACTATATGGCTTATGGATCCTGAGAAAAAAGAATTGCGCAATAGAGTTGAATACAATTTTGAAACTATAAACGACAAAAATTTTTTGGTTACTGAAGAAATAGCTTATGAAGTCGCCATAGATAAAAAATCAAAATCAATACCAAGTATGATTTGTGTGCCATTAATATCAAAGAATAAAGTTATTGGCACAATATGTGTATATGAAAAATTATCAAGAGATGAAAATATACCTTCTGTTTTTGATAGTGATGATATTCGTGCTTTAGAAATCTTGGCAAGTCAGGCTGCTATATCTGTTGAAAATGCACGGCTTTTTGAAAATGTTAATGAAGCTCAAAAGAAAATTAAAGATACACATGAACAACTTGTTCGTTCGGAAAAACTTATTGCGTTGGGAGAAATGGCCGCAACTGTAGCTCATGAAATTAGAAATCCTCTGGTTGCAATTGGAGGATTCAGTAAACGGCTTCTGGAAAAAAAATATGATAAAGAACACAGTGATAAATATCTTGATATTATTGTTCGGGAAGTAAGGCGTTTGGAAAAAATATTAAACGAAGTATTGCAATTTTCTCGTTATCCTAATCCTGTTTTTGAGTATAAAGATTTTTTGCCTGTTATTGATGAGTCTATGGCACTTTTAAGTGAGGAGTATGCAAAAAGAAAGATAACTATTTCAAAAAACATAACCCAGTCTTTTCCAAAGATATTTATGGATGCAAATCAGATGAAACAGGTTCTGATAAACATTTTGCAAAATGCTTTTGATGCAATGCTTTCTGGCGGTGAAATAAAAATTAATGGTTATATTAAGGATGAAAATGCTATAATAGAAATAATTGATAATGGAAGCGGGATACCAGAAGAGCATCTTAAAAACATATTTAATCCTTTTTATACAACGAAAGTTGGAAGTGTAGGTTTAGGACTTGCTATAATAAGTAAAATAATAGACGACCATAATGGAAAAGTTGACGTAAAAACTGAAATTGGCAAAGGGACAACTTTTAAATTAATTTTTCCAATGAAATAGGAGTCATTTTACGAAAATGTTTGTAGGGCAAGGCTTTAGCCTTGCGTTGTAAGGTAAAGTTTTGCAAAGGTAAGCAAACCTAAAGAGCTTGTGCCAAAAGGTGTCATTCTGAGGCAATAGCCGAAGAATCTCGCTTTAAAGTCTTTTAAAAACGAGATCCTTCACTTCGTTCAGGATGACAAAATAGGGTTTTGGCACAAGCTCTAAAGGTTTGCCCTACAGTGGATGTAATGACATTTTTAAGGGAGGATAACAATGTTAATAGCTGATTTGCATATTCATTCCAAATATAGTATGGCTACATCAAGAGATATGGATATAGATCATTTAACAAAATCTGCCAAGATAAAAGGTGTGAATTTGCTTGCTACAGGTGATTTTACACATCCATTTTGGCTTAATGAACTAAAAAATAAATTAAAGCCTTTGAATAATGGTTTGTTTGAAAATGATGGAATATTATATATATTATCTGCAGAGATTTCAAATATCTTTCATAGAGCTGGAAAATTAAAAAAAATTCATACTGAGCTTTTTGCTCCAAGCTTTGAGGCAGTCGATAAAATAAATAAAGTTTTAGCAAAATATGGAAATTTAACTGCAGATGGCAGGCCTACGTTGACTTTTGATATAAAAGAACTTGTAAAAGCAGTATTGAATGTATGCCCTGAGTGTATTTTTGTGCCTGCACATGCATGGACGCCATGGTTTTCTGTTTTTGGTTCAAATTCAGGATTTGATTCTATTGAGGAATGTTTTCAGGAGCAGTCAAAGCATATATTTGCAATTGAGACAGGATTGTCATCTGATCCAGCTATGAACTGGCGGATATCAAAGCTTGATACAATAGGATTAATATCTAATTCAGATGCACATTCTCCTGCTAAAATAGGCAGAGAAGCAAATGTTTTTGATATTGTCCCAAGTTTTACGGAATTGATGAATACCATAAAGAAAAAAGATAAAACAAAATTTCTATATACTATAGAATTTTATCCTGAAGAAGGCAAATATCACTATGACGGACATAGAAATTGCAAAGTATGTATGGCACCACAAGAGTCTATAAAAGTAAATAATAAATGTCCTGTGTGTGGCAAGCTATTGACTATTGGTGTTGTTCATCGTGTGGAAAAACTTGCAGATAGAAAAGAGGGCGAAAAACCTGCAAATTTTATTCCATATAAGAACTTAGTTTCTCTGGGAGGAATAATTAGTGAGGCTATAGGTAAAGCACCAGGAACTATTGCTGTAGCAAATGAGTATAATAAAATAATTAATGCAGGTGAAAATGAGTTAAACATATTAATTAATTTATCTGAGGATAATCTTTACAAAATTGCTACTCCTAAGATAGCGGAAGGAATAATTCGTGTGCGTAATGGTAAAATTAAAATTTATCCAGGACATGATGGCGAGTATGGTAAAATAACAATATTTACAGATGATGAGGTAAAGGATAAAGTAAAAGAAGAAAAACCCAAGAAACAGATGTCTTTGTTTTAAAATAAATGTCATTCCTGCGAAAGCAGGAATCCAGAGTCTTGTTTTAGCAATATTTAAAAGACACTGGATTCCCGATTAAAGAATTCGGGAATGACAAAGAAAAAGTAAAGCTATGTTATATAAAATTTTATTTATATTATTTGTGTTAATATTAATAGTAGATTTATCTATATTTTTACTAAAATTTTTAAAGGTTAGAAGAATAAAAAAAATAGAAACGCATACAAATAAATTAATTTCAAAAAAAGAATATACAAAAGCAGAGGAATTGCTAAATAAAGCTATAGTAAAATTTCCAAATGATGCGCATTTGCATTACAGTATGGGATATCTTAAATATAAAGCAAATTTAATTGATGATTCTATAAAAGAATTGTCTTATGCGATTTTCTTAGAAAATAAATTTTCAATGGCATATTATACTATTGGATATATATTATTTGATAAGCTTGGAAAAAATGAAGAGGCAAAAAAATATCTGAATCAGGCACTTGAACTTAATCCTAAATATGAAAAACCTTATAATGTATTGGGAGTTATTTGTGAGGAAGAAGGAAATACGCAAGCTGCAAAAGATGCTTTTGAAAAAGCTTTAAAAATTAATGAAACAAGTGATACATATAATAATCTTGGGCTTTTATATATCAGGTTGGGAGAATATGATAAAGCACTACAAAATTTAAATAAAGCTATTCAATTAGAAAATAATAATTTAGAAGCTATTATAAATCTTGGGAATCTGTATGGTTTAATGCAAGACTATGACCTTTCCTGTAAAACATTAACTAATGCAGAAGAACTTGATAAAAATAATAAATATGTGAAATATTGGCTTGGATGTGTTTATTATTTAAAAGGAGAATTTAAAGAAGCCATAAATAAGTTAGAAGAAGGATTAAAAATTGATGATAAGTTTGCAATTGCCTATTTACAACTTGCAATGGTATATAATAAAATGGGAGATAAAAATAAGGCAAATGAAATTTATAAATATGCAATAGAATTAGATCCACAACTAAAAAATACAGAAAAAAATGGCTGATAAATTGGAATTATTAAAAAGTATTAGTATTTTTGCTGCTTTGACATCAGAGGATTTGAAAATAATTGCTAATATAACAAAAGAAGAACATTTTGATAGTGGTGCAACTATTTTTAAAGAAGGTGATTCTGGAGGTAAGTTATATTTTGTTGTTAAAGGCACAATTAAAATATATAGAGATGGCATTGGAGAACAACGCAAAATCTTAGCATCATTAGTTGCCAATGAAGTGTTTGGAGAAATTTCAATTTTCGATGATTTGCCAAGATCAGCTTCTGCTGTTACGTATGAAAGCTGCGATTTGTTAAGTATAAGTGCACCTGAATTAAATAAATTATTAGCGTATAATACAGGGCTTGCAGTCAGATTATTAAGAGAACTCGTGAAAAATTTAAGTAAACGTTTAAGAGCTACAAACGATCACATACAAGATTATGTTCTTTGGGGTTTAACTTCAAAATTGTAATTATGGAGAATACCTGTCATTTTCATCCTGAAGTTCCGCTAATATGTAGATGCACACGTTGTAGCAAAGGTTTGTGTAAACTTTGTCAGCTTTTTATACGAGGTAATATATGTTGTCCTATTTGCTATGATGCACTGCGTTGTCTTTCTCCGTTAAAGCAAATGCAAGGACTGCAATATAATCCAAAGCCAGAACATAGCAGAAGTTTAAAATTAATCCGAAAATCTTTATTCAGGACTGTAGTTATAGGCATATTTTTATTTGGTCTTACAAGAAAAGGTGAAGTTATGGGTTGGCTTAATAATGAAATTATACCAAAAGTCCAAAACACTGTTTTTAAAAAAATAGGAATTGATGTTGAAACTGCTAATATTAATCCAGTGGATAGTGCTGCAAGTTCAATAATAGAAGCACAATTAAACATTATTGCAAGACAACTTGAATATTATAGAGTTGCTGATGGAACATATCCAAAGAATTTAGAGGAATTTTTAAAAGAAAATTTTGATTCTGAAGTTAAAAAAAAAGATGTTACAGTAGACTCATGGGGTAATAGATATTATTATTCAGCAAATGGTGAAACCTACGAATTAAGAAGTTTAGGTCCTGACGGTATTTTTGGAACAGCTGACGATATAATTTGCAAATAATCAAAACATGTTGTCATGCTGAACTTGGTTCAGCATCTCTCTTTGAGATCCCGAAACAAGTTCGGGATGACACTAACATGTTTACTGAATACTTATTTAGGAGGATATATATTATGTATAAGAAAAATTTTAATAGAAGGGAATTTATAAAAAAGAGTGCTGTTGGTTTTTTGGGGTTAACAGCATTTAATATGATTTCACCTATGGCGCGTAAAGCGGCGTATGCTTTTGAAAATAGCGGGGTTGAATATAGAATTTTAGGCAGAACTGGTTTAAAAGTGTCTTCAGTTGGTTTTGGTGCTATGAAAATGACAGATAATTCTGTTTTAAAAAGAGCTTTTGATTTAGGAGTAAATTATGTTGATACTGCTGATTGTTATCAGGGTGGTAATAATGAAATAAAAGTTGGCGAAGCAATAAAAGGAAAAAGAAAAGATGTAATTGTGGTAACCAAGGTTCATCCTGCAAGTGAAGCTGCAATGATGCGTTCTTTAGATACAAGTTTGTCGCGTTTAAACGTTGATTATATTGATGTTATGCAGTTGCATAATGCTGCTCCTAAACAGATAAGTAATCCTGAAGTTATTAGGATACTTACAAAAATGAAAGATAGTGGAAAAATAAGATTTATTGGAACGTCATCTCATGGCGATATTGAAGGTTGTATTTATGCAGCAATAAAAGCACAAGTTTATGATATGGTGCTTGTTTCCTATAATTTTGAAAGCCCACAAACTGTTACAGATGCTATTGCAAAAACTGCTGAATCTGGAGTTGGAGTAGTTGCAATGAAAACACAAGCAGGAGGTTACAAAACAACGGAAAATATAACTCCTCATCAGGCAATGCTTAAATGGGTTTTGCAAAATAAAAATGTGGCAACAACAATACCTGGAGTAGTATCTATTTCACAAATTGAAGAATTTTTTGATGTTATGGGTATGAAGATGGGTAGTTCTGATTGGAAAAATCTTAACAAATATGGTCAAGCAATAGATAGTATATATTGTAGAATGTGTAACACTTGTAATGGCAAATGCCCTAAGAAAGTTCAGATACAGGATATATTTCGTGCACTAATGTATGCCCAAGGATATAAAGATATGCAACTTGCTAAATCAACTTATGATAATATAAATAATCAACAGAATGCTTCTGTTTGCACAGATTGTAATATATGTTCTGTTAAGTGTAAATACTCACTTCCAATTAAAGAAAAATTAGCCAAAGCACATTCTTTGTTTTGTTAATTTATTTTGCGATTTTTTCTGTAGTGGTAGTCGCAAGCTTTAGCTTGCGGTATTTTTATAATTTTTCGCAGGCTAAAGCCTGCGGCTACCAAATACTTAGAATATACGATTTATATCTGGATATATCTGGTATTACATGTATTTGCAATATTAATCCACTTTAATCATTGTTTTATAAGCATAAATCAGCATACTTTCAAAAAAATAAAAAATACTTGACAAAACTGGTATTATGTGGTATACTATATCACATAATGAATATTATCCAAAAAGAAAGCCCAATTTATATAACTACACAGTTAAAAGAAAACCTGCAAAAAAGAATTTTAGCTAATGAATTTTCTGTTGATACAAAACTGCCTTCAGAACGGGAATTGGCACAAGAGTATAATATTAGCAGAATTTCAGTGAGAAGTGCGATTAAAGAATTGGAAAATGAAGATTTTTTATACAAAGTCCGAAGTAAAGGCACTTTTGTAAAAAACAGACAGGATTTTAAAATTGTTTCTAAGAAATCTATTAGTTTATTGGTTTCTCCACCTTTAAGAATGTCATTTTTTTCTACTATAATTTCTGGGATAGAAGAGGCAGCTTCAAAAAATGATTATGATTTATTCTTGCGATGTACTAATGAAGACACTTTTTTAGAAAAGAAATATATTCTGGAATTAAATGAAAGTAAAAACTCCGGACTTATAATTATTTCAGGAGCTAATTCTTTTAGAAATGCAGAGTTTTTTAAAAATCTTGCACAAAAAAATCCTATGGTGGTTATAGATATGTTTTTAGGAGAAATACCTGCAGATTATGTTTTTTCAGATGATGAAAAAGGAACGTATGATGCGATTATGCATCTTATTGAATTAGGGCATACACGGATTTTACATCTTGCAGGACCAAAAAAAAATTCTACTGCTTCTTTAAGAATACAGGGATATAAAAAAACATTACAGGAGAAAAATATTGCAATTGATACAGATTTAATACGAGAAACTGATTGGAGTCTGGAAAGCGGTTATTATGAAACAAAGAAATTTTTCACTAATAATAAAAAGAGGGCAACTGCTATTTTTGCCTGTAGTGATGAAGTGGCAATTGGTGCATATAAAGCTGTTAAAGAACTGGGATTAAAAATTCCAGAAGATATATCTTTGGTTGGATATGCTAATCTTGATGTGGGGCGTCTATGGGAAGTCCCTTTAACTACAGTTGACCAGAGTCCTGAAAAAATGGGGCGAGAGGCTTTTAATCTTCTTTCGGAACGAATAGAAAGGAAAAGAAGTTTTTTTGAAGTAAAAAAAATACCAGTACCGACAAACTTAATAATAAGAGAATCCTGTGGAATAAAATTGAAAGGGGGATAAATGATTAAAGCTAAAAGATTGTCTGAGGTAAAAAAAACGAAGCCGTATATTCCTGTAATTGGGGTGTTTGCTACTTGTGATCCAAGAATTGATAGGGACTCACGGCAGAGAGCTGTGAATATTGTTGAGATGTCTGCAAATATTATTGCAGAAACTGTGAAAATGCCGGATAAAACACCTGCAACAGTTGTATTTTCTTCAATATTAGTAGATGGAGAAAAACAAGCAGATATTGTTGCTCGTCAATTTCTTGAGGCAGGTGTCCAGATTCTTGTGTGTGTTCCTGATACATGGGCATTTCCTCAATTAAGTTTGATTTCTTTAATTCAGCAGTTTCCTACTGATACACCGGTAAATTTAACTTGTGGTAATAGTGGTCCAAAACCCGGAGTTGTATTTACTCATGCAGCAAGTGGCGCAATTTCACAATATGGCAAACTTATACATATAAATGTAGGCACTTGGGCTGATACAGGTTTAAAACCTGAAATGACTGAAAATACGAAGCTTGCTCTTATTGATTGGTGTTATGCGGCAGTAACAACTTGTGCACTTAAAGGGAGACGTGTTGTAATTTTTGGGCATGATTCAATGGGTATGGAAACTGCATTGGCACATATTATTCCTACAAGAAATATATTTGGTATTGAAATTACCAGATTAGATATGAAACTTTTGTCTGATATGTTAAATAAAGAAGCGTATGATAAAAAAGAACTTGGTGCGTTGCAAAATTGGTTAGATAAATTAGCAGGTCCCAGAATTGAGCTTCGCAATAAGGCAGATAAATCCAGACTCAAACAAAGTTTAGCAATGTATTTAATAACACGTGATATTATGAAAGATTTAAATGCTGTTGGTGGAGGATTTATGAGCCAGCTGGAATGGGGTTCTGATAAAAGAGGTATTCCTCTTCCTGTAGCAGATATAATGGAATCACTTTTTAATTCCACTTTTGACCATAACGGTTCTAAATCACCTTTACCTTATGCTACTGAAGCAGATGTTCAGGGGTTGCTTACAATGCTTTTTTTTACTTATTTAACTGGTGGAAATCCTCCGCTTTTTATGGATTTCAGAAAAGCATGGGAATCATGGGAAATAAGAGCTTTGGCTGAAAAAATTGGAATGACAAAACTTGATGAATCCGCTTTATGGCTTAAAAAAGGATTTGTTGATGGTGATAATTCAGGTAGCGCATCTTTTGACTGGGCAAATAAACCAGGAGCAAGTATTGAAGAAATTATGGGAAAAATTTCATTTCCACGTGCTGATGAAGGATATTTCCCTGGACTGGGCAATTCTATTACTTATGTTAGCCCTGGAGGTATAGAAGGTATTGCTGGTAGATTAGGGTATTCATCAACTTCAGGAATGTTTTCTTTAATATGGGATGAAGCAGGGACTGTAGATTTGCCAGAAAAATTATCAAAAGCTGTTTGCCATACTTCTACACCAACATGGCCACATACTTTTGTTGTTCCGAAATATGCAAGTATGCTGGAATACAAGCAATATGCACCAGCTAATCATTTGCATATGATATGGGGGTTAAATCCATCACGTTTGGAATATTGGATGGATTTAAATAATGTTTTATCAGCTACTCCTTGGGCTTCACGTTGCTCTTTTGTAGAAAATGTTGATAGACCATTACCTCTTCTTTATATTTTAAATGGCGGAGAAGTTAATGCTAAACTAATGAGAAAATAATATTTTAATACGAGGTACTGTAAAAAGTTTTATGAAAGAAAAATTCATAAATACTGATAAATAAAGGTTAAATCTCTTTCATAATGGGGGAGGGAACTTAAAAGAGGGGATTAAAATCAAATTAATACAAACGCATTAAGTTTTTTGTAGTTGCCGATTTATCGACTTTTAAATTATGCTCATAAATGAGCGACTACTAGTTGGTGGTGGAACGAAAAATAAACTGTTATGTCAATTTACTGCAAATGCTACACAAATTCCAGTAATTGCAGGCCCTATTGAAGCTACTGCTATTGGAAATATTTTAATGCAGGCAATAGCAGAAGGTGAAATTCCTTCTATAAAAAATGCAAGAGAGATTGTTCGTGATTCGTATGAAATAAAAGTTTATAAACCGCAGAATAGTTCTTGCTGGGAAGAAGCCTATCAACGGTATTTAAAAAATCTGGACTAATAACTAAAAAAAGGTACTTCTGGAATTTTAGTGGGTTCCCCTCTTTGGAAAAGAGGGGTAGGGGAGATTTTACATAACTAACTCCATATATATTTTAAAATCACTCTCAATCCCTTTTTCAAAGGGGGAAACAAAATTTATAGATTCGAATATTAGTTTAATATTGAAATGAATTTTTCTCTATACTGAGTTGGAGTTGTTCCTGAAACTTTTTTAAATATTCGGTAGAAATAATAAGGACTTTTATACCCAACCTCTGAAGCAACAGCTGAAATTTTAAGTTTAAGGTTGTTTAATAAATTTTTTGCTGTATCTATCTTAACTTTTGTCAGATATTCTATTGGCGAATATCCTGTCTGGTTTTTAAAAAATGAAGCAAGATAAGATGGCGATAAGTGAAATTCATCCGCAATTTCTAAAATCCCAATATCCTGATTGTAATTATTTTGAATATATTTGTAGATTTTTTCAATCAGACTTTGTTTATTTATTTTACTTAATATCTTTACTGAAGAACAGGATTTATCTTTTAAATATAAAAAGCGATACATTTCAACTATTAAATTTGTTAAATGCGATTTTATTTTTAATATATATCCAGGTCTTCTTAAAATCACTTCATCAAACATATTCTGAAAAATATAACATATATTTTTTTCTGGAGTAATATGAATGTATACAGGTAAAGGGAAAATTTTATCTAATCTAAATTCCTTATTGTCTTTTAATATTTTTATGGTGATGAAAATTAGCTCATAAGGATCATTTGGATTGTATGTCTCATAATGTTTTTGGTTGGGCTTTGCAATAAAGATATCTCCTGCTTTCATATTAAATTTCTTACCATTTATATGGTAGGTGCCTTTACCTTTTAATACAAAGCAAAATTCATAAGTTTTATGGGAATGCGATATTTTTGTCCATTTATCTTCTTTTCTTGCAAAATGAATATGTGCTAATTCCATGTTTACATTAGAAAATTTTTCTTTAAATTTATCAGGCTCAAATTTCCATATATCTGGCATTGAATAAAATTATATCATATATTTAAAAAAGTGCATACAAAAAGTAGGATTGTCCATTGACACTTTTGTATTTATTGCATATATTTAAAGAAACAGAAGAAAGACATCAGATAATTCAGGGAGATTAAAATGTCTACTATACAAGGTAAAATATTTTTAGCAATATGTGTTATATATATTTTTAGAATGGCTAATCTGTTACGGTTTTAGAGTCTGCGAAAAAATCCGCATAGTCGGGCGACTACAAAGACATAAAGAGGAGGATGAAATGGTAAAGAAATTAATAGTAATTGGGCTTTTAGTTTTTGCAGGAATATATTCTGAAGCTTTTGGAGAAGTTCTCCAAGATGATTTCAGAAAAGCCAGTATAACTGATGTAGGTAGAATTGAGATAGAATACAAAGGCGTAAATGTAATTGCTAAAAATTTAGACTGGTATAACATAACCTCATGGGACAACAAACAGAGGTTTATTTGGATGGAAAAAAATAAAACAGATGTTTCAATTACAAAGGAAAAAAATACAATAAAAGCTGTAATAACTAATAACAAGAAAGAAGATATAGATTTTATATGGACAAAGATTCTTACTATGACTGACAAAGATATTATAATTGACTTTGTAATAAGAATAGAACCTGGAACATCAAATGCTTACTTGGTTACTGACAGTTTTTATTTGTCCAATGATATTATAGAAAATAGTACTTATGAAGCAGAAACAGTTGCAGGGAATAAAGAAACTGGAGAATTATTGCCTAAACAAGGCGAGTATATTCCAAGAATGACATTTCTAAAAATCAATTCTTCTGTTGGTAAAATATTATTCCAATTTGAAGGATTGGAAGGAGATGATTTTTGGAGGTTAATGGGACGGTCCTCTGATTCATGGGCACCTTCACGTGTTGAATGTGGTTTTTATGGAAAATGTGATAACAAAATTGTCTATGAAAGACATTTACGGATCATCATATCTTTTTAACCAGTAAAATTAAGCAGTATAATAGTAATGTAGGTAATTATTGGATGTTTCTTTTTTAACAGCATCAAAGGATAAGGGGGAACTATGATATATATGGGAATTACTTTTACGGCAAATATGAGATTTGGATATTTG
>JBBTED010000103.1:0-1070 GCA_038042445.1 Candidatus Firestoneibacteriota bacterium
TTAGTAGAATTCATGAAAATAAACACAGAAACGAAATTAAAAAAATTTTAAATAATGAAATAAGAGATTCTATAAATATGTGTTTTACAGGAAGAATATCTAGATTAATTAATTCTTTAAATGGATTTGACAAAGATGTAATAATAACAATTTCTGATACTGAACAAATATCACAAATAATATTATTAATCAGAGATCAATTAGGTTCAAAATATACAATCGAAACACACAGAGAACTAGTAAAAAAAGAATTAGAAGAAAGACATTTTGACTCACATGTTATAAATGAATGGATTAACAATATTGAATAAAAAATTTGATTTTATAATTGTGAAGATATTCTATTACTTTTATATTATATATTATGTATAATAATGGGATCAAATTCGTCTAAAACATTAGATATCGAATTATTTGATAATATTGAAACAACTATATTGAAATGTTCTGATAATAAAATAAATTTCTTACCATCACAAATTGGTAATTTGACTAATTTACAAATATTAGATTGTAGAAATAACAAAATAAAATCGTTACCAAGTGAAATTGGCAATTTAATTAATTTACGACAATTAAGTTGTTGTTATAATCAAATAGAATCATTGCCAAGTGAAATAACAAACTTGATTAGTTTACAAATATTAAATTGTGGTGATAATCAAATAGAATCATTACCAAGTGAAATTGGTAACTTAATTAATTTACAAAAAATAGACTGTTGGCATAATCAAATAGAATCATTGCCAAATAAAATTGGTAACTTAGTTAATTTACAAGAATTTTATTGTTCATATAATCATATACACACATTACCATCAGAAATAGGAAATTTAACTAATTTACGAATATTAAATTGTTCATATAATCATATATACACATTACCATCAGAAATAGGAAATTTAACTAATTTACGAATATTAAATTGTTCATATAATGCACTACATTCATATAATCAACTACATTCATTGCCAAGTGAAATTGGTAATTTAGTTAATTTACAAGATTTAGATTGTGGGTTGCAACTAGTAGCCAAAAACTTGATATTTCTTGATAACTTATGATACTTT
>JBBTED010000104.1:0-1801 GCA_038042445.1 Candidatus Firestoneibacteriota bacterium
AGGCCGTTAATCAACTGCTGGATGAAAGTCTCAAAAGGATTCATTACTTGGCAGGGCCGACATATTCAAAACTAAATAATTAAATAGTAAATAAATAGGGACAGCGACCATTTATTCTTACAGACAGCTTCTCTAAGCATAACTACCTATCCCCCTTATAAACTCCGGCATTTGTTCTTGTTTTAGTCTTTAAAACTCCACTGGCATCTCTGTGAGAAGCACTTGTAGAGGCACAGCCTATCAGGCTGGCAAAAATAAAGAAAATAATAAGAATATAACGATACCTTATTCGCTTCATTTATTAGGCGAGTCCTTCTGTAAATCTTTTTCTATCCAAGTTGCCTTACCATCAACTATATTGGGACAATTCCATACTATACCTTCTTCAATGTCCAGAACAACTGCTGGCATTCTCAAATCGGAATCCTGCCATTCCAACATTCTTACTATATATTTCTTCCTTTCCTGCGGGCTGTTCCCTTGTTTCCCTAAATCTGTTTTAACCCATAAAGGATTCCCGTCTTGTAAATTCTGGCAAGTCCAGATTATGCCCTTATAGCTATCTAAAATAATAGCAGGGACCCTTGTATTTGCTATTGCCCTGCCGTTTTGCATTATAAGAACATACCTGCCTTGCTGCAATTCATTTGAAACTGGTTCAGCTTTTAAAATACGATTCGGATAAAAAACAATACTTGCACATAAAAACATTAAAATAAGAAAAATTTTCCTCATAATACCCTCCCTTTATTTAATTATACCGCGTAATATTCATCGTTCTAAAAATGCTAGCTGAGGAAAAAAGGAGACAATTTATTTGCTTTCCCTCGTCACTCTCTAGAAAATAATGGTCGCTGTCCCTATTTTCTATTTTACCTATTTTCCGTCCCTATTTTACCTATTTTCCCTATTTTCTTCAAGAAATCCGTCCGCATTTTCACCTACTGCGATAGCTGACTCTAAATCAATTTGTGGCATTATTCTCCTTGACAAAAAATATCAAGTATGATAATTTCTGTTAATGCGTAAAGATAATTTATGGCTTCTAATAAAACTCATATTAAAATTTTTAGGTTACGTGTATTTTGTTTATATTATAATAATGGCTTCTTGGGCAAACCTCACGGGGAAAAAATACATCTCCCTTTATACCCCCTTTCCGCCTGATTTTAAAATACATTTCCGCTCCGGAAATTATTACAATGGTTACTATCCATAATTAAGCGCTACTTATTTTCCTCTTGCGCCTTATTTTTTACAGACTTAAATTTTTCTGCGTAAGGCTCAATTCGGCCATCCGGATAAGCGATAATTTCATCGCCATTAGCAGTTATCATTCGTTGACCTTTTTCGGAAAATAATTGAATTCCAGATATTTTATCCAGCACATACTGATTGGTTATCTTTTTAATTACTTCAGGGTCAAGCTTTCCCGTAGTTGCCGTCGTTCCCAGCAGTTGTTTGGAAATAGGGGAAATAGGGGACGAAATAGGGGACAGCGACAATTATTCTTTTAAATAGGGGACAGCGACCATTTATTCTTGGTTTTTTCTTGGCCTGCCTCTTGGTAAAGCCAGCAATCTCTTAGAAAATCTTTTCTCCAGTTTTTCTATGAAGCCTGTTGCCCCTAACGGACGCCCAGTGAGGCTATATTTACGTATCTCTTCCAGCTCTTTCTCTTCTTCTTTTGTATCTATATACTCCCTCCAAGAGTCATACGTCATATCCGTTATTTTAAATATATCTTCCAACTCCATTAATGGCTGCCTATTGCCTATATGCATTGACGCGCTTGACCACT
>JBBTED010000105.1:0-3642 GCA_038042445.1 Candidatus Firestoneibacteriota bacterium
TATTGAAAATAAAGGAGTTAAAGAAAAAATAGGACTAAATTTTAACAAAGTCCTGAATATAAAATAAAAAACCACACTAATTGGGAAACTCAGGAGCATTTGATTTCTAACATAGGGGGATAAAAGTATGATAAAGCAAAAGATAAAAAGCATATTAGTTATAGGAATAATATGTTTGGGTTGGAGTAGTTGTTTTGTATATTTTGTAGCTGCAGAGCAAAGCTCTGCTAAAGAAGTAAACGATATCTACAAATTTGGGTCTGGGGATATGAGTGTAGAAATCGCGAAAGATAAGGCAGGATTATATAATGTTCCGTTTGTGATAAAGTATAAAGGCAAAGAAATAAAAATAGGAGGATTTGATATAAGGTATGGAGTAGATAAAGGAAGAGATATGGATATTAGTGGAAAAGAGTTAAGTGAGTATAATTTAAGCAGTGAGTATAAGGAAATAGCAAAAGGATTAGAAATCGTGCAGAAGTTAGGGGATGAAGCAAACAAGATAGTATATAAAATAGAAGTAGAGCAGGATAAAAAAGGGATAGGCTTACGAGTAAACATCAAAAGCAGCCCTGGTATGTTAACGAAGATAAATTCACTTGGGCACAATGCAAAGGTAAAAAGACTATATTGGGGCAATGGAGTAGTGGTGGACGAATTAAAAGGAGGATACAAAGAAATAGACCCAAATTATAGCACAAGTTTAGCATTAGAATTTGAGAATGGAATATATGAATTTCAGAACATAGATTCTTATGTTTTGGCATTAGCAATAGATCCAAGCAAGAATTTATATAGTTTTAAAATAAACAGAGAAGAATACTTTGATAAAGCAACTGGAGATTTCAAGAGTGTTGGAGGACATTGCCGTTGGGATCAAGCTGTTAATGAAGTAACATACACATATTATTGGACAGATAATTTTATGTCTGGAATAGTGAATTTGCGCAATACGATAAATGCGCCAAAATCAAATACAGTTGAAAGATTAAAAGGTGTGCAAACTATGGATTGGAGATGGTTAGGCAGTGTGAATATTGAATGTTTTGAAGCGGTACGATTATGGCAAAGCTTATTTATTCGTGGAATAACAGATATGTTTGTTCACTCAACAAGTGGTAATAGTTCTTATCTAACTGAATTGTGTTATAAATATGGAGCTCTTAAAGGTATTTACCAAAATTATTATTCATTAAAGAATTTTACAGATGAAGGAGTGGAGAAGTATATAATGAATTGGTCAAATGCTGATATAGGTTGGTTAACTAGAGAACAAGTAATGTATTGTCCAAAGCCAGAATTACATGATAATAAAGGTCATTTAATGATACAAGACTGGGGTGTAGGTAAAGATTATGGTTTTTCTATGAATTATCCAATAGCTATACATAGTTTACCTGATTTAATTTACAAGCATGCGCCTATAGTAAAGAAGGCGCAGAATATAAATGCAATATATCAGGATGTTATTTCTGGACAAGTATGTGGTTATTTTGATAATGAGGGTAAATATATAAGTAAAAAGGAGACATTAGAAAGCACAAGGAAATTTTTTCAAGAAAACAGTAAATATTATGGGCCTGTAGTAACAGAATTTGAAATAGATGATTATATAGGATATGCAGATTCATCATTAAATGCTCATATGTTCAGTGCGTCTGCTTTAGGGATAGAGAATGCAGGAGATTGGGAATTTGTGCCATTTAAGGATTTGTTACATCACGATAGATTTGTTATTTATATTTCCAATAGGACATATAAATTTGGTTGGGGGCAGAAGAAGATATATGATTCAGGTTTAACTGCGAGAGACTGGGCATATGGAGAAATTGGTCGTGATCTTAGGTCAACGACAATTTTGATGGGACAACCAATGATTATGGAGACAAGTTCGCAAATAGGATTGATGACATGGGATTGGTCTGATCCGGAATTGTTTATTTGGTATATAAAAGATTATTACATGCACCATCAGTTTCACGAGAATATAGGATTAAAAATAATGACAAACTTTGAATTTGCAGAAGGAAATATACACAGACAAAAAGTAGAATATGAAAATGGGACAAAGGTATGTGTGAACAGAGGGAAAGAAGATTGGGAAGTAGAAGGATATATCTTACCGCAATATGGTTTTTTGATAAAAGGGAATGGAATATTGGAATATTCAGTAATAAGAGATAAAGATAATAGAGAATGGATAGAGTATGTGGATACAGCAGAAGAAATATATGCAGATCCAAGAGGAAAAGAATATGATTTTGGGAAAGTAAAAACAGATGTGCATGTAGCAATACAAAATTTTGGTAAAGGAGTAATAAAAGTAGTGCCATATCCTGTGGACAGTAAAGGTGAAATAGAAATAAGGACAGAGAAAATACAGAATGGCTGGGATAACAAAAATACAAAGATAAAAGGATATAATGGAGTAGGTAATTTAATAGGAGAAGCAAAATTTGAGAGAGTGAAAGACGGAGTAAGATTCAAAGCAGATGCAGTAAAGCAAAGTGTATTTTATGTGATATATCAGGAAGGAGTAGATTTAAAGAAAGCGAGTTGGGATATAGGAACGGATTTAAAGCCAATAGAGGACTGGAAATATGAAGACAACAATTTAGTACAAAGCCCTGGATTTGAGGAAGAGTGGTATGGATTACATGGCTGGGATGGGTTTCCTGACCCTAATGCAGTAACAAGCAGTATAGACAAGAATGTATATCATAAAGGCAGATGTTCGTTAAAATTAGAATTCAGTGGAAAAGGCACATCAAGGTATAAACAGAAATGGCAGATGATAAAAGTAGAAAAAGGAGAAAAGTATAAATTAAGTTACTTTGTAAAGACAGATAATTTAAGTGAGAAGATAGGGTTATATGTTGGTGCCTCTCATATATTTATATATCAACCATATTATATGAGGGACGAAATAAGAAAATCTAAAGAATACTATGTAAAAGGTACAAATGACTGGGAGTATGTAGAGACAACATTTACAGTAGATGAGAAGAATATGGATAAATTCGGTAGGATACTAATAGGGATACATATGCCGGAGAAAGATGCAGAAGGCAAAGCGTGGTTTGATGATGTTAGAGTTGAAAAACTGTAAAAACGGTAGCCGCAGTTCTCATTGCGAGGAGCACATTCACTTCGTTCGCAATGAGACTGTGTCATAATTAGAATTTTTGTATGGTAGCCGCAGGCTTTAGCCTGCGAAATGCTTGAAATTTCAGCATTTAAAACCGTAGGCTAAAGCCTGCGACTACATAAAATAGCATTGTGACACAGTCTGAATGACGGTGTTTAGAGGCTGTGTCGCAATTAGCGAAAAACAGCCAATTTCTCTTTAACATTCGTATTTTCGAGAAAAACTTAGAGATGTTTCTCTATCTTTTTGTTTTCTTTCTCAATTTTTTCCAAATTTAACTCCCATTCTTTCTATGAAGTATTAAGTGCTATCGAAAGTTTTGGCATATTCAACGCTTCCTTTAGTGTTGTGCCTAATCGTTTTACAAAGCCTTGCTATTTTCAAGAGATTGTGTGCAGTACACATTATGGAAAATTCACCTCTGACTTTTGGCTTACCTCTCCCGAGTTTCCCAAATTTAAGCTACAAAATTAAAAAGATTGATTTATAAGGGT
>JBBTED010000106.1:0-3565 GCA_038042445.1 Candidatus Firestoneibacteriota bacterium
GGGAAATCTCTTCCCGGTCTTTTTTTAGCAACTGGACAAATTCATCAAAATACTCACCCCGCTTGATACGAGACAAACGACTCCAGCTATGGTAAGCCTCTTGAGCGACATGAACGGCAGTATGTACGTCAGTTTCAGAAGAAAGAGGAAACATCCCCAACACTTCGTCTGTATTGGCAGGATTTCTGCTCTCAAATCTTTCACCAGAAGCACCATCTACAAATGCCCCATTGATGTAATTTTTCCCTTCCATACACCTTTACCCTCCTTTTAAAATGTTTGCAGAGGATTTATCTTTAATCAATTAATAGAAGTTAATCACTTTCACTTTCTTTAACAGCTTCAACTGTCCGATGTTTTCTACTTCTTTTGAACATAGCTCTATAAAATGGCCTAAAACATCGATTTTTTGGTTCTTCCTGAGTTTTCAAATTTGGTATCCTCAGCCGCACTTCGAAGAACAACATTTGTCCAGATGACTCTATTAATTTAATTAAAAAACATCTTCCTCCACGTTAAGGAATTCTGCTATTTTTTTTACCGTAAGCTCATTTTCTAAAATCTCTTTAGCCTTTTTCTCAATAGTTATTATCTGGCTATCATCTTTCAACTGTAACTTTCTTTTAGTTATTTCTTTTGTATTATCTTCATTTTTAGGAGCTATACAGATTATTTTTCTATTCTGATCGTTTTCTATAGCTTGCTTTATCAAACTGTTTATGTATCCATCACTAAAACTATATCCAATAACGATAATTATTTTGCATTCTAAAGAATATTTCCTGAATTCATAAACATAAAACAAATATGGATCAATAGACTGCAATTTCGTATCAGTTCCAAAAATCAAATCAGGTTCTTTTTCTGGATGCGCAGATAATTTTAAAATATTTCCCTTTTCTTTTTCTCGTTTCCAGGTAATTGAACCATGGAGCTTGTAAAGATAAACTCCTATACTTACATTTGGATTCTCTTCAAATCTGAAACTGTTCCAAATCCTATTTTCATCAAAACCGAGTTCAAGAGTAAAATCATTTGGTTTTAATAATTCAAAACATAAATCATAGTTCAAGGAAAAGATTCTCAAAGATAATTGAAGTTCTTTTTGGAAATCATAAAATTTTTGATAATAACTTGCTTCTTGTTGGTAATTCTCACGTTTAACCCATTCTGTTAATTGGTTCGTAATAAGATTTTTAAATTTATTTATATTGATAAAGTCTCTTCCGGCTAAATCTAAAAGCCTGTTATTCCAATTGGCAATAAATGGGTAAACAATATTTCGTTCTCTCTTTTCTAATTCAGACAAAGCATTAACAAATTTTTCTATATTAAAGGAATTATTAAAACTTCCAAAAATTCCCTCTGCATATAATATTGAACTTTTGACATAGTTATATAAATCTTTAAACTCCTCCCATTCTCTGTTAATTAAATTATTTTCAATGTCCTTTATCATTTCATTTGCAGTAGGTATTCCAGCATCATTACTGCATCCTGCTCCAAGCAAAAATATTATGTCATTTGATTTAAAACTCATATTTTCAATTCCAACTATAAAAACCAGGGAACTGCGATCTTTGAGATATCAATACTATCGTTCTCATCGTATTTTCTAAATTCAGCAATATATTTTGCAATTATCTCAGGATAATATATTGAAATCGGTGATAATTTTGCATTAAAACCCCTCCAATTTGCTCCCGAAAGATTAATAATATCCTGCAAATACTTATTTCTCTTTTCTTCATCTAAATTGCAATCCTTCGCAACTTCAACAAACTCAATATGAACTGGATTACTGATTGCTTTGTTAACATTTTCTTTGCCATATTGTAACCCCTCAAACCAAACCAAATATTCATTTTTTGATAATTTAATATAAGAACTTTCGTAAGGAACTTTACTGTTGTTTTCTGCATATCCAAAAAATTTATTATTAGTATTTATTTTTATAACTTGAAATTCTATTCTGTATTCTGAGGATACAGAGACTGTACTCTCTTTTATACTTAGAATTTCGTCTTTTTTAATTTTAAAAGGCAGATGAATTACACATTTTTCTATACATTTATTTTCGGTTAAATATTCAGAAATCACTTTTTTTATATTCAACTTTAATTGTTGCATATAATCACTTTTATTCTCAGATACACCTAATACATCTAACTTTTTGTAAATTCCGCTTGAATCCATACATACTGAATATGCTAAGTATTTTTTAATCTTACCTGTCTCATCTTTTTTATGCGCACTGCCTAATCCAAAGATTATACATTTTTCATTACTCGGTTTTATCTTCCATGGAATACCACCAAGTTTTGCAAATATCTGCAACCCAATACCAGAAGCAGACCACTTTAGACCGTCTCTACCTTTTATTCTTTCAATTGTTACAGCTTGCAGTGGAATCTCTTCTTTTGTAAATATGCATTTCAAAAAATAGTATGGTGAAAACTCTGAACCAGTAACAGTATCTTTTGAATATTCAATAAATAATCCTAAAATATTTCTGTCGGTATTTTTGTTTTTTATTCTTTCTAGCTCGGAGTTAACAATCTTTAAATCATCTTTTGAAAAAGATTTTATAATTATTTTGTTTATACCTTCTTGTTGTAGCTTTACTCCAAACATTTTTTCCATGCCAGGAAAGGTATATGGATATGCCTCGCCAATTAAGGCACTATAGACATCCCTGGCAAGATCTCTCTGTGTATCTTGATAAATGAAAATAAATATAGGTTCTTTAGTTATTGGGCTTACAGGCCCGATATCTTTTAGTCCATTGAATAAGGAATTACTTTCTTTATCCTTTTTAAATACATAAATTCTTGTTTTTAAAGATTGAGAATCAAGAGGAAATAAATTGGTTTCTAAATGATATTCTACACCTTCAATTAAGAGAGGGAATATTTTATCCTTGTATCTATCGATAAAAACTTTGATTTTGTCGTATTTATCACTGTAATAATTTTTGTTTTTGGAAAAATTTCTATCTAAACTCAAGCTTAATTGTTGAATTTTTCTTGAAGAGGGAATGTTCCTGTCTCGTTTAAATCTAAAATCTACTAAAAATCCAAATTTATTTGCTACTTTCAAGTAATAAGGTTCAATATTTATGACTTCTTTTCCTTCAGTATGATTAGCTATTATCAGAGACGCAAAACGATTAAAATTCTCATCATCAACTATATATTCTATTTCTTTTAATGATGCCTTGATTTTCATTAAAAAAGTTATCCAAATTAAATCCAAAGTTAAATATATATTATTTCCTTGTGTACAAGAAAAACGATTGAAACCTTCTTGTTGTTGAAAAGTTACCCAATAATCAGCATATTCACCACCTGATTCTTTTGGTAGCTTTGCTTTATAATAACCAAATTGTTTGGTCTGACCACGAAATGCCTGCCTGAAAACATCAAATGATATATCTTGTTTTGCAAAGGCAAAGAAATTTAGTTTAATCTGTATGGTATTCATAATAAAATTTACCTCTGTTTTTACTTGGCATCTTTTTCGATCATATCTTCAACTTTTTTCTTTGCTTCTTCTAACAAGGCTT
>JBBTED010000107.1:0-2517 GCA_038042445.1 Candidatus Firestoneibacteriota bacterium
AAATCGATTACTTGTGAGAAAACAGTTTTTCCTGTATTCATGAGCCATTCCTTTCCGTATGTTATGAAATAGAGAATGGCTATAGTATACTTTGAATTCCAAATCGATTACGACTTTTTCTATTTGTATCATTTGTAGATTAAATTACTTACAACAAATTGCGGCTTACACGTTCGGACAGTAGTGAAAAAATATGGCAAAACGAACACTTTTAACACGAATAGTTGATACACAAAGTATATCGACTTATACTTCAAAAAGGAATAAAAAAACTCAAGAATAGGCTTCCGACCATTCTGTGGATTTATTCAGATCTAGAGCTCAAAAGGTAGCAAAAAAGACTGGCCGATGCTATCAAATGGCTCCTTTTTTTGTTAAACACTTTAATTAACACGAGTTTAAAAAATTTCCTTGGATTAAAAAAGTACTAGAATGCCTACTCTCAACAAAAAACATTATGAGAAACCTAACGAATGGATTTAAACATGTTTTTTAAGATGTAATAAAAGTTCAATTAACTCCAACATTATCTGACAATTGGCAATTAGAGGAAAACAAGCTTGGGTTTGATCCGTAGCAGTGATAAGACAGAATGTAAATCTCTTTGAATTATTGAATCTTCTAATAAGAAAAGTCCGTTACTGGAAAGCTTTTCAATAAATATCCTTCAGTTCCAGTATTCCTAATTTACCTTCTAGGACATTATTAAAGTGATCTTTAGAAATAATCTGCAACAGAGTTATCATGCATACAAGCTATTCCTACAGAAAAAACCAAAATAAGATTCCTGTTTCTGACTTTATATATTTTCCGATATAAATCCAATCGAAAAACTCTTGTAATCCCCGTTTTGAACAGATACCGGGTCTCAAATAGCATGAAATCATTCCTTTTTGAGAAAAATATTCTTGTGTTTAAAGAAAGAAACAATGAAAAAGTTGTATCATATATACATATATACATATATACATATATACATATTAATTTTATTTGCTTTTATTTAGCTAGGAACATTCCGTAAAAAATAAGTTTGAACTATTATCTTAAGCCTTTTTAAAAAAGAAATAGATGCTACTGATTTTAACAAATATGAAAAATAATAATACGACTTCATTTTTGATATAAGTAGTTTAATCAGCAAAACATATAAAGGTTTATGTCCTTTATATACATAATAATCAAACAGTGTAAAACACCTTTGTATTTCTTTTTTGCTAAATCCAGGTAAATTTAAAACAGCTTTTGTCCTTTCTACTTCTTCATTGAAAAAAGATTCACTAATCAGATCTTGTGTTTTACAAAAAGAATAAAGCTCAGTTCCAGGATATGGATAGAAAATAGAAGTCATATGACGGTTCTGCTGGCATTTCCTGTTCAATTCAACAGTTTCCATAAAATCATTAAAAGTTTCTCCGGGAATTCCGATAAGATTAAAGAAGCTTACTTCTATTCCATACTTCTTTGCCTGTTGAACCGTTCTTATCACATCCTCATTTGAATAATTCCTCTTCAACACTTCTCTTCGTATCCTTTCACTACCAGACTCTAATCCTATGTTAATAAAACGAAAATTGCCCTTCTTAAAGACTGCAAAAAGTTCTGAATAATCTGCATTTTGTGTAATTCTTAGATTCACCCCAAAAGATAACGGCTTCTTTAGATGAGAATTTAATTTTTCTAAGTTATAACACAATTCAAAAGCCCATTTTCTATTAACACCTATAGTTTCAACTTCAAAATATATTTCTCTCACTTTAGGAAAAGTGCTTATGACTTCATTTATTTCTTGCATTACATTATCAACAGATCTCATCCTAACGTATTTATCAGATGCTATTTTTCTTAATGCATGATTAGAACAGTACGTACATAGATGAGGACATCCACGTCCCAAAAGAATAGGATATTGAAAATCTTTATTGTCGGGGTCTATCCATTCAATCCACATTTTTCTATCTGGGAAAGGCAAGCTATCGATATCCTGCAAAAATGGCCTTGTAGGATTTTTTACAACATCAGAATCGTGCTTAATCCACATATTAAAGATGGAAAAATGAGTTTTCCCTTGTCCTATGTTTGCAACAAGTTCAGAAACAGGGAACTCACCTTCCCCAACGCATAAGGCATCAAAACTGTGCTTAATGACTTCTTCAGGATTTAAAGAAACATGCGGCCCTCCTGCTACTAGATAAATATTTGGATACTTCTTCTTTATGTAATCTGCAATAGATATAATAAATTTGAACTCCGTAGCTACAATGGTAAAACACATTACGTCTGGGTAAAACCTTCTTAAATATTCATTTATTCTGGTTTCATTCTGCTTTCCTAACAACTTACTAAGAATAATTAACTTTGTATTATGTCCATGTTTCTTAAGAAATGATGATATATAAGATATTCCAAATTGCATTTCCATAGGAGTCTGCAAGGTATATTTAGGTGACCATATATCCTTTGAATATACAAAGAGAATATTCAGTTCTTTATTACGTTCTCGGTAAGTTGTATCTCAGA
>JBBTED010000108.1:0-2366 GCA_038042445.1 Candidatus Firestoneibacteriota bacterium
CGGCAACAAAAAAGGAAATAAAAAAGCCTATCAAGTTGCGATTAATACATAGACCGCCTATGGATCATCCGTTTAAAAAACAGATGTATGAAATAAGGCTTGCTTGTGAAACAGCTAAAAAATTAGCACAGGAAAAAGCAGAAAATGAGAGTAATTTGGTCTTGTCAGGAACTTAAAAAGCGGACATTTCTACTTTGGTAAAAATAGGACATTATCACTTTGGCTTGACAGTGCTAAAATGTAGAAATTACAAAAACATAGATAAATAAAGGATTTTTATAAGTAATAATGATTGTTTAATTCTATTGTAGTATCCTTAACACTTCTTTACATTTCAGCTGTCACTGAGAGCCAAAAGCGAAGCAATCTCGAGATTGCTTCCTGCTTAGTTCGCCACAGGCGAACTCGCAGTCGCAATGACAAATAGGTGAATATTCATTCACCCGCTACTAAAAAAATGTTTGTAAAAAAACAAACCATAGTGGAAAAATTCTGGTATAATTGTATTTAATTGTGAAAGATGAACTTATCCAAATAAGAAACATGGTTGGGAATATTACAAAAGAACAACTTCGTTATGTTGATTATTTTATAAATGAAAATATTGGGTTGTTTATGCCTGTGGGAGGACCATGTTTTTATGCATTAGCTCCAAAACATACTCACCCTTCATATATGATTATTTTACCATTTGATGATGAAACATCACTAAATCTTAATGGCAAAACAATAGCTTCTAAATATGGCGAGATATTCATACTTTCTCCGAATATTGCACACTTTGAATTAAAATCAGATTTTCCACCCAGATATATAGCAATTTTTATAAAAGAAAGGTTTTTCAAAAACCTACTTACAAATTATCCGGTTAAATCAAATATTATTTTTTATGGAAACTCTTATAAAGCAAATCCACAACTTTTACCATTATTGAAAAAATTTATGATAGAAAAAGATACAAAAATTCCCGGCTATGAATCTGTATTGAATGCAATAAGTATTGAAATATGTCACACCATAATAAGAAATATATTTAAACTTAACACTGCTTGCAAGAAAATATCTGATAAAATTGAAATAAACAGAGCAATAGAATATATTTATTCTAATTTTGATAAGAAAATAACAGTTGAAGAAATGGCAAAAGTTGCCTGTATGTCATTGCCTCATTTTTACAGAATATTTAAAACAGAAACTGATGAAACACCTTTGGAATATTTAAACCAAATACGACTTAAAACAGCAAAAAAATTATTAAAAGCAAATGATAAATCGATTACTGAAATTGCTTTAGAATGTGGATTTTCAAACTCTGCTTATTTTTCAACATGTTTTTATAAAAAATTCAAGATTACTCCTTCTGTTTATCAAAAAAATCTCAAGAATGATAGTATTTCAAAAAAATATGATAGAAAAATGAAAGACTAAATATTCCTTCTGATGTATAATTCTACAAATAATCTACAGTGTCTAAAAGAGATGCTGAAATAAATTCAGTATGACAATACTGAGCAATTAAAGGAGGGAGTATTTATGGGATTTCAAGAATGTGTTGATTTTGCAAATGAAAATAAAGTTTGCTATGTGGGAACAAGTGAAAATAATCACCCACGGGTAAGAGGACTTTTGTTATGGTTTGCTGATGAAAAAGGGTTTTACTTTCAAACTGCTTCTATGAAAGAGCTATACGGACAACTCAAAAAAAATCCTAAAATTGAAGTTTGTTTTTATAAAACAGATGAAAAAATGGGGAAAATGTTAAGGGTGTCCGGCACAGTAGAATTTTTAGATGATTTAAATTTAAAAACAAAAGTCATTGAAGACAGACCATTCTTAAAGGTTATGGGTGTAACTCCGCAAAGCCCAGAATTAATTATTTTTCGCATTTCCAAAGGTAAAGCACATTTCTGGACTATGGAGAATAATTTAAAACCTAAAGATATAATAAATTTCAGCGTATAAATACTATATAAAGTTCGTGTTTAACAATATTATAGATATTTAATTTAATAACATACTTTCACCGTATTGTAATGGGTCAGTTAAGACTGGAGTTGGTAGTCGCAAGCTTTAGCTTGCGGTATTTTCCGCAGGCTAAAGCCTGCGGCTACCAGCAATAACTAACCTCTTACATAATTTACACCTTTTTAATTACTTTTTATTCCGTATTTCAATTTTGCCTTGACATAATATAATAATACGCTATTATTAAAATCAACATATAATGTTTGTTAACATGAAGAAAGTTATAAAAAAGAAAATATAAATGTTTTAGATGTGGCGATAGTATTTGTATTCATAATAAAAAGTGTTAGTGGAGTTTCCCCAAAATTTCAAAAAACCTCTATTTTTAAGTTTCCAGCACA
>JBBTED010000109.1:0-1615 GCA_038042445.1 Candidatus Firestoneibacteriota bacterium
AAAATGAAATTTTGTTAATTTTTTGCTTGATTTTAATTATAGAGGTGATGTATATTATACAGCAGAGGTGATATATATGAAACGTTCTCAAGTTTATTTGTTAGATAATCAATGGCAAAAATTAGTTACGTTAAGCAAACAAACCGGACAATCTGTCGCTCAATTAGTAAGAGTTGCCATAGATAAAGTTTATATTAAAAAAAATAATATTAATTTTGAACTTGCATTGCGTAAAGGTTTCGGAATATGGGAAAATAGAATTGATATAGAAAATACGGACAAATATGTTAGAAATTTAAGGATTGATAAACGGATAAATAGACTTTATGACAGACATTCTGATTGATACAGATGTAATTATAGAATGGCTTAAAGGAAATGAGAAAATTGCCGAGCAACTTATAGATATTAAAAATTCTAAAAAAATAATATTTTATTCTCCTATTAATAAAGCAGAGATTTACCATGGACTGCGTTCTGGTGAAGAAAGTAAAACAATGGATTTTTTTCTTTCCTGCACTTCTTTGTCTATAAATGATGAAATAGGTAAGAAAGCTGGTTTATATCTTGCTCAATATCATAAAAGTCATTCTCTTTCACTTGGAGATGCACTTATTGCCGCTACTTGTAATATTCATAAAATCACCCTTTTTACATTAAATAAAAAACATTACCCAATGAAAGATATAGGGTTTATTTAAATTAATTCCGGACAATTAGATTTATTTTTTTAAATCTTTATTGCAAAATAATACTACGTATTGTTTTTTTTCACTGCTCTTTGTTTATTTTCTATACGGCTACTGCTTTTATTATATCACTACTATTTACATCTGGAACTATTTTTTCTCCAGGTTTCACTATCAAAAATAAATTATCGTCCCATTTGCCATCAACTATTTTCTGCAACAGTAATGTGTCTCCTTTTAGTTCGTCATAATTCCATTTCAGATAATTAGCACATTCCTTTGTATATTTGCGATATTTTTCGGAGTCTATAAGTCCCCAATTAATAAATGTTGCCCATGAATATTCTTTGAACCAATTCTGTTCCATTTGCATTAAGTATTCGGCATTATCTTCACCATATTTTTCTTTGTACTGCTGAAGCGTTTTCTCATAGCGTTCTTTTCCCGGCTGAAGTGAATTCTCAATCCATCCAATACTATACCAGTATATACCCCGATGAGTGTCAAAATATGACTTATATAATTCTTTTGAACCGAGAAGTAATGTAATACAATCATGTCCTCGTGCAACAACGAGAGGTATCGCAGGTGCTTTAATATCAGCAATGCCATTACTACATAAACCGTATCCTAATAATATTGCATCATAAGTGTTACCTTGTATATCAACTGTTTGATTTACCTCTTCTTGGATACTGCTTCGTAGTTTATCCGGCTCATTATGTAGCCCTTGAGGTGTAATAATCACATCAACAATATTGGTAGAACGAGAAGCACAATAATATGCTTCTCGCTGTATGGCCTTACAAACAATAAATTTTAATCGCATATTTTTTCCAACTAATAATTGTATTACAAGTATAACACTTTTTGTGGAGTTTCCCCAAAATTTCGTTAGGAAATGGTATAAGTTCTTTAAAATCAAG
>JBBTED010000110.1:0-14616 GCA_038042445.1 Candidatus Firestoneibacteriota bacterium
GCAGGTGTAATAGATATGATGGAATCCGATCTTGAATCTGCAATACAATCTTTAGTTAAAGCTAAAGATAATAATTTGGATGTTGTAGAAATTAAGAATGCGCTAAATTTTTCTGCCAGAGCATTATTAGTTGTGAAAGGTATCGATTCTAAAACTCCTGAAGAAGCAGTTTTAACGTTTGTTGATAAATTTGTGAATACTGGAATTTGCGAAAGCACATTTAGAAATGTAGATACTGTTTATAGAGATATTGTTTCGAATAAAATATCAAAAGAACAGGCTTTAGATTTTGCACAAAAATTTTATGAAGAAGTAAAAAAGATTTATTCTCTTATGGATAGCAGTTTTAATTTTTCAGCCAGATTTAGTGGAGAAACAAAGCAGGATGAAAGCCTTAAGCAAAAGTCAATAATTTATGATTTAAGAGGAACTCCTTGCCCTATAAATTATGTTAAGACAAAACTTAAGCTTGAACAATTAGAAATTGGTGACATTTTAGAAGTCTATCTTGATGAAGGTGAACCAATAAGAAATGTTCCAAAAAGTTTAGAATCCGATGGCCAGGACATATTGAAAATTAATCAAGAAGGAAATTTTTTTAAGCTTCTTGTAAAAAAGAAAGTTTAAATGAGGTATTTAGGTAGCCGCAGGCTTTAGCCTGCGTTTGCAGGAAGTAAAATATTCAGAAAAAGAAGAGGGGGAAT
The DNA here is from genome assembly GCA_038042445.1 of Candidatus Firestoneibacteriota bacterium. GTDB lineage: Bacteria > Oederibacteriota > D2-FULL-39-29 > JBBTED01 > JBBTED01 > JBBTED01. Next base: position 705 of record JBBTED010000110.1, read on the forward strand.
AAAAATGGCAAAAAAAATAGTAAAATTAACTTTTTCTCAGAATTTAATAAAGGAACCTGTTACTTTTAGAATGGCAAAGAAATATGATATTATGCCAAATATACGAAGAGCAAAAGTAACTGATACAATTGGTGAAATAGTTCTCGAATTATCTGGGAAAGAAGATAATTTAAAAAAAGGAATAAATTTTTTAGTTAAATCAGGTGTGAAGGTAGAACCAATTGAAGGCGACATAGTAGAATAATATCTTTGATGGAATTAAAAGATGAGGATTTAGATTTAATTTTACAGTTTAAAGAAGGCAACAAAAATGCTTTTGAAGAAATAATTAAAAAATACAAAAAAATTGTCATAAATGTTGCATATAATTTTGTTTATAATACTTCAGATGCAGAAGAAATTGCCCAGGAAGTCTTTATAAAAATTTACCAAAATATCCATAAATTTAATCCAAAAGCAAAATTTAAAACCTGGGTTTACAAAATAACTTCGAACTTGTGTATAAATGTTTTAAAGAAAAAGAAAATACACAGTGAAGTTCTTGTTTCTGATACAAAAACATTACCTGCAAATAAAATTACTGATTCTGCTAGTTTGGGAGATAATTTTCTAATACAGAAAGAATTAAGTGAAATTGTCAGAAATGCCATATTTAAATTATCACCAAGACAAAGATTAGCAATCCTTTTACAATATTATGAAGATATGAGCCTAAAAGAGATTGGAGAATCTTTATCTTGTTCTAGTGCTGCTGCAGGTGTTTTACTCCAAAGAGCCCGTGAATCCCTACAAAAAATCCTTTCCATACATCTAAAAGATATTGTATAATAAAAACCATTAACAAAATTCAAATTTTTACCGTTAGATTTTCAATATATAGTGGTTTAATATATATAGAAGGTAATAAATTAGTGGTTCTATCGGATGCACTACATATTACATTACAATTGAAGAGGATATAGCATAATGAAAGACAAAATTTTAAAAATATTAGATTATTTGCCGGAAGTTGAGCCGAAGTCATATTTTGAACAAAGATTCTGGAAGCGAATTCAGGAATTAGAAAGAACTCCCCAAATTCCCTTCTTTAGTAAAGAGGGGATTAAAGAGGAGTTAAACAAGTTGTGGGACAAGTTGATTTATATTCCGTTTCCTGCCACAGTTGTAACTACTATATTTATAGGTTTGTTTTTAGGGTCAGTTTTAAGCAGTTTTTTACACACAAAAAATGCAAATGAGACATATCCTGAATTAAATATCTTTTCAGATTTTCCGCAAAATTCTATTGGGAAAATATATTTTTCAATTGGTGGTGATAAGAAATGAATAGTAAGAAGCTATTGATAATATTATTGGTTTTAGTTGTAATGTTAGTAGTTGGGTTTGGCATAACAAGACTTTGCAAACAACATTTACATAGTTTAAAAAATAGTGTTAATTCTGAGTGTAATTGTAGTGGACATTTGAAGAGTTTGAAGTATTTAAATTTATCAAAAGAGCAGGAGAAAAAAATTGAATATTTAGATAAACAATTTAATCAGAGTGTTGGGGAAAAATGCAAAGAGTTTTGCAATACAAGAGAAGAACTCAATGCATTATTAGTCAGAGATGAATTTGATACTGATAAAATTGATAAATACACAAAAAAAATTGCTTTTGGACAAGCAGAATTAGAAAAATTTACCATTTACCATATTTTCTATATAAAACAAATTTTAACTGTTGAACAGAAAAAGAAATTTACAGGTATTATAAGCAAAAAACTTTGTGAGGACTTAAATAATGAATCTATGCTGCAACATTAAATATAGTTTTGTAGCAGCAAAGCGTAAGCTTTGCTATATTTCACCGAGTAATCTCGGCAATTACAAAAAGAGCAGAGCTTCGCTCTGCAGCTACATTAATATAAAAAAAACATTAATTATAATATTAATTTTTCTAATATCACAAGCAGTAATATTAGCTGCCGATGAAACTTCAAAATTATCACTTCTTCCTGCTATAAAAGAAGCAATAGCTAATAATCCAGAATTAAAAATGATTTCCAAAAAACTTGAGTCTTCAAAAATAAAAGCGTCTAAGATGGGAGTTCTTGATGAACCAAGATTTGGAATTGGGTTTTTGAATCTACCTGTTTCAAGTTTTTCATTTGGGGAAATGGATGAAACTATGAAAGAGTTCAAATTTATGCAAATGTTTCCATTCCCAGGAAAACTTTCTTTAAGAGAACAAGTCGGAATTTTTGAGTCTGATATTGTGAATGAAGAATATAGGCAAAAGAAAAATGAAATTATGTATAAAGTGAAAACTTCATATTACGAATTATATCTTGTACTAAAATCAGTTGAAATTGTAAAAAAAAATAAGGATTTATTAGGAGAAATTATAAAAATAGCTAATGCAAAATATTTGAGTAGTGATGGATTGCAAGGTGATGTGTTAAGGGCGCAGGTTGAATTCGCCCAGATGATGAATGAATTAATTATGCTTGAGCAAAAGAGAAAAACTGCGGAAGCTCAAATCAATACATTGCTTTTTAGGAATACAGAAATTTCTATATCTGGTGTTGAAGAAGTAACTAAAATCAAATCTGAATTAACATTTGGGACAATAAAACAAACGGCTATTGAAAATAGCCCCCTTTTGAAACTTTCTGATTTTAATCTTAAAAGAAATGAAATAGCACATTCACTTGCAAAAAAAGAGTATTTTCCTGATTTTGATTTGGGTGTTGCCTATAGCCAACGGGATTCAGCTATTGATGGAACTAAAAGAAATGATATGTTTAGCATTATGCTTGCAGTAAATTTGCCATTTTTATGGGGACCAAAAAGTTATGAAGTGGATTCAACAAAAATTGAAATAGATGAAGCACAAGCAAATTATGACAGTATTAAAAATGAAATATTTTATATGATAAAAGATATTCTTTCTGAAATTGAAAAAGCAGATAGAATGTTAAATTTATTTGAAACTGGAATTTTGCCTCAGGCAAAACAAGTTTTGGAGATTACAAAAGCAAATTATCAATCCGGAAAAGTTGATTTTTTGGCTTTACTTGATGCGCAAAGGACATTATATAAATATGAAGTTGAAAATTATAATATTATAGTTGAATACGAAAAGAATTTGGCTACACTTGAGTTTATTGCAGGTAAAAATATTGGAGGAAAAGATGATAAATTTTAAAAATAAAAAAATATTTGTATATATTGTATTGATTTTATCAATAATTCTTGCATTAGTAGTTTTTGTTAAAATTTATAAAGCAAAAAATATAGACCACACAGGCCATGAAATTAATTCTGAAAAACCAAAAAAACAACTTTATCATTGCCCGATGCATCCTACATATATAGCAGATAAACCGGGAGATTGCCCAATATGTGGAATGAAACTTGTTCCAATGGAACAAAAAGAAGAAAATATTCCTTCTAAAGATAAGTTGCAAGTATCGGGACAGGCAGATATTATAATTTCATCAGAAAAAGAACAGCTAATTGGTATGAAAACAGAAATTATAAAAAAAAGAGATTTGGTTTTTACAATTCGTGCATCTGGAAGAATTGCTCATGATCCTGAACTTTATAATGCAATAATTGAATATCAAAGGACGATAAGCACACGAGATGTAATTAAAAAATCAAATCCATCTGATGAAGTTTTAAAACAAGCAGAATCTTTACTGGAATCATCACGTATAAGACTAAAACATTTAGGATTGTCTGATACGCAGATACAAGAGATAAAAAAGGATGATAGTTTTCCAACAAATCTAATTATGGTTGATTCTTCTGGTAAAACTGTATGGGTCTATGCACAAGTTTATGAATATGAAATAGGTTTGGTTAAACAGGGTCAGAGTGTTGAAGTTACCTCAATTGCTTTACCTGGCAAAAAATTTACAGGAATAATTAAAGCAATTGATCCATATTTGGATAGTGAAACAAGATCTTTACGTGTCAGGGCAGAAATTCACAATATAGATGGTTTACTTAAGCCGGAAATGTTTGTTGACACATTAATTAGAGTTGAGTTTGAAGGAAGAATAGCTATTCCTGAAGATGCTGTTTTAGATACTGGTGTCAGAAAGTTAGTATTTGTAAAAAAAGCAGAAGGAAAATATGAGCCAAGAGAAGTTGTGCTTGGGCATGAAGCTGATGGGTATTATGAAGTTTTAAGTGGTGTAGGTTTGGGTGATAGAGTTGTTACATCTGCAAATTTTTTGATTGATTCTGAATCAAAATTAAAATCAGCCATTTCAGGAATGCAGGAACACAAACACTAAAAAATGTATAATAATGATATAATAATCATTGTCATTCTGAACAAAGTGAAGAATCTCGCTTTATTTAAATCAGATTCTTCGCTAACGGTCAGAATGATTTGTAATGGCTAATTTGTTACATATAAAAATATGCTTGAAAAAATTGTTGAATGGAGCGCAAAAAATAAATTTTTAGTTATAATTTTTACAGCTGTGGCTATTATAGCAGCCATATATTCTATTAAAAGAATACCACTTGATGCAATTCCGGATTTATCTGATACACAGGTAATTGTTTATTCAAGGTGGGATAGAAGTCCTGATATAATTGAAGATCAGGTTACGTATCCTATAGTTACTGCAATGCTTGGTGCTCCAAAGGTAAAAACAATTCGTGGATTTTCTGATTTTGGGTTTTCTTATGTTTATATAATTTTTCAGGATGGAACGGATATATACTGGGCACGTAGTCGCACATTGGAATATTTAAGTAAAATATTACCTAAACTTCCGGAAGGAGTTAAAACAGAATTAGGACCTGATGCAACTGGTGTTGGTTGGGTATTTCAATATGCACTTGTTGATAAAACCGGTAGACATAGTTTAGCGGATTTAAGAAGTTTTCAGGATTGGTATCTTAGATATTACATTCAGTCTGTTCCCGGTGTTGCAGAGGTTGCTTCAATTGGAGGATTTCAGAAACAATATCAGGTAAATATAAATCCAAATACTTTAGTATCCTATAGAATTCCACTTATGAAAGTTATAGAGGCAATACGTGATGGTAATAATGATATTGGAGGTAGGTTAGTAGAATTTTCAGGTGCAGAGTATATGGTTCGAGGGTTAGGTTATGCAAAAAGTATTTCTGATATAGAAAATATTGTTGTTGATAGAAATATGCAGGGAACTCCAATTTTAATAAAAAATATTGCAAAAGTTTCTTTTGGTCCTGAAATAAGAAGAGGTGTTTCAGATTTAGATGGAGAAGGAGATACAGTAGGCGGTATTGTTGTAATGAGACATGGGGAAAACGCTTTAAATGTCATAAAAAAAGTTAAAGCTAAATTAGAAGAAATAAAACCTTCTTTGCCTGAAGGGGCTGAAATTATTATTACTTATGATCGTTCTGATTTAATTCACCGTGCTATTGATACTTTGAAAAATCAACTTAAAGAAGAAATGATAATAGTAAGTCTTGTAATTCTTTTATTTTTGTGGCATATACCTTCAGCTATAGTGCCAATTGTTACTATTCCAATCGCAGTTTTTTTAACATTTATACCTATGTTTGGAATGAAATTAACTTCAAATATAATGTCAATTTCGGGTATTGCAATATCAATAGGGGTTTTGGTTGATGGGGCTATTATTGAAGTTGAAAATGCATATAAAAAACTTCAACTTTGGATGCAAAATGGAAGAGTGGGAGATTTTCATGAGGTTAGATTACAGGCATTAAAAGAAGTGGTTCCTGCTGTATTTTTTTCCCTGCTTGTTATTGCAGTTGCATTTTTACCTGTTTTTACTTTACTTGATCAGGAAGGTAGGTTGTTTAAGCCATTGGCATATAGCAAAAATTTTGCAATGGCAATTGCAGCGATTCTTGCAATCACTTTAGATCCGGCAATCAGACTTCTTTTTACAAGGGTGGATTACCTGCATTTTAGGCCAAAATGGTTATCATGGATTTTTAATATGGTTACAGTTGGAAAATATTATCCAGAGGAAAAACATCCGATAAGTAAAATTTTGTTTAAAATATATGAGCCAGTTTGCAATTTGGTTTTAAAACATAGAAAAACTACTATCGCGATTGCACTACTGCTTATATTATCTGTTATTCCTGTTTATTTTAAATTAGGGTCTGAATTTATGCCTCCACTTAATGAAGGCACAATTTTATATATGCCAACAACACTTCCAGGAATTTCAGTAACTGAAGCTTTTAAATTGCTTCAAACTCAGGACAAAATTTTAAAAAGTTTTCCTGAAGTAGAAAGAGTTTTTGGTAAAGCAGGTAGAGCTGAAACTGCAACGGACCCGGCTCCATTTGCAATGATGGAAACAACAGTTGTTCTAAAACCAGAAAATGAATGGCGCAAATTAAAACGGTGGTATTCAGGAATGCCAGAAATTTTTCAGAAAATTTTTAGACGCTTCCATACAGACAGAATTACATGGGAAGAATTAGTTAATGAAATGGATTCAAAAATGAAATTTCCGGGAGTTACAAATGCATGGACAATGCCTATAAAGGGTCGTATAGATATGCTTACAACAGGGGTACGTACCCCTATTGGTATTAAAATATATGGAGCAGATTTAAAAGAAATAGAAAAAGTTGGAACACATTTGGAAATGATATTAAAAGATGTAAAAGGAACACGAAGTATTTATGCGGAAAGAGTTGCTGGTGGGTATTTTCTTGATTTTGATTTAAAAAGAGAGCAACTTGCAAGGTATGGACTTTCCATAAAAGAAGCAGAAATGGTTATTATGTCTGCAATAGGCGGAGAGCCAATTACCACAACTGTTGAGGGTAGGGAGAGGTATACAATAAATGTTCGTTATGCAAGGGAATTAAGAGATACTTTACCAAAATTAAAACGTGTATTAGTTCCAACTATGAGTGGCGCCCAGATTCCTTTGGCTGAATTAGCGGATATTCGTTTTTCAACAGGTCCTGCAATGATTAGAGATGAAAATGGATTATTAGCAGGATATGTTTATGTGGATATTACAGGTAGAGATATAGGAGGTTATGTAACAGATGCAAAGAAGAAAGTATCAGAAGAGTTAAAACTTAAAACAGGGTATTCACTTGTATGGAGTGGACAATATGAAAATATGTTAAGAGTTAAAGAACGACTTAAAATTATTATTCCTTTAACAATTTTTATTATTTTTGTTCTTTTATATATGAATACAAAATCTCCGATTAAAGCGGGTATAGTTATGTTAGCAGTTCCGTTTTCTTTAATAGGAGCAATATGGTTTTTGTATATTTTAGGTTATAATATTTCAATTGCAGTATGGGTTGGAATGATAGCTCTTATGGGACTTGATGCTGAAACAGGTGTGTTTATGCTATTATTTTTAGATTTGGCTTATTATGATGCAATCAGAGCAGGAAAAATGAAAACTTATGATGATTTAAGAGAAGCGATAATTCATGGAGCAGTAAAAAGAATAAGACCTAAAATGATGACTATTACAGCAATATTTATGGGTCTTATCCCAATAATGTGGTCTTTAGGAACTGGGTCTGATGTAATGAAAAGAATTGCAGCGCCTATGATTGGAGGAGTATTTACAAGTTTTATACTTGAATTGTTATTGTATCCTCCAATTTATGCTATATGGAAGTGGAATTTTGAAATGAAACACGGCACAGTAGATGTGTCAAAACTTCCAATTCCTCAAATTCGTGGACATTGAGATTGTGTTATAATTGTAATAAAATTTGTAGTGTTTGTAGTGGCAGAGCTTGCTCTGCTGTAGTTGTCCATCTATGCGGATTAAATGTAGTAGAAAAAGGGGAGGAGAAATTATTAAAAAACAAACTATAATTATTGTCTTAGTACTTTGTTTAATTGAGGCAGTAGTTTTTGCACATGACGGACATAAAAAGTTGCCAGATAGTGCTACTGTAATACAGCAACAGGATACTTTAGTCCATAAAGCGGATAACAGGGATGCTTACATAGAATATCAGAATCAAAGTGAATATCACCCCGAGGAGAAAGTCACTGCTGAGTTACAGGATTTTCCGAATTTACATCCGCTGATTGTCCACTTCCCTATTGTATTGCTGATCATTGCAGCTTTTTTGGCTACAATGAATATTCTTTTTATGAAAAAAGAGATTGACTGGATTGTGACCATTACTGTTTTGATTGGGTTTGTGGGAGCGTATATAGCAGGTAAGTGGCTCCATCCTCATACACAGGGTATATCGGATCATGCAAAATTGGTGTTGGAGCAACATGATTTTTGGGCAAATTGGACGATTTATCTGAGTTTTGTTGCTTTAATTGAACAGCTTATTAGTCATTTTTTGCTAAAACAAAAGCGATGGATGATAGTGGTGGTAGCACTTACACTAATAAGTTCTGCTTATGTCATTAGTCGAACAGGACATTATGGTGCGCAGTTGGTACATATTGAAGGTATTGGTCCACAAGGTAAATATTTGCTTGGAGACTGAAAATAGAAAGGAGGGGAATGATTATGAATAGTAAAATTGTAGTATTAGTAGCTGTTTGTTTTATTGCTACAGGCAGTTTGGCAATAGCAATGGATAAGGCTGATTCTAGTCCAATGGGTGTAGGTCAAAAAGCAAGTGCTGCAAAAGATTCACAAACGGAAGTATGGGTTTGTCCTATGAAGCATTATGAGGGACCAAATACCAAAGATGGCAAATGTCCAAAATGTGGAATGAAGTTAGAGAAGAAAGCTATTTCAAAAGAAGAAAAATTTATATGTCCTGTTAGTGATGAAAAAGCATATAAAAAATATTCTTTGGAATATAAAGGTAAAACATATTATTTCTGCTGTTCAAAGTGTATTACTAAATTTAAGGCAAATCCAGAAAAATATCTTAAAGGTGAAGTAAAAGAAGAGAAACATCACCATAGTCATTAAGTAAACCCCCAGTTGCCCTCTGCTTAGACGGAGGGACTAAGGGGGATTATTTTTTTGAAAAAAATATAAAATTATTGAGGTGAAATATGAGTTGTATAAAACAGTTTTTTAAAATTACAATATTTTCTATTGTTACTATTTATTTGTCAGGTTGTGGGGCAATGATGGCTTCGCATGGTGGTATGATGAACCATAGTAGTCATAAAGAAGATCAAAAGAAATCTGATAAGGAAGAGGTTAAGGAAGGTAAAGTTCTTAAAAATACTGAAGAGAAAGATTCTTCTACAAATGAGGAAAAAGTAATTTATAAATGTCCTATGGGTCATTATGAATCTGATAAGCCAGGAGATTGCCCTAAATGTGGAATGAAATTAGAAAGGAGTGATAAGAAATAATAATCGGATTATTATTTCTTATTTCTTAAGATTTACTTATAAATGCCGAGTTGTTACATTGGATAAAGGAGGTGTAACAATATGCCAGAAATAAGACAGAATGTAGCTACAAAAGATTGGGTAATAATTGCGACTGAAAGGGCAAAGAGACCAGAAGAATTTGTGAGGGAAAAGAAAGAGCCCAAAAATATTCCAAGTTTAGTTTCAACATGTCCATTTTGTCCTGGAAATGAGGATAAAACTCCAAAAGAAATTTTTGCGATAGGAGACAAGGATAAATGGCAGGTGCGAGTTGTCGGAAATAAGTTTGCTGCTCTATTTTCCACTATTCCACTTCAAAGAAAGATAAAGGGAATAGAACGATGTATTAGCGGGTTTGGTGTTCATGAAGTAATTATAGAAACTCCACGACATGATATGACTACTGCATTACTATCTTACGAAGCTGTTAAGCAGATAATCGTGGCATATAAAACAAGATACAATACAATTGCTGAAAATTCTAATATTGAGCTTATAACCATATTTAAAAATCATGGATTAGCTGCGGGTACTTCTATTGCACATCCGCATTCTCAACTTGTGGCGACTCCGGTTGTTCCATCACATATAAGGTATAGAGTTAATGAAGCGATGAGGTATTTTGATGATAATGGCGAATGTATATTTTGCAAAATGATTAGAGATGAACTTGGCGAAAAGGAAAGAATTATAATTGACAGCGAATATTTTGTAACATTTATTCCTTATGCGGCACTTTCACCATTTCATACCTGGATTATGCCAAAAAGACATATGTCATCATTTGGTGATATATCTCAAGCGGAAGTAGAAGACCTTGCAAAAAGTTTGAAAGAATTATTGTTAAGAATTTATCAAGGTCTTGATAATCCTGATTTTAATTATGTAATTCGTTCAATACCTACTTCAGAATGTAAGACTGATTATTTTCATTGGTATTTAAGTTTGATTCCAAGAATTACAAAAACTGCAGGCTTTGAATTAGGTTCAGGAATGTTTATAAATATTGCACTTCCTGAGGAAAGCGCCAAATTTATCCGTGAAATATCGGTGAAATAAAAAAAGGAGATTATTTAAATATGAAAGGGGGGAATAGATATGAATAGTAAAATTGCAGTATTGGTAGCTGTTTGTTTTATTGCTACAGGTAGTTTTGCAATGGCAATGGATAAGGTTGATAAAGTTGATTCCGGAAAATGCGATATGTGTGATATGGCAATGGATGAAGCTGATTCTTGTCCAATGTTAATGGCTTCAGATCACAAAACAAGTGATGCAAAAGATTCACAAGCAGATGTATGGGTTTGTTCTATGAAGGATTATGAAGGACCGAATACAAAAGATGGGAAATGCCCAAAGTGTGGTATGAAGCTTGTGAAAAAAGCTGTTTCAAAAGGCGAAAAACTTGTATGCCCTGTTACTGGTGAAAAAGCAAATAAAAAATATTCTTTAGAATATAAAGGAAAAACATATTACTTTTGCTGTGATGATTGTATTGGAAAATTTAAATCAAATTCAGAAAAATATCTGAAAGGTGAAAAAAAAGAAGAGAAAAAGGAAGAAAAACATCAACATAGTCATTAAGTAAAATTCCCATTAGTCCCCCTTTAATAAAGGGGGTGTGGGGATTATTTTCAAAGGAGTGATAAAAAATAATAGCCGGGTTATTTTTAATATTTTGTATTGTTTTAATTTTGCCATTTCTCATAAAGAAAGTAGAGCATAATCTTGAGATTTTCTTGTTTGTTATGGGAATATTGGCAGTCACAATTTCAGGTTTATGGAGTTTTCATCTTATTGAAGAAGCGTTTGTTGAACCTGTAAAGATAACTGTTGCCGTTGGTGTTGCAGGTTTGATTTTTAAAAAATTTCAAAACAAGATAAGAAATAAAATTACAATGATTGCTGATAAAATGGGACATAAGTTGTTTTTGTTTTGTCTTGTAGTTATTTTGGGATTAGCTTCAAGTGTAATTACTGCAATTATTGCATCATTGGTTTTAGTCGAAATAATAACAGGTTTAAAATATGAAAAGAAAGTTGAAACAAATATAGTAATTATTACGTGTTTTGCAATTGGCCTTGGTGCAGCGCTAACTCCAATAGGCGAACCTTTGTCTACAATTGCGATTGCTAAATTACGTTATCCACCACATAATGCAGATTTTTGGTATCTTGCGAAATTACTATGGGCATATATCATTCCGGAAATTTTAATCCTTGGTTTGATTGCTTCATATTTTCATACTAAAACTGATAAGGCACATACTTTAAGTGAAGATAAACAGGAGAATGTCCAAGATATATTACTGCGGACAGGGAAAGTATATTTATTTGTAATGGCATTAATATTTTTGGGCACAGGATTCCAACCGATAATTGACCAGTATATATCTAAATTATCATCTGCTGCTTTATACTGGATAAATATCAGTTCTGCTATTCTTGATAATGCGACTCTTACTGCTGCTGAAATCACTCATAATATGACTACATCACAGATAAAGGCTATTTTACTCGGTCTTTTAGTTGCAGGTGGAATGTTAATTCCAGGTAATATTCCAAATATAATTTCAGCAGGAAAATTAAAAATTTCAAGCAAAAATTGGGCAAAATTGGGTGTTCCATTAGGTCTTATAATAATGCTCGTAAATTTTCTAATATTATTTCTATAAATTCCCCCTACCCCTTTAATAAAGTGGGCAACATGGTATTTGGTATTTACCCCCTTTATTAAAGGGGGACTAAGGGGGAATTTTTTATTAAAACAATTTGACATCAATTGTATTTTTTGTTATATTCATCAGTAGCACGAATATTAAAATTGTAGCACTAAAGGATACAAATTATGCATATACCTGATGGGTTTTTGTCAACGAATGTATGGGCCCTTGGCTGGTTAATTTCTATTGCTGGAATAAGTTATTGTTTAAAGAAAGCTTCTAAAATATTAAAAGACAGAATGATACCTCTTATGGGTGTTATGGCAAGTTTTATTTTTGTTGCACAGATGATAAATTTTCCGATTTTTGGAGGAACCTCAGGCCATTTACTTGGCGCTGTTTTGGCAACAGTTTTACTTGGTCCTTCTGCTGGTGCAGTTGTAATAACTGTAGTTTTAATTACCCAATGTTTTATTTTTCAGGATGGAGGATTAATTGCTTTGGGTGTGAATATATTTAATATGGCGATTGTAGGTTGTTTTATAGGATATTTTATATATAATATTTTTAGGAAAGTCATAAAAAACAGTAGAGGTATTTTAATTGGTGTTTTTCTTGCTTCATGGTTTTCTGTTGTTTTTTCTTCAAGTTTTTGTGCTATTGAATTAGCAATTTCAGGAGTTTCACCATTTAATATAGTTTTTCCAGCAATGTCTTTTGTCCATATTTTTATAGGATTAGGCGAAGCGATAATTACAAGTTTTGTTGTTAGTTTTGTATTAAAAGTTAGACCAGATTTAATATATAAATCGGACAAAAAAAATACTATAAATAGAAATGATATTATTTTGATTTTAACTATGGCAATTCTTATAGCAGTTTTTATAGCGCCTTTTGCATCTCAATTGCCAGATGGTTTAGAAAAAGTGGCTATAGATAAAGGTTTTCTTGAAAAAAGTAAAACAGTGTTAAACACAATTATTCCGGATTATATATTTCCAGGATTTAAAAATGAGAAATTGGCTGTTGGTATTGCAGGTTTAACTGGATCCTTAGTTTTGTTTGGTGTAGGATATGGTTTATCAAAATGTATTAAAAAAAATAAATAATTCATTTTCCGCGGGAATGATATACAAAGGGGTTTGCAAGTGAAACATTTTTATATAGATAAATACAGTAATTTAAATAGTTTAATTCACAGACTTGATCCAAAAATTAAAATTGTTATTTTTATTAGTTTTATTTTGTTTGTGATTTTTACCAGACCTGATGCATTTGTTATTTTTGTTTTGTATGCAAGCATTATTATTGCATTGATTTTATTGTCAAAAATTCCTTTACTATTTGTGCTGAATAGATCTTTGGTAGTTATTCCATTTGTTTTATTTATAACTATTTTCATTCCTTTTATGGAAAATGGTAATTTGTTGATTTTATGGAATGTTTTTGTTAAGGCATATTTATCTATCTTGTCTATGATATTACTTATTTCAAGCACAAAATTTTCAGAACTTTTAAAGGCACTTGAAAAACTGAAAATCTCAAAACTGATAATAATGATTTTATCATTTATGTACCGTTATATCTTTGTGATAGAGGATGAATTGCTAAAAATGAAGCAGGCAAAGGAGTCGCGCACTGTTAATAGTTCAAAATGGTTACAAATAAAACCTTTAGCGAATATGATTGGTGTTTTATTTGTAAGAGCTTATGAACGAGGAGAAAATGTGTATTTTGCAATGTCTTCAAGAGGGTTTACCGGTGATATAAACACAATAGAAAAAATTCAATTAAATAAAAGGGACTTTTATTTTGCAATTACTGTTTTAGGGATATTATGCTTGATAAAAGTCATTGCAAGAAAAATCTGATGTCTAAAGTCTATAGTCTATAGTTATAATATGTCAAAACAAATAATT
>JBBTED010000111.1:0-1037 GCA_038042445.1 Candidatus Firestoneibacteriota bacterium
TTAATTTAACAGATCCCTCTGGATTAGCATATAGTGATCAACCTTGCTATTATGATGCGCGTGAAGGTCGTCTCGTCTGCCCAAATCCTGGATTATACCCACCTGACTTTAAGAAATGCATTAAGTGTGATTTTGGTGCAATTTTAAAGTGTATTGGAAACATTCCTGCTTCGCCACCACTCTTACAGGCGTGTAATAGATGTTTTTCTTCTGGATTTATGGATAAAGCTGCATGTGGTCAGTGTGTAGGAACCTTCGGTATAAATGTACTTGACTGTATAAGAAAGAATTGCCGAGAAGGTAAGAAAGACGAATGCGGAGAGTGTAAATAACCTTATTGAGTAATATTAATTATGGGATTACTACTATTTGAGAATATTAAGTTATTCTTTATAAAGCCGAAACAACTCTTTTTAATATTAAAAAATTCTCCTGACCTAAAGTCTGCATCAATCTTATTACTTATAGGAGTAAGTTTTCTTTTGCTACCTAATATTAAACTTTTTGTATCCAAAACAAACACTACAATAGGTATTGGAAGCATAGTTATTGCTTCAATATTATCAACAATTTTTATGATTGGAATTGCTTTGGCAGCGCTCTTATGCGGAAGTTTTTTTATATTGTTATTCTGCCGAATATTTGGGAGTAAACCAAAATTCACTGCAATTCTATCAGCCGTGATATATTGTAGTAGTATACCCGGAATAATATTTAATATATTTTATACTTTGTTACCAATTAAAACTGACCTTTCTAACATCATTTCAATTAATAGTGCTCATCCTTTTTTAAAAGAAGCAATCCAAAGTATTGAGATATTTAGGTTATGGATTGCAGCTATGGAAGTAGTTGCAATATCAATTATTTCAGAAATAACTTATTTTAGAAGTTTTATCATTGTTTTCTCATTATGGATTATTGGTCTAATATGGATTTATTTTTTTGATCTTAAAATGGCGATATGATGTCCTTGGCAGAAGTGTCTTGTGGGGCTAATGGGCTAATGGGGACGGTGGTGCGGAGTGCTTGACAAG
>JBBTED010000112.1:0-34753 GCA_038042445.1 Candidatus Firestoneibacteriota bacterium
TCAATAATCTAAAGAATCCGTAAGTAGTAATAGGAATCCATGGCAAATAAATAACCCATAAATCCTTTATATATCCAAAATATGATAGAAATGTGCTTTTTTCTTTATCAATAACAAAAGCACGACGCAAAATTATCCAGCCAAAATGCACATCTAAAAACTCCAATCCATTTTTAAGATATTCATAAATCCACCAGGAAAAAGGCAGACTAATTCCAAGAAAAGAACCTATCAGGAAAAATGGATTAAATATTTCTTTGAACCTACCTGTCCCTATGAAATATGCAATTGCAATCAAAAGGGGAAAAAAACCTAAAATATTTTTGGTCAACATTGCTATACCACAAAAAAATCCAAACAAAATATAGTATTTTTTGTTATCTAAAACTCCTTTAACTAAAAATAGAATGCTCAAAGTCACAAAAAAAGCAAGTGTTACATCTAACATTGAATGACGCGCAAATTTAGTAAAATATTGTGTAGTCATAAGGAAAAACGAGGAAAACAAACCAACATATCCTCCATAAAGTCTGTTTCCCAAAAAAAACACCAGTAAAATCGTGCCAACTCCAAACAATGCAGACGAAAATCTGGCGGTATATTCACTTACACCAAAAAATTTAAACATTATTGCCATACACCATAAACATACAGGATCATTCTCAAAAAGCGGTTTTTTGTCGTAGTGCATAGTCAACCAATCACCAGTTTGCAAAATCTCTTTTGACTGCTGTGCATAAAAACAGTCATCATAAGTTGCAAGCCCGCCTTCCCATAATTTTGCAAACAAAAAAATGCTTGCAAAAAATAAAATTATAAAAATTTGGAACTTTTTACTTGCAATAATATTATCCATATAAATAAACCCCCTTTAATTCCCCCCTACCCCCCTTTAATAAAGGGGGCAACATGGCATTTACCACATTGCGTAATTCATCATCTTTTCATAAACTTCCTGTGAAGTTATCTTGTTAAAACATTCATAAGTACCAAGCGGACATATCCTCTTAAAACAAGGGCCGCAGGACAATTTTTTATACAACACTATATGATTATCTCCTAAAGGAGCTGTCCATATTGGACTTGTTGACCCAAATATTGCAACAACAGGAATATTAAATGCAGCAGCAATATGCATTAAGCCAGTATCATTAGATAAAACTACTTTACATCTTTTAATCGCAGCCATTGTTTCATCAATACTAAATTTGCCTACAAAATTTTTAGCATTTTTTATTTCAGAAACAATATTAAACCCAAGCTTCTCTTCTCCTTCCCCTCCTAAAACCACTAATTTGACTTCATTGTTTTTAGTCAGCAATTTACCTGTTTCAATAAATTTTGAAATGGGCCAACGTTTTGCAGGCCCATACGTTGCACATGGTGCAAGCCCAACAATAATATCATCTTTACCAATGCCATTCTCTTCAAAAATTGCATTTATCCTTTTTATAGTATCCGGGAATAAATTCAAATTGAATTTTATACTGCTTAATGAAGTTTGCACTCCTGTAACTTCAGATACTATATACAAATATTCTTCTGCTAAATGCCCAACCCTGAATTTCATTTTTGGCACAATACTCTTGCTTAACAAAAACCCCCTACACTCACTTTTATATCCTATTCTTTCTTTTATACCTGCAAGAAAAACAGAAAAAGCAGAAGAAAATGATGTTGGGAATATTAACGCCAGATCAAATTTTTTTGATTTAAGAATATTAGCTAATTTAAATTGCCCTAAAAATCCGTTGCAATCATCATATTTAATTATTTCATTTACATCTGGATTTGCACACCATAAATTATGCAAATTTGGCTTTGCAAGAACTCCAATATAAGAATCAGAAAAATAGTGACGTAAAGCATTAACAGCAGGAAAAGAAAGAATGCTGTCACCTATCCAATTTGGCGCCCGAATCAATATTCTTTTGTAATTCCCATAATTTTGCATATTTTACAAAAACATTAAAAGAGCTTATTATACAAATGACAAAACCTGTAAATCCATCTAAAAATCCTTTTTTAAAAACATACGATTTAAAAAAGAAAACAATAGGCAATAAAAAAAGTTTAAAAATATTTGATTGGACACCTTTTTGATACAAATCCTGTGCAGCAAGTGTAGTATATTCATTAAATTTTTCAAAGTATTTAACTAAATTAGCATAAGGTAAATGCAATAAATCAGAACAAAGATATTCCTTTTTTCCATCTAATACAACTCCTTCATGAACTCTTTTTTCATTAAATTTACCTTTATCCTTTTGAAGCAATCGTAATTGATAATCAGGATACCATCCAGATGCTTTTATCCATCTGCCTAAAAAAAATGTCCTTCTTGGGAAACAATATCCATCAGCTTTATTCTCACCAATCAAAACATTTATAATCTCATTTTTTAAATCATCTGTAATACGCTCATCAGCATCTACAGATAAAATCCAGTTATTCTGAGCTTTCTCAATTCCAAAATTCTTTTGCTTTGAATAACCAAGCCACTTAATCTGATATATTTTGTCAGTATACTGCCTACACAATTCAACTGTGCTATCACTACTAAAAGCATCTATAATAATTATTTCATCAACCCATTTTATGCTTTCCAAACAATTTTTTATGTTCTCTTTTTCATTCTTTGTTATTACAACTGCTGAAATTCTATCTTTAGGCATAAGATTTTTTATCTTGTTTAAATACTAAAAACATATTTATCAAAAACAACAGAAAACCGCTTCCCAAAAGAATATATAGGATATGGAAAATAGTAGAATGCAAAAACTGAAATAACACCACTTGCAATACTGCAACAAAAATTAATGGAACTATAAATTTAAATTTATGTACCGACAACTGATACATAAGCAAAATATTAACAAGCGAATAAAAAGTCATAGCCACTCCAAAAAGCCAAAGCAGTGGAATGCCAGATATAAATTGTTTTCCAAATAAAAGCAACACTATAGGCTCTGGAAAAGCAAAATAACAAAATGTAATACCAAGGCAAACTGCAGTAACAATAAGCAAGCTTTTTATAAGAATCGGACGTGGATCTTTGTTTTGTGTATTAAGAGATGCAACCTTTGGAAACATTAATATTACAATTGTTGAAGGCAAATACAAAACTATTTTTCCAATCATTTCTGCGCCAGCATAATATCCTGTTTCAACAGTAGAAAAGAAATGTTTTACCATAATTAAATCTATATTTGTAAGTGCTGTAAAACATAGAAGAGTTACAACTACAGGATAACTGTATGAGTAAATATCTTTAAATTTAATATCATTATTCTTATTATCTATATCATATTTTTTAGAAAGTATTGGTTTTAACAATAATACTGTATATATAAAACTACCCACACAAGAAAGTGCAATTCCTAAAATAGCGACATTAACTTTTAATTGGGTAGAAACAATAGAAACAAGTGCTACTGAAAATACAAATCGTAACATACTTTCGCCTGTTCCACTGATACCAAAACCTAAAAATCTTTGTAAGCCCTGTAAAGCACCACGTGTAACAGGAGTAAGAAATGATGGAATAAAAATAGTGCTCAAAATTAAAATTGGCATTATTGTTTCTATATGCAAATAATTAGCTATAAGCTTGCTTGCTAACATAAGAATTAAACATAAACCAACACCCATTCCCAACATATTTTTAAGAAGTTTTAACACTAACTTCTTTATTTTAAACATTTCAGACTTTGCAAAAAATTCTGCTATATATTTTGTTGTAACAGTCTGAATCGTGCCTATTGGAACAGCTAATACAATAAACAATGAAAATAAAGACATTAAAACAGCATAACCTTCAGGACCTAGCATACGAGCCATTGAAACAGCAAATAAATAGTTAAAGAAATTCCCAATCATCATAATAAAAAAGAGCAATCCTGTTTCTTTTAAATTCAAACTATGATGACTGGATTCTTCTATTAATGCCGATGAATCGGCAACTACAACAGATGTTTCAGTTTCTGAATGTGATGAATCAATTTCAGACATACTATATTTCTCCAAGTATTTGTTGAACTGCAATAACTGGATTTTGCGCTTTCAAAATTGGTCTGCCCACCACAATATAATTCGCACCAGCATTTATAGCTTCCCATGGTGTCATTATACGTTTCTGATCATCTAAACCAGCCCAAGCAGGACGCACTCCAGGGGTAACAATTATAAATTTTTTTCCACACACTTTGCGAATATCAGTAATTTCCTGTGGAGAAGCTACAATACCATCCAATCCGGCTTTTTTTGCAAGTAATGCCAATTGTTTAACTTTAGCTTTCAAGTTAATTTTTACTCCTATTTCATTTTTAAGAATATCACTATTAATACTTGTCAGTATAGTCACTCCAAGCAAAACAGGTTTTTTAATTTTTAATTTACTCGCTGTTCTTTCAACAGATTCTTTCGCGACCAACATCATTTCATATCCACCTAAAGTATGAACATTCAGCATTGCAATTTGTAAGCGAACTACAGATTCGCATGCTTTTGCCACTGTATTTGGAATATCATGAAATTTAGCATCTAAAAAAACTTCTACACCAAGTTTTTTAATTGCATTTATAATTTTAGGACCCTCTGCAGTAAATAACTGTAAACCGACTTTAAAAATTTGAACGTAATTTTTAAGTTTTTTTACTATTGCAATAGCTTGCTTTGCAGAATCCACATCTAATGCCACTATCAATTTTGATTTCATTTTATTTACCCTATTCTATTTTAGGGCGGGTAAACCCGCCCCTACGCAAACAAAGCTCTATATTATTTCAATTCGGCAAATAAATTTGCCATTTCTATTGCTGAAATTGCAGCATCTGCTCCTTTATTACCGGATTTTGTACCTGAACGTTCAATAGCCTGCTCAAGTGTATCTGTAGTCAAAACTCCAAAAATAGTTGGTATTCCTGATGACAAACCTGTTTGTGCGATACCCTTTGCAGCCTCAGAAGCAATATATTCATTATGTGGTGTATCTCCTTTGATAACAGCACCCAAACATATAATTGCATCGTATTTCTTGCCTTTTGCAAGCCTACTTGCTGCATAAGATATTTCAAAAGAACCCGGAACCCATACTACATCTATATCTTTTTCATCTGCACCATGCCTTATTAAAGTATCCTGCGCTCCTTCAAGAAGTTTCTTTGTCAAGAATTCATTAAACCTTGAAACCACAATTCCAAATTTCTTACCCGTAGCAATTAACTTGCCTTCATACACTTTACCCATTTTCCTCAACCCCCTCATAAAATAACCCCCTTAATCCCCCTTTAGTAAAGGGGGATAGGAGATTTCTATTTATTTTTAACAGATTTATTAAAAAAATGCTATAAATTTTTATAATTTCACTCTATTCAAATCTTTAATAAGTGACCAAGTTTTTGTTTTTTTACACTTAAATATTTTTTATTCGTTTTATTTGGTGAAATCTCTATTGGAATTCTTTCCACCATATTAAGACCGTATCCTTCTAACCCAATAATTTTTTTTGGGTTATTTGTCAATAGCTTAATATTCGTAAGACCCAAATCAACTAAAATCTGTGCTCCAATACCATAATCTCTTAAATCCGCCTTAAATCCTAATTTTTCATTTGCCTCAACAGTATCATAACCTTCATCCTGAAGTGCATAAGCTTTTATCTTATTATCTATACCAATACCCCTTCCTTCTTGCCTCATATATAAAATCACACCTGCTTTTTCTTTAGCTATAATTTTCATAGCAATCTTTAATTGTTCTCCACAATCACATCTAAGTGATCCAAATACATCTCCAGTTAAGCATTGAGAATGAACACGCACAAGCACACTCTGCTTCCCAGTTATATCACCCATAACAAGCGCAATATGATGTTGAGGCTCAATTGAAGATTCATAAAGTATTAATTTCCAATCTCCAAAAGAAGTAGGTAATATAGTTTCCTCAATTCTATTTATCAATTTTTCTGTTTTTCTTCTATATTTTATCAAATCGGCAACTGTAATTATTTTTAAATTATGTTTTTTAGAGAATTTTTTTAAATCCGGCATTCTTGCCATTGTGCCATCTTCTTTCATTATCTCGCAAATTACTCCTGCAGGATAAAAACCAGAAAGTTTAGCCAAATCAACTGATGCTTCTGTTTGACCAGCTCTTGCCAATACTCCACCTTCACGTGCTTTAAGTGGAAAAATATGTCCTGGCCTTGCCAAATCCTCTGGCTTGGTTTTCTTATTAATCACTGTCTTTATTGTAACAGCTCTATCATAAGCAGAAATCCCTGTAGTTACACCTTTTTTCGCATCAATAGAAATTGTAAAAGCAGTTCCAAATTGTGCAGTATTATCAGAAACCATATCTGATATTTTAAGTTCATCTAATCTTTTACTTGTCATTGGCAAACATATTAACCCACGCCCGTATTTTGCCATAAAGTTTATGGCAAAAGGCGTAACTTTCTCTGCTGCCATTACAAGATCACCTTCATTTTCCCTATCTTCATCATCTACAACAATAACCATTTTACCTTTTTTTATATCATCTAATGCTTCCTTAATTGTTTGAATCATATCCTGTCTCCTAAATAGTGTTTAAGTGCACAAGTTCTATGTGCATAAGAATACTTTTTTAATTGTTAAATCCTGTTTCTGCTAAAAAATGTTTCGTGATTTTTTCATTAGTATTACCTGTAATAAATTTTTTAATATGTTTTGATATGATATCTACTTCTACATTTATTTTATCTCCTGCTTTTTTGTGTCCCAAAGTTGTATTTGATAAAGTATGAGGTATAAGAGCCACTGTAAATTCTGTATTTTTAACATAAACAAGTGTAAGACTCACACCTTCTATAGCAATTGAACCTTTGCTAACCATAAAATCTGTTAAACTTTTAGCAAATGATATTGTCCAAACTTTAGAGCCATTTTTTTGAATTATATTCTTTATTATTCCTACACCATCTATATGTCCCATAACAAAATGCCCACCTAAACGACTTGTTGGCATTAAAGCACGTTCTAAATTTACTTTTTCTCCAGTATGCAAGCTACTTAAATTTGTTTTTTGCAAAGTTTCTTCCATCACATCAACTTCAAAACAACCTTTTTTAAATTTCACTGCTGTTAAACAAACACCGTTTATGCTAATACTTGAACCAATTTCCATATCTTCAAGAATTTTATTAGCAGCAATTTTCAAACGCACATTATTGCTTTGCTTGGATACATTTAAAACATTCCCTATTTCTTCAACTATTCCTGTAAACATAATTTTAATATACGCAGGCTAAAGCCTGCGGCTACATTTAGATCCTTCGCTAACACTCAGGATGACACTTCGCGTCATTTTACATTTTGCACTTTGCATTTTTAATATATCCTTCTATTAACACATCTTCGTCAATTTTTTCAACAGAAATATCCTGTAAAGCAATTGCATTTTTTAATTCTTTTATTCCATTGCCTTCAATAGATGTTTTGGCATTTCTACCACCAATTATTTTTGGAGAAATAAAAAACAATGCTTTATCAACTATTTTTTCTTCAATTGCAGAAGCATTTACTTCACCACCACCTTCAATTAATATGCTTGTAATTTCCAAACGCCCAAGTTTTTTAAGTAAATTTTTAAATTTTATCTTACCATTACATAATTTAACCTGCAAAACATCGCTCCCTGTTTTTTTTATCCTTATAAGTTTCTGCTTTGGAACATCCAAACCAGTTACAATAAGTGTTTTTGCACAAGGAGAAATTTTTAAAACATTCGCAGATAAAGGGATTTTTAAATTGCTATCCAATATTACTCGCAATAATTTTCGCTTGTGTTTATTTAATTTTACTTGTGCCCTATACCACTCACTTCGTTCGGATATAGGATATACTATCAAATTGGGATTGTCTTTTAACACAGTATTTATTCCAACCATAATTGCATCAACACAAAAGCGCAATTTTTGGACCAGCATTCTGGATTCTTCTCCTGTAATCCATTTGGACTCACCATTTGTTGTTGCAATTTTTCCATCAATACTCTGACCTGCTTTCAAAATTACATAGGGAATCTTAGTCGTTATATATTTTATGTATGCTTCATTTAGCTTGTAAGCCTTATCTTTCAATAAACCCTCTTCTACTTTTATTCCAGCATTTTTAAGTTTTTTTATTCCTTTTCCACAAACTATAGGATTAACATCTTTCATAGCAATAACCACTTTTTTAATTTTAGACTTTATTATAACATCTGTGCAAGGTGGAGTTTTGCCATAATGAGCACATGGTTCAAGTGTAACATACAAAGTAGCTCCTTTTGACCTATAACCTGCTTCTTTTAAAGCATTAACTTCTGCATGAAATCCACCAGCATATTTATGATAACCTCTGCCTACTATTTTACCATTTTTAACAACTATAGCTCCAACTGCAGGATTAGGACTTGTATTACCCAAGCCTTTTTCTGCTTGCCTTAATGCAAGCTCCATAAACTTTTCATCATTCATAATTTTAAAGACACTGGATTCCCGATTAAAACTTCGGGAATGACAATGGTTGTTTGTCAGGCAAGATGCCTGACCTATTACTTAATACATTTGGGAATGACAAATAAAAAACCCTGAAGGTAAATACCTTCAGGGTAAAATACTAATATTTAACCTTCTTTCATCCAGACTTTAACTGTCGGCTCTGGAATCTCACCAGAATCAATTCTATTAAATCAGAATTTGCGGGCTTTAATTAGCTCAATGAATTGAGCAACTACAATACATCTTACCGCCGATCGGGAATTACACCCTGCCCTGAAGGCTTAATTTATTATAGCTGAATTATAACATTTTGCAATATATTTCTTGCAAAATTGCAGAAAATCAAGAGATAGGTGTAATAACCAACCTTATAAGTGATACAACTGATAGCAAAATATCTAATTCATCTTCAGGAGTTGAATGTTTAATTCCGAGTTTTTCAGAAACAAAAATGCCAATTATTTTATTTTTATTTTTAACTGGCACTGCTATTATTGTTTTAAAGTAGTGATTATTCAAAGAATTAGACCAAAATGGTTCACCAGTTGTATAAATTCTTTCAAAAACATCTTTAAGCTCTGACTTTACAGCACTTAAATCAGCAACCCGTATTCCTTTCATATCTTCTATTTTTATTCTTCTGGATTCCCGCTGGAGTTTACCCCGTACCCCGATACGGGGCGGGAATGACAAACTATAATTGTTTAATAACCTTGCATAAACTAAAATTTTCGTACTAGTATAATGAGTTAAAATATCCATTATTCCAATCAAAATATCTGACTTTGCTTTTTTCTTAAGCAATAAATCAGTCTCTTCAAAACCGCAGGAAAGTCTATCAACTAATTTAATAGATTCCTCCAATATTGCAAGTTTAGTCATTTTAAAATTTGATTTATTTGCTATATTTTTAAAATCCTCAAATATATTTTTCATTTTTTTTATTCAAAAATTCCACGACCCATTACGTTTGTCAGGCAAGATGCCTGACCTATTTGAATGGATGCCCCACCCCCTTTATCAAGGGAGAAAGAGTATGCAAATACAGATTCTTTACTTTTTTTCTTAAATCAGTTAGTTTAGCATTATTATTTATAACATAATCTGCGTATTTAATTTTTTTAGCAAGAGGCATCTGGGATTTTACCCGAAGTTTAGCTTTATCTGGTGACAAATTGTATTTCTTTATAAGACGCTTTATTTGGGCCTCTTCATTTGATGCTATAACTAATATTTTATCAACTAACAATGTTATCTTTGCTTCAAATAGAAGTGGAGCATCAAGTATAATAATTTTTGCAAAGCTACGCTTTGCAGCTACATTTAGCTTACACTTTAGATTTTTAATTTGTTTTTTTATTTCTTTTATTATGTATGGATGCGTTATTGCATTTAATTTTAATCTTTTATTTTTATTACTAAATATTATAGATGCAAGCTTAGACCTGTTAATTTCTCTGTTCTTTTCCAGAATATCTTTTCCAAAATATGCTGTTATTTTGCGATATGCAGATGTATTGTGTTTTATGATTTTATGGGCTATTGCATCGGCATCTACTATCTTACACCCAAGTTTTTTAAAAATCTTTGCGGCTGTAGATTTGCCTGTAGCAATTCCACCTGTTAATCCGATAACTGTATTTTTAGACATATACCCCTCACCCTACCCTCTCCCACAAGGGGAGAGGGGAACTTTAATTCTTGGGCGAGTAAACTCGCCCCTACAAATCCCCCATCTGTCCCCCTTTGTCAAAGTGGGAATTAAAGGGGGAATTATTATATTATTTACAGTCATACCAGTTTTTGCCGGATTTTATGTCTACCTTAATTGGGACTTTTAGAAACATTGCGGTTTCCATTATGTCTTTAATGACGATTTTGAATTTTTCTGATTCAGGAGCATAAACTTCAAATAGTAACTCGTCGTGAACCTGAAGCAACATTCGCGCTTTAAAATTTTTGATTTCTTTATCTAATTTTATCATTGCGAGTTTGATTAAATCGGATGCAGAACCCTGAATTGGCATATTCATAGCAGCTCTTTCATTAAATTCTCTTATAGATTTCATATAACTGTTAATTTCAGGGAAATATCTTCTTCGTCCAAGAATTGTTGTAACATATCCATCTTTTCTCACCTTTTCCATTGTATTGCTAATGTATGTTTTAACAGCAGAATATTTTGCGAAATAATTATCAATGTAATTTTGCGCTTCTCCAACGCTTAGATTTAATTCTTTTGACAAACCATAAGCACTCATACCGTATATTATACCAAAATTCACAATTTTTGCACTCCGACGCATATCTGAAGTAACCTTGTCTGCAGATAAATTGAAAATTTCCATAGCAGTTCTTAAGTGAATATCCCCATCTTTCTTAAAAGCATTTATTAGATTTTCATCCTCTGAAATATGTGCTAAAAATCTTAATTCTATTTGTGAATAATCAGCACTTATAAATATCCAGTTTTTTTCTGATGGAATAAATGCCTTTCGCACTTCTCTGCCCATTTGGGTTTTTATTGGAATAGTCTGAAGATTTGGCTCAGCAGACGAAAGCCTTCCAGTAGAAGTACCGGTTTGCCTGTAAGAAGTATGGACTTTAAAAGTATTTTTATCCATTAATTTTGGTAATACATCCACATAGTTCGATTTCAGTTTCATAATTCCTCTGTAATCTAAAATCTTTGCAGGCAATTCATTATTCAATGCCAATTTTTCTAAAACATCAACAGCTGTAGAATGACCTGTTTTTATCTTTTTTCCTTTTGGGAGATTAAGTTTTTCAAAAAGTATTCGCGAAAGCTCTTTTGGTGAATTTACATTAAATTCTTCACCAGCCAAAGCATAAATTTCTTTATTTAATTCTATGATGTTGTGTTCAAGAAATTCTGAAAGTTCTTTTAAAACTTCCGTATCAATTTTAATACCATTAACCTCCATATTATATAAAACATCAACAAGAGGCATTTCAACTTCATTGAATAATTTTGTAAGATCTTTTTCCTGCAATGCTTTTTCTAATTCGTTTTTAAGTTTAAAAATTTCTTGGTGAAAAACTTCCGGGGATGATGACAAATATTGTTTAATATTGTAGTCAAGCAAATGTGCAGCTATCATTATGTCGAATAAGGGGCCTGATAAATTGATTGGGTTGACAGGCGATGGGCGGGTAAACCCGCCCCTACGCGATAAAAAAAGTTTTAGTTTTTTTATGTCGTATCCTGTTTTTTTTATATTTTCGTTTTCAAATATTGGTTTTAGTTCAGGAATAAACTCATGGGGAAATATAAACATTTCCTGAATTCCCGATTTGTCAGGCAAGATGCCTGACCTATTGCTTACGGGAATAACACCTATTTTGCCCCTACCGGGACTTATTCCTTCGTCTTCGTCTAAAAGGGCGATATTGATTTCTGGAGCATTGTTTAATTTTTTCCTTACGGCAACCGCTACATCTAATTCTTGTATAATAGTCTGGCTTCCCGATTTGTCAGGCAAGATGCCTGACCTATTGCTTGCGGGAATGACAGATGCAGGTAAAGATATAGACAAAGCAGAAATGATGGTTTCCAATTCTCCTATTAGTTTTCTGAATTCGAGTTTTTTAAATACAGGTAGGATTTTTTGCATATCAATATCTTTTAGTTTTGCTTTTTCAATGTCAAATTCAATTGGAACATCTGTAACTAATAGAGCGAGTTTTTTGCTTATTATTGCGGATTCTTTATTTTCGGTTAATGTTTTAACTAATTTTTCTTTTGTTACTTTATCTAAATTTTCATATAAATTTTCTATTGTTCCAAATTGCGCAATCAATGCCATAGCGGTTTTTTCTCCTATTCCGGCAACACCCGGAATATTGTCAGCAGCATCACCCATCAATGCAAGAATATCAGGAACAGATGAAGGCGAAACACCAAATCTTTCTTTTACTTTTTCTTCATCATAAAAAAAACCTTCCTTATGCGCACTTAAAACATTTGTATTTGAATTAACTATTTGTAATATATCTTTATCCCCGGAAACAATAGTAACTGCCAAACCAAGATTTTCTGCTTTTTTCGCAAGTGTTGCAACTACATCATCAGCTTCATAC
This sequence comes from Candidatus Firestoneibacteriota bacterium, assembly GCA_038042445.1. GTDB lineage: Bacteria > Oederibacteriota > D2-FULL-39-29 > JBBTED01 > JBBTED01 > JBBTED01. The sequence goes on from JBBTED010000112.1 coordinate 12,626, forward strand.
CCGGGCATTTCAAAAATTGGAATGTCAAAACCTTCTGTTACCTCTTTCAAAAAAGGAAATTGCGATATTAATTCTTCAGGCATTTTAGGCCTATGTTTTTTGTAATCCGCATATTGCTTATGTCTAAAAGTTGGTTCTGGCCTGTCAAATGCTACACCTAAATAATCTGGTTTGTAATCTTTTATTATTTTTAAGAGTGTTCTTGCGAATCCAAATATTGCATTTGTAGGCTGACCAGCGCTTGTTTTGAAATGTGGAACAGCGTAAAAAGCCTTATAGGCATACGAATTTCCGTCTATTAAAAATAGTTTTAGTTTAGTAGTGTTCATTTTTTTTCTAAATTGTGAGATCCTGAAACAAGTTCAGGATGACAAATGCCGATAAATTGACAACTACAAATTAAGCAAGGCTAAAGCCTTGCCCTACATACTTAATACCTATAACCGCTAACCGCACACCGAAACTTGATGAAGTGCTTCTTGGACTGTTTTAACGCCGATACACTGACCGTTTTTAGAAGACAAATCTTTTAAATTTGAATGGGGGATTAATATTTTTGAAAATCCTAATTTTACTGCTTCATTAACTCGCCTTTCTATTTGTGAAACTGCGCGAACTTCTCCTCCTAAACCGACTTCGCCAATAACAGATACTTTTGTATCAACTGGTATATCTTTAAAACTTGAGGCTATTGCTAAAATTAGTCCTAAATCCGATGCAGGTTCATCTATTTTTACTCCACCTGCCACATTCACAAATACATCGTAATATGAAATATGCAATCCAGCTCTTTTTTCAAGAACTGCAAGAAGTAAAACAAGTTCATTGTAATCTATACCTGTGGCGCGCCGTTGCGGATTTGTAAAATTAGTTGGGCTTACAAGAGCCTGAAGTTCTACAAGAATCGGACGTGTGCCTTCTATAATTGGAACTATAACAGAACCAGATACATTGTTCGCACGTTCAGATAAAAATATCTGTGAAGGATTTTCAACTTCTATTAAACCTTTTTCCCTCATTTCAAATATTGCAATTTCATTTGTAGAACCAAAACGATTTTTATATGCGCGCAAAATTCTAAAAGAATGATGACTATCTCCTTCAAAATATAAAACAGTATCCACTAAATGTTCAAGAACACGAGGCCCTGCAATTGTTCCATCTTTAGTAACATGACCAACAATAAAAATAGGTATTCCTGTTGTTTTAGCCAAACGCATAAGAAGAGAACAACTTTCCCGAACCTGACTTACACTCCCGGATGCAGAAGGTATATCCGGCCTGAAAATTGTCTGAATTGAATCAATAACTAAAACTTTTGGCTTGAGTTTCTCAACATATTCAATAATTGTATGGACATTTGTTTCAGAAGCAATATATAGTTCTTTAGAAATACTGGTTATTCTATTAGCTCTGAGTTTGGTCTGTTTAACAGATTCTTCTCCTGAGATATATAAAACAAGACCATATTTCTGACTTAATGTATTTGTAGCCTGTAATAATAGAGTTGATTTACCTATACCCGGCTCTCCACCTATTAAAATAAGAGAACCCGGAACTACTCCGCCACCAAGAAGTCTATCAAATTCATGGACACCTGTTAATAATCTGTCTTCTTCCTTTGATTCTACTTCTGTTAATGAACGAGGGAATTCCGCTGCTGATTGAATAACTAAAGATTTGTGATTAATTTCTTCTGCCTGAATTTCTTCAACTATAGTATTCCATTTAGAACAACTAGGACATTTTCCAAGCCATTTTGAGGATTCGTGACCACATTCCTGACAGGTGTATTTGATTTTAGTTTTCATTGTTTTTGCAGAGATTCTGAAACAAGTTCAGAATGACAGATATAAATCCCCCTTAATCCCTCCGCATAGGCGAAAGGCTACAACTGAAATTTATCTGCGCCAGAGGAGTTTCCAGGGGTGGCTTTTTAAGTCTTCAACAAGTGTTTTTAGGTCTTCAGCTAAAGCTTTATCTGTCATTAATAGACCTAATGAACCCTCACCCTTTTCAATACCTTTCAAAATTGTATCTAATGAAACAAGAGTTTTGTCTAATTTTTCCGATGCTTTGCTTAAATTCGCAAGAGTTTCTTCTATGTTTTTTATGTTTTCTTTAGTTAAAATTTTCCCGATTTCATTAGTCAAATCTTCAACATTTTTAGTTATTTTATTAATTTTCTCAGAACTTTCTTTAAAATTACCAATTGCAGAAACAATAGGTTTTTCATTTTCTTCAACAATCCTATTCGCTGTCGTTGTAGCACTTTTAATATTATTCAAACTGTCCAATATCGCATTTTTAGCTTCTGGACTTCCTATAACTGAATTAACAGAAGCCATTGCATCTTTCAATTCGCCTAAAATGTTTGAAAGCTTGGTTATGGCTATATCCGTACTCATTGGATTTACACCTTGAAGTGTATCTCCATTATTTAAATATGGCGAATTTTCACTTCCACCAGCAACCTCAATATATTTTTCACCCATTAAACCTGAAGTAAATATGGCAAATTCAGCATCTTTATGTATTTTAAAATCTTTTTTTATCCACAGGGAAACTTTTGCTTTATTTTTTTCCAATTGTATTTCTCTGACTTTTCCCACAACTACTCCACCTGCATATTTCACCTTTGATTCTTTTTTTAAATCACTTACGAATTCAAATAATACATGGACTTCGTAACCATTAGCGACTATACTTAGCTTACCAAGATAAAGTAATCCGCCAACAAAAATAATTATACAAGAAATTACCATTAAACCGATTTTCGCTTCAGAACTCATCAGTTTTTCCTCCATTTTTTGCTGTTATAGGACCAACCGCACTACCTGTTATAAATTGCTTAACTACCGGATTTTTTGTATTTTTTATTTCGTCAGGAGTCCCATTAATAACTATTTCACCACCATACATCATAGCTATTCTATCTGATATTTTATATGCACTTACCATATCATGAGTAACAACTACAGATGTTATACCAATTTTTCTATGCAAATCAACAATAAGGTTATTAATTACATCTGCAGTTATTGGGTCTAAACCTGTTGTTGGCTCATCATACAGAAGTATATTCGGCTCCATAGCTATAGCTCTTGCAATTCCCACTCTTTTTCGCATTCCACCGGACAATTCAGCAGGCTTCATATTTTCAATATTTCCCAAACCAACCAAAGCAAGTTTTTCATGGACAATTCTATCTATTTCTTTTTTTGAAATATTTGTATTTCTTGCTAATGCAAAACTCACATTTTCACCAATAGTAAGCGAATCAAATAATGCAGCGCCCTGGAATACCATTCCAAAGTGTTTTCTTATTTCAGCAAGTCGTGCTTCATCAACATTAGATATATCTTCATCATCTATATATATTTTTCCTGCATCCGGTTTCATTATACCAATTATATGTTTTAGTAAAACACTTTTGCCACATCCACTTCCCCCAATTATAGCAAGTGTTTCCCTATCGTTTATTTTGAGATTTAAATTTTTAAAAATTCTGTTTTTGCCAAAATATTTTGTTAAATTTGTAATGTTTATCATTTTATGACGCCGATAAATCGGCAACTACAAATATACGCAGGCTAAAGCCTGCGACTACCAAATACATTTTTAGGTTCGCATAGAAAAACGATTACCAAATATATTATAGAATAGCTTAAGTTTGAGGAAAAATCAAGGGTATTTTGAGATCCTGAAACAAGTTCAGGATGACATTAAAAGAAAAGACTTATGGAGAGGGAGAAGCCGTTTAGGTCTGAAAAACCTGTGGAGCTTTTTGTGGGAATAATATTGTATCTTGCATCAAGACTTAATCTGCCTTCATTTACAAAACCCATAAGTATTTGGTAAGATGTCAAAACTTCTCTTGTAGTAACAGAAGCATAAAGCCATCCATTTGTTGCATCATAACGTTCACCGCGAAATCTTTCAGAAACAAAAGTTGCACCGGCACCTACACCAAAATATCCTTTCCATATATTGTCAGGCAGGATGCCTGACCTATTTAAAAATTTTGAACCTCTTATGTTCAAAAAGGATGGTGCCCATACACAAGAAATATATAAGGGTGTAAGAGCCAAATTTGTATTTGCATATCTCCAATCGCCTTGGGTTGTAGCATTTTGGACCTGAGTTTTTGTTAAAGGAAGTATTCTCTCCTGGTCAAATTTACCAACTTCTAATATGCTTCCAATTTCTCTCCACCAAATCTGAAGATTAACTCCGTATATTAAACCATCGCTATATACATCACGCATATCTGAATTCATCGGCACAAAAACTCCAAGTTTCGGGCCAACATATCCACGAATGTCATCTCCCATCGATTGACGAGCAAGCTCGTCTGCTACATTTTTTTTAAGTAGTTTTCCGCAGTTACTGCAATATTTTGATGATTCTAGAACCTCTGTATCACATCTGGTGCATTTGATTAGTTTATTTTGACGAGCAAGCTCATCTGCTACATCCTGTTTTGTGATTTCAGATTGCAACATCATAATTGTTGGGTCGGAAACAAAGGTGTTTTGTGAAAAAACAAAAACAGGTGGAAATAAAAATAAAATCAATAATGATATGATTAGATTCTTCGCTTCGCTCAGAATGACATTTTGTTTCATTTTGCAATTTTCATTTTTCATTTTAATCATCTCACATTTAAACCCACCCTAACCATCCCTTATCAGGGAGGGGATTACTCGCAAGGCTGAAGCCTTGCCCTACAACTACTACAACTACGCCGATGAATCGGCAACTACAGAACTTCTGGATTCCTGCTTTCGCGGGAATGACATCATTTCATACCGGGTGGAGTGGATTGTGCTTCACCACCACTTACACGTTTCAAAAAATTCTGCAAATCTTTGTTCGTTGGGTCAAGCATTAAAGCTTTTTGCCATGCTTCACGCGCTTTATCTTTTTGCTGAATCGCATAATATCCTGAACCTATTCTCATCAAAGCTGTAAGATTGCTTGGCTCAAGCTCTAAAACATCCTGACACTTTTCAATTACCTTATCATACTTACCCTCATAGAAATATCCAAGACTTTCGTAAAGTTTTTGCGAAACTACATCCATACCTTCTTTTGTCTTGCCACCTTTGAAATCCAGATTTGTTTCAGCAGCTATCATTCTACCTAATTTTATCAATCTCTCATTCTCAGGCTGCTTGCTTGATACATATTCTAACATATTAAGTGCCATTTTTGGATTACTGTCAATATAATATTCAACACCTCTTCTTATTAAATCACTTTCCCTGCTATCACCTGTTTCTTTTGGCATAGCACTTGTTATAGATTGCATTTTATTAACCAAAGCAAGTGAATCTGCATTTTTTGGGTCAAGCTCAATTGCTTTATTTAATTTTTCAAGTGATGCAGCATACAAACCTGTTTTATAATCAGCTACTGCCATCTTGTAATAACTATTTGCCTCTTCCTGTTTTGCAAGCTCTATTGACCTCTCACGTTCAAGCCTTGCAAAAGACATTGATTCTCCAAACCGCGCTGTAGCTGAAAATCTATGGCTTCCACCTAACTCGTGAGTTCCAAACGCATAATCAAGCCCATAATCTCTATAATATGCACCAAAACCTACTGTAAATTCCTCATAATTTGCACCAACACGAAGTGCAATTTGAAGCGGATTTTCCGTCTGTAATCTAAACAATTTATATTCAGTTCCAACATACCAATTACTATCACTGTCAACATCAAAAGCTACAGTCATTTGTTTACGCAAAAACCTGTATGACAATCCACCTCTAATCATAAGTGGTATTTTATCCTGAGTTGCAGCACCAAGATGCATTATCGTTAAAAAATCCTGCAATGTTAATCCCAATCTTGCATCTTCAAAAGGTTCAGTGATTATTCCTAAATCAGTAAGAATAAATGCATCTATATCTTTAGCTAATGTTCTTGAATAATATTTTACACTTCCTCCTAATGATATATGTTCCATTAGATATGCCCCATACGCCAAACTTATAGCCATTTCATTAACTCCAAAAGTTCCACCCGGCACATTATATATATCCCGTTCTTCAAAACCACCTGATGAAAGATATAACAGATTAAGACCAAATGTCCCCATATCCAAAGTAGGATGAACATAACTTACAAAATCATAATTTGTATCAGCCCATAGTATTGCGTGCAATGCAGTAAGTTCTTTTTGGTCTACTTGCGCTAATGCACCTGTGTTCCAAAGTGTAGCTGTAGCATCATCTACAACTGAAACATAAGCTTTACCCATTCCAAGCGCTCTTGCACCTGCACCATAAATAAGAAGTGCACCTGGTTTTCCGCCTTTACCTATGGGTGCGGCGGAAATGGGGGAGATAAATAGCAATGTAATACATATAATAACAAGGGAAAGAATGAGATTCTTCGCTTTGCTCAGAATGACAGAAGAAATATTGCTCGCAATGACAGATACCATCACGCGTAATGACAAGTTCCGCAGGCTAAAGCCTGCGACTACCTCTGGATTCCCGCTGGAGTTTACCCCGTACTCCGATACGGGGCGGGAATAACAAGCGATTTTGCATTTTATGTTTTTCATTGTCATCATCTCACATTTAGCCGATAAATCGGCAACTACAAATCTCGCAAGGCTAAAGCCTTACCCTACATAATGTATTACGCTAACCGCTACATATTATATCATAACTTAGTGTAAGACTCCAATTTTTCTTATGATTTGTTTCATTCCCTGTTCTGATTTAATAACTATTCTGCAAATATATCCACCTTTTGATACATACTCACCAATATCATTTTTACCATCCCATACTATGTTATTAAGCAATACTTGTCCACCTTCTAAAGCTTTTGGACATTCTTTTGTCCATGCTAAATGCCCAAGTAAATCGTATATCTGTATCGTAACATCAGCATCCTGATTTAATAAATATGTAATAGTAGTCTGGCCTTCAACACCTGACTTTCTTGTATCAAATGGATTTGGATAATTAGCAAGCATACTTATAACTTCTTTAGGTAATTCACCTACTACAATACCCGGAGCTACAACACTGTAATCACCCCATTTACCTGCACCGTTAATAGCTTTAACTCTATAGTAGTATATATGATTTAATTCTTTTTTATCAAACAATAGAGTTGCTTTTCCTGATTTTTCTGAAATACCTGTTGTCATTTTCTGGGTTTTCCTGAATCCAAGTGCACGAACAGGAGCATCTGTAGTGCTAATACTCTTCCACACAGGAGAAGTATCAAGTTTTTCTTCTACTATATAACCTTTAATTCCAGATTTATCTTCTATTGCAGTATTCCAGGTTACTGAATATGTTCCAACTTTAGTCTGATAAATTCTGCCTGTTTTTGGTATTCCAGGTGCAAGCTTTTCAGGAGCATTAGGTGGAGTTAAATCAACCTCCACTTTGCCTTTTGTAGGTATACTCTTGTACTGCTGATTTTTCAATCTAACAAATACATAAGATGGAACATTTGGATCTAAATTCGTTGCAGCATCAAATTCACTATTTGCACCAACAGAATTCCAACTACTATCAGGAACATTTTCAGAAACATATTCAGCTGTTACATCCTGTGTAGTCACATAGAATTGTATATCATCAAATTTAATATCATCTCCAATTGCTCCCAATGCAAGTATAGCAAGCTTTGACGGGTCAGCAACAAAAGCCGGTAATTCTATAACAGGAGAAAGTGGTGTGAATTTTGGAACAATCCTTGGTGTAGAAGACTCATATCCACCTGCAACAAAATCCTGTATTGTTCCTGCGGTAAATATGAAATAATCTCCAGATGCAAGTTTTACACCAACTCTTCCATCAATAGGCGATTCTATATTTACATCTATTGCTATATAGAATGTCTTGATACCTGTATTTATTACCTCAGGAGTAGTCAGAGTAATTGATGCAAGTTCACTTGGGAATGGACCTTGTGCTACACCTATTTCAGTATCTTTATCTTTGTCAAAATTGCCCTCTCCGTCATCTCTGTAAACTCTTATTCTATCTATAGACGCATAGGCTTTTAATAATTTAATCTGCATTCCATTTAAATAACATTCATTATTACTTGTATTCAAAGCAAATTTTATCATTCCACTTTTAACAAAACCCTGCCTTAATGCAACTGTAGCAATTGAACTTGCAGACAAAGTAATTTTTATTTGTCCTATCTGAACATCCTCAGACTGAATTGGGAATCCAACTTCAGTATTCATGCTATTTGGCGAAGTTATTGTAAAATATGCAGGAAGATCGCATTTTACACCAACCCAGTTATTTGGAATAGCATCCGGTGCAATTAAATATACTATATAATAAGTCTGTACAGCTGGAGTTATCTTTTGATAAGACGCTGGAGTTGTTCCTGATGTAATATTTAGGACAACTCTTCCATTTACAAAGAATGCATCTGTTACAAACGCTCCAATTGGATGATATGCTGATTTAGTCGCAGGTATACCAGCAGCAGGAGACGCAGCACGTCCTATTCCTGTAAATGAATTAGCAGTTTTGCCACTATAACTTATGACTTCACTTCCTATTTTTATGTATCCACTGCTCGGGAATCCTTCTGTAGAAGTAACAGGAACAACTGTAGCAGATGGATCTATTCCCGCAGAAAGAATTGTTCCAGAATTAACTAATGTATCCTTATCTGCTTCAAATGAACCACTATTATTTGAATCTTTGAATATTTTAATTGCAGATATATCTGTATCCACACTTTGCCCTTTTCTTAAAAGCGTTAATTTCTCCCAACCTGCTTCAGACACATCAGTTTGCATTGTAAATCTCACAAGCGCAATTTGCTCATTTGGCATAGGTGAAGGAGTTGCTGAAGTTATTAAGTTTATACCAGAAACCGTAACTTTATCTAAATATTCCTGGATAGTCACTCCTGAAGAAACAATTTCCGAAAATGCCTGAACTGTATCAGCCTGAGCTCCAAGCCGCGTTGTTGCTAATGTAAATGAAGATGGACCTTCAATTCTGACTCTTAAAGTTACGCCAATAGTTGCAGTTGGTTGAATACTATAGGTTACAAAATATTTTTGCAGAGTTGTGCCAATATCCTGTGGATACTGAAGTTGTATTGTTGTTTCTTTGTTCATATATACATGACTTTCATAACTTACAAGAGTATCCGTGCCATTTTCATAATTATCATTATTATTTACATCTTTATAAATTTTGATTGCATAAATGTCATTATCTGTTGCAGTAGCATCAGTTCCATTCATTGTAAGTTTAAGATGTGTCCACTTCACATTATGTTTATCTGATTTCAGTCTAAGTTGTAATATAATAAATGGATCTCTTAAGAATTCTGTTGTTGAACCTGGCTGTGAACCCTGCCCTTGTGTAACCTGTGGATATGCCATAGCTCTATCAAAAGAATCAACTATAAGCTTATCATTTGTAGCGTGGACAACTGGAGAGCCACTTGTAAATGCAAAATTCTGAGTAGATACCACATTTGGACTATTTAATGTAAATGTATCTTTATTTGTCCAGCTTGCAGCAACCTGCACATCATCAGTAGCAGCATCTGCAAAACTATATGCAACAAAATAAGTTTTTGATGCTATAGCAACTGCTGTGCCTGTTGTATGAGAAGCTGCAGCTGATGAATTAGCGCCTCTTGTGCAACCTGTTAAGTTTGTAGCATCCTTCCCTGTATAAACTATCAATTCATTTTCAATTTTTATGACTCCAGAACCAGAGAAACTTGCAGTAGAAACTACTGGAATAGTTGTCACAACATTTGTTATATCCCCTGACAAAGTTGTTAAATTCGTAATAGGTATAATTTCTGTTGGACTTAGAGGAGTTCCAGATGTTGGCAATGTAATAAGTGCTGTAGAATAACTAAATGTACCAAACCCTAAATCTGTATCTGCATCCGGATCTAACGTTCCATTGTCATCTGTTGGGTCATAAGGTGTTCCATTGTCATCTCTGAATATTTTTACTGCTTCTATATCTGCATCAACACCACCTGAAATTCTACTTACACGCATTTCTTTTAATTTTACCTGATAATCATCAACTGAAAGAACAAGTTTTTCCATTGCAACATATTTATCACCCTGGAATACATATTTTTCAACAAGTTCACCAGGATTATGAACGTCTTTAGAAGTTCCAAAAGAACCTCTTATGCATCCTGTAAATGTTGTAGCAGTTCTGCTTGTATATGTAATTAACTCGTTGCCGATTTTCATTGTGTAATATGGACGGTCAGCAGAACCCGGATTTGGAGTTGTAAAATTAGCAGTTGACGAAACTGTAATCACAGTTTCGCTTCCACCAGCAACCAAACCTGCTCCACCAAGTGTTGTGCCACTTGTTACATCATAAGGTTGGACATACATAGTTCTTGGTGTAGGAACAATTTCATTTTCAGCAGATTGGAATGATGCAAAACCAGTATATATTGCATTTGGCGTCTTGAATGTCCAATATGTGCTATCTGTCCATTTAACTCCTATTTTATTTCCTGGAGGTGCAGAACCACCTATGTTCACTACCACAAAATATATCTGTGGAGTTGGAGTCAAAATAGTTTCCATAGTTGAAACAAAAGTACTTGATTTATGAGAAACTGCACTTGTTCCTGAAGTACCTCTTGTGCATCCTGTAAAAGAATTACCCGCAATTCCTGTATAAGATATAAGCTCATTATCTATTCTTAAAGTTCCAGTAGATGGGAAACTCGTAGATAAAACCACATTAATTGTTGTATCAGATGAATTTATATCTGATAAAAGCGATGTTGGAGTTATAAGTGTTATATTAGCTAATCCACCTGTGAAACCACTTATACTTGTGACTAATGTATCAGTTGCAGGATCAAACACACCTGCACTTCCTGCATCTTTATAAATTTTAATTCCTGTTATATCGGAATCTACACCTGCACCTATTCTTTCAAATTTGGTTCCTGTCCATATAGCAGTAGATTTATCAGTTGATAAACTTAATTTTTCTATTGAAACATTAGTTTTACCTTGTAGTATTGTATTTGGATTCCCTGATTCTGTTGGATTTTCTGCTATTCCTGAAACAGTTATTGTATCAGTATATTCATTAATAACAATTGGTAACACATCATGAGAAGGAGTAGTATTGCTTAAAATATCGGGCAAAACTACTGTATAAGGCGGTGTTCCAGTACCATCATAACCATCTATATGAATTCCAAGCATTCCAGAACCAATTGTTGCAAAATTATTTATATCAATTGCAACAAAATAAGTTTGAACAAATGGAAAAACTGTAGATATTGTCTGGTCTTTTGTAAGTGTAATTGAACTGCTTCCACTTGTGAACACATTAGAACCGGAAGAAATCAAAGCATCACCAACTAATGCTCCTGTGCTATGAGCTATAGCTGTTGTTCCCTGAACACCTCTTGTTAATCCTGTAAATGTTGTAGAAGTAGTACCGGAATATTGAATTTTTTCTTCATCAATTTGAACATAACCAGAACCTGGGAACCCTGTTGTAGAAGTAACAGAAATACTTGAAGCACTACTACTTATAGTTGCTGTTAAATTGGTAACACAAAGCACTGCTTTTCCTGAACCGCTTACAGCACCTGTTACATATTTATAGATTTTAATTGCTGATATATCTACATCCTGGCCAACACCTAATCTGCTTAAACTAATCTGTGTCCATTTCGCAGTATTTTTATTCACAGAAAGTTTTAATCTAACTAACATAACATCTTTCGTACTCTGAATTGCTGATGCAACATCAGTATTATCCTCAGCAGTTACACTAATAGTATCTACAGTTGCATGTATTAAAGGTTCTTCTGTAGCAAATGGGAAGTTTACATTTTCTACAGTATTTCCACCTCCTAAAGTAAGTATAATTGAATCTTTAGTCGTTAATTTAGCTCCAAATGTATTGCTTATAGTTGCTGATGGGTCTATTTTATAAACAAGGAAATAGGTTTTTGGTGTTGTTGTTATATTCTGGGAATTTGAAGAAAAATCTATAGTAACACTTCCTGAAGAAAAAGCTTCAGTCCCAGCACTGATAAGTGTATCTGCAGTATAATCAAATATACCATCTCCATATTCTGTTTGTCCAGGGGTTCCATCTTTATATATTTTAACTGCAGTTATATCAGTATCCAAACCTGTAACTGGCGTTCCACCTTTTGTTATTGACATTTGTACCCATTCTGCTGAATATTTATCTGTATTTAAAACAATTTTGACTATTCCATAATTTAAATCTCCCTGTTCTGCATATTGATATATTAATGTCTCTGCAGAATGTGAATCAGGAGTAGTTCCATTTATACCACGCGATTCTACATTTAAAACTTCATCTGTCTTTGAATTATATTTTATAATTTCATTATCTATTTTAATATTACCTGCATTAGGTATTCCATCAGTTGCAGGATATTTATATATTGTTGCACCCATAGTATGAGATGCAGCACTCGTAGCTCCGCCAAATGGATTATTTATATCTGATACTCCTCTTATACAACCTGTAAATATTAAAAACCCACTATCAACATACGCATCTGTATAAGATATTATTTCACTATCAATTTTTATAAATCCTTTTATTGCTTTATCTTCAGCATTAGAACCTTTTGGATAAAACCCTGCTACAGAAGTTGCTGTGCTTGAAATTATAGTTGCAATATCATCTACAGTATTTTGCAAAGCTGTAGAAACTTTGTATTTTATCGGAACAGTTGCAGAACCACTGGTTATACCTGACCCTAATTTAATTGCACTTATATCAGTTGGTATTACATAAACCTTACCTGGAGATGTTTCTATCACACTTACTAAATTTACTTCTGTGCCTGCTGAATGTTGCTCTTGAGGTGTCCCATATTGACCTCTGCTTAATCCTGTAAGCTGATTTCCTGATTTACCTGTATACTTGATAATTTCACTTTCAATTTTTATTGCAGCCGGAACTCCAGGAGTCGCATTAGGAAAAGACACAGGATTATTTAATGTAACTGTAGTAGCTCCAACTAATAAAATATTAGTTAAAGTTGATGAACTAATAGGGAAATTATTTGCTGCTACTGGAACACTGGAAGTCGTGAAATAAGCGGTATTTGCAATTTTTGCACCATGATAATTATTTGGATTAGCTGTATCCGCTACAGAAAAAGTAACAAAGTATACCTTATTATTACTTGCAATTAGTTCAGAAAACCCGGTTAAATTACATATTCCACCCACAAAAGTAAATGGACCACCTATTACAGTTACCAAAACATCGCTACTTGCTTCAAATGATCCATTATTATCACTTCTCCATAGTTTTACACTTGTTATATCAGAATCTGCACCTGCAGTTCCAACTCTATCTAATCTCAACTGTGTCCAATTCGTTGAAGAACCACTTGTTTTTATTGTTAATTTCGTAACAGCTTTATTCTGATCTCCCTGGCTTATACCTGCAGGAGATATAATTCCTTCTGTAGCTCCTGGAGTAACAGTTACACCTTGAACACTTAAACTTGTTATACTTGTTCCTGTTATAGATGGAGTATTTACATCTGTTGCAGTAATTGTTATATTCTCAGCATTTGTATCTGATAACTGCAAGGCATAAACTCCCTGAGCATTTATTGTATAAGTATAAGAAGCTGATGGTGTAAATGTAACTGTACTTCCTGATGAATTTGTTGTAAAGTTTACTATTCCTGTATAATAAGAAACAGTTGGCATAGTCGCAGAAGACCAGGAACCAGAAGCAATATTCCCACGACCATCTTTTGCTTTTATAGTTACATCAGACATAGAATTAACTACTGTTGTTCCTGAATGTAGGACTTCATACGAAGCAGCAGAACCTGGTGTAACTGTTATATATTGTGATGCAGGAGTCCAACCATATCCAACATTCGGTGTTGCAGTTAGAGTTGTTGGTTTTGCAACTTTTGTGCTTGAATTATGGGCATCAGGAGTTGTAGGAGATGAACCTGTTGTTCCTGCAGCACCTCTTGTGCACATTAAGAAATTAGTTGCATCAATACTTGTATAAGTTATTATTTCATTTTCAATTGTTATAGCTCCTGAAGATGGGAAACCAGTAGTTGATGCAACAGGAATAGTAGTCACTGCAGAAGTAATAGCAGAAGTTAATCTTGTTGAAATACCAGCAGTCTTATCCTTATAATGGAGTAAACCTGAACTGAAACCTGGAGCTATTCCAATCATAATATTAGATGTACCTGGCCATGTTCCTATGGAAAATTCTGCATCACCCGAGGCCCCAGTTATAGTAATATATTTTGTAACAGCTCCTGTAACAGGAGATATATTGTCTGATGCATCACGCGTTTCAACATAAATTGGATAACCTGTTCCAACTGTTGTTCCTTCATCCATCATTATTGTTCTAAATGGAGATGTTATAAATACTTTCGTAATAGGTCCTGCTGTAACTGTTTGAGTTTGCGAGGCTTGAGTCCAATTTGGAGAAGCAGACGGACTTTCATTAAGTATTATATTTGGTGTTCCGACTTTTGAACTCTTGAAGTAGAAATAAGCTGTGCTTTGACCAATTGGAATAGTTGTCCAAGTAGATGTAAAATTAACAGCATCAGTTGAGAAAGTCGCGCCTTGTGGAATACTTTCAAAGTTAAGTGTTGTATTTCCCGGAGCATTAGCAGGATTTTTGAACTTATCCTGAACTTGAACTTTCATAAAATGCAAAGCAGTTGCTGTTGCACCTGAACTATGCGTGCTCGCTGAAGTTCCATTATATCCGCGAACACATTCCAAGAATGAAGTTGGGTTTTTACTCTTATATGCAATTACTTCATTATCAATTTTAAGAGCTCCTGAAGCAGGGAAAGACTCTGTATCTGCTATAGTAATTGTAATATCACCCAAACCAATACCTGATGAAAGAGTAGCATCAATATTTGTAGCAGGCAGAGTACGTGCAAAAGTTAGAAATACCAACATCGGTGTTGACAAAGACAAATCAGGTGTAATTGTTTCAGTTTGTGTTGCATTTCCCAATCCTGCAGCTATTGCAGTTATTTGAACTGCAGGATAATTATAAACTGTAGCTCCAATTGAATGTGATGCTGCACCTCCACCTCTTGTGCATCCTGTAAATGAAGTTCCTGTTTTGCCTGTGTAAGTTATTGTTTCAGAATCTATTTTTATAGTACCTGATGATGAGAATCCACCTGTTGTTTCAACATATATATTTGCATCAGTTGATAACACATCTATTGTTAAAGGCACACCAACTTTTGTATCTTTATAATAGAAATTCACGGAATTCTGACCTGATGGTATTGTAACTGTTGTAGTTGGATTTACCGTATCTATAGAAAATGATGCAGTTCCTATAGAATTAGAAGACAAACTTACACTTGTATTAGAACTTACTATATTGGCATTACTATAAGAATCCTGTGCCTGAACTGTAAGCACAGCTGAATAAGTATCAGCTGATGTTGTAACAGGACTATTTGCAAAAGCTAAGAAAGAAATAGTAGTAGGATGCAAAATTATATTCTTTGTAATAGTCGGAACAGGCAAACCTATTATTTCTGCTGTTATTGTAAAACTAATAGGTGCATCTGGTGGTGAATAACTTGCCTTTTCATCATAATAGTAGAATAAAGCTGCTGTAATAACCTGTGCATTATTTGAATGTATTGCAGGTGTAGAACCAAAGGCACCTCTTGTGCAATTTTCCAATGTATTTGCAGTCTTGCTTGTGTAATATATTTTTTCACTATCTATAAGAACGCAACCAGGTGTCTGGAATAAATTTGTAGATGACACATAAATAGTTGTCTCAGTTGTTGTATTTACTGCAGAAGTCAACCTTGAACCTGCAGGCCAGGTTATAGACGTAACTGCACTACCAGGTGTAGATGGAGTTGTTTTACTAAATCTCTTATTTGCACCTGTTGAACTAGATGTTGGAAGAACACTCTGCAACTGTGAATTTGCATAGTTATTATAAAAATCACGTCTTATAACTATATAAGCAGTTGAATCAGTTCCTGCATAAGTTTCAGACGGGAATGTTACTATTTCTAAATGATCTGCTGAAGCACCAACAGTTGTCATAGTGCCGGTTTTTCCTGTTGCAGATGGAGAAGCTGATGAAACTGTAACAGTAGCGTTATTTCCTGATGTAGTTGCAACTGTATAAGTTATAGCAGGGCTTATACCTATTTTTCCATTTACATCTGTTGTTGCATTTGGTGTTGAAAGTGTTCCTGTAGAACCTACTATATCACTTACATAAAGTGTGCAGGAAACTCCGGATTGATAATATGGGTTATTATACGGATCTGCAAGCTGTGCAACTATTCCAACATTATTACCTGCGCTTACATCTGAATTTCCAGATGGTGAAGAGAATGCAAATTTAGATGCAGAAGCAGGCTGGACAAATATACCATTTTCCTGACCAGCAGTTACACTACCATTCGTAATATCTTCTACTTTAACCCAATGTGTTGCCAGCAAAGGATTAGGTGATGCATCTGGTCTATATGAAGTAACCATTGTTAGTTGATTTGATAAATTCTTTATTCCAGCATCACCAGATATAAATGTATAATTTGCAGGTGGTGATGCTGATGTATCATCAGACGAAAAAGCAATAGTATCTGTAAATACATTAGACCCTATTGAGCAACGATTATCATAAGCATCATGAGCTTCAACTGTTATTGTAATACCTGCTGATACACCTGCTGTTAATGGAATACTAACATAAGCTCCTGAACTATGAGATGCAGCAAGTGTTCCACCAGTTGCTCTTGTGCATCCTTCAAAAGACGATGGAGTAACAGTTGCATAAGTAAATCTTTCATTATCTATTCCTGCTGAACCAGGCGCAGGGAATCCTGCTGTTGAAACTACTGGAATACTTGTGGCAGAATCTAATATTCCAGAAGTAAGTGTTGTAGTTGTTGTAATATTAGTTAGATGCAAATGTGTTGCCGCGCCAGGCCAAACTGTAATAACAGGACTTGTAGATGCTGTAAGTGTTGGGCTAATAGCATCAGTATCTGAAGCAGTCAAGGTATAACTACTTCCTGCTGTTGCTAAAGCAACATTGAATGTCAAAGATCCATTTATAAGATTTGCTGCAGATGGCATCAATGCACCGGCTTTTGGATCAGTAGTAGTTATTGTTATTTGCGGTGTATCTGTTGTAGTATTCCATGCAGCATCTGCTGAGTTTACAGTAACAACAAAAGTTGTTCCTGCAATTCTTGTTGTAGGTGTTCCTGTTTTCCCTGATGATGTTCCTAAAACTGCTGTTTCACCCGGAACTAAAAGTTGCAATTTCACAGCAGGACCTGGTGTTATAGAAACATTTGAACTTGTATTAGCAGTATAACTTGGGGATACTCCATCTACATCAGTTCCTGTTACTGTCCAGGTTCCTACAGTTGCACAAGATATATTAAAGTTTCTTGTTCCAGAACTTAAACTACCTAATCTATTAGCATCGCCTTCATCATCATTTGGATCATTTGTAGAAATTTTAACTTGCGGTGATGTTGATACAACTTTGTTAAAATAGTCGTCTGTGCAATTTACTGTAACAGTAAATGTTGCACCTGTCTCATGCGAAGTTACAGGACCTGTTTTACCAGAAGATGAACCTGCAACTGCTGTTTCGCCAGGTAATAGAACTTGTAATTTTATAGGATTATTTGTGTTCACATCAAATGCTGGACTTGTATCTCCTGTATAAGTTCCAGATGTAGCAGAAATTGTATGACCTGTATTCGCAGTTTTTAAAGTAATACTAAATGTTCCTGTTCCACCAGCAAGTATTGCAGATGTTGGCTCTGTATCATATAAATCTGATGTTGAAACTGTAACATTAGGAGCTGCAGACGGCACTATATTAAAGAAGGCATCTACACACTGGACTGTAACATTAAATGAAGTTCCTGCTGTTCTCGTTGTTGGAGTTCCTGTTTTGCCTGTTGATGTTCCAGCAGCTGCTGTTTCTCCTGGCACAAGCAATTGTAGTTTTGCAGCGTCTCCTGGATTAGCTATAAATGTCGGACTTGTATTTGCCACATAAAGCGGAGTTGCTGGATCAGTATCTGATGCTGTAATTGTATGACTTGCACCAGATGTTTTTAAAGTAATACTATATGTCATTGAACCTAAACTCAGATTTGCTGATGATGGCTCTGTATCATTTACATCCGATGTTGTAATTGTCATACTCTGAGTTATTGTTGTATTTGTGTTCCAGTAATTATCAACTGAATTTACAGTAACAATAAATGAATCGCCTGCAATTCTGTTTGTTGGAGTTCCTGTTTTTCCTGGTGTTGCACTGCTTGTATCTCCAGGATTTGCTGTCTCACCTGGTATGAGCACTTGTAGTTTTACTCCAGTGCCAAAAGTAACTGGAATTGCAGGGCTTGTATTTAATGTATAAGTTGGAGATACTCCATCTACATCTGTTGCTGTAACTGTGGAAGAACTTCCAGTTAATAATGTAACATTAAATGTCCTTGTGCCTAAAGTTAAAGACTGTGGATCTGGGTTTACATCATTTACATCCGAAGTTGTAAGATTGGCAGTTACAGAAATGGAAGTATTTTTATTCCAATAATCATCTGTGCACTGGACTGTAACTACAAACAAAGTTCCTGCTGTTTGCAAAACTGGTGTTCCATTTTTGCCCTGGCCTGTTCCCGGAGCTGCTGTTTCTCCAGGCACTAAAACCTGAAGTTTTGTCCCTGTATTTGGATTTATAAGTACTGATGCACTTGTGCTTGATGTATATGTTATAGAAGTTCCACTAACATCTGATGCTGTTATTGTGCTATTACCACCTGTAACTAATGTTACATTGAATATATTGTATCCATCAGATAAAGTTGCGTCAGTTGGCATAGTTGCATTTGAATCTGAAGTTATTAGATGAACCAATGGATTTGCAGTTGGGCAGACATTCCATTTATCATCAACTGCATTTACAGTTGTATTAAACGCAGTGCCTGCAATTTGCGAAACTGGTGTGCCTGTTTTTCCTCCAACTGATGTATTGCCTGGTGCTGCTGTTTCACCTGGTAATAATATCTGCAATTTAACTGCAGCAGCAGGATAAATAGTAGCACTCGGACTTGTAGATGCAGTATAAGTAGGAGGAGCACCATCTGTATCCGTTGCAGTTATACTCGCGCTTCCAGCAGTATTTAAAATGACACTAAATGTTTTTGTTCCTGTAGATAATCCACTTGCAGCAGGTAAACCAGCATTAGTATCAGAGCTTGTAATTGTAACAGTCGGATTTGCTCCTGGATTTGTATTCCATTGAGCATCTGTGCAATTCACAGTTACATCAAAAGCAACACCAACTGTTCTTGCAGTAGGATTGCTAACTTTTCCATTATTAGCTGTATCTCCGGGAACTGCTGTTTCACCAGGAATAAGCACCTGTAATTTCACACCTGTTCCAGGATTAACTGTTAAATTCTGAGTTATATAAGGATTATATACTGCAGGAGCCACATCAGTTGCAGTAATAGAAGTTAAATTAGAACCAGCAGTTTTGAGATTAACTGTAAAATTCTTTGTGCCATTAACTAATGTCTCAGTTGATGGCTCTGTATCATAAGTATCACTTGTAGTAATAGCAACATCTGGATTTGTCCCTGTAACCAAGTTCCAATTTGTATCAACACAATTTACTTTTGCATTAAATGCAGTACCTGCAACAGGATTATTTGCTGTCCCTGTTTTTCCTGTTGTTGTTCCAGGTGCTGCTGTTTCCCCAGGAAGTATTATCTGCAGTTTAGCTGCACTTCCCGGAATTATATTTAAAGCAGAGTGATTATATGTTGTATAAGTTGTAGCATCTCCATCTGTATCAGTTGCTGTTACAGTAGAAGTTCCTGCTGTTTTAAATGTAACATTATAAGTTTTTGTTCCAGATGAAAGTGTTTGATATGATGGCTCTGTATCATTTGCATCTTGTGTTGTAATTGTAACTTGTGGAGTTGCTGATGGATTTATATTCCAATATGCATCTACACAATTTACTGTTACTGTGAATTGTGTTCCTGCAATTCGTGTACTTGCGCTTCCAACAAATCCATTTGCAGAAGTATTTCCAGCAGATGCTGTTTCTCCAGGTGCTATTACTTGTAACTTAACTGCTGTATTTGGATTTACAGTTATAGATGAATGTGTATAGAAATTATACAACGGTTCTGTAGCATCTTCATCCGAAGCTGTAAGAGTATCTGAACCAGCAGTTAAAGGTGTAACATTTAATGTTAATGTTCCATTAACAAGTGTTCCCTGTGGATTAGTGTCATAATTATCTGATGTTGTAATTCTAACAATTGGATTTGCATCGGTCACTTTATTCCAGTAAGCATCAACACAATTTATAGTAGTTGTAAATTGTATTCCTGTTGTTTGTACACTCGCTGTTCCTCCTACTCCATCACCAGTTCCAGGTTCTGCTGTTTCACCCGGCAATATTAACTGCAATTTTGCAGCACTTGCAGTCTGACAGGTAATTGACGGACTTATATTAGTAGTATAAGTAGGTGAAGCAGATGTATCTGTTGCTGTTATTGTCCATACCCCTGATGTTTTGAATGTTACATTAAATGTTCTTGCTCCATTTGCAAGTTGTTGTTGTCCAGGTAAAGTAGCATTAGAATCTGTACTTGTAAGCGTAACATCTGGATTTGCTATAGTAACTTTGTTCCATTCATCATCTACGCAATTCACTGTTACTGTGAATTGTGTTCCAGCTGTCCTGTCTGTTGGCAAACCTGCTGTTTTACCAGTAGATGTTCCAGCAGCAGCTGTTTCACCAGGAACAAGCAATTGAAGTTTTGTTGCAATACCAGAACCTGTGCTTATTGCACTATTCACATACTCTGCATAAGAAGGTTCGCTTCCATCTGTATCTGTTGCTGTAATTGTCCAACTTCCAACTGTTTTAAATTTAACATTAAATGTCTTACTTCCATTTGATAAAAACGCAAATGTCTCATTATCATTTGGATCTGATGTAGTTATTGAAACTTCACTTGTAACAGCAGAAGTATTTAAATTCCAATCATTATCAACTGCATTTACTGTTATTGTAAACTGAACTCCTGCATACTGGGAATTTGCTGTACCTGTTTTTCCACCTTGAGCTGTATTTCCAGGCGCTGCTGTTTCTCCTGGTGCAAGTATTAAAAGTTTGACTGCAGTATTTGGACTTACTAATATCTGTGGATGTGTATTTATTGTATAAGTTGTTCCATCTCCATCTGTATCTTCAGATGTTACTGTCCAATTCCCCATTGTCTTAAATAGGACATTAAATGTGCTTGTTCCTGCTGTTAATGTCTGCTGACCTGATGTTGGAGTATTTGCATCACTTGTATAAACTGTTACACCAGGTGCAACTGTTGTATTTCTATTCCAGTTCGCATCTACTGCATTTACTGTAACTGTGAATTGTGTTCCTGCTGTTTGTCCTATTGCTGTTCCTGTATACCCATAAGTTGAACCTGGATTTGCTGTTTCTCCAGGTAATAATAATTGCAGTTTTACTGCTGTTCCTGAACTTGCTGTTATTGTCTTATTGCTTGTAGATGTATATGTTGGACTTGCTCCGTCTACATCACTTGCGCTTAATGTCCAACTTCCTGCCTTCTTGAATGTTATGTTATATGTATTTGTCCCATTGCTCAAATTCGCTGTTGGTTCTGTATCAAATGTATCACTTGTTGATATTGTTACTTGCGGACTTGTTGTTGTATTGATGTTCCAATTCGCATCTACACACTGGACAGTTACTACAAAATTCGTTCCTGCTACCTGACTACTTGGTGTTCCTGTGAATCCACTGCTTGTTCCTGGAGCTCCTGTTTCTCCAGGTAATAACAACTGCAACTTTACCGCATTGCCAGAATTCACTCCTATTGCTGTATGTGAATATACTGTATAAGTCGGGCTTATTACGTCTGAATCACTTGCTGTTACTGTGGATGTCCCTACTGTCTTCAATGTTACATTATATGTTCCTGTTCCACTTGCTAAATTAGCAGCTCCTGGATGTGTATCATTTCCATCTCCTG
>JBBTED010000113.1:0-1622 GCA_038042445.1 Candidatus Firestoneibacteriota bacterium
AAAACTTAACCGTTATTACCATCAATGAAGCAATATTTGGTTTTGAGAAAAAATGGCGCAAGGAATTTCTGACAGAACTGGTTAAAAGAAAATACCCGGTTAATTTTATGACGCAGACAAGGCTTGATATTATTGACGAAGAAGATATAGAGCTTTTAAGTAAAATTAATTTCTTTATATGCTTTGGCGTAGAATCTCTATCAAAAGAAGTACTGGGGGCCATGCAGAAGACAAATGACCCTGACCGTTATATAAAAAAATGCAAGGAAAATTTAAATCTTTTAAAAAAATATAACATTCCTCGTCAAATTTATCTACTTTTAGGGCATCCCGGTGAAACCGATCAGACTTTAAGAGAAACATATAATAATTTAAAACAATTTCTGGATAAGGATATTTACATAGAGATATTTTTTTATTTTTATTCTTTGCCAAATTTTATTAATAATTATGAATATTACAATAAAAAGTATGGTTCCTTGATACAAGGAAATCTTAAATGGTGGAAGGGTTATCATTCCATTTCGGAAGTCAGGTATGTGCCTTCCTCTGGCAAAAATGAACTATTTGATGATGCATATAAAGAATATATGAACAGAATTAAATATTGGGGACATAGATATTATGCTTTTAAAAAGCGTTTTTCAATAGTACCAATTATCAAAAGAGCAAAGACTCTTCCAGAACAGCAGGGGGCTTTGGGATAATCCATGCAGGAAGAATAACAATGCTTTCTTCCAAAAGGAAACATGAAGTAATAAAAGAAGGAGTAGGGTTCAAAATTTTGAATAGGTGGAGCAGTATAATTTGCACTTGTCAGTTAAATCCGGGTAGGTTTTAATGAAAAAGAAAAAAATACTAATGATTTACCCAGGGCAATTAATCCATTTCCGCTATGGTAATAATTTTCCTGTAAAACAACAATTGCTGAGCTTATTTTCCTATTTAAAGGCTCATGGGGTTAGCGAAATAGAAATTCTGGATTTAGGAGTGGAAATTAGAGAAGACATTAAAGTTGAAGAGGACGTAGTCGAATTCGAGAGAAGATGTGAACAGTTGATCGGATGTTACAAGTTCGATATTGCTTGTATCTCCTGTTTTACGACTTTCAATTACACTGCTTCTGTGTTGGTAGGAAAATTATGCAGAAAAATCAATCCAAACGCGAATATTGTTGTTGGCGGATGGCATGGACAACTATGTCCTGAAGATTTCCTGGAAAGTAAGGGTATTTTTGACTTTCTGGTAGTTGGACAGGGAGAAAAGATTTTACTTGATATAGTAAAGGGAAAAATAGAAAAAAATGACGAAAAAACCAGGTTAGTTTATGGAGAAAATCTTGCAACGGAAGATTACAATACATTTGATTATGAATTTTCCGATTATATATTGCATTGCCAAAGCCTTAAAGATACTGAAAATATTACAACTATAGAGTTCAATTTAAGCCAACAGTGTCCTTACGAGTGTTCTTATTGTGCAAATAACCTTCTTGATGATAGAAAGTGGGCTGCATTCAATGTTGAAAAAAGCCTGAAACAAATTGATAGAGCTATTTCAGTCTTTGAAAACTTAACCGTTATTACCATCAATGAAGCAATATTTGGTTTTGAGAAAAAATG
>JBBTED010000114.1:0-6576 GCA_038042445.1 Candidatus Firestoneibacteriota bacterium
AGATTTTCAACTGTAGAATCAATATAGTCTTCATAACCCAATACAGAATCTCCTTCAAATACAAATAAAGTATTCTTCTTTGAATATAATTTATCTATAGCATTAAAAATTGCTGAAATATTCTCGCTATTTACTTTGGAATAATTATTCAGACAAAAAACAATATTGAAAGCATATTTATCCAATAAGCTTATTTTCTCTGAATCAAATCCTAAACCAATATCTGAAATATCATAAGTAACTAATTTATCAATACGTTTTCTTTTTGATTCTGGCAGAGATTTTAAAATTGGATTTTCAATGTTTACTCCGGCAATCTTTAAAATAGACATTCCATTTGCAATATATTTAAATACTTTTTCTTTTCCTATTTTTACAGCAAACATCTCAGCCGCTCTATTACATAATTTATTATCTTTAAAAATACAAAATGTATAAAAAGGTGAATTTATATCCTTATCCTGTATATATTTCTTCAGTTCAAAAATTTTGCTTTCACTTTGTACTTGTCCAGCAGAAAGAAAATTTGCTTTGCCTTCTTCTGATAAAGATTTAAGTGTATCTTCATTAACAGCAATTGAGATTATGCCTATGTCTTTTAGTTTAATTGCAACATCTTCAATATTTTGCCCGGAAGTTTTGCACAGATTTACTATGTCATCATAACCCAATACAAACTCAACATCTTTATATTTATTCTCAATGTTTACTCTTTTGGCAACGATAAAAATAGCAGACAAACAACAAACATATAAAAGAATATGCAGAAATTTATTTTTCATTTTTCCTCAAAATTATAACTTCATAAAAAACAATCATTATAAGTGCAATAGAAACACCGATTATCGCTCCACCAAAAACATCAAAAGGATAATGAACTCCAACATATAGGCGCGAAAATCCTACAGTGCACGCTAAAAAAATAAAAAAATAACCTACTTTACGATAAAAATACAGTATTAAAGATGTAATAGCAAACATATTCACAGCATGGCTAGAGGGAAAAGAATACGAACCATACCCAACAAGCACATTTGCATCTTTTAGACAATCAGAAGGTCTTATTCTAGCAAAATAGTCTTTTAAAATATGAGAGCTGAACTGATCACTTAAAAGCAATGTAAAAGCAGACAAAATTACAAAATGTCTTCCTTTTTTGCCACCCCAAATAAGTAGTCCAAGCCAAATCAATCCAAATGGAATTCTCCAGTTCTTTATTTCTGTAATAATAGGCATTATATAATCCAGAAATTTATTTTTCAAACTATGATTTACAAAATAAAAAATAGAAGTATCCAATTTTTGAAAAACATCAGGCAAAGGAACAAACTTTAAGAATAAAAATAGCAATATTACCAGAATTGGTAAAAAAAATGCCCATTTTATCTTTCCGATTTTTAAAATCATTAAGAAACTATAGTCTTTTTTAAATTTGAAATAAAAGGCAATACATTACTATCTATACTTTCATCTATAGGCTTAATATTTGGTTTGCCCAGAAGAAACCATTTTTCTATATGTTCAACTGAAGCATCTGGCTCTAATTTTGTCAAAGGACCTAATGTTTCCAGTTCTAACATATCTTCATTTGTAAACGTCTCTACTGTGCATCCAAAATCAGGATAATTAGCATCTTTCTTATAATCAAAAAATTTCACAAAAATATTATTTTTCCTGCTATAAGCAGCCCAACCTGCCAAAACACGTGCACCGATTTTTTGTGGATTTTTAGCACATTCATCCTGATGCAAAATTAAATATTTTTTACCCCACTTCCATCTTTTATCACTCATATCAGTATAGCTCCACAACACAAGCGGCATTGTTGGCAAAAGAGACTGTGTATGTGGAACATATTTTTCTCTTGGAATAATTGCAAATCCACCTTTAGCCATAACTGAAAGCGCCCATATTGATAATTCTATAGGCCATAGATTCTTATTCGTCAAACGGTGAAGCACAGTTACCATAGTTGAATTTTTATCTAATGTAACTTCTATTTCTTTTTGAATTCCAGTAGATAATTCAACTGGTTGAGTTAATTTTATAGTAAATTTTTCAATTTTAACCTCAACTGGATTATTATCAGGCGAATAACTTCTTGGTCTTGCTTCTGGAGCATGCCAAAGACGATGCCCACCATAAATCATCCATTCCTTACTTTTTGTCTTCCCTAATTGATTCTCGTATTCACAAAATTCATTATCCCCATTTAAAAAAGAATATCGTATTATTCTCGGCCCAACATCTGATGTTACAACAACTTCAACCAATTTATTTGCCAATCTATAACAATTATTCCATCCCCCATATTTTATTTTTTTTATTTCCATATTTTACTCCCCCTTTAAAATTCTATCCATATGGAATGATATGTCTTTTATTACTTGTTCGGGGCAATATTTATATGGGCCTAACTCTGTTACTGCCCAGCCATTGTATCCTATTTCTTTAAATGCTTTAATTACTTCAGGCCAGTTAACATCTCCTTCAAGAAGACCACAAAAACCATTTATATTACCAATTGCACGTTTAAAATTTTTGAAGTGAACTTTTTTAATTCTGGAGCCAAGAATTCTTATCCAATCCTGAGGTTCGGAATTTATCACTACATTACCTACATCAAAATAAGCACCAACATACTTACTACCTGCATCATCTATAAATTGACGCATTTCAAGCGGACTCAATAAGAACCCATTCCATACATTTTCTATTCCAATAAAAACCTTGTATTTTTCTGCAACCTTTGCAAGTTGGACAACAGATTCCAAAGCTCTTTTATAAGCATCTTCATACGGTGTTGAAGAAGCAGACTGTTGCCAGGTAACACATACTGTTGCAGGAACAACTAAAATTGTATCAACCTCCAAACCGGATGCAAGTTCTAATGATTTTTCCACTGATTCTTCTGCTTTACTGCGTATTTTTGAATCAGATGATGACAACTGATATTTCCAACCTAAACCAGATGCCAAACTACTGATTTCTATGCCAGTATCATTAGCAAGTTTCTTTATATTCTTCATATCAGAAACTTGTGATTTCAACCCAATTTCTCCTTCTTCTGCCACAGCTAATTCTATACCATCAAATCCTGCATCTTTTGCCTGCCTTATACACTCTTTCACAGGTGTATTTCCCGGAAAAGCCCATTGGCTAATTGCTTTTTTCATAACTCCTCCTATTTAACTCCACTTTGATTTCCATCTTTACTAAAGAGGGAAATATAAAAACCTGCCGATAAATCGGCAACTACACGCAGGCTAAAGCCTGCGACTACCATTTTTTATAATTCCCTTTCAATTATTTTTTTCCCACTCTCAAGAAGTAATTTGACACGATTTTTTGAATTAGATTCTGCGTAAATTCGCAAAAGCGGTTCTGTTCCTGAACCTCTTATTAAAAGCCAGCTATTATCTTGTAATATAAATTTAATGCCGTCATAAGTAAGTATATCTTTTATATCAACTCCAAGCATTTTTTTAGGTGGATTTTTAGCAATACAAGAAATTAATTTTTCACGTTTTTCAACAGGATAATGTATATCTGCTCTGTCGTAATAAAAAGGTCCTAATTCACAGGCTAAGTCTTTCATCAATTGTTTTAAACTCTTCTTTTCAACAGCCATCATTTCAAGTAAAAGCATAGAACATAAAACTCCATCTCTTTCCGGAATATATCCTTTAATACCTACTCCACCACTCTCTTCACCGCCAATTAAAATATCATCTTCTAACATATGCTGAGTTATATATTTAAAACCTATAGGTGTCTGGTAAATTTTTAACTTATATTTTTGCGCTATTTTATTAACCATAAAAGTCGTAGCACTTGTCTGAACAATTCCACCAGTCATACCTTTGTTTTTTATAAGGTGTAGAGCCAAAAGTGCAACAATATGTTGGGAATCTATAAAGTTTCCATCTTCATCTGCAGCACCTACACGATCACTATCTCCATCAGTTACAACACCAACATCTGCTTTTGAATGTTTTACTTTTGCAAGAAATTCCTTTAAATTGCAAGCTATTGGCTCTGGCCTTAAACCCCCAAATAAAGGGTCACGAAAATTATGTATTGCAGTTACCTTACAATTTGTGTCTTTTAAAATCACATTAAAATAATCGTAAGTGGTTCCATACATACAATCTGCCATAACTTTAAACCCGGCATTTTTCAAAATATCCATATTAATATAATTACAAATTGTTTTAATATGGTCTTTTTTAAGAGAAACAAGCTTTATAATATTTTTTTTCTTGCCTTCTTCTAATGAAATTCTTTTTACTGGATTTTTATATAATTTTTTTTCAACATCTTTTGTAATATAAGGAAGTGCAGAACCACCATAAGACGCTTTGATTTTAACACCATTAAATTCCGGGGGATTGTGACTGGCAGTTATAACAATTCCACAAGCAGCTTTTTCTTTTAACACTGCAAGAGATACAGCAGGAGTAGGAATAGGTTCTTTTGATAAAAATACTTCGATTTTATTTCCTGCAAATACTTCAGCAACTAATGCCGCAAATTTTTCAGAAAGAAATCTGTTGTCATATCCAATTACAATT
Source organism: Candidatus Firestoneibacteriota bacterium (assembly GCA_038042445.1). GTDB lineage: Bacteria > Oederibacteriota > D2-FULL-39-29 > JBBTED01 > JBBTED01 > JBBTED01. The sequence goes on from JBBTED010000114.1 coordinate 4,575, forward strand.
TTAGGCGGTAAATTTTTATTATAGCAATGCTTACCACTATCGCTTTTCACATAATCAGCTATTGCCTGTGCAACTATTGCCACATTTGAAAAAGTAAAATCTTTTCCTATTATTCCACGCCAACCATCTGTTCCAAAATTAATATGCTCCACGTCTTTTTATCACCTCTATTGCTGTTTTAAGTAATATTTTAAAATCCAACCATATTGACTGATGTTTTATGTAATAAATATCAAACCGTAATTTTGTAGGTATAGAAAGCTCCGCTCTGCCATTTACCTGTGAAAGCCCTGTTATGCCAGGCTTAACTGCCAAAACCTTTATTTGCCATTTATCATAAGTTTTAACTATAGAAGGAATCTCAGGCCTTGGTCCAACTAAACTCATATCCCCTTTTATAACATTTATAAGCTGAGGCAATTCATCAATACTTAATTTCCTTAAGAATTTACCCACTGGTGTTATACGGGGATCATCTTTTTCAGTTAACTCAGGACCTATTTTATCAGCATCAATTCTCATTGTCCGCAATTTATATATTATAAATTCTTTTCCATTTTTGCCAACTCTTTTTTGCGTAAAAAAAGCCGGACCGACATCTGATATTTTAATCAAAAAAATTGCGGTTATCAATATCGGCAAACTTATAATAAAAATAATTATTCCAAAAAATAAATCAAACACACGTCTCATCACCGTTTATAATATTGCACAAGTTTCTTTACTGCTGATATAACATCATAAATTTGCGATTCTGTCATTTTTGGATATATAGGCAAAGAAATAGCGCTATCATAAAGTTTTTCCGCTTCTGGAAAATCTCCACGTTTCAAGTTAAATCTTTTACGATAAAATGGATGCAAATGCACAGGTATAAAATGCACACTTATCCCTACATTTTCCTTTATAAGTGCCTGTGCAAATTTGTTTCTATTAATTTTTAACACTTTATTATCTAACCGAATGACATATAAATGCCAGGAATGTTTACTATTATCCGTCACACCACTTAAAGGCAAAATTCCATCTAAATTTTTAAACGCCTCATTGTATTGTTTTGCAATTTTTGTTCTTATCTTTAGAAATTTTTCGGCATTCTCCAATTGATGCAAACCTATACTGGCATTAATATCTGTCATATTATATTTATAGCCCAATCTAACTACTTCGTAATACCAACTTCCTTCTTTTGAATAACGATTCCATGCATCCTGACTCATACCGTGTAGACTCAAAATTCGCAAATCTTTCTGAAAACGCTCGTCATCAAATGTAATCATTCCACCTTCACCAGTAGTTATATTTTTTGTAACATAAAAACTAAAACAAGTGAATTTTCCGAAAACTCCTATTTTCTTTCCATTGTATTGAGAAGACAAAGAATGCGCAGCATCTTCAACTACAGTTACTTTTTTGTTTTTGGCAATATGCAAAATCTCTTTCATATCACAAGGCAAGCCACCAAAATGGACAGGTAATAGGACACGAGTGCGAGATTTTATTTTTGAGGAAATTTTATGGACATCTATATTGCCTGTATTTGGATTTATATCAACAAATTTTGGAATTGCTCCGCAATATAATATAGTATTTGCCGTAGCTATAAATGTATAAGGAGATGTTATAACTTCATCATTTTTTTTGACACCAGCACATAACAAACTTAAATGCAAAGCAGATGTACAGGAATTAACTGCTACTGCAAATTTTGCTCCAATATAATTGGCAAATTTTTTCTCAAACTCTTTGGTTTTTGGACCAGTTGTAAGCCAACCTGATTTCAATGTAGATACAACTTCATCTATTTCTTTATTTGAAATATATGGTTTTGCAAATGGCAAAAATTCATTTCGCGTTGATTTTCCACCTTCTATTGCTGGTATATTCATTTTAATAATCTCCTACCCTCACCCTACCCTCTTCCACAAACAGATTGTATCATAATGGTTATATTTTATGTTGTCATTCCCGAATGTTCTTATCGGGAATCCAGAGGCTTTGA
>JBBTED010000115.1:0-11436 GCA_038042445.1 Candidatus Firestoneibacteriota bacterium
CATAACTATCTGAACTTGTTGTCCACATCTGCCATGCCCCAGGCTGCACTCCTTCTGTTCTCGACACTGCTACTGCAAACCGCTCCCCTTCGCTTTGTGCTTGTACTATATTCCCTGCTACATCGTATAGCTCATAGTCAACCCACCAGATGCCTTTAGAGGCAGTAGCTCCTACACCATAATTCACCGTCATTGCGAGGGCAGAACCCGAAGCAATCTCTATTGCCTGCTCCTGCGTTGTCACAACATTCCTATCTGGGTCTAAAATTGTGAATTTTACTTTGCTCGCATTCGCCTGCGTCTCTCCTTCTACTTGATTATACTTCACTTCAACTGGCACGCTCATGCTTTCCCCTGGCTTCACTGTTTGTATTGCCTTCTCCGGCTCCTTCGCCCACGAAATCATATCTCGCACTAACGCTATTTCCTCTGTTGATGCCTGACTATGCCCATAAGCCCAATCTGTATACATTGATGACACCACTACCTTGCCCTCACCATACGAATACATCAACATACTCGGATACAAGTTCTTCGTTCTTCTCAGCAACACTGTTGCATCCCCTGGCCACTTCGTAAAATACCCGTCCACATTCACATTCGGTGTATTCGTTGTTTGCCCCGCAAACATCGGATGCTCTGTTGTAATTGACACACTCGCATTCTGACAGTTCTGATCCTCCAACCAACCATAAGCACTTATCTCGTCCCCACAAGGCAACACATTGAAATCATATCCGTGTTGTTGTGAAAACACCACAAGTGTTCCTCCTGCCTTCACATACTCCTCAAGCTGTACCTTGAAAAAATTTGAATCACTTAAACCATATAATCCACCACTTGGTATTACTAATATCGGCTGATTGCCTGCTATATCTGAGGAAGAAAAATTTATAAATATTTCCCGCACAGGTTCTGGAAATGTATTAACAAGATTATTGCTTGAACTACTATAACCAGTTTGTAGAATTGCTACATCAGCTACTGTTTCATACTCTTGCCAAAATAATTCTTGATTACTACCAAAACTTATATATAACTTGGAAATCTGCAATTCAAGATTATTAAGATAACTCTGATTTGCTATTGAATTATCTGGAAGATTTTCAAAATATGTATTTCTTTCCTCTACAAGCTTTAAAAATTTATAGTAATTTATAACGTTAATTTTATTCTTCTTTACTGCAAGTCTGTAATATGTATCATCTAAATTTATTGCTGCAAAATTACTGTCTGCTACAGAAAATGTCTCATCAGGATGACCTCCACCAGGACCAAATGCTGAACCAACACCAGCTATTCCACTACCACCTGTAGCACCACTTTGAGGCTTATAACCAGTAAGAGAATTTAATGGATTTAGGAACGTTCCATTTTTGCGAATTTCAAAATGTAGATGATGCCCAGTAGATCGTCCTGTGCTATCGATTTTACCTAATTCTTGCCCTTTGTCAACTCTAACACCTTCTGTTATTTTTCCATTAATACTTTCTAAATGAGCATATACAGTTTCATAACCATCACTATGTTTAATAACAACAGCTTTACCATAAGTAGTACTTTCAATTTTATCATAAACTTTAATCACTTCTCCACCTACTGATGCATAAGCATTTTGCCCTTTAATTAAACCTGCTGATTTACCTACGATATCAAGCCCATTATGTGGATCAGGTTTTGGTTGCAATGTCCTTGAATAATATTTGAAATTAGTATCTACAGGATCTCCAAAATCAAGTGCAAGCACCTTGTTATATACACTAAATATCAGTAAAAAAAGAACACTAATAATTTTTATACTCTTGGATTTCATCATAACCTCCTAATAAACTTGATAATAAAGAATTTTGTGTTCCTCGTATATATGCACTAATAGATATTTACCATCTTTTGTAAGAAATATACCAACTCTACCATCAGTATTAATCACTCCCGCAGACATTTCTAATAATTTATCTTCCTGAACATCAATAATAAACAGATTATTATTTAACATATCTCCTACTTTTTTACCTACAACCACTACAAATCGTCCATCATAAGACAGCTCCAGTAAATAAGATGTTTCACGAATTGGAGATTTTATCATAGATAAAGCAGCCTGAATAGAATATTCTTTTATAGTAGCTTTCTGTGGCAGATTCATAAGAGTAATTTTATCTGTATAAAGCATTAATAAACTTTTACCATCTCCAGAAAGAACTCCAAAACCTTCAATTACAACATTACCATTTTTATCATAAACCATACCGTTATGCCTTATTTCTGAATAATTATAAGGACAGATAGATATATAATTAGCATTTTCTGAAATTGATACTATACCTTCAGTATATGGCCTCTCCCATAACATATTCCCAGATTTATCAAAAAGACGCAATTTGTAAAAGGGATTACTAGAAAGTGCAATATAATTAGAATCAGGAGAAAAAATAATGTTGTCATCACCTGAGTTATTACTATAATTCCACAATATATTTCCTATTGAATTCATTAATACAAAGTCTCCTTCTGGGCCTTCACCAGCACCAGCACCAGCAGCAATTAGTTGCCCATTAGGTGATAAATACAGCATTCCTCCCACTTCTTTATTCCAAAGTTCTTTACCTTTTTTAGTGACATAATGCACTTTATGATTCCAACCAAATTCCTGTAAATTTATGTTATTATTCCAGACATATTCCTCTGTCCATGCAGTTACATAAATAATATAATTGCCATCCTCAGAAATACCTATTTCAAGTGGTTGTCTATCTACTTTTGGTCCCCAATGAAATCTTTCATTCCCACCTTTATCATAAAGGATAATTTGTTTGCTCCATTTAGAACTTAAAATTATATCACCACTTACTCCTGCCATTTGCAAATCTGTAATCGCAAATGGCAGTTTTTTCTCCCACAATAGTTTTAGTTGCAATGCCTCTGCTTTTATCGTAAACATCATAACAAAATTTATCACCATTACTATTATAGTCTTAAACATAATTTTTACCCCCTACTGTAAATCAGACACCAGACTACAGACCATAAATACATTTTTTTAGTCTAAAATCTGATGTCTAATGTCCGAATTTATCCCTGACGCTGCTTATGTGTAGGTTCTTTACATATTACTCGAACTACACCTTTGCGTTTTATAACTTTGCACTTATCACAAATCTTTTTTACGGATGCTCTAACTTTCATTTTTGTCTATATGTTATTCTTCCTCTTGTCAAATCATACGGAGAAAGTTCTACTGTAACTTTATCTCCAGGAAGAATTTTTATAAAATGCATTCTCATTTTACCGCAAATATGTGCCAAAACTTTATGTCCACCCTCTATTTCAACACGAAACATTGCATTTGGCAAAGCTTCTAATATCGTTCCCTGAACTTCAATTGCTCCTTCTTTTGGCATAAATTTTCATAACTACAAACAACAAACTACTTATAGCAAGGCTAAAGCCTTGCCCTACATAAACTTCATATTTGTGTTAGTATTTCAGTTTTATCTTCTAAAATTACAACTGTATGTTCAAAATGTGCTGATGGCAACTTATCTTTAGTAACTGCTGTCCATCCATCCTTTAGAATTTCAACATCCAAACAACCTAAATTCACCATTGGTTCAATAGCTAAAACCATTCCTGGCTTTAAACGTGGTCCCTGCTCTTTTTTACCAAAATTAGGTACCTGTGGTTCCTCATGAACAGATTTTCCAATTCCATGTCCTACAAAATCACGCACTACTGAAAATCCATTGCTCTCAACAAAAGTCTGAACTGCATTAGAAATATCTCCAACTCTGTTACCATCTTTTGCTTCATTAATTCCTAAATATAATGCCTTTTTAGTTACATCCATAAGTTTTCTTTTTTTTTCATTTATTTTACCAACAGCAAATGTTTCTGATACATCCCCACAATAACCTTTATAATTAACACCTATATCAAGACTAATAATATCGCCTTCTTCCAATTTTCGGTATGAAGGTATTCCATGTACAACAACCTCATTCACAGATGTACATATACTTGCAGGATACCCATTATACCCTTTAAATGCAGAAATTGCACCTCGTTTTTTAATCTCACATTCTGCAATTTTTTCAAGTTCAAGTGTAGTTACTCCAACTTTTACTTCTTTTGAAAGAACATTTAAAATTTCAGCCGCAATACGATTACCTATACGCAATATAGCAATCTCATCACGAGATTTTAACATTATCATTACTGTAAATCAAGTATATCAAAGATTTTTTTCGATACAACAGGAATTCCACCTTCACCACTTATTTCTCGCAACAATTTAAGTTGTGTATAATAATCAAGTAGTGGCTGAGTTTGCTTCTTATATACTTCAAGACGATTCAGAACAACTTCTTTTTTATCATCATTTCTTTGATATAATTTCCCTCCACACTTATCACAAACACCTGAGACTTTTGAAGGAAGTGTATTGCTGTTAAAATTTGCACCACATTTTTCGCACAATTGACGTCCTGTTAATCTATTGATTAATACTTCTTGTGATACTTGCAAATTAATAACTATCAGTTGCCTTACGGCAACCGCTACATTATTATTTAAAATTTCGTTCAAAGATTCTGCTTGTTCAACAGTTCGTGGAAAACCATCTAGAATAAATCCATTTTTACAATCATTAAAAGACAATCGTTCTTGGACAATATTTAGTATTAAATCATCCGTAACAAGCTCGCCTTTATCCATATAAGTTTTTGCTTTTAACCCAAGATTAGTTCTGTCCTTAACTGCCTGCCTCAAAATATCACCTGTAGAAATTTTAGGAACATTGTGTTTCTTTGTTATTTCCTCTGCAAATGTTCCCTTTCCAGAACCCGGCGCACCAAGTAAAATTATAATCATTATTTTATTAAAATGCACCACGTGATTTAATTTTACCCTGTTTCATAAAACCTTCATAATGACGCATCAAAAGATGTGACTCTATTTGTTTCATCGTATCCATTGCAACACCAACAACAATAAGCAAAGAAGTTCCACCAAAATAAAAAGGAATGTTTATTTTTCGCATAACAATATCAGGCACAATTGCTATAATCACTACAGCTAAAGCACCAACCAATGTTACTCTTGTCAATATTTTATCTATAAACTCTGCTGTTGGTTGACCAGGCCTAACCCCTGGAATAAACCCTCCATATTTTTTAATATTTTCAGCTATATCAACTGGATTAAATACTATTGCAGTATAGAAATAACAAAAAAATACTATTAAAACAAAATACAGTGTTTCATGCAAAAATGCCCCTGGAGAAAGCCATTCTGCTATTTTTTCTGTAAATACATTATTTGTAATAAATTTTGCTATAGTTGCAGGAAACATCACAACTGATGAAGCAAAAATTATAGCAATAACTCCTGAATGATTAACTTTAAGTGGAAGATAAGTACTCTGCCCACCATAAACACGTCTACCTACAATTCTTTGTGCATATTGAACAGGAATTTTTCTATTACCAGCTTCTATAAAAACAACAAATGCAACAAGTGCAAGAACTCCTGTTAATACAAATAAAGTTAGAAACAGTGATAGTTCACCTTGCAATACTAATTTCGTTGTATTTATTATTTCCTGAGGTACACGTGCTACAATACCTGCAAATATTAACATACTAATTCCGTTTCCTATTCCTCTTTCCGTTATCTGTTCTCCAAGCCACATTAAAAACATAGTACCTGTAGTAAGTGTCAAAACAGTCATAATTTGGAATGAAAGCCCCCAATTTATTACTATATTTTTACCCACATTGTGCATCATATATGTCATTCCAAAACCTTGTATAGCGCATAATACAACTGTTCCGTATCGTGTATATTGAGTTATTTTTTTTCTTCCAATATCCCCTTCTTTAGCAAGACGCTCCAAAGCAGGAATAACAGCTGTTAAAAGCTGCATAATTATTGATGTGCTTATATACGGCATAATACCCAATGCACACACAGAAAATGTTCTAAATGCACCACCTGAAAATAAATCCAGCAACCCTAAAATACCACCTGCTTGTGATTTGAAAAATTCATTTAAAGCATGAGCATCTATACCGGGTGTTGGAATATGCGAACCCAATCTATAAATAGCCAAAGCACCAAGTGTAAATAAAACTTTTTTCTTTAACTCTGGAATTTTAAATATATTGACAAAAGCTTCAAGCATAGTTTTCTATTGTTCCACCGGCTGCTTCTATTTTCTGTTTTGCAGATTTACTAAACTTGTGTATTTTTATTTTAAATGGTTTTGTAACATCTCCATCACCTAATAATTTTATACTTTTAGTATCTTTAATAAGACCACTTTTCAGCAAACTATCCGGTGTTATCTCTTCCAAACCAGTAAATTTTTTATCTAAATCACGTAAATTAACTATTTGTTGCTCCACTCTAAAAGGATTTTTAAATCCACGTTTTGGTGTCCTTCTAATAAGAGGCATCCTTCCACCTTCAAATCCTGGACTCCTGCTATAACCTGAACGAGACTTCTGACCTTTATGTCCCTTACCACTAGTTTTGCCATGCCCAGAACCAGTTCCTCTACCTATCCTCTTTTTGTTTTTTTTAGCACCTTTATTCCATTTTAAATTTGAAAGCATATTCATACTTTCAGTTGTAGCTACACCATTACCATTGGTCATATCTTTACCTCTTTTGTCTCTTCTTTTTTGAGCATTGACAATGCCATCATTGTAACCTTCACTAAATTATGTGGATTACTAGAACCTATACATTTTGTCAAAACATCAGTAATACCAGCAAGATCCATTATTGCCCTAACTGTACTACCTGCTATTACTCCAGTTCCTCGTGAAGCAGGTCTTAAAATTATTTTTGAAGCACCGTATTTAAATTCAATTTCATGAGTAATCGTTGTTCCTTTCATAGGTATTGGTATAACATTTTTTTTAGCATCTTCAATACCTTTTCTAATCGCATCGCCTATTTCATTTGCTTTGCCAAGACCAGTTCCAACATTACCATTTTTGTCTCCAACTACAACTACTGCACTAAAACTAAAACGTTTGCCACCTTTTACAACCTTTGCAACACGTTTTATCGAAACAGTACGTTCTTCAAACTGTGTATTCCCTATATCAATTCTTCTCATAATTTTCTATTTATGGTCCGTATTTTTTCACCGGACTATAATGTTTTGTTTATGGTCTGTCTTCTTTCACCAGACCATATTTTTTTACCTAATTTTAAAATTTTAGGCCCGCATTTCTTGCCGAATCAGCAAGTTCTTTTATGCGACCATGATAAAGATATCCAGACCTATCAAAAACTACTTTTATTATTTCTTTTTTTAACAATTTCTTTGCCATTAATTCACCAAGAGCTTTTGCAGCAGAAATATTTTTTGTACTGGTCAATTTTCCTTTTAACTCAGGAGAATATGTAGCACAACCGGTTATTACCTTCCCAGTTTCATCATCTACTGCCTGAACACTTATATGCTTTTGACTCCTAAAAACACATAATCTCGGAACATTCATTGTTCCAAATATTTTCTTCCTTATTCTTATATGTCTTTTTTTCTGTGCAATTTTTTTATCAGTTTTCATTTGATATCTATTTCCCTCCAGTACCTGCCGTAATTGCAGCTTTACCTACTTTTTTCCTTACATATTCATTTGTATATCGTATTCCTGTCCCTTTATAAGGCTCTGGTGGCCTAACTGCCCTGATTTTAGCAGTAAATTCACCAAGAAGCTGTTTGTCACTCCCAGATAAAGTTATTGCAGTCTGCTTCTCTACTTTTATTGTAATTCCCTGTGGTATATTAAATACTACTGGATGTGTAAAACCAACTTGCAAAGTAAATTTATCATTTTCAACAAAAGCTTTAAATCCTATTCCAATTATTGCTAATGTTTTCTGAAATCCCACTGTAACCCCATCAATCATATTAGAAATATTAGCTCTCGTAACACCATGTAAAGATTTATGGAGTTTATTCTCAGTTGGTCGTTTTACAAATATTTTACCATCAGATATTGAAACTGTAATATCAGAATGTATATTATAGGTAAGTTTACCTTTAGGTCCATCAATTGTAATTAATTGACCTTTTATATCTACTTTTACACCCGATGATATTACTATTACTTTATTTCCTATTCTAGACATAATTTTCTATTTATGGTCCGTCTTCTTTCACCGGACTATAATTCTTTCCCTTATGGTTGGTATTTTTTCCACCAGACCATAATTTTTTGTTTATAGTCTGCCTTCTTTCACCAGACCATACTTCACCATATATAACCTATAATTTCTCCACCTATTTTTTTTGCACTTGCTTCTTTACCTGTCATTATCCCTAAAGATGTAGAAATCAAAACCGAACCAAACCCTCCAAATATCCTAGGGATTTCTCTATACCTTTTGTAAATTCTTAAGCTTGATTTACTAACTCGCTTTATTCCAGCAATAACCCGTTTATTACCTTTTAAATATTTTAAAAATATTCTAATAATTCCGCCTTTTGCATCAGGAAGATGTCTATAATTTTGTATATATCCCTCACTCAACAATAGTTTTACTATCTCAAGTTTAAGCTTAGATGAAGGAATATCCACTTGTTCATGCAATTCCTTATTAGCATTCCTAATTCGTGTAAACATATCTGCTATTGGATCCATTCTTTTCCCCTTTTACTTACCAATACAATGTGAAAAGTTTTTGATACTTTTCACCTAAAAAACTTTTATTTTAATTCTAAAATCAATAAGATTTTGTCTATTTTTACTTTGTCTTTTTCGGATTTGTGTTTCTTATCTTTTATTTTTACTGCATCTAAGCTTTTTATCCATACATCTATATGATCGTGTTTTTCATTTGCTATATCTGCTATCACATCTGCATCTGTGGATTTTATTGTGTACCAGCCTTCATCTGTTGGTGTTATATCTCCATTTATCTGATGCACATCTACCCATTTACCACCTCTAAAGCATTTCCACTTTCCGCCTTCCTTCTTCTGCTTCTCCATGCTCCATACCTCTATGTATGGATTTTCTTTGTCACTCGCTTCACTTCCATCTGCTTCATATTCTTGAATTTTTAATTTTACCACAACTCCTGTTATATTGCCAGTTATTTTCTTTGTGTTATATTTATATACTTTGTGATGCTCTTTTGGTCCTCCTATTGAACCTGTGCCTACTAAATCTCCTTCCATCTTTTTTGTCCATATCTTATACACCATCACATCTTTGCTTGCTTTGTTGTTGGTTGTATCAAACTCTGATATTGTATTATCTGGATTTACTTCTACATAAATACTATGTGCTCCTGTTTGACTTGGATTCCATTCTACTCGTACTATTACTTCGCCACCATTTTTACCTATTAAATCTATACTTCCCTCTGCTATGTATAATCCACCTTCTTCTGGGTTTCCATCGTAAAATCGTACTGATACATTCCTTGCATCCGTTTTTCCATAATTATATACTTTCGCTGTTATGTTTAATTCTGTGTTCTCAAATTCTTCATTTGGATATTCTATTGTTACATCTGATGCACTAATTGCTAAATCTGGTAAACTTGAACCATACGCAAATTGGACTTCTTTACTACTTATTAAACCTTGTGCATTTAATTCTGCCTTAATTGTATGCCAACCTGCTTGCACAACTGGTATTGAAATTATCAATTCCTCTGTGCTTCCTGTCCATACTATATTCTGACTATTTATATAATTTCCATCTAAATATATTGTTAATATCCCTTGTTCATTTTGTTTCCCATATAAAGTCACTTTTGCATCTACTGGCTCTGTTATTGTTGGATATTCTGTTTTATCTGTTGTTAATCCAAGTAATACTGCTTTGCCTACATCAAAACTCTTGGCTCCTGATACCAACAACATTTCACTATTAGTATACATCGCATATATCAATCTGTGTATTCCTGTGCTTTCTGTAGATACTGTCCATGTATAATTAAATTTATTTTCTCCTTTTACCAAATATGTACTCTCATTTATTACTTCTATTGTTGTTTGATTTGGCTCTATTAACCACGCCTTTATTATCACTGGTGTTATATCGCTATTACTATTTGCACTTAAACTTAATGTTACTTGTTCACCTATATTTGGCTCTACCTTATCTAATTTTGCCTCTAATATTTGAACCTGATACCCTGCTATATCTATTAGATATGTATAACTCTTTCCCGCAAAACTGTAACTTATTGTTTGCGTGCCTGCTATCATTTCACCCGGCAATACAAAACTTAATGTTGTTATGCCTGTAGATATTTCTATACTTTCGCTGTAATTTGGTCCTGTTATACTTATCGCTCCTGCTTCACTGCTTTCTATTTTTATCGTTACTGTTTCTCCATGATTATACACCTGCTTGTCTGTGGTTAATGTTACAACATCCACTTTTTTCGGCACATACACTGAATCTAACCATATTGACCTACCTGTTTTAAAATATATTCCAAAACTTAATTTTTGCCCTGTATGTTTTACAGGTATTGATGCAAATTCTATTGTTTGAGTTCCACTATTTAGAACAAAATCCTGAGTTGATGCCCACTCATTAAATTGTGCATTGGCTTTTAATATTATATCTGTTGCTTGCAATAAATTAGTTATTGTTAAATTAAGTCTTGCCTGCTCCCCTTCTATATAACTTTCCTTGTCTAAACTCGCTATAACTGATATTTTTATACCATTAACTTTGAAATTTATATCGTAACCTGTATCATTCAAATATACTTTACTCGTATAATTGCCGTCTTGTATATCCTCAGGAATTGTAAATTCAAATACACAAGAACCTTCTTCTCCAGAATTTAACCATACATATTTTGTCTGGTCTAATGCATCAAATATTGCAAATCTTACTTTTGCTTGTCCCTTTATGTCACCTGTATTTCTTATATTCAAATTTACACTCGCCATAGCTCCTGCCAAAAATTCTATACCTGCTGGCAAATTCGTAATTTCAAACTTAGCTCCACTTATACTAATTTGTTTTGTTTCACTTGCTATTACCTGCCCTGAATAAAGCAATTCTATTTTTACGTCAAACGTTCCTCCATACTGCGGCGTTATTGCAAAATTATAGTTTTGTTCTGCATTAATTCCTAAATTCACATTTACTTCCTCATTCAAAAATATATTCGTTATTCTTAAACTACCCTCATATTCATTTATTCCTGCATTTTTTACTTTTACTAATAATGGAAAACTTCCATTTGAAAATTCTCCTAAATTAACGCTCAACAATCCTTGATTATATTTCCCTACTTTAAAATTTATCCCTCCTGTTTCATAATATGTGCTGTAACCTACTTCGTAATTCCCTGACACCAAATTCTCCAGCACAAGATTATCACTTATGTTTTGTCCTGCTGATACTGTACAATTCACAACTTTGCTTATTATATTTTGCCCAT
>JBBTED010000116.1:0-18146 GCA_038042445.1 Candidatus Firestoneibacteriota bacterium
ATTGTAGTAGCCGATTTATCGGCGAATTAGAGTTAATGTATGCGAAGAAATATTTAGGGATAGACGAGGATAATTTAAGTGATTGGTATGTGGGGTATGTGATGCCATTGGGAGAAATAGGAAGTATAGGAATAGGTGATTTATTATTTACATCAAGCAAGTATAAGGAAAACACAGGAGTGATAAGTTATGGCAAAAACCTAGGAGATATATCCTGTGGAGTAAGCATAAAAGTAATGAGTGTGATGTATGAAGAGAACGAGTATACGAGATTGGACCCATTGTTTAATGCAAATGGATATAGCAAAACAAAAGTAGGAATAGACATAGGAATGATTTATCAAATGTATGATGACTTACGAGTAGGAGCAAGTGTAGAGAATGTGAATAAACCGAATCTAACATTAGGCGATACAACAGGTGAGGAATTGCCGATGATTATACGAATAGGGACATCATACCAAATAGGCAACTTCACTCCAGCAATAGATGTGTCATACAGGGACAGGAATATAAACGGCAAAAAAGATATGAATGTATATGGCGGAGTAGAATATATTGTAGGAGAGGCGTCTCGTGTAGGACAGGATAATCTTGTTATAGAACAAGATTATCGCCTGTCAGACATAAGCCTACGAGCAGGAGTAAATCTAGATGAAGTGTCGCTTGGAGCAAGCTATAATTTTATCAGTGGAATGAAAATAGACTACGCATTTATTTATCCATTTACCGCAATAAAAGGCATATTAGGTTCCCACCGTTTTGGAGTCACCTGGCAATTGTAGAAGCAAATCAAATTTAGTAACAAGTTAACCATTATAAGTAAAATTTTAATTGTAGTTGCTGATTTATCAGCATTTTTAAAAAGTGATTTATGTTTTAAAGATAAACCAACAAATTGGTTGTTGCAAGTAATGCCGATAAATCGGCAACTACATATTGTATTTTAGAATGGTTATCAAATTTATTCTTTACAAGAAAAATATCATACTTTATACTATAAACACAAATTCTAAATAATTTAAAAATGAGTAAAAAAATACCATTAACTAATATTAATACAAAAGATGAAATAAATCTTTGTTTTGCAAATAAATCTGCGGATGTATCATTTGCTATTGGGTTTCCGGAAAGCTACTATATTGGTATGTCAAATTTAGGGTGGCAGGTTATTTATGCAATTTTAAATGCAAGAAAGGATGTGATATGTGAGAGGTTTTTTTTAAATGATAATTCTAAAATTTGTACTGTAGAAAACAGAAATTCGCTTAAAGATTTTGATTTTGTTGGGTTTTCCCTATCTTTTGAATTAAATTATATTAATGTCCTGAAAATTTTAAAGCTTGCAAAAATACCATTACTTTCTAATGAACGCAAATATAATGACCCAATTATTATAGCAGGAGGAGTGTGCGCAAGTTATAATCCAGAACCATTAGCGAATTTCATTGATGTATTTGTGATTGGAGATTCAGAAGAAGTCATTAGCGAAATTATTGATAAATATAAAAAAATAAAAGCAGATTCACGAGACAAAATATTATTAGAACTTGCAAATATACCGGGAGTATATGTTCCAAAATTTTATACTCCGATATATAACAGCGATAACACGATTAAAAAATTTGAAATAGAGCATAATGTTCCAAAAACAATAAAACGCAGAATTGTCCAAAATCTTGATATTTGCCCTGGGATGTCGGCGATACTAACACCAAATACTGAATTTGGAAAAATGCTTTTAGTAGAAATAAATCGCGGATGTTCACGTATGTGTAAATTTTGTGTAACAAGTTTTATACAAACTCCTGTGAGACGTAGAAGTTTGGCTTGTGTTATGGATATAATAGAAAAAGGACTAAAATGGACAAATAAAATAGGATTGGTTGGCACAAGTATAACAGATTATCCGGAGATAGATGAACTTGTAACATTTATAATTAAAAAAAATGCATATTTATCAACTTCATCTTTGCGTGCAGAAGGTGCTTCCGATATACTAATTGAGGCTCTTGGAAAAGGTGGACAAAAAACATTTACTATTGCAGTAGAAACAATGTCAGAGAAGTTGCAGAAAATAATCAAAAAAGAAATAAAAGAAGAAACGATTTATTCTGTTGTATCAAAAGCAATAAAAAATGATATAATAAATATCAAACTTTATTTTATGATAGGTTTACCGGAAGAAAATATGCAGGATATTGATATAAACATAAGATTTATAAAAAGACTTGTTAAGTATTTTATTGAAACGAGTGTTTCTACTGGTAGAATAGGTAAAATAATTGCTGGATTTTCGGTATTTATTCCAAAACCTTTTACTCCATTTGAATCTGAGCAGATGGAAAACATAAAAAATTTAAAACAAAAAATGCAGTATTTAAAAGGTGAAGTAACTGGTATACCGAATTTAGAATTGAGATGTGAAAGTTTGCATAATGCTGTTTTACAAGGTGTTTTTTCAAGAGGAGACAGAAGAGTTGGTGGTATTTTGGATTATGCAGTTAATAGTGGTGTTGATTTAAAGACAAGTTTAAAAAATTTAACTAAATCAGATATTGATTTTCATATTTATGGTAACTCTAAAGGAAGTGGAATTTTGCCATGGAAACATTTAAACAGTTGAAAAAATCCATATTAAACATTTTAATATTTACTCTGGTTTTATCGTTTAATTTCAGCGATGTTGCATTTACTGCTACATCAACAAAGAAAAGTTCTACAACAAAAACACAACCTTCTAAAAAATCATCAAAATCTACAAAATCCAAAAAGGTAGTTAATAAGAAAAAAAATATAATAATAAAAATAGCTTCTACTAATGAGCAAACAGAAATGAAATTTGATGTTAAGAGTGTAAATGGAGTGTTAAAAATATCAATTCCAAGAGCATGCGAGGTATTGAAAGTAGGATATTCTTATTCAGAATTAACTAATAGGATTGTTCTTATATATAATAACAGAAAAACAGTATTATTTTTGGATTCAAAATATTTTCTTTGTGAGAATGAAAGAAATATAGAAATGGAAGATGCTCCTTCTAAAGATGAAAAAGGCATATTGATTTCTGGAAAAAGTTTTGCAAGTATATTGAGCGCTCTTTTTAATTGTGAAGTTTTTTGGAATGAAACAAGAATGACTCTGCTTATAGAAACAGATGCAAAAAAAGATGCTATATCTTCAGTGAATACATCATTTAAAGATAGTGGTTATAAATTAAAAAAAATAATTATAGACGCTGGTCATGGTGGCCATGATTCAGGCGCAAAAGGCCCGACAAAATTACTGGAAAAGGATATGAATATTGATATTGCAAATAGAATTGTGAGATTATTAAAAAGTAAATTGCCAATTGAAATAATAATGACTCGGACAGATGATACTTTTATAAGTTTGCAGGAAAGGGTTAATATTGCAAATACGAATAATGCAGATCTTTTCGTAAGTATTCACTGTAATGCAAAGGGACGCAGGGTATCTGCTGAAAATGCGTATGGTACTGAGTCGTATATTTTTGCAGAAGTTGCTTCAGATGAAAATGCTGCAGAAGTTGCACAACGTGAAAATATTGGGGCTCCTACAGATTTCTTGAGTTTTTTATTAAATGATCTTCAAAAAAAATCTACAGAAAGTGTGAGTATTTTAATGGCTGGCTATATAGAAGATAAATTAGTTAATGATGTTGGATTATATGGTAGAAAAAATAGTATGATAATGCGTGCTCCATTTTATGTGCTTGCGCGCACCAAAATGCCTGCTGTTTTAGTTGAAGTTGCTTTTATTTCTAATCCTCAAGAAGAACAAAAATTAGCAAGTCCTTATTTTCGCGAAAAGGTTGCTTTAGCTGTTTTTCAGGCAATAAAGAAATATCACAGTGAATTAAATTTAGATGAAGACAAAGCAAAAGAACCCATTCCTACTGAAAACCAGCAATCAAATTAGATATTTTACCATACCTTCTTGGTATAAATTTAATGTTTCAGCTTTTATTTCAACTAAACCTTATGATTTGTCATTTAAAGGCATTGCTGATAAATCAGCAACTACGATTAAAAATAGAAAACTTATTGCAGATGCTATGGGTTTTGGCATAGATAAACTTGTTACTTGTCAGCAGACACATAGCAATAAAGTAGCAGTTATAAGAAAAAAAGATGTAGGCAAAGGAAATTTAAAATATAGTACAGCTATTGCTGATACTGATGGTTTGATTACGAATTTAAAGAATATTCCTATAGCAATTTCTATAGCTGATTGTTTGCCTATATTTCTTGTAGATCCAGTTAATAAATCTATAGGAATTGTTCATGCTGGCTGGAGAGGGACTTTTAAAAAAATAGCAGAAATTGCAATTTTGAAAATGAAAACAGTATTTAATAGTTCACCTGAAAATCTTAAAGTTGCTTTGGGTCCATCAATTGGTTCTTGTTGCTATGAAATAGATTTAAAATTAACTGATAAATTTCTTAAGGCATTTAAAAAAAATAGCTATGAAAATCCTTTTAATTGGACGAAAATTTTTAAAAAATCCGCTATACTTGATATTAAAGAATTAAATAGACGCCAGTTAATTAAAGTAGGAGTTTTGCCTGAAAATATTTTAGTAAATCCTGATTGTACAAAATGCAATTCAGATTTATTTTTTTCTTACAGAAGAGATAAAAACAATGCAGGCAGAATGATGGCTGTTATTTGGCAAACTTAAGGTGGTTTTTCGTATACATCATGAAATTTATTGTAGTTGCCGATTTATCGGCAGTTTTTTTATGCTGATAAATCAGCAACTACAAAGATTGTTACAGTTTTTCTATTATTGCCTGAGCTAAAAGAGGAATCATTATTTCGTGGTGTCCTGTTATTGCATATCCTTTTCCACCTTTTAAAGTAGGTCTTGTTATAACATTTGTAATAGGTCTATAATGTTGAATCATATCAAAATTTACAGTAGTAAATTTATAAACTTTGTATCCAAGATTTCTAGATATTGATAGCGCTTTTAAAAAAACTTCTGGCATTATAACAGCAGATCCGCAATTTAATATTACTCCGTTTTCAAGCTTAGAAACTTCATTAGTGAATATTTTAAAGTCAATAAAACTACTGTTGCCTATAGCAGCTCCGTTTGTTTCAGGATGCTGATGAATAATATCAGTACCTATTGCAACATGAACAGTTGCTGGAATATTCAATAAATATGCTGTGGCAAGTATACTCAGGTTTTTATATGGTGCTTTAAGAATAATTATTTTTTTTCCAATAGATTCGCCCATTCCTGTGTTGTCAGATATACTATGATTAATTGCTTCGTTAATTAATTTTCCGGTTTCTTCTGCCATTCCAAAACTTCCGTCTGCTAATGCTGTTGTTACTTCCTCAGAGGTTGTGCCTGCTAATGCAATTTCAAAATCATGAATACTTGCAGCGCCGTTCATAGCAATAGCAGTAATAACTTTTCTTTTCATAAGATCTATAATCACAGGTCCAAGTCCGCACTTAATAATATGGCCTCCAATCATTAGTATAACCTGTTTTTTATGTTTGTGGGCTAAAACAATATCGTTAATTACTTGTTTTAATTTCTGTGCAGCTAATATATTCGGTAGATTGGAAATAAAGTTATTAAATAAAATTTTCTTCTTTCCAGATTTGGCAAAATTTGTAATTTTTACCTTACTTTTTCTGCGTAATATACTATATCTTTTAATTTTAGTCAGATTTATCTGTTTATATTTGCTCATTGATTTATTTTCCTTGCCTGACCTTTGTCTATTATTATACCTTCTGTTAACACTACATTTATAGCGCCAACAAGAAACGCTTTTGCAGCCATTTTTACTGGAATATGTCTCACATCATCAGTTACCCATATTGTTATATCGCCTTCCTGTTTGAATATACTTTCAAAATTCATAATAGGTTTAACAACTAAAGTATTAAATTTGCCTGCTGGAACTTTTACTACTTCTTTATTTATTATTTGAACTTTTAAATTATGGAATTCTCCTTCAGAATATACTGTAATAGGTATATCTTTCCCAATTTCAACTTTTTGTGTTCTAAAGTAAAAAAAACAAGAAAGTATATCATGGACATTATCAGGCGCATTATAAATTTTATTTTCTTCAGTAACTGTATTTTTTTCATTATCAAAGTAAGCATTTGAATTCTTTTTTAATGTTCCTTCTACAAGATATTGTTCAAGGCGAATAGGCAAAAATGAATAAACATCAATATATGTTTCTACTCTATCATCTACTTTGTGAAATGTTGAAAAAAATGGCAAAGATTTTGCAGTTGTAACAATATGATATGCATCTTTGCCTTCTGTATTTGTTATTTCTCTGACTTCCATAGTAGCTATACCTGCAGTTATTTTCATATATTGTATTGCAAAGGTAAGTTTTTCTCCAGATCCAAATGCAAAATTTTGAATTTTAACTTGTCGTTTAGATAAATCTTTTACTGTTGTTTTTTTTGCCGATAAATCGGCAACTACGGGGTTTTCCTGTTTTGCAATTGTCGTTGTTTCTAAAGATTTTTCTTTAGATTCTGATGTCTGTAGTCTGATGTCTGTAGTTTGTAGTTGTGGAGATGATTCTTTTTTATCAATAATAATTGCTTCTTCCTGTTTTGCAACTTCTACAGGGGCTTTAGTTTCTGGAATAATTGTAGGTTTATCCTGTGTGTTTTGTGCAAGTAAAGTTTTAGAATCAGTTGAATCCTCAGATTTTTTGCTTTCCTTGTTTTCTGCTTGTCCTGTTACATCATACACTTTTATATAGCCACTTCTAACACTGCTTCCGCATCCTAAAAAAAACAAAAGTGATACAATAGCTGCTTTTATATATAAATTTTTACATTGCATAATTGATATTTTTATTTTGCAAATATATAATAAATTTCCTTTCAAAAGAGTATTCCAAAAGAGGATACTCTTTTGGTCATTCGCCTTCGGCGAATGAAATAACGAATCAATGAAAAACGATAAATTTCAAGATAAAGTAACACGTGCATTCCCGTGGATATCTATTGCATAATAACATAAATTAATGTAAGAAACAACCTAAATTTTATATTAGATAAAGAGTTTGACTTTTAAATGTCAATATGATAATTAAATATTTAAGCTATGTTTAAAAAAATAGATGAAGTGGGGTTTACTCATGTCCTGTGTGTAGAAACTGGGTTTACTTTAATTGAATTGATGATAGTTGTGGCAATTATTGGAATATTGGCTGCAATATCTATACCGAAGATGAGTAGTATTTTAGAGAAATCACGTGAAGGTGCTACAAAAGGTAATTTGTCTGCTATTAGGTCCGCTGTTGCAATTTATTATGGAGATAAAGAAGGACAATGGCCAGATGATTTAACAACTAATTTTTCTTCATATTTATCGGAAATTCCAATAGCTAAAGCTACACCACTTGGTAATTCAAATGCAATTACACTTGTTACTGTGCCTCCGACAACTACTGGTATTGGTTGGGCATATTGTAGTGCTAGTGATTGGGCTGGAGGAGTTTGGTGTAATAGTACTGCTATTGATAGCAAAGGAAATTCGTTTACTGATTATTAGTTTGCAGATACTATTTGTTTTTTAAAATATTTGACTTTTTTTCGTAAAAAATTATATAATTAGTTTTATTACCTAAAGTCATTCGTATAGTCAAATGACCAAAGGGAATATTGTAAGTATGAAAAATAAATTACAACGGCAGATTGAAATCTTGAAGGAAAAAAATTCTAATCAAGAGAAAAAACTTGAAGCTCTTACTATTATGTATGAAGTCAGCAAAAGTGTGGCTTCATTATTCAAGTTGTCTGATATATTAAAAATAATTTTGAATAAAGCAACAATTAAATTAAAATGTGAAATCGGTTCCATTTTATTAGTTGATGAAGAAGGCGAATATCTTACAATAGCAGTTGCAAAAGGATTGTCGCAGAAAATTGTTTTGCATACTCGATTAAAAATTGGCGAAAGAATTTCCGGGTGGGTAGTTAAACATAAAAAACCTTTACTGGTTAAAAATATTGAAAAAGATAAAAGATTTACTATTAGAAATTCTGAAAAATATTACAACAAATCATTAATATCAGTACCAATAATAATTGATACGCATAAAGTAGTTGGAG
Source organism: Candidatus Firestoneibacteriota bacterium (assembly GCA_038042445.1). GTDB lineage: Bacteria > Oederibacteriota > D2-FULL-39-29 > JBBTED01 > JBBTED01 > JBBTED01. The sequence continues at coordinate 8,140 of JBBTED010000116.1, forward strand.
TTATAAATATTAATAATAAACATACCAGAGAATCTTTTTCAAATGATGATTTGCAGTTGCTTAAAGCATTGGCGTCTCAGGCTGCAATTGCAATTGAGAAAACGAAGCTTTATCAAAATTTACAGGATGTATATATGCGGACTATAAAAGCATTGGCAGTTGCTATAGATGCAAAAGATCACTATACGCACAATCATTCAGAAAATGTTACAAAATATGCAGTAGAAATTGCTGAAGAAATGGGTTTAAATTCTGAAGAAGTAAAAAATATAAACCATGCTTCTCAACTTCATGATTTAGGTAAGATTGGTATACAGGATTATATCTTGTCAAAATCAGATAAACTTTCTGCTGAAGAATGGAAAAAAATAAAAGAACATTCATTAAAAAGTGCAGAAATACTTGAGCCACTTGTATTTTTAAATGATGTAATAGAAATGGTGAAACAGCATCATGAAAGATATGATGGAGCAGGTTATCCTTATGGAGTTAAGGGAGATAATATCAGGATTGGAGCACGTATAATGGCAGTTGCAGATGCTTATGATGCAATGATTTCTGACAGGCCATATAGGAACTCTATGTCTCAAAAAGATGCAATAGCAGAACTTGAAAAATGCAGTGGTAAACAATTCGATCCTCAGGTTGTCCATGCTTTCTTGAGGGTATTAGAAAGGAGAAAGAAATGAGTGAAGCGAATATTGTATTGCCTGCTTTTGGTACATTAGAGTGGACGTTATTGTGGGCGGTTTTAGTTTCTGCTTTTATAGGAATTGGATATGGACTGTATCTTGTCCGCAAGGTTTTAAAGGCTGATCCGGGTTCTCAAAAAATGGTTGAAGTAGCAAAAGCTATTGAAGAAGGTGCAATGGCGTATTTACGTCAGCAGTTTAGAACAATGATATGGTTTGTAATTATAATAGCAATAGGGCTTTATGTAATGTATGGCGCTATTTATCCAAGAGCAATATCAGTAGGAATTAGTATTGCATTTTTAGCAGGAGTTATGGCTTCTTATGGAGCCGGATATGTTGGAATGTGGTTAGCAGTAAGAGGTAATGTTCGCACAGCAAATGCTGCATTAAAAAGTTTTAAAGATGCTTTGCATGTTGCATTTCAGGCAGGAACAGTTTCAGGTATGTTTACTGTGGGATTTGGTCTTTTAGGCGCTACTATTATATTCATGGTGTTTAAAGAAAACGCTATGAAAGTTTTAATTGGATTTGGATTTGGAGGATGTCTTGCTGCGTTATTTATGAGAGTTGGAGGCGGAATATATACAAAAGCTGCTGATGTAGGCGCAGATTTAGTTGGAAAAGTTGAAGCAGGAATTCCAGAGGATGATCCAAGAAATGCAGCAACTATAGCAGATAACGTAGGCGATAATGTTGGAGATTGCGCAGGTATGGCTGCAGATGTGTTTGAGTCATACGAGGTTACATTGGTAGCATCAATAATTTTAGCTGCAGCGTTACTTCTTGATTCCGGATTTTTGACAAAATATGGTGTAAATGCAAATTCATTTGCTTTGAAATTAATAATTTTCCCATTACTTATTCGTGGTATTGGAGTATTTGCATCAATAATTGGAACACTTTTTGTTAGAGTAAAAGGAGAAGAATTAAAAGATCCAATGAAACCAATAGCCATAGGATATTTGGTTTCATCAATTGCTGCAATTGCAGGTTTTGCTCTTATTAATGCTCTGTATCTTAAAGATCCTGTAACAGGGCAGATAGATTTTAGATTTTTCTGGGCATCAACTGTTGGGATTGGTCTTGCAATAGCTACTTTATTGATAACAAATTATTTTACACATCCGGATAAGCGAGCTGCTACTGAAACAGCGCAGGCTTCAAAAACAGGTCCTGCAACGTTGTTATTAAATGGAATGGCTGAAGGTATGGAGTCTTCAGTATGGGCAATAGTTGTTATAGCTGGGACAATTCTTGCATCACTTTTTATATTTAATGGTGAATTAGGTTTAGCGTCGTATGGCATAGCATTAGCGGGTTTAGGATTGCTTACAACTACAGGTTTTATACTTGCAATGGATACTTATGGTCCGATAACTGACAATGCGCATGGAATTTTTGAAATGTCCGGTATACACGAAGAAAAAGCAGGCAGAATACTTTCACGTATGGATGCTATAGGAAATACTACAAAAGCATTAACAAAAGGTTTGGCAATATCTACTGCTGTTATAGCTGCAATTTCATTGTTCAGGTCATTTATTGATGAAGCTAAACTTACTGAAATTGGTATACAGATAAATTCGCCAAAGGTATTTGTAGGGCTTTTAATAGGTGGTGCAGTTCCATTTTTATTTTCATCTTTTGCATTAAAGGCAGTAGGTCGTGCTGCTTTTATGGTTGTTGAAGAAGTTCGTAGGCAATTCAGAGAAAAGCCGGGAATAATGGAATTTAAGGAAAAACCAGATTATGGGCGATGTGTTAGTATAGTAACTTCTGCTGCACAAAGGGAATTAATAGGCCCGGGAATTTTGGCAATAGCTACACCTATATTAGTAGGATTTAGTTTAGGTGCTGGTGCATTAGGTGGATATTTGTGTGGTGCAATACTTACAGGACAACTTTTGGCAGTTTATATGTCAAATACCGGTGCAATATGGGATAATGCAAAGAAAAAAATAGAAGATGGATTTATGGGAGGTAAAGGGACGGAACATCATAAAGCTGCAGTTATAGGGGATACAGTTGGTGATCCATATAAAGATACAGCAGGCCCGGGATTAAATCCATTAATTAAGGTTATGAATCTTGTTGGTATTTTGATTGCTCCAATTGTGATACGAGACATTTCTATGGGAGCACGTTTTACAATTGCAGCATTGATGCTTGCACTTTTGGGTACTGCAATTTATTTAAGCAGACGAGGAGCGGTAAAAGCGCAAAATTGACCCGAAGGGTCATCCTGAACGAAGTGAAGGATCTAAAAATTTATAGTCATTGCGAGCGATAGCGAAGCAATCTCGAGATTGCTTCGTCGCTTTGCTTTTTGCAATGATAATTGAGGTGAAAAATATGAGAGAAAGGAGGAAGTTCAGAAGAATAAGGCAGGCAGTTACAGTTAAAATATTACCTTTTAGTAATCCTTCCCAGATTATAGAAGGAAAAGTGCTTGATATAAGCGCAGGTGGAATTGGTGTTTGTGCAAAAAATACACTACAAAAAGGTGATTCCATAAAATTAACATTTGAAATTTCAGAAGAACTGAAATTTATAGAGGTGCAGGGAGTTATTCATAGAGTTGATACATCTGGAAACGATTTTTTAGCAATTAAATTTGTAAATTTAAATAAAAAAGATGTGAGACGTATAGTTGAGTTTATTGATAAAAATCATGAGAAAAAAGATGCATTATTTACAAATTTATTAAGTGTATCAGCTTTTTATATTTTATGTTTTTTTGTTATTTTTTCGTTAGTGCCAAATATTAATTTTTTGACATTTGTATTGATATTTTTAATAGGTTTTGTTTTCTATAGAGTGGATATTTTAAACCACAGGTTAATCAGAAAATTAACAACTACAAATAGACAACTTCATTATGTAGATCAGCTTACTCAGGCATTAAGACGTAGTATGAAAGTTGGCGAAATGCTTGATCTTGTTCTTAAAAATTTGACTGATGAATTAGGATATGACCGCGTGATAATTTATTCTGTGGAAAATACTGGACATAAACATGATATTTTACGTGCTATTACAACTTTTGGTGTTTCTTTGGAAAAAGTTTCCGGGTTTGAATTTAAATTTGATAAAGCACTTGATATTATTCCGCGTGCTGCTATTGAAAAAAAACCATATATAATAAAACGAGCTACTGAAGATCATAGATGTTCACAGGCGTTTGTTGAACTTGTTTCACTTAAAGAATATGTTGTAGTTCCACTTATTGCAAGAGATATTGCAGTGGGTGTTTTACTTGCAGATAATAATATAAATGAAAGGTCAATTGAAGAGACAGATTTAGAGCCGCTTACATTATTTGCAAATCAGGTTGCATTAGCAATGGAAAATGCAAAATTATATGAAAAAGTCGAACAATTAGCCATAATGGATGGGCTTACAAATATTTACAACCATCGTTATTTTCAGGATGCATTAAAAACTGAATTAAGCAGACTTGAACGTTATTATCAGATACCTACAGAAAAACTTTCTGTAATAATGATGGATGTGGATTTTTTTAAGCGATATAATGATACAAATGGACATCCTGCAGGAGATGCAGTTCTTGTAGAAATTGGCCAGATATTAAAAGAATTAACAAGAAAGGTTGATATTGTTGCAAGATATGGTGGTGAAGAATTTATTCTATTGGTTCCATCTACACCTAAATCTGGAGCTATTATATTGGCTGAAAGAATACGAAAAACTGTAGAAGAACATCCATTTGAATTTGGAATGAACCAACCTGATGGAAAACTAACAATTAGTATTGGAGTAGCTACTTATGAGGAAGATGGCAGAAATCCAAAGGAACTTATAGAAATGGCGGATAAAGCTTTATATCAGGCAAAGACAACAGGTAAGAATAAAGTATGTTATATAAATCCTCCGAAAAATTTAGAAGAAATGGTTTCTGATACTGTTAAATTGGTAGAAGGAGAAAAGCGAACATCTGATAAATAGTAAAATTTAGTGAACATTATGTCATTCCCGCGTGTAGTAAGCGGGAATCCAGTAGGCTTGTCCTTGTATGTCTTAAGCAGGCAAAAATAGCAAAAGACTGGATTCCTGTTTTCACAGGAATGACAGGAGACAAATATTATGAATGAATATATTGTTGTTGTGGTTTTTTTAATTTTAGGGATATTATTTACAGTTGGTTCCTTGGTTTTTTCTTATTTAGTAAGGGAATCAAAACCAGATGTAAATAAATCTTTAACTTATGAATGTGGAGAATCGCCTGTTGGTGATGCGTGGATACAATTTAATTTAAGATATTATATTTTTGCATTATTATTTGTTATATTTGATGTAGAAGTCATATTTTTATTTCCATGGGCAGTTGTGTTTAAAAAAATCGGAATTTTTGCACTTATTGAAATGTTTATTTTTCTGGGTATACTTATATTAGGTTTAATATATGCGTGGAAAAAGAAAGCATTGGAGTGGACGTAAGAAAAGTGCAAAATGCAAAGTGTAAAACTTGTCATTCTGAGGCAAAGCCGAAGAATCTCATTTGAGAGATCTTTCACTTCGTTCAGGATGACCTTTCAGGTCATACTATGGGAATTATATTAGATAAATTACCGTATGTTACGGAAAAAATACCGGGTGGAAAAATAATTTTAACAAGTGCAGATTATTTCATAAACTGGTCGCGTTCTTCTTCGTTATGGCCGCTTACATTTGGATTGGCCTGTTGTGCAATTGAAATGATGTGTGCTTATGCTTCACGGTTTGATTTTGATAGATTTGGGGTTTTTCCAAGACCAACTCCAAGGCAGGCGGATGTAATGCTTGTAGCAGGTACAATTACAAAAAAAATGGCTTCGCGTATAAAATTACTTTACGAGCAAATGCCTGAACCAAAATTTGTAATATCAATGGGTAGTTGTTCCAATACCGGTGGTCCATTTTATGATTCTTATTCTGTAGTAAAAGGTATAGATAAAGTTATTCCTGTTGATGTTTATGTAGCAGGTTGTCCTCCGAGACCTGAAAACTTAATGTATGCAGTAATAAAACTGCAGGAAAAAATAAAGAAAGCGTCCTTATGCAACAAAGTGAAATCTTAAATAAAATAACACAAAAGTTTCCAAAAATCGAAGAAACTAAATGTCTTGAAGGTTCATTTAAAGACTATACATTGGCAATACAGGTTAATGCCGATGAGATATTACCTATTTGCGAATTTTTAAAAACAAATGAGGAATTATGTTTTGATTCACTAATGTGTCTTTCAGGTGTTGATCTTAAAGACTATATGAAAGTGGTATACCATCTTTATTCTTACAAACATAATCACAAATTAACTATTAATGTTGTTTTGAATCATGATAATTCTGTTGTAAATTCAGTAAGCAGAATTTGGAAAACAGCAAATTGGCATGAAAGAGAAGTTTATGATTTACTTGGAATAAAATTTGAAGGCCATCCAGATTTAAGAAGAATATTATTGCCACAGGATTGGGTAGGACATCCTCTACGAAAAGATTATGTCCATACACCAGACCAATACGATTGAAAATGTTTTTTCATATTTATTTTGTCATTCCCGCGAAAGCGGGAATCCAGTGTCTTTAAAACATTGATAAAACAAGACTCTGGATGTCCGATTAATACATTCGGGTATGACAAAACGATTAAAAAATTATGAATAATAATATGGAAGAAATAAAATTAGAAGAGATGTATTTGAACTTGGGACCTCAGCATCCAAGTACACATGGTGTCCTGCGAGTAGGTTTAACTTTAGATGGTGAGGTTATTGTAAAGGCCGACCCTGATATAGGGTATCTTCACAGGGGTATGGAAAAGCTTGCGGAGAACCGAACCTATGCACAAAATATTGCTTTATCTGACAGGTGGGATTATTTGGCTTCAATGAGCAATAATTTTGCATTTTGTCTGGCAGTGGAAAAAATAATGAAAGTCCAGATTCCTGAACGTGCTGAATATATAAGGGTTTTAGTCGCGGAATTAAATAGAATTGCAAGCCATTTGATATTATTTGGAACTTATGGTGTTGATATAGGTGCAGTTACACCTTTTATGTATGCACTTAGAGAGAGAGAAATGATTTTGGATTTATTTGAGTCAATATGCGGTGCAAGAATGACATATAATTATTTTAGGATAGGTGGTGTATCAAATGATTTGCCTGAAGGATTTGTAAAGAAACTTGAAGAATTTACAGAGTGGTTTAAAAAACGTTTGTCGGAGTATGACGATTTACTTTCAAATAATGTTATATTTTTGGACAGAACAAAAAATATAGGAATGCTTACAAAAGAAGATGCAATTGATTACGGAGTAACAGGACCTAATTTACGCGCTTCAGGTGTCCAATTTGATATCCGCAAAAATGATACATATTCCATTTATTCAAAATTTGATTTTGAGATTCCAGTAGGGACACAAGGAGATTGCTGGGATAGATATTACATCAGAATAAAAGAAATGAAAGAAAGTATAAATATTATTGAGCAAATTTTGAGTAAGTTGCCAGATGGTGAGATTTGCACAAAAGTTCCTAAAATTTTAAGGCCGCCTGTTGGTGAAGTTTATAGCCGTATAGAAGCCCCAAGAGGTGAACTTGGAATTTATTTGATAAGTGATGGAAATACAAATCCATATCGCCTTAAAGTCCGAGGTCCATCATTTGTAAATCTTGAAGTTTTGCCGGAACTTCTAAAAACATGGAAAATTGCAGATGTTGTAGCAATACTTGGAAGTCTTGATATAGTTTTAGGTGAGGTAGATAGATGATACAAATGCCAGGTCTTGAAATAATATTGGATAAAGTTAAAGAAAATGTGGAATTTTTGGCATTTAGAATTGGAATTCCTGATTATGTAGTTTCTCTTGTATTTAATATAGTTGGTGCAGCGTTGATTTTAGGTTTTTTGCTTGTAACAGTTATGTTTTTAGTATGGTTAGAAAGAAAAATAAGCGCTCATATGCAGGCAAGGTTAGGGCCTATGAGAACTGGTGGTTGGCATGGATGGTCGCAGTCAATTGCTGATGCAATAAAATTATTGTTAAAAGAAGATATTATTCCAAATTGTTCAGATAAATGGGTGCATAGAATTGCTGCGGTATTGATGTTTATACCGGCATTTGTATCTTTTGCAATAATTCCTTTTGATAAAAATGTGCAGGCAGTTGATTTAAATATAGGAATACTTTTTATATTTGCTATTTCTTCTATTACAGTAATTGCAATAGTAATGGCAGGTTGGGGTTCAAATAATAAATATTCTTTATTTGGAGCATTGCGTTCTGCTGCACAAATGATAAGTTATGAAGTTCCTTTAGTTCTTTCTGTAGTAGGAGTAATTATGATAACAGGAAGTCTTAAGATGTCCGATATAGTAAATGCGCAGTCAAAAGTATGGTTTGTTTTTGTCCAGCCTGTTGGATTTCTATTATATATAATAACCGGTCTTGCAGAAATAAATCGTGTTCCATTTGATATTCCTGAAGCTGAATCCGAACTTGTTTCAGGGTATCATACTGAATACAGTGGTATGAAGTTTGCATTTTTCTTTTTGGCTGAATATGCTAATATGTTTTTAGTTGCAAGTATTGCCACTACATTATTTTTAGGCGGCTGGCATGGACCTTTTTTGCCGCCTTTTTTATGGTTTCTCATAAAAACTTATTCAATAGTATTTTTGTATATGTGGGCAAGATGGACTTTGCCACGTCTTAGAGTTGATAGATTGATGGATTTTGGCTGGAAAATTTTAATGCCTATTGCATTTTTAAATATAATAATTACAGCAATAATTATATTATGAAAAATTGTCATTTAGACTGTGTTATAAAGGTAGTCGCAGGCTTTAGCCTGCGGAAAAAATACCGCAAGCTAAAGCTTGCGACTACTACTGCAAAGAATTTTACAGGAGATTTTTAGGTGAAATATATTACTGACATAATTTATGGAAGCATAAGTATTATTAAAGGGTTTATTGTAACAATAAAAGTTTTTTTTAAAAAGCCGATTACTGTGCAATATCCGGATGAGAAAGCTCCTATATCTTTAAGATTCAGGGGGCGATTAATACAGCTTACTAATAAAGAAACAGGCGAGGGAATATGTGATGGCTGTGGAATATGCGCAAAATTTTGCCCTGCACAATGTATAAGTTTAAAAGCATATAAAGATGAAGCATCTGGTAAGAGGAAAACAGAATATTATAATATAGATTTTGGACGTTGTATGTTTTGTGGAATATGTGTAGAACAATGTCCAAAAAAATGTTTAATTCATTCTCAGGATTATGAATTTGCAGTATACACCCGTGATGAACTAACATATACAAAAGACAAAATGCTGGTAAGGTAAACATCATTTTCACATATAATAGGTCAGGCATCTTGCCTGACAAATGACTCAAGGGGGTTTTAACGGTATATGTTTTTAATATTAGCAATAATAGCATTAATTTCAGCAATGTTAGTTGTTTCGCTTAAAAATATTATGCACTGCGCTCTTTTTCTTGGGGTTTTTCTCCTTACAGTTGCAGGAATATTTATTTTGCTTTCAGCGGATTTTCTGGGAATAATTCAGATTTTGCTTTATGTTGGTGGAATCCTGATTTTAATATTATTTGCAATAATGCTTACCGCAAGAATTTCAAGTAAATTAATTAAAGAAGCAAATGAGCAAAAAGGAATTGCGTTTTTTGTATGCACAATTCTTTTAGCTGCTATTTTACTTGTTCTAAGAAGCACAACTTTTTCAGTAAAGAATGTATTTTTTACACCTGTTGATGGAACTGTGGCAGAAATAGGCAAATTGTTATTTACAACTTATGTTCTGCCATTTGAAGTTGCATCAATAGTATTATTGGTTGCACTAATTGGTTCAATAGCTTTGGGGGTTAGGAAATAATGGGTACATTATATCATTATTTAGCATTGTCATCTTTGGTTTTTGTAATAGGGATATATGGTGTCCTAACCAGAAGAAATGCTATTAGTCTTTTGATGTCCATAGAACTTATGCTTAATGCTGCAAATATAAATTTAGTAGCATTTAACCATTTTCTTGGCGATTCTTTATTTCAAGGACAGATATTTGTGCTTTTTGTAATAACTTTAGCAGCTTGCGAAGCTGCAGTAGGATTAGTTTTAATACTTTCTATATACAGGCATATCAAAACAATAGATGTGCAAAAAATGAATTTATTGAAATGGTGATATTATTCATTGCCGAGTAGCCGGCATAAATGAGAATAAAAATGTCACCCTGAACTTGTTTCAGGGTCTAATGAGATGCCGAAACAAGTTCGGCATGACAGT
>JBBTED010000117.1:0-3480 GCA_038042445.1 Candidatus Firestoneibacteriota bacterium
CAGAAAGCAGAGGAAATTTTGGCAAATGTTATTTATTTGATGGAGTAGATGATTACATAACAAGAGCAGATAATGCAGCATTACAAAGAACAGGAACACAGGAATTAACTTTGGAAGCAATGATATATTTGAATAAAGCAGGAATAACACAATTCATAGTAGCAAAAGAGGATTATGGTGTGGGAACCCCAGAAGGCAATTATGCAATATTTATAGATGCAAATGACAATTTAAATTTCAGGTTTTACAGTGGAGGAGTAGAAAAGAAACAAATAGGGACAGCGTTTAAATTCATACAGGGAATATGGTATCACATAGGAGTAACAGTGAAATTAGCAGATGCAAGTGACAACATAAAATTCTATATAAATGGAATAAATACGTATGTAGGAACAGAAAGCACAGATTTTCCAGCAACAGCATCAACAAAAGATTTGCAGATAGGATGTAGTTTAAACAATGGAACAAGAGCAGGATATTTTAATGGAATGATAGACGAGGTCCGGTTATCAAGCACAATACGCACTTTTGCAGGAGCAATAACCACAGAGCGATATTTAGGCAGCGAAGCAAACACAATGTTATACTATCCATTTGAAGTATTGAGTAGCGGAGCGACAAAAGATTATTCAAGCAATGGATTAAATGGAACAATAAGTGGAGCCACAGAAGTAAAACAAGGTTTTTACAAGAACACAGTAACAGTAGCAAAAGAAGGCGGAGATTTTACAAGTATACAAAATGCAATAGACTGGGTGAATACCAACGAAAGCCCCAGCTCCAGCAATATCTGGACAGTATTGGTATATCCTGGTGAATATATGAACAAGTATTTCCGAAAAGTTATATAAATATTATAGGTGTTGATCGTGATTCATCTATAATATATCGTGATGTAGCTTCTGATGGAAATGGGTTGCGTTTTTTTAACGTAGATAATTGTTTGGTTGAGAACTTAACAATAACCAGTAAACAGGCTACAGGGATATATATCTATACTGAAACTACTATTACAAATATTGTGGCAAGAAATTTAAAAATTGATGCAAAAAAGGCATTATCACTTGTTAATGATGTTGCATCAATTATAGAATCATGTATTTTAAAAGGAGCATATAGTGGCAATTGTGTTATTTCAATTGCTAGTTCTTCTGTTATTCCGATATTCAGGAATTGTCATATTGAAGCTATGAGTTCTAATCAAGTTGGGGTTGAGTGTGATAATAGTACGAGTACTGCAGAATTTCAATCCTGCAAAATTATTGGTGGGGGAAGTGTTGCATCTATTAGTGGAATTGGAGGGAGTGGGACTGTTAAATTATATAATTGTCGCATAGAGAAAGGAGTAGGCGCGAGTTATGCAATTACAGGAGCATCAGGTGGTACTGTAGTATTAGGTGAATGCAGTTTAGATGGAGATATAAATACTGCATTAATTATAAGCTATAAAAAAGATTATAAACTTGAGACAAATGTGTTGGAATTTGACGATGATACGTTAAAGATAATCGCAGATGGAATTTCAGGGACGAAATTAGCAGATGCAGTAGCTGGAAATGGATTAAGCAAAGATGGGTCTGAAAATTTACAAGTAAATGTAGACGACTCAACAATTGAAATAAATGCAGATGTATTACGAGTAAAAAATAGTGGAATAACAGCCGCAAAACTTGCAACAGATGCAGTTGAGACAGCAAAAATTGACGATGAGGCAGTAACACGTGCTAAAATAACTCCGAATGAAAGAATATTGCCGGGAACTATTATGATGTGGGGTGGTTCAACTGCACCGACTGGCTGGTGGATTTGTGATGGTGCATCAAAAAATAAAAATACTTACACTGATTTATTTGCTGCAATAGATTACAATTTTGGTGGAAGTGGTGACAATTTTAATTTGCCTGATTTTAGGAATGTGTTTCCTCGTGGAGCAAATCCTGAAATAAGAACATCACATATAGGGCAGGAGCCTACAGTAGACTATCCTGCTTTGGGGTTAGGTAATCAAGCTAATGACCATATGCAAGGACATTGGCATAACAAATATAGATATAATACTATGGTTAATCCAGGGGCAGGAACTATGGATATTGATTATGGTGGAGGTGGAAATAATCAAGCATCTGCAAATGATATAGTTCGTGGCCCTGTTACTGATGGAACAAATGGAACACCAAGAGTAAATGTAACAACAGAGCCACAATGTTTGGCTGTGCATTTTATTATAAAATATTGATTGTTTGTAGTAAAAGGAGATAATATCCTGCATAGTTCTAAAACTATGCAGGATAACTGTAATATGAAGAAAAGATATTGTACAAATACAATAATATATACTTTTATATCTTTGCTATTGCCATTATATAGTTATGCAGGATATAAAATTACGACTTTAGATACTATTACAGGAGGAGGTATATATGCTCCAAATATAGCTATAGATAGTAATAATAAGATTCATATTAGCTATGACTATGGATCTAATTTAAAATATGTAACAAATACATCAGGTGTATGGACGTATTCAATGGTGGAGAAGGATATAACAGTATATTGGAATTCTATAGCAATAGATAAAAATAATAAAATTCATATTAGTTACAATGATCTGGGGGCTTTAAAATATGCCACAAATGAATCTGAAACTTGGGTTTATTCTGCAATTGATGGTAATTATTTGGCGACGAATGTTGGAAAATATAATTCCATAGCAATAGACAGTAATAATAAAGTGCATATTAGTTATTTTGATGGTTCTGGTGCCGGCTATTTGAAATATATAACAAATGCATCTGGTTTTTGGGTTTCTTCTACAATAGATACTATAGGTGAAGTTAATGGTAGCATTGGGGGATATACATCTATAGCAATAGATAGTAATGATAAAGCTCATATTAGTTATTATTATTTTTCTCATCAATCTTCTCCTCCAGTATATGGTAATTTAAAATATGCAACAAATACATCAGGTGTCTGGATATGTTCTACCATTGATAATTCATCGTGGTCAGGAAAAAATACATCTATAGCAATAGATAATAACAATAAAGTACATATTAGTTATTGTGATGGTAATGCTTTTTTATCGTATGCGACAAATGTATCAGGTGTTTGGATATGTTCTACAGTAGATTCTACTATTAATGCAGGTTCTACATTAAACGTAGGTTCTACTTCTATAGGAGTAGATAACAATAATAAAGTCCATATTAGTTATGTAGCACAACGCGGAGGTTTAAAGTGCGCTACAAATTTAACAGGTACTTGGCAATATTATACAATTGCTACTGAAGGATATAGTGGTTCATCTATAGCAATAGATAGTAATAATAAAATTCATATTACAACTGGTGGTAAATTAAGGTACATCATCGTTGATAATAGTAGGAAGTCATCAGTATTATCTTGGACAGGGGAGGCGGATTATACGTTAGACGGAGTAAATCCAGATGTGGTGAACAGGGGCAGCAATGTAACATT
>JBBTED010000118.1:0-12877 GCA_038042445.1 Candidatus Firestoneibacteriota bacterium
AAACAGAAAAAGAAATCGGCCGGAGCGTGGTTTCCCAAAAAAATTATTTGCAAACTACGGAAAGCCGAAAACAGCTTAAAGCAAAAAAATAGATATGGAGACAAGAGAAATTTTGTGGCATACCTTGACTTTTTGCTGTATTTATTGTAATATTTTGTCATTATGAAAAAACGATATATAATGTCACCGGGGCCAACAGAAATTCCAGCTGAAGTTTTGGTGGAAGCGGCAAAGCCGATAATACATCATAGAACTCCACAATATAGGAATGTTTTAGCTGAAGTATTGGAAGGTTTAAAGTATGTGTTTCAAACGAAAAACGATATATTGATTTTTCCTTCTGCTGGAACTGGGGCAATGGAATCTGCTGTATGTAATTTAGTATCACCAGGTGATAAAGTGCTTGTTGCATCTGTTGGTAATTTCGGTGAACGTTGGGTAAAAATTGCTAAAGCTTATGGTGCAAATGTGGAGCATTTAGCTTTTCAATGGGGTTATTCAGTTGATCCTGCAAAAATTGAGGAAAAACTCAAGAGTATGCCTGAAATTTCTGTAGTTTATACAACACTTAGCGAAACATCTACAGGTGTAGAAAATGATATTAAGGCAATAGGAAAAATTGTCCAAAAATATAATGCAGTTTTAGTGGTAGATGCAGTATCAGGTATGGCTGCTGTTGAATTCAAAACTGATGAATGGAATGTTGATGTAGTAGTTGTTGGTTCGCAGAAAGGTTTAATGCTTCCACCTGGTTTATCATTTGTTTCATTGAGTAATAAGGCATTGGAATTGGCAAAGAAAAGTGTATCACCCAAATTTTACTTTAGCTATGAATCAGCTTTAAAATCACTTAAAGCTGAAAAATTACCTGATACACCATATACATCTGCTGTTTCATTAATTATGCAGCTTAAAGAAGCTATTAAGTTAATCAGAGATGAAGGTATTGAAAATATATGGAAACGGCATTCAAAATTGGCATCTGCTACAAGAGCAGGAATACAGGCGCTTGGGCTTAAGCTTTTTCCTATAGATTCCTATAGTAATGCTGTGACTGCTATAAATGTTCCAGATGGAATTGATGGTTCAATATTTACAAAAAAGATTCGCGATGAATATGGTATAACATTAGCTGGTGGTCAGGGACAAATTAAAGGTAAGATATTCAGAATTGGGCATTTGGGTTATGCTGATACTTTTGATGTTATAATTGCAATATCTGCAGTTGAAATGGCTTTATATGAATTAGGATATCCTGTTGAACTTGGTGCTGGTGTCAAGGCAGCGGAAAAAGAATTGTTAAAAAAATAACGCATAGCTAAAAATGAAAAACTAATGTATTTTGTCATGCTGAATTTATTTCAGCATCTAATAAAATTAATGTTTTTGAGATCCTGAAACAAGTTCAGGATGACAAATCAAGTTGTTTTTAATTTAATTATGAGCGAATATCAGGATTTACATCAAAAATTTGAATATGCAATGAAAGAAACACAGGTTGTCCGACCTGTAAAACAGACAATTTTTACATTTTCGCCTACAGATGTAAATTATTATTTGATTACAGAATTTTTAAATAAAGCGATTATTGAAGTCAGACGTGGAAAAATTACAATTGAGAGACCTGCAATAATTACTCCTGCAAGTATGTTTGGTAATTATTTCGAAGGTTTTGATAAAGAGCAGATGGAGTATATGGAAATGATGGTTAAACAACTTTCATTAAGGGGATTGCAGTATAAGTATAAAAATGTTACTGATAATGTGGATTTGATTTCTGGATCATTTGATGCAATTCTTGATAGAATAAATAATGAAATAGATAAAGATGAATTTAATCGTGCTACAGTTGTAAAAGGTGTTCCTGATATGTGGAGTGTTTCTTTAATGAAATGTGTAGTTGAGATAATAGCAAAGTCATTTCCGGGAAATGTGAAAGAGTTAGAAGAGAGAGGATGGTTTAATGTTTAAAGTATTAGTTGCAGATCCATTAGCAGAACAAGGAATAGAGATTCTTAAAAATGAGCAGGAAATTTCTGTAGATGTTAAAATAAAAATGTCTCCAAAAGATTTGATTTCCTGCATAGCTGAATATGATGTTTTATTAGTTCGTTCTGAAACAAAAGTTACCGAAGAAATAATTACTGCAGGAAAAAAATTAAAAATAATTGGCAGAGCAGGTGTGGGTTTGGACAATGTAAATTTGAATTTTGCTACTAAACATGGCATAATTGTTATGAATACTCCTGATGGCAATACTATTTCTGCTGCTGAACATACTTTATCTATGTTATTAGCACTTTCCAGAAATATTCCACAGGCTGATGCATCATTGCGTGCAAAACAATGGAACAGGAAACAATTTACAGGTGTTGAATTATACGGCAAAATTCTTGGAATAATCGGAATGGGTAGAATTGGAAGAGAAGTAGCAAAACGCGCACTTGGTTTTAAAATGCGTATTGTTGCTTATGACCCATTTCTATCACCTGAAGAAGCACATAAATTAGAAGTGGAACTTGTTGATGATATGTCTGAATTATTAAGAAAATCTGATTATTTGACATTTCATACTCCTTTAACAAGCGAAACCAAACATTTGATTGGTGAAAATGAAATTGCGATGATGAAGAAAAATATGAGAATTATTAATTGTGCAAGAGGTGGAATAGTTGATGAGTCTGCTCTTGAAAAAGCTTTAAAAACCGGTAAAATTGCTGGTGCTGCTTTAGATGTTTTTGAAAAAGAACCACCATTTGAAAGTGCTCTTTTAGATTTACCAAATGTTATTGTAACTCCACATCTTGGTGCATCTACAGAAGAAGCACAGATTAATGTTTCAATTGCAATTGCTCATCAGGTAATAGATGCTCTTAAAAATAAAGTTGTCAGAAATGCTGCTAATGTTCCGGCTGTAGAACCAGAAACATTAAAAAAGATACAACCATATTTAACACTATGTGAAAAATTGGGAGGATTGATTTCACAACTTATTGAAGGACATTTATTGCAAATTGAAGTTGAATATAGCGGTCAGATTACAGATTACAATTTGTCACCAATGACTGTAAGTTTAATTAAAGGTTTGCTTGAACCAATTTCTTCAGAAGTAATAAATTATGTAAATGCTCCAATATTTGCAAAAGAAAGAGGAATAAAATTAATTGAAAGCAAAAGTACAGATACAAAGGATTTTGTAAATCTAATAACTGTCCGAGCAAAAACTGATAAAATGGAAAAACAGATTTCCGGTAGCATTTTTGGAAAAATGAATTTAAGAATTGTAAATATTGATGGCTATGAAATGGATGTTGAGTTGTTTCCTCATATTCTTGTATTATCAAATATTGATAAGCCTGGGGTAGTTGGAAATGTTGGGTCAATGCTTGGGCAATGCAATATAAATATAGCTGGTTTGCAAATGGGAAGAAAAGTGGAAGGTGGTAATGCAATTACTGTTCTTACTATTGATACTGCTGTTACAAGCGAAATAATTGATAAGTTGAAAAAACTTGAAAATATAATTGATGTGAAATATATAAAATTGTAAATTATGCAGACAAAAAATAAAATATATATAATTGATGTAACAAATCGTGATGGTGTTCAGACATCAAGATTAGGTCTTGCAAAATTACAAAAGACAATGATAAATCTTTATCTTAATGAAATAGGGGTTTATCAAAGCGAATTTGGTTTTCCAGCTACAAAGCATGAGTCAAATTATTTAAGTGCCAATCTTGAGTTAGCAAAAATCGGAGTTTTAAAACCTATTATATTAAGTGGTTGGATTCGTGCAATTGAAAAAGATGTAGCAACTGCATTTGCTCGTGTTAAAAATATTGAACATCTTAATGTTTCAATTTCTACTTCTGAACAAATGACAAATAGCAAATTTCAAGGTAGATTTAGTAGAGATGATATAATAAAGATGATGATTGATTCAGTGGTTCTTGCCAAGAAAAAAGGTGCAGTTACAGTTGGTGTAAATGCTGAAGATGCGTCTCGTACGGATATGGAATTTCTTATCAAATTTGCAATGGCGGCTAAAGAGTATGGAGCAAATAGAATACGTTATTGCGATACATTAGGTTACGATTCTCCCCATACTATTTATGAAAGAATAAAAGAACTTGCAATAGCAGTAAATTTGCCTATTGAATTGCATTGTCATAATGATTTAGGTATGGCTGTTGCTTGTTCAATTGCAGGTGCTAAAGGTGCTATAGATGGTGGAGTAGACGCTTATATAAATACCACAATAAATGGTATGGGTGAAAGAGCTGGAAATGCAGATCTTATTTCTTGTATTTTGGCTATAAAATATGCAAGTGGTATTTCTGGCGAATATTCTTTGGATGATAGAATTGATTTGTCAAAAGCATGGAAGATAACTAAATATGCGTCTTATGCATTTAATGTGCCAATTCCAATAAACCAACCAGGTGTTGGAGATAATGCATTTGCGCATGAATCAGGTATACATGTTGATGGTGCATTAAAGAACCATAGAAATTATGAGTTATATGATTTTTCAGAACTTGGAAGAGGTGAGCCAGAGATAGTTGAAACTGGTAGAATGATTACAATAGGTGAATATAGTGGTATCAAAGGTGTTCGCAATGTATACGAAAAACTTGAGGTTAAATTTAATACTCAAAAAGAGGGTGAAAAAATATTAGAACTCTGTAGATATGCAAATGTTCATACTCAGAAACCATTAGTTGTTGATGAATTACGCTTTATTGCAAAATATCCAGAAATTGCCCGCAAATTAATGATAGTTACGCCATAATTGAATAACGCAAAACGAAAAACGGAAAGTGTAAAACTAAGGTATGAAGACACCTAAAACAATTTCAGAAAAAATAATTTCAGAACATACAGGTGGCAAATCTGTTATAGCTGGAGAATTTGTTGTTGCAAATATAGATTTGGCAATGGCGCAGGATGGAACTGGCCCACTGACAATTCAGGAAATTAAAAAACTTACTAAAGGTAAACTGGCCAATCCTAAAAAAACAATATTTTTTATTGATCATTCTGCACCAAGTTGCAGAAAAGAACTTTCTAATGCACATAAAACTATACGCGAATTTGCAAAAGAAAATGGTGCAGTTTTATCAGAAGTTGGCAAAGGAGTTTGTCATCAGTTACTTGTGGAATCTTATGTGAATCCAGGTGATTTAGTTATCGGCGCAGATTCGCATACATGCACTTCAGGTGCAATTGGTGCTTTTGCTACTGGAATGGGGTCTACTGATGTGGCAGTTGGTATGGCATTAGGTAAAATATGGCTCAAAGTGCCTGAAACATGGAAAATAGAAATTTCTGGAAAGTTAAAGGAGAATGTTTACTCAAAGGATTTAATTCTTTATATAATAGGAAAAATTGGAGCTGATGGTGCAACATACAAAGCATTGGAATTTACAGGCTCTACTATTCAAAATATGTCGATGTCTGAGAGATTAACATTAACAAATATGGCAGTAGAAGCAGGTGCAAAAACTGGAATTATAGAAACCGATAGTAAAACAAAGAATTTTTTAAAGAAATATGGCAGAGCAAATAGATTCCGTCATATTTTTTCAGATGAAGGTGCAAAATTTGAAAAGGTTATTAAAATTGATGCATCTATCATTGAACCTGTAGTTTCCTGTCCTGATACTGTTGATAATGTTCAATCCGTTAGAAAACTTAAGGGATTAAAAATTGACCAGGTTTTTATAGGAACTTGTACTAATGGTAGAATCGAAGATTTGAGAATTGCCGCAAGAATTTTAAAGAAAAAAAAACGACATACAAATACACGTTTAATAGTTATTCCTGCTTCACAAACAATATATTCTGAAGCATTAAAAGAAGGTTTGATAAAAATATTTGTGGATGCAGATGCAGTGGTTCTTGCTCCTGGCTGTGGTCCGTGTGTTGGTGTGCACGAGGGGATTTTGGCAGATGGAGAAATTTGTCTTTCAACTCAGAATAGAAATTTTAAAGGCAGGATGGGAAATCCTAATTCAAAAATCTATTTATGTTCACCTGCTACTGCAGCAATTTCTGCAATTAGAGGAGAAATAGCAATAAAATGATACTAAAAGGAAAAGCATGGAAATTTGGCGATAGTATAAGTACGGATCATATTACTCCGGGAAGATATTTTCATTTACGGACAAATTTGCCAGAACTTGCAAAACATGTATTAGAGGATGCTGACCCAGATTTTGCAAAGAAATTTTCAAAAGGAGATTTTGTAGTTGCAGGTTTAAATTTTGGGCTTGGTTCTTCCAGAGAACATGCACCGCAAATTATTAAAATAAGTGGTTTAAATGCTGTTCTTGCAAAATCATTTGCACGAATATTTTTCAGAAATGCAATTAACATAGGATTACTTGTTTTAGAGTGTGATACAGATAAAATTAAGCAAAGAGATGAAATTGAAATTAACTTAGAAAAAGGTATAATAAAAAATTTGACACAAAAAACGGAAATAGTGTTTAAGCCACTTCCAAAAGTGATGGTTACTATTCTTAAAGATAAAGGTTTAGTTAATCACATAAAAAAGCATAACGGTTTTAACTTGACATGAAATGTCATTGCGTGTGGTGTAGTTGCCGATTTATCGGCAAAAATGAAGCAATCTCATAAATTATGCAATATACAGTTACCTTAATACCAGGTGATGGCACAGGTCCAGAATTAGTCAAAGAAGTTCAACGAGTAATAGATGCAACCTGTGTTAAAATAAATTGGGAGATTTTTAATGTAGGAGTTGATGTTATTGAAAAATATGGGACTCCATTACCTGAAAATGCACTTTTATCTATCCGGAAAAATAAAGTTGCTTTAAAAGGTCCTGTAACTACACCAATTGGTACTGGCATACGAAGTGTAAATGTAGCTTTAAGAAAAGAACTTGATTTATACGCTTGCGTTCGGCCTTGTAAATCTTTTAATGCAAATTGGACAAAATATAAAAATATAGATATAGTTGTTGTTCGGGAGAACACTGAAGATTTATATGCAGGAGTTGAATTCAAACAAGGTAGTTCTGAGGCAAATGAAATAATTAAAATGTCGAAAAATAAAATAAGACAAAATTCTGCCATTAGTATAAAATCAATATCCTATGATGCTTCTTATAAAATAATAAAATTTGCGTTTGACTATGCAGTAAAAGAAAAAAGAAAAAAAGTTACTGCTGTAACTAAGGCAAATATAATGAAATATACAGATGGTTTATTTTTTGATGTAGCGCGAGAAATAGCAAAAAATTATCCAAATATTGAATATGAAGAGCGATTGGTTGATAATATGAGTATGCAATTGGTGACTAAACCGCAAATGTATGATGTTCTTGTATTGCCAAATTTATACGGGGATATAATTTCAGATTTGTGCGCAGGTTTAATAGGCGGCTTAGGTGTAGCGCCTGGAGCAAATTATGGCGATAATATGGCTTTATTTGAAGCTGTTCATGGCAGTGCACCAAAATATAAAGGGTTGAACAAAGTTAATCCTACTGCTTTAATTCTTTCTTCTGCATTAATGTTAAAATATTTAGGTGAGATTGAAGCAGGAAACAAAATTACAAATGCAGTTAGAAAAGTTATTGAAGAAGGCAAAGTAGTTACCTATGATTTAGGTGGAATTGCCACTTCTACGGAAATAACTAATGAAATAATAAAGAATATAAAAGTCTAATATTGTATAATAATGGATGAAAAGAAAATTGTTTATACGCAACATTTGCAATTACGAATAAAATTTAGAGAGATTGATAACGAGTTACCATATAAAATATATAGAACATCAACAGAAAAATATTTTGATTATAATACTAACTATTATATTGCGGTAAGTAATGTGCATTATAAAGGAAAAATGAGAGAAATGGCTATTGTTTATGAAGAAACTATAAATGAAATTAAAATTATTACAATGCATCCATTGAAATTATATGAGAAAATGAATAGAATTAATCGTGGGAGGTGGCGAAAAATATGACAAAAAAAAATTTGGTAAATTATGATACTGATGCTGATGTGTTGTATATCGTTACTAAAAAAGGTCAGGAAGAGTCAGTATTAGAGATTGCACCTGGAATAAATGTAGAACTTGGTGAAAAAGGTGAAATTATTGGCATTGAAATATTACATGCTTCTAAAGTTTTTAAACCGATTGCTAAACCATTATATCACCAAATGGAACTTGTTAAAGCATAAAGTAAAAACAATATTAACAGTATTTAATGAACAAGTATTTCTGAGCAGATCACTCAAAAGATTGTCAAAACAATATTAGTATTGATAAAACAAAATCCTATCATAATGTGAAAAATACTTTAATTTTTTGCACTCTAAGTTTATGAAAAGAATTTCAATAAAAAGTCTCCAAAAACAAGTTGCACAAGCGTCAGCTTTTTACGGAAAGCCAGATGTTTCACCTGATGAATTTTTTAGATATTCTACATCGCCTTTTTTGGCAAAAGCTCTTTTGAATATTAGCTGCAGTGAAAAATTATTTTTTAAAATGAGTACTGATATTTCCTCGGCAGAAAAAGAATTGCATGGTATAGAGAAAATTGATATGGAAAATACCATTCAAATCATTGACCAGAAAATAAAAAAATTTCGTAATAAAACAATTTTTTCTAGCGTAGTAATTTTATTACTTCTCTTACTGGTATTTTTGGCTAAATTTAGTATTGGGGATGTATTTGCAATTATTTTCTTTTCTTGTTTCATATTTGTGATAAACTTCGAAGCTATATCCAAAAAAATAACTGGTTTATCTATCTCAAATTTAAATGAATATAAAAAACTTATTAGTTATTTAAGCAATCAATTCGTTAAATACAAGTATAATATTGAATATTGGAGCAATTTATCTTGGCAAAATTTTGAACGTGAAGTTACAAAAAGATTGCAGCGATTTGGTTATAATGCCATAAATACAAAATTGAGTGGTGATGAAGGTGTGGATATTGTAATCTGGGGCCAAAATAAAAAATTCATTATTCAATGCAAAGCAAGTAAAAATAAAATTGGTCCTGCATATATAAGAGATTTTATTGGAACTATAGGCATTCAAAATGCAGCAGGTGGTATGATTGTTTCACTAAATGGTTTTTCTAGTGGCTCACTAGAAGCATCCTCAAATTATTCTAATATCTATTTATTTTCTATTCAGGATTTTATCTTGTTGGATAGAGAAAAATTAGAAAGAATAATTGGTTATTGGTAAAGATAATGAAAGGGAATGAAAATTTTGACTTTTACTTTTAAAAGATGTATAATTCAATTGTTTACTTGGAGGTGAATGGTGAATGTATAGAAAAAAAATAAAACACTATAATTTTATGGTTGTGATTGAGCAAGATGAAGATGGGTATTACGTAGCTACTGTTCCAACTTTAAAAAGCTGTTATACTCAGGCTAAAACTCTTGATGAATTGTATCCAAGGATCAAAGAAGCTATTGAACTTTGTCTTTAAGTAAAATGTAAATATTTAGTCAATCATGTGTAAAAACTGTGTAATAGTTTATCGGCTCTATGTAGGGCAAGGCTTTAGCCTTGCTAATGCATCCGCCTAGGCGGATGCATTACAATGAATTGAAATAATACTTTGTGTGAGGTGGAAAAATGAATAATGAAATTCTGGTAGTTGGGTCAGTGGCATTAGATACTATTAAAACACCGTTTGGAGATGCAAAAGCAGTTCTTGGGGGGTCTGCTGTATATTTTTCTATTGCTGCAAGTTCTTTTTCAAAAGTGAATATTGTGGGAGTAGTTGGAAATGATTTTCCGGATAAATATATAAAGTTATTAAAAAAGAGAAAGATAGATGTGACTGGATTAGTAAAACAATCCGGTAAAACTTTTAGATGGACAGGTGAATACAAATACGATCTCAATCAAAGAGAAACATTAGATTTGCAACTTAATGTTTTTAAAGATTTTAATCCTGAAATTCCTGATGTATATAAAAATATAAAATACATATTTCTTGCAAATATTGATCCTGAATTGCAATTAAATGTTTTGAAGCAGGTAAAAAATCCAAAATTAGTTGCTTGTGATACAATGGATCATTGGATTAAAGATAAAAAAGATAAAGTTTGCGAAGTGTTGTCAAAAGTAGATATAATAGTCATAAATGATAGTGAAGCAAGACAATTTTCTGGTTCTGCAAATTTAGTAAAATCTGCACGTAAAATTCAGGAATGTGGGCCTAAAGTTGTAATAATTAAGAAAGGTGAACATGGAGCTTTTTGCTTTTCTAAAAATTGGCATTTTGCAGCACCTGCGTTTCCATTAGAATCAGTGTATGATCCAACAGGTGCAGGAGACAGTTTTGCTGGTGGATTTATGGGTTATTTAGCAAGTTGCGATAGATTTTCCGAAAAAGAAGTTAAACAGGCAATAATATTTGGGACTGTTACAGCATCTTATTGTGTTGAAAATTTTAGTGTGAGACGACTTCAGACTATAAATTTTCAGGATATAAAAAAGCGATACAACGAACTTAAAAAAATAACCCATTTTGAACCAATATAAATAATGGAAAATTCTAATAAAATAAAAAGATTACCGCCTTATACACTTGGTGAAGTTAGAAAATCAATGATACAGGAGCGGACAAAAGGCATAGATGTAATTGATCTTGGAATGGGAAATCCTGATAGACCTACTCCACAGCATATAGTAAATAAATTGTGTGAAGTAGTTCAGGATTCAAAAACACATAGGTATTCAGTTTCTCGTGGTATTTTTAATGCTCGCAAAGCAATTGTACACAGATATAAAGAAGATTTTGATGTTGATTTAGATCCTGAAACTGAGACTATTACAGTAATTGGAGCAAAAGAAGGGATATCACATTTAGCATTAGCTCTTCTTGATGAAGGTGATGTAGCACTTGTTCCAAATCCTACTTATCCTATACATTTATATAGTGTTGTAATTGCAGGCGGAAATTTAGTTAGTATACCTATTGAATCTTCAAATAATTTTGTTATTGATTTAAAAAAAATAAGAGAACAAAAATTTTTCCCAAAACCAAAACTTCTTATAATAAGTTATCCTCATAATCCAACTACTGCTTGTGTGGACTTGAAATTTTTTGAAGAAGTTGTAGCTTTTGCAAAAGAACAAGATATGATGGTTATTCATGATTTTGCTTATAAAGATTTGACTTATGATGGATACAAGGCGCCTTCTTTTTTACAGGCAAAGGGTGCGAAAGATGTAGGTGTAGAATTATTCTCACTTACAAAATCTTATAATATGGCAGGTTGGAGAATGGCTTTTGCACTTGGCAACTCAAAAATTATTGCAAATCTTGCAAAAATAAAAAGTTATATGGATTATGGAATTTTTACTCCAATTCAGGTTGCAGCAATTACTGCGTTAAAAAGTGATCAATCTTGTGTAAAAAACATTGTTGAGACTTATAGAAAGCGAAGGGATGTTCTTGTAGAAGGGCTTAACAAATTAGGTTGGCAAATAGAAAAACCAAAAGCTACAATGTTTGTTTGGGCGCAAATTCCATCAAAATTCAAAGATATGAAGTCTCTAGATTTTTCATTAATGTTACTAAAAGAAGCAGCAGTTACAACATCTCCAGGTATAGGATTTGGTGAATATGGAGAAGGATATGTTCGATTTGCATTAGTGGAAAATGAAGAAAGAATAAAGCAGGCACTACGTAGTTTGAAAAAAATATTTTTATAAATGAGTTAAGAATATATGATGTTTAGCTATATTATATGTATAAAAAAATATCATAGAAACAACTAAATCAATATCTGGTAAAATAATAAATCTTTCCTTAAAGCAATGGTTTCATATTGTAGAATCACATGATTATATGGCTGGAAATATAAGTAATATATTAGAGACAGTTAATTGTCCTGATTGTATTGTTGATGGGTTCAAAGGTGAATTAATTGCTTTAAAATTTTACGCTAATACTAATTTAGGTGAAAAATATTGTGTGGTTGTTTATAAAGAGAATAGAGATAGTTTTATTATTACAGCTTTTTTTACATCAAAGCCAGAAACTATTAAAGAAGGCGGAGTATGGTGGAAAATGATAGGATCACTACCAGGAGTAACAGTGCCAGCGAGAACAACGAGAGCATTTACATATAATTATACGATAAATATATCATCAACGATAATCATGGGATTATTTGGAGAAGGGAAAATACCGGATCCGTATGTAGGGATGCTAAAAGGAGCGGATATAATAGCAGAGCGTGGAATATGGGTAGTGCCAGCAGGAGTAAGTGTAGGAATAGGAGTAGATAAAGGGATATATAAGAGAGGGGAAAATGCACAGGTTAGTGTAAGTGTGAAGAATATGCAGAATATAAGTTACAATGCGAATGCGAGTGTGAAGGTGTATGACCCAATAAATGCGTTGGTGTTCAACCAGAGTTTCAGTTTAGTATTAGTGGCAAATGAAACAAAAGTACAAGGGATAACAATACCAATAACAGAGGGATTGAGAGATGGGACGTATTTAATATCAGTGGAAGTGGATAAAGAAGGAGAGAAGATAGGGACGAATACAGGAGTAATTGAAGTGCAGAATATAAGGCTGGGAATAGTAGCGAATTTGCCGAGCGGAATTAATGCGAGTGGAAATACAAATATATCATTTGCAGTAACAAATAGCGGAATAATAGATGTGGCAAATGCGCCATTGAGAATAATGTTAAAGGATATGAATAATGCAGTAGTGTGGCAGGAGACAAAGCAATTCAATATAGGAGTAGGAGCAAATACGAGTGTTCAATTTACAATACCGTCATTTAATTTAAGTTTTGGAAAATACACAATGTCGTATAACATAGAATATGGAGCAAAAACA
>JBBTED010000119.1:0-1562 GCA_038042445.1 Candidatus Firestoneibacteriota bacterium
GCCGAACTTGTTTCGGCATCTCATTAGACCCTGAAACAAGTTCAGGGTGACATTTCCATTCTGTTTAGTGTAGTACGAAGCCACACATGTACGTTTCATAATGCTCTTTTTACTGCATCTTGCCAGCCTTTATATAAATGTGCTATCTCATTAATGCTCATCTTTGGTTTGAAAATTTTATCAACTTTATTCATTTGATTAATATCTTTTTTGCTCCATAAACCAATTGTTATACCAGCCAAATACGCAACTCCCTGTGCTGTTAATTCAATGTTTTTTGGACGAACAACCTTACATCCCAGCATATCCGCCTGAAATTGCATCAAAAAATTATTTCTGCAGGCGCCACCATCAACGTGTATTTCTTTTATTTTTTTCCGAAGGGATTTTTGCATAATTTCAAAAACATCTTTTGTCTGATACGCAATAGATTCAAGCCCAGCGCGAATAATATGCTTCTGTCCACTTCCCCGCGTTAACCCACAAATCAAACCTCGAGAACGGCTATTCCAGTAAGGCGCTCCTAAACCGGTAAAAGCAGGCACAAAATAAACACCCCCGCTGTCTTCTAAATTTTGGATTATTTTTTCGCTATCAGCAGAATCTTTAATAATTTTTAATTCATCTCTCATCCATTGAACAACAGCCCCTGTAATAAATATTGATCCTTCTAATGCGTATATAGGATTACCATTAACATCACAGCTAACTGTTGTCAAAAGTCCTTGCTTTGAATAAATTAATTTTTTGCCGGTATTAAAAACCAGAAAACTTCCTGTACCATAAGTATTTTTAATTTGTCCAGAACCATAACAACCATGCCCGTAAAGAGCCGCCTGCTGGTCTCCCATAACAGCCATTATAGGAAGCCCATCAGGTAGCCCTGTAATTATACCGCCTTTTGTCCAGCCGAAGATTGAACCTGAGTTTTGCACTTTTGGCAGAATTGATTTAGGAATCCCTAAAATCTCTAAAATTTCTTTATCCCATTTTTTCGTTTTAATATTAAAAAGAAGTGTCCGCGACGCGTTAGTCATATCTGTTGTATGAGATTGTCCGCCTGTTAATTTCCAAATTAACCAACTATCAATAGTGCCAAAACAAATTTTTCCTGCTTCAGATTTTAAACGCAATCCCCTTATATTATCCAAACACCACTTTATTTTAGTACCTGAAAAATAAGGGTCTAAAACAAGCCCTGTTTTTTTGTGGAAAATATTTTCCAATGGTGTATTGCGATAGGTTCCTGCCTTTAATTTCTCACAAATATCCGCTGTCCTGCGACATTGCCAAACAATAGCTCTACAAATTGGCTTTGAAGTTTTTCTATCCCAAAGAACTGTGGTTTCCCGTTGATTTGTAATACCTATTGCCACGATATCTAATCCAGAGATTTTAGCTTTTTGGATTGCTTTTTTGATAACAGTTACGCAAGATTGCCAAATCTCATCAGCATCATGCTCAACCCATCCGGGTTTTGGATAATATTGTTTAAATTCCTGATAAGCACTGGATATAGCTTTGCCTGTTTGGTCAAATATAAAAGCCCGCGACCCTGTTGT
>JBBTED010000120.1:0-1662 GCA_038042445.1 Candidatus Firestoneibacteriota bacterium
AAAATCAGGGATTCTTCGTCTCTATTTTACCTTGAAATTTTGAGAGGATACGAAACCTAGCTCTACCGTAAAGGTTGTTTTTCCTTCTTTTTTTGTTCCACCACAAATTGGACATTGACCCGGCAATAATTTATTTACCATGTTGCCTCCTTGTTCTATAATCCGATTCGAAGTGCTCAATATCAGGTCTGTACGTAGTAATAATAAAACAGTAGCCTGTTTGTGAATCATATGACGCAACTACATGAAAAGGGTTTTCTTCATCCCATCCTAAAAATAAGGCACTTGGGAAAGGCTTATCATCCGGATAATCCTCAATAACTTCCCCTGATATTAAAATCTTCTTCACTAATTCTCTTGATATATTTCTTTCCATCATTCTTTCGAATGCGTGCCTCTGCCATTCAATTTTGCCATCTTCTATAGCAATTTTAATTGCATCTTTTGTCACTTTATCCATGAATAATTATCGAGTTTTGAGTTTTGAGTTGTAAGTTGTGAGTTAATATTGACTGTCATTGAATTAGTTTCCTGATTACTCAAGATTTATTTTATTTTAGCCTCATGATTGCCTCTAGATTACTCATGATTTAGGCTTCTCGATTACTTCTTGATTATTCATGATTTTATTTCTTAGCCTCCCGATTACTTTTAGATTACACATGATTAAGAATTTGAGCTTTTTAATCCCAGTAATCTTGAGGGCATCGTGTGGCTAAATTGCAGCTTCTCGATTGCTTCCAGATTACTTTAGATTTTAATTTATTTATAAACATCTCCTCTGAAATCTATATTTTCTACAAATAATACTTTATCGGTTTTATTAATGCTAAAAATTATTCTTATTTTCCCCTTCCTTATCCTGTAATAACCTTCCCATTCTCCTTCGAGTTTCTTTAGATCAATATTTATATCCATACCCTTCATTTTCATGAAAAACTTTTTTAATTCTTCTTTTACCTCTGAATGTATATCTTGTCTTTTAATAAATTTTTCTGCATCTCTTGAATAATCTATCCTCCAGTTTGTACTCATATCTCTATTGTCTCGCTAAACGCCGCTATTTTATCTGACGATGGCTTCCCGTACAAATTTTCAATATCCTTCATTTCTTCCTTTGAAATCAAAGGTATATTTTTAATAAATATCTCCACAATTTCTTCGTTTAAAACCTCTCTTACCGCTTCTTTAATAAGTTTATAGAGTTCATCTTTTTCAGTAATAACTTTCATGTAGTTAATCCTCCACTTAATCTTATTTAATTTTATCTTATAATAAGGTTTTATAAATTTGTAATACAGATAGAATAAACCCGGTTAATAATGGAACGAGCACTCTTTTTCCATTGACAAATTGGGGACACATCCCATTTTTTATAAACTTGCGAACGGATTTCCACAAATAATAATAAATTCCAAAATTCTAATTTAATAATTTCTCACCGCAAAGATGCAAAGAACGCACCTTAAAATCACAATCCACAGATTGCGCAGATTTACGCAGATAATTTTAAACTCCAATTTTCAAAATAGTATTAAGTAAATCAATATTATTTGTTTCAACATTCTCCAATCCATTCTTCTCTTGATATTTCAGCCTGCTTAAGGATCCTTATTAACAAGTCCACACTTATTTCTTTCCTATGAGGATTAGGAATAGTTA
>JBBTED010000121.1:0-29998 GCA_038042445.1 Candidatus Firestoneibacteriota bacterium
AGCACCCTCAAAAGTTGCCATTTCAGTCATTATCCTGATACTTGCTTCAATAAGATTCATTCCAAGTGCTGCACCTGTGCCTTCACCTAAACGCATATTTAAATTCAGTAGAGGGGATAGACTGATATAATCAAGTATAATTCTATGACCAATTTCAACTGAACAATGAGATGCAATTAAATAATCTTTCACTTTTGGTTCAAGAGTATATGCAATTAATGCAGCAGCTCCAGATATAAAACCATCAATAACTACAGGAATTTTATGCGATGCACCTGCTAATATTACGCCTGCTAATCCGCCAATTTCAAATCCACCAACTTTTGATAGAACATCAAGCCCATCTTTTTTAGACGGTTTATTTACTTCTAATGCTTTTTTTATGGCAGTTATTTTTTTTGATAATTTGTCGTCATCTATGCCTGTGCCTCTGCCTGTTAATTTTTCTACATCTGTTTGTGTTATTGCAGCTACAATTGCGCTACTTGGTGTAGTGTTACCTATGCCCATATCACCAGTTCCAATTATATCAATGCCTTTTGCAAGTTCTTCTTCTACTATTTCTATACCTGCAGTTATTGATTTTATTGCTTCATCACGTGTCATTGCAGGTCCTTTAGCCATATTTTTTGTGCCATAATTTATTTTTCGGACAACCAATTCTGGATACTTTTCCAAATCACAGGCAACTCCCATATCAGCAACTATTACTTTTGCTCCAGCAAACTTTGCTAATACATTTATTCCAGCTCCGCCTCTTAAAAAATTGTATACCATTTGTGGAGTAACTTCTGATGGATATGCGCTTACATTTTCTTCTACAACACCGTGGTCACCTGCCATAGTAAATATTACTTTATTTTTTATTGGTGGATTTTCTTTTCCTGTAATAGCTACTACTAATTTTGCTATTTCTTCCAATCTTCCAAGACTTCCAAGTGGTTTTGTAAGATTATCTAATCTTTTTTGTGTTTTCTCCAGCAATGATTTATCAATTGCTGTAATTTTTGCTAATGTTTCTTCTAATTTACCCATAATTTTACCGCCTCCTTTTAAAATGTTACTGTAGGGCAAACCTTTAGGTTTGCTTACTTCTGCAAGAGAATGCAAGGCTAAAGCCTTGCCCTACATGTTTCTAAAGTTTATATTCAACCTCAACACTATTTAAGCCATTTTTTCTAAAACAATATTTTTCTTTTTTCTCAGCAATAATTCTAAATGCATATTTAATTACTTCTTTATAAAAATCACAAAATACTGCTTTACTATACATATTACCTAATGAATGTAATTCTGCAGGGCAAGGTGCACCACATATATTTCTAAAGATGCACACATTACATTCAGGAATTTCTTCTGTAACTCTGGCTCTTATTTGTTTGAATGGTTTAGAATGCATAGCCTTCTCAATAGAATCTTTAAAAATATTTCCGCCTGAAAATTTGTTTAATCCTATAAATTCTCCACAGGGTATCATTTTACCATTAGCTGTTATTGTGAAAAAGCATCTACCACCACCGCAAGGAGAGATGTCGCACATAAGTCTTCGTGCAGTAGGAGCAATTATTCCTAACAGAGTATTAGCAAAATTACCGATTATTATTTTTCTTTTAGAATTCATTGAGTATTTTATAGCTTGTTTAACTGCTTTAAGAAAATATTTTGTCATAATTTTAGTATCGGGTTTAAGATTACGACTGTTTTTTTGTGTTAATCTGATAGGGTTTATTAATACACAAGGCACTTCTTTTTTATAGAGATACTTTACTAATTCCGGGAGTTTGGTAGCATTTAATTTTGTTATGGTGGTAAGAATATTTAATCCTTTATATCCACGAAACCATTCAAGAATTTGATTTATTTTTTGAAAATGTCCCCCATATTTTGCGTTTGGTCTTAATCTATTATTTGTTTTAGCATCAGCTGCATCTAAAGAAATACCGATACTGATTTTATGTTTTTTTATAAACTCTACATCTTTTTCTTCTAATAGAAGTCCATTAGTCTGAATACCAAAATAAAAATCCTTCTTAAATTTTAATATTAACTTGAACAAAATATCTTTAACTATTAGAGGCTCACTTGCATGAAATATAATTACAGGCTTCTTTTTTGTATGCGAAAAATACTTTTTAATCTTCATTAATATAAATTCTAATTCTTTTTCACTCATTGAATGTCCGTATTTTCTTGTCTTAGCAGGAACATAACAATAAGGGCAATTTGCATTGCATCTATCTGTGGGGTCGATATATATAGCGGAAAGCTTTGTGGTGAAGCGAAATTGATACATTTCTTGAGCAGACCGTTTTTTCATTTTTTCATATAGAGAGAGTAATTTAGCTGGTATAGAAAATGGCAAATCATCATTATTTTTTACAATCCCCCAAAATAC
Source organism: Candidatus Firestoneibacteriota bacterium (assembly GCA_038042445.1). Taxonomy (GTDB): domain Bacteria; phylum Oederibacteriota; class D2-FULL-39-29; order JBBTED01; family JBBTED01; genus JBBTED01. The sequence continues at coordinate 2,396 of JBBTED010000121.1, forward strand.
ACTATCAGGTTCAATTAAAATTTTATCTTTTTTGCTTAGATCTTCTAAATACAAGTTTTTCTCCATAATATTTATTTGTCTCCCTGACTGTAAAAGTAATGTAGGGAACAGGCAGACCTGTTCCCTACTTCATCTTTATAACAATGCTTTTTTTGTGTCACCATACATCACATAGTGAGACAATCCATTTCCTGTTGTAGCGCATTTTAATCGGTAAGATATAGCTTGTGTTTTTACAGCACCAACCTTTTTCAAGCTTTTTTTGCTTTTTTTAACCATATATATTCACCTCCTTTATTTAGATTGTGTATGAAGGTAGTCGCAGGCTTTAGCCTGCGGTTTTTTTTAGCCCGCCTAGGCGGGCGGCTACCACTACTAAAATATTCACCAACGGTATTCACTGAGTATTAACAAATAAAAAAGCCTCAAGCTTATATAAATTCAAACTTGAGGCTTATCAACCAGATAAAACCTTTCAATATTTAGGCAGGTCTTCTGACTTGAGGTTTATTCTACACTTACTTCTTCCCGGGATAGTGGTCTATCCCAGTGATTTTATGTAAGTTCGTTTTCTCTTACAGCGGCGGGCCCGTTCCTGATTTTTACAGGATTCCCTATTCTCTTGTTTTTCAACAAGCACCTAAATATTTTTAAAATTATACTGTAAAAACTAAAAAGTGTAAATGTTTATTTTACACTACCAATATCAAATAGTAATTGATAAAATTTTTTAAAGGGAATAAAATAAATTCAAATGAAAGCATTGTCTTTTGAACTTGTGAATTTACCGTTGTTTATAGTATGTGTTGTTGCTATTTTGTGGGGGCTTTTTTTATATTATAGGTATGTTCGCGAGAATAAGAAAACACCATTTGTTTTGCGTATTATCACATTTATTCTTGTTCTTATAATATGTTTGCATCCAACATTATTAATATTCAAAAAATTTGATAAAAAACCTGCACTTGCTATTATTGTAGATGATTCTGCGAGTATGCAGATTAAAGATCCTTTAATTCGGTTTGAACTTATTCGGAAACTTTTTAAAAGTGATAGATTAGTTAAGTTACAGGAGAAATATAAACTAAATTGGTATACTTTTTCTTCAAAGGTAGAAAAAAGTTCTATGGAAAATATCATTAGAAAATTTCCAAAAGGTGAAATGACAGATATAGGTCTTGCTATACAAAAAGTTACTGATGAATTGTCTAATGAAAATTTGTCTGCTATGGTTGTTATTACAGATGGCGCTCATAATGGGAATTATGAACCAGTTCAAGTTGCCCAAAGATGCCCTGTTCCTATTTATACAATTGGTGTTGGAAATCCTGAGAAATATTGTGATTTAGAATTAATGCAGGAACATATTCCGGATTTTATATTTAAGAATACAGAAGCTGCAATTTCTGTGAAAGTTAAATCCTATAATTTTAGGAGTGAAAAACTTCCAGTATTTTTACGAATAGGCAAAGAAGTTTTGCAAAGTAAAAAAATAAATATAAAAGAAGGCGAAGAAGTTAATGTGGATTTTAAGTTGAAATCTTCTAATATAGGGAATTGGACATACAATATAAGTATTCCCAATTACCCGCAGGAAATCACACATTTAAATAATAGGAAAGAATTTGCAATAAATGTATTACGGGACAAAATAAGAATGCTTTATATATGTGGGCAACCAGGATATGAGTATAAATTTTTGCGAGCTTCTTTAAAGAGTGACCCTAATATAGAAGTGGTTTCATTTGTAATATTGCGAAATCCAGAAAATATATCACTGTTTCCTGAAACTGATCTTACATTGATTCCGTTTCCTGCACAGGATTTACTTTTAAAAGACATTTATGATTTTGATATTTTTGTAATGGAAAATTTTTCATACAATAGATTTTTTTCGGTTCAATTACTTGAAAATGTCAGAAATTTTGTTGTGGAAAAAGGTGGTGCTTTTGTAATGCTTGGCGGAGTAAATTCTTATGGTAAAGGAGGGTATAAAGGAACTGCTATAGAAGATATATTGCCTGTTGAATTTGCAGGGAATCAGGAAGAAATGTTTAACAAAGATTTCAAGTTAAAGCCTGTTGAATTTAATCATCCTATAATGATGCTTGGTGATATTCCCGAAGAAAGCAGGCAAATATGGGAATCTATGCCAGAACTTTCTACTTGCAACCAGTTATTAAAACCCAAAAACGGAAGTATTCTTCTTGGAGTAAATAATTTATCTCCTGATATGCCTGTTTTAACAGTTTGGCAGAAAGGTAAAGGTCGTGTTTTAGCTTTTGCTTCAAATTCTACATGGAAATGGAAAACTGGATTAGCAATGAGTGGCAAAGGAACTTATTACTATGATGTATTTTGGCAATCTGTAATTCGCTGGCTTATAAATGCTCCATATCTAAAGCCTGTTAAAATTAATTTGACAAAACAAAATTTTACAACAGGTGAAGATGTCCGAATACGGATACATGTTTTTGACAAGTATTATAAACCAATTTCCGGTGCAGATATTAAATTGGATATTAAAACACCTGATAAAAAGAAAATTAATGTAGATGACATAAGTGAAGTAACTGCTGGGGAATACGAAACAAAAGTGAATTTTACAGAGGAAGGAGACTATACATTAACCGCTAAAGCTCAGAAAGGTAATTCTATACTTGGAACAGATTCTGTCCATTTTAAAATAAATCTACCTAATTTTGAATATACTCAGGCTAATTTGAATGAAGAATTACTCAAATCTATTTCAGATGAAACAGGAGGAAAATATTTGCATATTTCAAATGCAGATAAATTTGAAATTACATACAAGTCAAATATTCCCGAAGACATTTCAAAATCAAAGCTACCTATTTGGAATCTATTCCCACTTTTTGCAATAGTAGTTTTTCTTTTATCCTTAGAATGGTACATCCGCAGAATAAACAACCTGCCATAAATATGGCTTATCAGAGACTTTAGTGGGCATTTCCCCCTTTGAAAAAGGGGGATGGAGGGGGATTTTAAAAGTAGGGGTTCAAAAATTTTGGAGTAATTAAGCGTTTTCAAGTTTTAATTTCTAATTTCAGTTGTCTTTTTTATTTCATTATGGGTCAAATTATGTTATATTTAAAAAAATAAGGGGAGGTGATTAATATGAATAGAGAAGTAACAATTGAAGTTCCTGTAAAACTTGTAAAAAAAATGAGTAACGCAGTTAAGATAACCGAAGATTTTATCAATGAATTCGAAGATTTTATTTTATCCAAAGATAAAAAAATACTTGATAAAATATATAAAGCAAGAGAGGAACATTTGTCAGGCTGTGTCAAACCACTTAGTGAATTGAAAAATAAATATGTATAAAATAGAATATTTTTACAAAATAAAGATAATCAAGTATTTTATGATTTGTCTATTTGTAACATTTGTCTTTTTTGATATTGTGTTTTCCAAAGATAAATTACAAATTGCAGTAATGGATTTAACTCCTCAAAATATTTCAAGTGTAACCTCTACTATTGTTTCTGATTTTTTACGCAATGAGTTGTTTAATATCGAAAAATTTGTAGTTTTAGAAAGAAACAATATGGAAGCAGTTTTAAAAGAGCAATCTTTTCAGAGAAGTGGATGTACTACAAATGAGTGCGCAGTTGAAGTAGGAAAACTTCTTAATGTTCAACAAATGGTTGTTGGTAGTGTGAACAAGCTGGGAGATAAATATTATATAAATGTAAGAATGGTTGATGTAGGAAGCGGGACAATAATAAAGTCTGTATCTGAAAAATGTTTTGCAGAAGATGAATTAGATGCTGCTTGTAAAGTGATAGCAAAAATGTTAGCTGGTGAAATAATAGCAAGAGAAACAAAACTTACAACTTCAGTAATATCTAAAAGTATAGAAACTGAGGTTCAGTATAATAAAATTACAGAATATTTTAGTGGAAAAATTGGAATAAGTGTCTATAGAAGTTATTGGTTTACAGATTTTACAGAGGGCAAGGACTCTACTGGTATTAATATATGGGGTGGTAGTTTGAAATATAATGTGAATGGGAGAGATTTCCTCGGGTTAGATGTTTTGATTCATAATATTTACTTAGATATAGGGGGGTTCGAATATGCTGTGGATATACCCGGGGATACAGTGATGTGGATGTCTGATAAAATACTAGCTATTCCAATTCTTCTTAATTGGCAATGGAATATTACTCAGGATATACGAGGGTTAGTTCCTTACATTAAATTTGGATTAGGTACTGTTATAATAAAAAGAACTATGGTGGTGAATTATTATAACGGAAGTCGTTCTGCGTTTGATGAGGATTTGGAAGCTAAATTTGGATATGAAATTAGCGGAGGTACTGAAATATTTGTAGCCCCACAAGATTTTCCAATTTCAATTAGCATAGACATAACCTATCTTGATATATATAAATTTGACTCCATGATAAATGGATTATCTGGAGTAAAATTTGACGGTGGAATAAACGTATATTTCTAATATATTACATTCAATCTATACAATTCCATTCCAAATTGCTCAATAATTCTTGACAAACTTTAAGTTTTTGAATATATATTAGGTGGATGATAAAAATGTTAATCAAACATGAAAATGAGAAACTGATAAATGCAATAATCTATTTTCTCCAAAATACTAATCAGTGTGGAAAAACCAAATTGATGAAACTATTATATCTTTTGGATTTTGAACATTTTAGCCAGATTGGAAAGTCTGTTACTGGATTAGACTATTATGCTTGGGAATTTGGTCCAGTTCCTGAAAAACTATGGCGTGATTTAACTGATAAAAAATCAAAAATCAGTAATATTATCGTATGTTTTCAAGAAGTAAGCAGCAAATTTCAGAAATTAAAAGCAAGAAAAGATTTCGATAGTAAATATTTTTCAGATAGAGAATTCAAATTATTAAAAAATATTGCTTATATTTATAAAGATGCAAGAGCTGATGATATGGTAAAATTATCTCATCTTCCTTTTGCTCCGTGGGATATGACAATAAAAGCAAAAGGTGAAAAACAAAAAATAGATTATATGCTTGCCCTTGAAAGTTTTAAAAGTTCTTTGCCCAAAGAAGAAGTTGAAGAAAGAATAGCAGATAGACACTTTATTCAAACCTTTTTCAATGGATAAAAAAGGTGAGGTTATTTGGCATAAATCTTTTCCTTTCTCGAATGGCGGAGAACCAAAAGATAAATTTTTGATACTGCTTAATACTCCTGACAAAGAAGAACCTTTTTTATTTGCTTTAACAACATCTAAACCAAAAACACAAACATTAGGATGTCATTCGGATAAAGGTTATTTTGTAATTGAAGGTGGAAAAGAAAAGGTGTTTCCAAAACGTACTTGGGTTAAACTCTTTGACATTCAAGAATTTGATGGTATGGAATTGCTAAAACGTTCTCTACAGTTAAAACAAATAATACATAAAGAATCCTTATCAGAACAAACTATAAATGAAATAGTAAATTGTATAAAACGATGCATTGATGTTCCTCAGAATTACAAATTAATAATTTGCAAAAAATAATCCGTATCAAATTCTTGACATATTTTTGTATTTTTGGTAAATTTTACTATGGAAACTTAAAAAACTTTTATAGTTTCTATAGTAAAAAAGGAGTTAAGTTGAATGTCGGCAGAAATTAGAGAGCGGATTGTAAAAAATGCAGGGGAGTTATTTTTGCAATTTGGGTTTTCAAAAGTTACAATGGATGAGATAGCAAAAGTGCTTGGTATGAGTAAGAAAACACTATATAAATTTTTTCCAACAAAAGAAAAGCTTCTTAAAGAAGCGTTTACTTTTATAATTACTAATATAAGTATTAAAGTGAATAATCTTATGGCAGACAGGAATTTAGATTTTATTGAAAAACTTAGAGGCATCAGTGATTTTTTGATAATGTTTTTATCTAAAATTAGTCCCTATTGTATGCAGGATTTAAAAAGAAATGCTTTTGATATGTGGCAGACAATAGAGAAGTTTAGGCGTAAGAATATAATGGATTGTTTTGGAAAACTTATTGAAGATGGGAAAAAAAGAGGGGTTATACGAAAAGATTGTAATACGCAAGTTTTATTGCTTGTATATCTAAATGCAATACAAGGTATTGTTAATCCTGAAGTTTTGTCACAATTGCCTATTACAGCATCAGAAGGGCTTGATACGATTTTAAAAGTTTTTTTTGAGGGTGTTCTTACAAAAAATGGAAGGATTGGATATATTGGTTCAACAAGTAAAAAATAGAGATTGGGGATGCATTTTTAGACGTCAGAGATTTTGTTGTACATAATTTTGTAGGGCAAGGCTTTAGCCTTGCAAATATTAATGCAAACCTGAAGGTTTGCCCTACATTTTTTATTATTTTCAGAGGAGGTAAAGTGAGATATTTTATAGTTTTAAGTTTCATTCTTTTGCAAATTACGACTGCTTATTCTCAGGATAAAGAAATACTTACTATTGAAGAAATAAAGAAAATTGTGCTTGTCAATAATCGGGATTTAATTTTGGCTAATGAAAAGATGAAATCAGCAGAAGGGAGTCTTATTGAAGCAAGGGCTGGTTTTTTACCAAAATTTACTTTAAGTGGGGCATATAATTATATATCTCCAGTGCCGAGTATTAATATGGAGATTCCTATTTCAACAACTGCTAGGATTTCTAAAGAAATAGAAACAGGTGCAAATAATAATTGGTTGTTTCAGGCGGCATTAAATCATACTTTGTTTGATTGGGGAAGGACATCTGAAAGTTGCAGCTTAACAAATACCAAATTAGAGGTGGCGCAGTTGGATGTGGATTTAATAGGTATACAAGTATTATTTGATGCAATGCAATTATACTATAGAGTTATTCTTTTTGAAAAGATACTTGTGCAAAATGAGGAGCACTTAAAAAATTCAGAATTGCATTTAAAAAACTCAGAAGAAAGAGTTAAACAAGGGGTTGCTTCTTCATTTGAGTTGATTAAAGCTAAAGTTCAAGTTTCAAGTGTCAAACCGTTGGTCAGTAGAGCTAAGAAAAATCTTGAACTGGCAAAAATTTAATTAAAAAGTTTATTAGGAATGCCATTGGATAAAATTATTGAAGTTGAAGGTGATATAAAAGAAGAATTAGTTAATACTGTGAGTGTTAAAGATGCATTGAGAAATGCGAAAGAAAATAGGATAGAAATAAAAAAGATTCTAAAAAGAAAAGAAATAGCGTCTAAATTAGTTAATGTGGCAAATACAGGTGATAAACCGATAGTTTCAACAAATGCCAAATATCAATATCAAAATCCTTATTTTTCAGAACTTAACTGGGTTAATAATTACAGTTTGGGAGTTGCAGTAACTTTCCCATTGTTTGATGGATTTTTAACAGAAGGTAAAATTAAACAATCTGAAGCAGAATTAAATTCAGCAGATATTGATTTAAAAAATATTGAGGCCAAAATTCAATTAGAAATAAATCAAGCAATGCTTGTTTTGGAAGAGTCAATGGAGAATCTTAAATACTGCAAAGATACTTGTATCCAAACAGAGGAATATTTGAAAATTGCAAAAATAAGTTTTCAAAGCGGAGTTGTTACAAATTTAGAAATTATTGATGCAGAATTATCAGTTTTATCTGCTAATACAAATTATTTGCAGGCAGTGTATGATTATAACATAGCAAAACTTGTTTATGCAAAAGCGATAGGGAAGTTAAGGTAAAATTCCTTTAATAACAGATTGTGTCATGCTGAATTTATTTCAGCATCTAATAAAATTAAGGTGTTTTGAGATCCTGAAACAAGTTCAGGATGACAAAAAACAATTATGATAAAGCTTCTAAAGGAGGTAGGAGAATATGAATAGGAAGAAAATTTTTATTCCAATAGCAGTTGTGTTGGCAATCGCAGTTGTTTATATTTTTTTGAATGTTTTTAACAAAACTAATTCTGATGAAATAGGTGGTTCAGGTACTATAGAAGTGACAGAAGTTGAAATTTCATCAAAGTTGTTAGGCAGAATTGAAAAGATAATGTGTGATGAAGGGGATAGGGTGAAAGCAGGCGATTTGCTTGTTACTTTAATGCATCCTGAATTTGATGCTCAGCTTGAGCAGGCGAAAGCAAGTTTAGATGCTGTCCAAGAGCAAATGGTGCAGTTGAATTTACAAGTAGTTAATGCAAAGAAGAATTTTGATAGAGCAAAAGAATTATTTAATGCAGGTTTTTATTCAAAACAGCAATTAGAAAAAGAAGAAACTCAATATAAAGTTTTGAATTCTCAGCTTGTTGCTGCAAAACAGCTTTACAATCAATCAAATGCTCAAATCACTTATATAAATACCCAGATTGAGAATACATATTTAAAAACGCCTATTTCAGGGGTAGTTTTGCAGAAAAATGCGCAACCGGGTGAAACAATAACAGCTGGAATGTCCATATTAACCATAGGTGATTTAGAAAAAATCTGGATAAAAATTTATGTTTCTGGAGACAAGCTTGGCAAAATAAAGCTAAAAGATAAGGCAATTGTAAAAATTGATACATTTCCAAACAAAAATTATGAAGGGAAAATAACTTATATATCTTCAGAGGCAGAATTTACTCCAAAGAATATTCAAACAAAAGACGAAAGAGTGCGTCTTGTATATGCAGTTAAAATTAGTGTTGACAATAAAAATGAGGAATTAAAAGCTGGTATGCCGGCAGATGCAGTTATTTATGTCCAAAAATAATCTATGTCTAAAATAATTGAAGCAAAAAATATCAGCAAATTTTTTAAAGATAATAAGGCTGTGGAAAATTTAAGCTTTGAAATAGAAGAAGGAGAAATATTTGGAATAGTAGGGCCTGATGGCTCTGGCAAGACTACTACTGTTAGAATGTTAGCTGGTGTAATGGATTCTACAGCAGGTGTAATTTCTGTAAATGGATTTAATATGCATGATAATGCTGAAAAAATTAAAAGTTTTATAGGATATATGCCTCAGAGATTTAGCTTGTATGATGATTTAACTGTTGAGGAAAATATAATTTTTTTTGCTGATTTGTATTCTATTTCTTACAAAAATCGGATTGCGCGTATGAATGAACTATATAAATTTAGTCATTTGGAGAAATTCAAGAATAGATTGGCTCAAAATTTGTCTGGTGGTATGCAAAAAAAATTAGCATTAACCTGTTCACTGATTAATTTTCCAAAGATTTTAATTCTTGATGAGCCTACAATTGGGGTTGACCCTTTGTCCAGACAGGAATTGTGGGAAATTTTGCTGGAATTGAATAAACAGGAAGGAATAACTATTTTGTTCACAACATCGTATATGGACGAGGTTGAAAGATGTAACAAAGTTGGATTGCTTTATAACGGAAGATTTTTACTGCAAGATAATATTTCAAGCATCATCAAAAAAGATATTTCATTTGAAAAAATATTTATATCTGAAATTGAAAAGGTTGCCAGACAAAATGGTTTCAGTAGAAGTTAAATCACTTACAAAAATGTTTGGTAAGTTTACAGCGGTTGATAATGTAAGTTTTTCAATCAATCGCGGAGAAATATTTGGATTTTTAGGTCCAAATGGAGCTGGTAAGTCTACGACAATAAAGATGCTATGCGGTATATTATCGCCAACAAGTGGAGAAGGATTAGTTGAAGATTTTGATATTTCAAAAGATTCTGATGAAATAAAAAAAATAATAGGATATATGTCCCAGAAGTTTTCCTTATACAATGATTTAACAGTTGAAGAAAATATAAATTTTTATGGAGGCATACATAATGTAGGTAAAGCGGAAATGCTTCAAAAAAGAGAATGGATTTTAAATATGGCAGGTTTGAAAGGAAAAGAAAAAGTTTTAACAGGTGTATTGTCTGGTGGATGGAGACAAAGATTGGCATTAGGATGTGCTATTGTTCATAATCCAAAAGTTGTATTTTTAGATGAGCCTACAGCAGGAGTTGATCCTATTTCAAGGAGAGATTTTTGGAATTTGATAAAAAAACTTTCAGAAAATGGTACTACTGTATTTGTAACAACGCATTATATGGATGAAGCGGAATATTGTGGCAGAATTTCACTTATATATAATGGTAAATTGATTGAAATAGGTTCTCCATACGATTTAAAAGATAAATATAAAACTAAAAGTTTGGACAAATTATTTGTGAAGCTTATAAGGGAGTATGATTTATAAAATCTCCCTTAACCCCTCTTTTTCAAAGAGGGGGAACCACTAAAATTTTAGAAAAACCATGAATAAGAAAGTTTGGGCAATATCAAGAAAAGAGGTTTTGCATATTTTAAGAGACCCAAGGTCATTAGCATTAGCCATATTGATGCCTATAATTCTTTTATTATTATTTGCTTATGCGATAACTTTAGATATAGATAATGTCCAAATGACTGTAGTTGATTTGGATAAAACTTTCAAAAGTAGAGAATTTATAAGTAAATTTGAGAGTGGTGGATATTTTGAAATTGTTGAACAGTCACAGAAAGAAAAAGATTTAGAATATCTTTTGGATAAAGGTGAATGTGTAGTTGGTGTGGTTATACCTCGTGGTTTCAGTAAAAATATAGAAGCTGGGAAAGATGTCAAAATACAGGTTTTAATAGATGGAACTGAATCTAATAGAGCGAATATTGTAATTGGTTATGTGAAAGGTATAACATCTTTTTATTCTTACAAAATAGCTGTCCATTTTATGAATAGAAATGGTATATCTCCTAAAAAAAATACTGGTTTTTTGGAAGGAGTTTTTTATACATTTTACAATACTCAGCTAAAGAGTAAAAATTTTATAATACCCGGATTAATAGCAGTCATAATGTCAATAATACTCGCTATTTTAACTTCACTGACAATTGTTAAAGAAAAGGAAAAGGGGACTTTTGAACAGTTAATTGTTACACCTGTAAAACCATGGGAATTGTTATTTGGTAAAATTGTGCCTTATTGGGTATTGGGAATGTTAGATATGTTGTTAGTAGTTTTTATTGGAACTGTTATTTTTAGTGTGCCGTTGAAAGGGAATATCATATTTTTATTTTTTACATCCGGGATATTCGCGGTTTGTGGATTAGGAATGGGGCTATTGATTTCTACTATAGCAACTAATCAGCAATTTGCAGTTCAGTTTTCTATGATTTTATCAATGTTGCCAAGTTTCATACTTTCCGGGTTTTTATTTCCTGTAAAAAGTATGCCCAAAATATTGCAAATTATCACTTATGTTATTCCAGCTAAATATTTTTTACTACTTTTAAGGGGGATATTTTTAAAAGGCAGCGGTATCTATAACTTATTTTTAGAGGTATTTATTCTTTTTGCATTTGGTGTTGCACTTATTTTTTTGGCATCATTAAAATTTAAGAAAAAAATAACGTAGGGGCGGATTTACCCGCCCAAAAAGAGGGGTAGACAAGTTTGTCCCTACAGAAACAATAAAAAGTGAGATTTTTAGATGAGAAGAATATTTGAACTGGCAAAAAAGGAATTCATTCAGACGTTTAGAGATAAAAAAATGCTTGGGGTCATATTTATTGCTCCCATTATACAGCTTATACTTTTGGGGTATGCAGTGACCACAGATATAAAGCATATTTATGTGGGTGTATGGGATGCTGACAAATCACAATATAGCAGAGAATTGACAAATAAAATTTTAAACTCAGGGTATTTTGATTTTAAAGGGGTCGTAGAAAACGATATGCAATTAGAGGAAAACTTTAAGAAAAGTAATTATGATTTTGTATTGTATTTCCCTCCTGATTTTAGCAGAAAAATTAAAAGATTTGAAAGGGCGCAATTTCAAATAATTGCAGATGGAAGTGATTCAAATTTAACAGCTATAGGAATGAATTATTTAAACCAAATAATTATCAAGGAAAATAATTATCGTCGAAATAAAAATATAAATAAAATTTCCGGAATGATGAAACAAAAAATTAATTTATCATTGATATCACCTGAAATACGAGTGAGGTATAATCCGGAACTTAAAAGTTCTAATTTTATGGTGCCTGTGGTAATTGGTTTAATATTAACTTTAACAACTATGATGCTTACTTCTATGGCAATTACCAGAGAAAAAGAAGCAGGAACAATAGAACAGCTAATTGTGTCACCTTTAAAACCTTTAGAAATAATCGCAGGTAAAACATTGCCTTTTTTAATAATTGCAATGGCAGATGTAGTTTTGGTGCTTACTATAAGTACTTTTATTTTTAATATTTATGTAAAGGGTAGCTTGCTTTTGTTGTTTGCTTCTTCATTACTATTTGTTTTGAGTACTTTAGGTGTTGGACTTTTTATTTCTACAATTTCAAAAACTCAACAACAAGCTATGCTTACAAGTTTTATGTTTAATTTTCCATCTATGATTATTTCTGGGTTTACGTTTCCAATATCTAATATGCCTTTGGCGATTCAATATCTTTCTTATATAATTCCTCTCAGGTATTTTTTTATTATAATACGAGGAATTATTTTAAAAGGAAATGGTATAGCTATATTGTGGCCAGAAATTTTGTCTCTTTTTGTGTTTGGTATTACAATACTTTTTTTAAGTGCTTTAAGATTTCAAAAAAAATTAGGATAATTTTGCATAGATTTAAGAATTGTTATATTGATTACCATCAATTAATTTGATAAGATAAATCATATGGGTTCAGTAAAATTAGGAATTTTCCATACACAGATTTTATGGGATTTGCTGCATGATATACATTTTGTTTACGATGAAGTGGAATTAGCAGATCTTGTTGTTAATAAAGTATCTGAAGCACTTGGTGCAGAAGCTGGTACTGTATTTAAAGTTGATACAGTACAGGGTTTGCAAGACCATTGCAAGTTATATCCTCTTGCATCAAAAGGTGTTAAAATTGAAGACTTGCAAAAACAACATTTTGAAATTGGAAAAGGTGTAGTTGGCTGGGTTGTTGAGTATATGCAGCCGGTTAAAGTGGAAGATCCTGACAGGGATCCCAGATTCTATGGGAAAACAGATAAATCTACCGGTTTTACTACAAGAAACATTATTGCTTCTCCGATAGTTGCAAGAAATAAACCACTTGGTGTTTTGGAATTTATAAATAAAATAGGTGGACCATTTGTAATTCAGGATTTAGAATTGATTTCTATGCTTGGCAGAGAAATAGGAATTGCAATGGAAAATGTACGTTTATTTAAGGAAATTAATTCCATTAGTTTATTCAATCAATCATTAATTCATAATTTGAGAGTAGGACTACTTGTTTTGAATGATAAAGGTGAACTTATAAATGTTAATCCTCGTGCCGAAGAAATTTTTAAAATACCTTTAATATCAAAAGATGATAATAAATTACCATATAATGTTATTTTATCTCCATTTCCTTCTTTAATACATATCCTTTCTGAAAGTTTTTCTTCTAAGAAAAATGTTGATTGGAATAAGACAAATATAATAATTGCAGGAAAAGAAGAGACTATTTATTATTCAATAAGTAATATCATAGATAAATCAGGTAAACATTTAGGCATTACATTTCTAATACAAAATATAAATATTTAATTTATATGTAATTATCGTGGATATTTGTAATATTTGCCTTGATAGTTTTTTAAAATAAATCCTTTATTGGTTGTTTTAACTATATTTTCTGGGGAAATAATAATTTTCCCGCCTCCGTGAGGTGCATCAATTACATAATTTGGAACTGCTATACCTGATATATATCCGCGAAGTGCACTAATAATTTCTAAACCGGTTTCTACTTTGGTTTTGAAATGAGACGTTCCACGACAAAGGTCGGCTTGATATAGATAATATGGTTTAACTCGTAAAGTTAGTAATTTTCTCATTAATTCATTTATAATTTCTTTTGAATCATTAATCCCTTTAAGTAAAACTGTTTGATTTCCAAGAGGAATACCATTATCAGCTAACATTTCGCAAGCTTTTTTGCTTTCTTCAGTTATTTCGTCAGGATGATTAAAATGTGTATTTATATAAATTGGATGATATTTTTTAAGCATTTTACATAGCTTTTTAGTTATTCGTTGTGGTAAGACACAAGGTATTCTTGTGCCTATACGAATAATTTCAATATGTTTTATATTGCGAAGCTTTTCAATTATTTCTTCAAGTTTAATATCGGTAAGCATAAGGGGGTCGCCACCGGATAAAATTACATCTCTGATTTGTGTATGCGATTTTATATAATTTATGCCTTTATTTATAGTAGCATTATTAATTATAATTTTCGTTCCGACTTTGCGTTTCCTTGTGCAAAATCTGCAATACATTGCGCATTTACCTGAAATTAAAAATAATACTCTGTCAGGATATCTATGTGTTAAATTAGAAACAGGACTATCTCCTTCTTCATTTAAAGGGTCTATATATCCTTTAGTATCATTAAGTTCTTTAATGTCTGGTATTGCTTGAAGTTTTAAAGCTGAATTTCTTATAATATTCAAATAATAATGAGGTATACGCATAGGATATTTATTTCGGACTTTGCGTATATCAGATTTATTAATGAGAATGTGTTTTGCTAATTGTTCTTCATTAATAACGCTGTCTTTTACTAAAATTTGCCATTTTTCCATTTTAAGTGAAATTAGATATTTTATAAATTAAATCTTCATAAGAAATACCTTTTGAAAAAGCCGCAAGAGCAAAGTAATCATTTCTACTTATATCTGGATTTGGATTAATATCTATAACATACATTTTATTATTTTTTAGTCGCATATCAATCCTTGCATAGCTATTTAGTTTTAACACTTCATAACATTTTAAGGCGAAAATTTCAACTCTTTTTTTAGTTTTATTGCCGATTTTTGCCGGAATAATAGATACTGTATTTTTAAATTCAAAGCTTTCCGTTATCCATTTTGCATCATACGATATTATTTTTCTGTAATCATCTTTTATATCTTTAAAATCAATTTCGCCTATGTTCAAAATTTTTCCTTCCAAGATGGATACATGTAATTCTTTGCCACGGATAAATTCTTCTACTAATACGTTTTGTTTGTATTTTTCTAAAATAAATTTAACCTGACTTCGCAAATCATTTAAATTAAAGATAATTGATTCATTGCTTATTCCCCTGCTGGCATCACTAAAATTGGGTTTAACAATACAAGGAAAATATTTAAAATTAATTTCATCATTTTTTTTGAAAAGTTTGAATCTTGGGGTATTTATTTTTTCACTTATTAAGATTTGTTTGCACAAACTTTTATCAAGACATATCATAAGCGAATTGGAGTTATTTCCTGTGAATTTAAAATCTAAAAGTTCTAATGCTGAAACAAATCTATATTCATTTTGGCTAAGGCTATTATAATCTTCCACTAAATTAAATATAATATCAGGTTTTATTTTTTGTATTAAATTAATGTCTTTATTAATATTTCCGCTTAAAGATAGTGTTTTAGCGTTTAATATTTTTGCAATTTCATTAGCTGTTTTTATTGTAGATGTATCAGATATTCTTTCTTTTTCAAATTCGTACTTTGTGTGTTTTGTATCATAATATACGACTATAATTTTTTTCATAACATATTATATCTTTTTAATGCTGTTTTTAACATATTAGTAATTAATGTATTGTAATTCCAGCCAAAAGCACACGCTGCTTTTGGAAAACAAGAATTGTCTTTAGGGTTTGGCAGTAATCCCGGCAAAGGATTTATTTCAATTATATTAGGTTCATTGTTGCTGTCGAGCCGGATATCAATTCTGCAGAAATCTCTGCATTTAAACAACTTAAAAGTTTTAATAGTTAAATCTTCAATTTTTGACTTAAGGATTGTATTTGTTTTGGCTGGACATTCAAATATATTTAATGGGTTATCAGGTTTATCCCAAACCCATTTTGCTTCATAACTATAGATTTTATTTGCGTTATGTGGTAGTTCATCAAATTTTATTTCAACTATTGGTAAAACAATAGGTTTGTAATTTCCAATTATTGCTACAGTGAATTCTCTGCCCGGCAAATATTCTTCTACTAATGCGGGTTGGTTATATATTTTAATTATAGATTTAATTCTATTTTTAAGCTCTATTTGATTATTTGCAATTGAATTATTTGAAATGCCTTTGCTTGAACCTTCAAAATTAGGTTTAACTATTACAGGATACTTTAAGTTATGATTAATTTTTTCAGAAAAAGCTAATAAAAAAATTGGATTTTTTATATTTGCATAATTCATTAATTCTTTAGATTTGGCTTTATCAAGTGCTATAGCAAGAGTTAAAGTATCTGAGCCGGTATAAGGGATATTTAATTTTTCTAATATAGCAGGGATTTTTGATTCTCTTGCAAAACCTGATAAACCCTCAGCTATATTAAAAACTATATCTGGTTTAATATTCAAAAATATTTTATCGTTTGCAGATGGTTCATCAACTAAATATACACTATGCTTTTCTGATACAAGGGCATTTTTAATAGCTTCAATAGTTGAATAATCGTCCCATTCAACGTAGAAATCCTGCGGCAATTTTTTTAAGTTGCCAGTAGGCAGTGAATTTCGCGAATTAAAAACCAATGCAATTTTTATCTTATTTGAACTCGATATTTTTTTGAATTCTATGAGAGGATTTTTAAATTTATTTAAATCACGTTTTCGTAAAGATATTTTTGATGAGAACTTTGTTAGATTGTTTAACATCATTCTGGTAAACATTATATGTTAAGTGAAAATTATTAGCAATAAAAAATTTTTTATTCGTGGAAATTTTTTATTCGCACTTGACAAAAGAAAGAATAGCTTGTTATAAATTAGTTATGATTATAGTTAGCGCTTGTTTGGCTGGAATAAATTGTGCTTATAATGGAAAAAATAATAGAGAACCTATTATTGAATCATTGGTAAAAAAAGGGAAAGCAATACCTCTTTGTCCTGAACAATTATCAGGATTTTCTACTCCTAGGCTTAGAATGGAAATTATAGGAGGCGATGGGAAAGATGTGTTAAAACATAAAGCAAAAGTGGTAAATATAGAAGGTGAAAATGTAACAAATTTAATATTAAATGGAGTAAAAGAGGTGTTTAAAATTGTAAAACTTGTTGGAGCAAAAGAAGTTATATTTAAAGATAAAAGTCCTTCTTGTGGGGTTAAGTTCATACATAGTGGAAAGTTTGACGGTAAGTTAAAAAAAGGAATGGGTGTATGTTCTGCTTTTTTGCATAGAAAAGGAATTAAAGTTAAAGGAATTTAAAATGGTCAGCTTACATTGAGCTACAAAATATTGGATATTGTTTTTTTGTAAGAAACGTGATATAACTATAATATAGACAATAGACTTTGGATTTTAGAGTCTGATGTCTGAGATATATTGTCTGAATTGTATCAGGAGGTATTATGAAAAGGATTGATTTGGCAAGGGAAGTGTCTGAAGCTACTGGATTAATTCTTGATGATGCAGATAGGGTTGTAAATGCTGTAGTATTGGGAATAAAAGAAGCATTGATTAATGGTAATAGAGTGGAAATAAGAGGGCTTGGTACTTTTGGAGTTAAACTTACTAAAGCGAGAATTGCAAGAAATATTAAAACAGGTGAAGCGATTCCAGTTGCACCAAGAAGAACTCCATTTTTTAAGCCAGGTAAGGAGCTGAAAATTATATGAAATTAAAATTAGGTTTGCCTGCAGGAAGTTTGCAAAATGCAACTTTAAATATATTAAAAAAAGCAGGATTTAATATAGCTGTTAGCACACGTTCTTATATTCCATATATTGATGATAGTGAAATACTTGTTCGTTTAATCAGGGCGCAGGAGATACCAAGGTATGTTGAAGAGGGTGTGCTTGATGTAGGTTTAACAGGGAAAGACTGGGTTCTTGAAAACAAAGTTAAAGTTCATGAGGTTGCACAGTTGGTTTATGCCAAACAGGGATTGCGTCCGGTTAGGTGGGTTTGTGCAGTGCCTGTTGATTCAGGTATTTATAAAATAAAAGATTTACAAGGAAAAAGAATTGCAACAGAGATTGTAAATATTACAAAAGAATTTTTAAGAAAAAACAAAGTGAAAGCACTTGTTGAATTTTCATGGGGTGCTACTGAATCGAAACCTCCAGAATTGGCAGATGCAATAATAGAATTAACAGAAACAGGAAGTTCACTTCGTGCAAACAATTTGCGGGAGATTGCAACTATTCTGGAATCTGTAACAGTGCTTATTGTAAACAAAAATAGCTGGAAAAACTCAGAAAAGAAGAGGAAAATCGAAAATTTGTCAATGCTATTGGTTGGAGCATTGCAGGCTGAGGAAAAAGTTGGGCTAAAAATGAATGTTCCCAAAAAGCAATTAGAAAAAATAATAAGTGAATTGCCTTCTTTAAAAAAACCAACTATATCGTCTTTGTATGATTCGGATTGGGTAGCATTAGAAATAATTGTAGATGAAAAAATAGTGCGTGAAATTATTCCAGAACTTAAAAGAGCAGGAGCACAGGGAATAATAGAATATCCATTGAATAAAGTTATATATTAAAATGGTAGGGAGGTATTTTTATATGAAAAAGCTAAATATAATTTTAACTATGCTTGTTTTGTTATTTGCTGGAGTTTCAATATTAAATGCTCAGGAATATGAATGGAATGCAGAGTGTAAGATTAATATTAGTGGATGGACAAATTACTGGTTTACTTCTGCAATTGATCCTACAGATAGTAGCAAAAAAGTAAATGATTTTGTCTGGGCGGGTGGTATAAAATACGGTGTAACGAATGATTTTTTGTTGGGAATAGATATTTTATACTTTAATTGGAGTAAGTCTTATCCTACACCTGTAACTGGTGAAGCAAAATTTTCACTTACACCAATTTTTATTGCAGGGCAATATAATTTCCCTATTGAAGATGTCCCGGAATTATTGCCAAGTATTAAGCTGGGATTTGGATTTATTCCAACTAAAGTTATTACTTCTGTGAGTGTTGGAAATGTTTCAGTTATATCTGAATCTAATGAAAATAAATTTGGGTTTGAAGTAGTAACAGGTATAGAAATATTTGCAGGCCCTGAATTCTCAATTGGTATGAATATAGGCTATTTATATAATGGATATGCTGATTTGAATGGTATATTTTTAGGCAGCGGTTTAAATGGATACTTTTAATTAGGGACACATCCCTAATTAAAATCAAATACCAAAATTTAAATATCAAATATATTTTTGATTAATAAGGAGGAATATATTATGCAAGAACAAATAGATGATTCTAAAATATTTCAGTTTTTATTTATGGAATTGGTTTATTCTTTTCAGAATATGGCTATTATGCAATTAGGTAAGATTGTGAATCCTGTTACAAGCAAAGTAGAAAAAAATTTGCCACAGGCAAAAGCTACAATTGATATGTTAAGAATGTTGAAAGAAAAAACAAAAAACAACTTAAGTCCTGAAGAAGAAAAACTTGTAGAACAGGTGGTTTTAAATCTTCAGTTGAATTATGTAGATGAGGTAGAAAGAGACAAAAAGGAAGCAGAAAAGCCGAAGAGTGAATGAATTTCATAAAGGCATTGAGTACAGGTTTATATCTTGGATATTTTCCGATTTTTCCGGGAACAATTGGAAGTTTGCTTGGGATGTTAGTATATCTGCTTGTTGGAAAAAATAGAACCATATTTTTTATAACATTATTTTTTTTATTGACTGTTGGAACATTTTCAGCTATTAAAACACAATTGTTGTTTAAGTCAGATGATCCTCCTGAAATAGTGATAGATGAAATCACAGGATTTTTTATTTCAGTAGCATTTTTACCATTTAAGTTATGGATTACAATTTTAGCTTTTGTAATATTCAGGATATTAGATATATTGAAACCATATCCTATATCGTTTTTTCACAAAACATCATCTAAATTTGGTATAATGGCTGATGATATTGTTGCAGGTGCTTTTACGTTTTTAATAATGTTCATAATTTTAAAAATATTTTAATATGGCGAGTGTAGAAATAGTTAGTATAGGGACAGAATTACTTTTAGGCCAGATTCTTGACACTAATTCTACATATATTTCTCAGAAACTTGCAGAAATAGGAGTGGATGTATTTTTTAAATCTTCAGTTGGAGATAATGAAACACGTATTGAAAATTGCATACGACAGGCTTTTGAACGTGCAGATATTATTATTGTTACAGGCGGACTTGGACCTACAGTTGATGATGTAACAAAAAACGCTGTAGTTAAAGTTCTTGGGAAAAGGTTGTTTTTGAATGAGAAAATTTTAGAGAAGATAAAAAATAATTTTAAACATCGTGGTGTTTCGATGCCAGAGAGTAATGTTTCACAGGCTATGATTCCACATGGTGCAATAATTATTGATAATGAATTAGGCACTGCTCCCGGATTATTGATAAACCATAACAGCAAAATTATAATACTTCTTCCTGGTGTTCCAAGAGAAATGAAAGCAATGATTGAAAATAATGTATTGCCGTATATTAAGAAGCATTATCATAGTGATAAATCCGAGATTATTAAATCTAAAGTATTAAAAGTTTTTGGAATGGGCGAGTCTATGGTAGATGCCAAAATACTTGATATATTCAAATCATCATCTAATCCAAGTATAGCATTGTTAGCAGACACAACAGAGGTGAAAATAAGGCTTACTGCAAAAGCTAAAGATGAAATTTTTGCATTGAAACTTATAGCACCACTTGAAAAAGATATAAGAAACAGATTGAGAGACAGTATTTTTGCAGTTGATGATGAAACAATGGAATATGTTGTTGCAAAATTATTACTTCAAAGCAAACTTACAATTTCAGTGGCAGAATCTCATACTGGTGGATTTATATCGCATAAATTAACAAATATTCCAGACAGTTCTAAATATTTTAAAAGAGGCATAATTGCATATAGTGATGAGTCTAAAGTAGAATTGCTTAAAGTTTCGCCAGAGGCAATACGTTTGTTTGGTGCTGTGAGCAAACAAGTGGCTGATGCTATGGCAGATGGTGTTCGACGTATAGCAAATACAGATATAGGTCTTGCTGTTACAGGAATAGCTGGTCCATCCGGGGAAAGAGAAGGTAAACCTGTAGGCCTTGTGTATATAGCAATGGCATGGAAGGATTCATCTATATGTGATGAATACAAATTAAAGGGCGACAGAATTTTAATTAAGGAGCAGACAGCTCAGCTGGCATTAGATGTGCTTCGCAGGTATCTTCTTAAAATGCAAAACGTAAAGTAAAAAATGAAAAACTAAGAAAAGCTTTAAATTTTTAATTATAATTTTTAGCTTTATACTTTGAGTTTTTAGTTTTTTGTGTGAGGGGGAAATAGTATGAAAGGTAAGCTTAATATATTATTGGTAAGTTCTGAGGTTGTCCCATTTTCAAAAACAGGTGGTCTTGCAGATGTTGCTGGTGCTTTGCCAAAGGCATTGTTTAGTCTTGGGCTTGCAGATGTCAGGGTAATAACACCAAAGTATAAAACTGTAGATGAAGATAAGTTTGGTCTTAAAGAAATTGGGAAAATTAGTGTGCCTATTTCAGATAAAATTGAAACCGGTAAAGTTAAATTTTCTGTTTTTCCTAAAGTTGGGGTTCCTGTTTATTTTATTGAAAATGATAAATATTATATGAGGGATGAACTTTACCGCACAAAAAATGGTGATTATCCGGATAATGCTGAAAGATTCATATTTTTTTCTCGTGGGGTTTTGGAAGCTATGAAATTAATAGATTGGGTGCCGGATGTAATTCATTGTAATGATTGGCAGACAGGGTTAATTCCAGCATATTTGAAGACAATTTATAAAGATGATAAATTCTATAAAAAAACAGCAACAGTTTTTACTATCCATAACCTTGCATACCAGGGTCTTTA
Organism: Candidatus Firestoneibacteriota bacterium; assembly: GCA_038042445.1. GTDB lineage: Bacteria > Oederibacteriota > D2-FULL-39-29 > JBBTED01 > JBBTED01 > JBBTED01. The sequence continues at coordinate 24,238 of JBBTED010000121.1, forward strand.
TTCCAAAGAAATGTATTCACTTACTGGTTTGCCAGAAGAATTATTTTCGCCATCTGGAATAGAATTTTGGGGAAGTATGAATTTGATGAAGTCAGGGCTTGTTTACTCTGATGTTATTTCAACAGTTAGTGAAACTTATGCTCAGGAAATTCAGACTACAGATGAGTTTGGCAGGGGACTTGAGGGTGTTTTACGTGACAAAAAAAATGATTTGTATGGGATTGTAAATGGTATTGACTATGAAGAGTGGAGTCCTGAAACTGATGAATATATTGCTATTAATTATGACCTTGTAAATATAAGGAAGAAAAAAAGAAATAAAGATGCATTATTATCAATAAATGAATTGCCGGTTTTAAAAGATTTTCCACTTATTGGGTTAATATCACGTTTGGATGACCAAAAAGGTTTTGATATTTTGTCTGAAGTAATGGATGAATTGATGGATATGGATATACAATTTGTTCTTCTTGGGACTGGAGATAAAAAATATCATGAATTATTTGAAGGGTTGGAATCCAAATATCCTGAAAAACTTTCTGTAAATTTAGTTTTTAATAATAAAATTGCTCACCAGATATATGCTGGTTCTGATATATTTTTAATGCCATCTAAATTTGAGCCATGCGGTCTTGGTCAGTTGATAAGTTTTAGGTATGGGACTGTTCCTGTGGTAAGGGCAACAGGCGGGCTTGCTGATACAGTAGAAGATTTTGATTTAAAATCAGGTAAAGGCACAGGTTTTGTTTTTAAAGAGTATTCAAGTGGGGCATTGTTAGCAACATTAAAACGTGCAATTGATATTTACCATAATAGAAAAGCATGGGCAAAACTTGTTATTTCTGCAATGACTGCTGATTTTTCATGGGAAAATTCTGCAAAAAAATATATTGATTTGTACGAAAAAGCATTAGAAAAAAGGTCATAAAATTTGTGTAGTATGCGTTCTATTAAAGAAGAAACCCTTGCTTATATTTTTATATTACCTGCTCTTTCAATAATTTTTATTTTTCATATTGTTCCAGCACTATATGCTTTAAGGATTAGTCTTTATTCCTGGGATATGATAAGTTCAGTTAAAGAATTTGTTGGGTTGAAAAATTATATTTTATTACTTTATGACAAAGAGTTTTGGAAGTCTCTATTTAATACTGTCTATTTTACACTCGGAGTTGTTCCACTAAGTATTTTGATTTCATTGGTAATTGCATTATTTCTCAATACTAAAATCAGAGGGCTTTCATTTTACAGGTCAGTTTATTTTTTGCCGGTTGTTACTTCAATGAATGCTGTAGCTATGGTGTGGCTGTGGATATATAATCCTGATTATGGAATTTTAAATTATTTGCTTGGGAAAATTGGAATTTCTTCACAGAAGTGGCTACTTAGCCCATATCTTGCAATGCCTGCAGTAATATTAATGAGTATATGGAAAAGTCTTGGCTATAATATAGTAATATATTTAGTAGGTTTGCAAAATATTCCTGAAGAATATTATTCAGCTGCACAGGTGGATGGTGGTGGAAGATTTGCAATGTTAAAACATATTACAGTTCCTTTACTTATGCCGACTACATTTTTTATTATAACAGTATCTTTTATAAGCGCTTTTCATACTTTTACACAGATTTATATGTTGACCCCTGATGGTGGTCCATTAAAAAGCACATCTCTTATTGTTTATTATCTTTACCAAAACGCATTTGTTTTCTTTAAAATGGGATATGCATCTGCAATGGCATTTGTTCTTTTTATAATAATGTTTTTATTCACTCTGTTACAGCATAAGTTTTTGGAGAAAAGGATACATTACGAGATATGAAAACTAAAGTTTTTATACATATTGTGTTATTTATAGGGATTATAATTATGTCGTTTCCGTTTTTATGGATGATTCTGACTTCTTTTAAGCCTCAAGATGAAGTATTGCAGATTCCTCTTAAATGGCTGCCAACAAAATTTGAATTTTCAAATTATATACAGGCATGGGAATCTGCCTCATTCGGTAGATATTTTTTCAACAGCATATTGGTTACAGTAATTACAGTTTTTGGGCAAATTTTCACATCTGCGCTTGCGGGTTATGCTTTTGCCAAAATGAAATTTACAGGAAAGAACCTGATATTTTATGTTTTTCTTGGTACAATGATGATACCCTTAGAGGTAACACTTATACCAAATTATATTTTGATGAAAGAACTCGGCTGGCTTAATACTTATTTTGGACTTATAGTTCCATGGTTTGCTTCAGTATTTGGCATATTTCTTATGCGTCAGTTTTTTAAAACTGTGCCACAAGAACTTTTTGAAGCCGCTGAAATGGATGGGTGTGGGCATTGGAGTTATTTATGGAAAATTCTATTTCCTATTTCAACACCTGTTTTTGTGAGTGTTGGAATTTTTTCAATGATTAGCACTTGGAATTCATTTCTATGGCCGCTTATAATGACAAATTCCACAAATATGAGGACACTCCCAGTTGGTTTAACATATTTTACACTGGAGTTTTCAACAAGGTATCATTTGTTAATGGCAGCAGCGACTATGGCTATATTACCTGTAGCTTTGGTATATTTTATAGCACAACGCCATTTTATACAAGGCATAGCCCGCACAGGTTTAGGATAAAACGAAATTCCCTCCCTGATAAGGGAGGGTTAGGGTGGGTTATAGAGCTTGTGCCAAAACCCTATTTTGTCATCCTGAACGCAGTGAAGGATCTCGTTTTTAAAGGACTTTAAAGCGAGATTCTTCGGCTACTGCCTCAGAATGACACCTTTTGGCACAGACTCTATAGCTTCGCATAGGTTTAGGAGGATAAATTTAAAATGCAAAGTGTAAAGTGCAAAATTAAAAATTTCAAAGGTCTAAAAAACGAAAGCATTATTATTTTGATAATTTGTTTTTTGTTTTGTTCTATGTTCATTGGTTGCAAAAAAAATACAGGAAAAACTGATGTTGTTTTTTGGCATGCAATGGGAGATCCAAATGACAAAATTTTAAATTCACTAATTTTAGATTTTGAAACAGAAAATCCGAATATCAACATAAAAGCAGAATATATTGGTAATTATGATGTGTTAATGCAAAAAATACTGGCATCAATAGTTGCTGAAAATCCACCTGATATATCACAGGTTTATGAAAATTGGACCACAAGGTTAAAAGAGGCTGGTGCTATTGTTCCATTACAAAAATTTATTAATGGTCCAGATGGGCTTTCCAGAGAAAACATTAAAGATATATTCCCGATTTTTATTAAAAACGTAAGTTATGATGGTATGATATGGACATTTCCATTTAACAAAAGTATATATGTTTACTATTATAATGCAGCGCATTTTAAAGAATGTGGTATAGATAAACCTCCTGCTACAATTGATGAATTTCTTGAAACTTGCAAAAAACTTACAAAATATGATTCTAAAGGGAATGTCCAACGTTATGGTTTTGCATTTAAAGCCAATGTTGATATATTTTCAATACTTTTATATATTAACGGAGGAAAATTTTTTGACAGTAAAAAACCTGTTGCAATATTCAACGATGAAACAGGAGTTAAAACATTGCAATTTATAGTTGACCTCGTGAATACTCATAAAGTGGCATATTATACGAAAGAACATATGGATGCTGATTTTGCTTCTGGCAGGATGTCTTCTTTTATTGCCACAATTACGCATAAGAATTATTTGAAACCTGTGATTAAGTTTAAACTTGGTGTTGCTATGCTTTTTCGTGGCAAATTTGCTTTATCGCCAATTGCAGGAACAAACCTCGCAATTTTTTCCAAATCATCTCACGAAAAACAAAAAGCAGGATGGAAATTTATAAAATGGCTTTTAACTCCTGAAAATTCTGCTAAGTGGAGTATTGGTACTTCATATTTACCAGTAAGACGTTCTGCTTTGTCTGTGAAAATGATGCAAGAACATTTAAAAGAAGACCCTGAATGTTTAATTGGCATAAAGTCTTTAGATATAGCCTGCACAGACCCAAGGCCTAAAATATGGAATGAAGTCAGAATATTTATAAGTGAAGCAATCGAAAAAGCACTCCTTGGCAAATCCACCCCCAAACAAGCATTAGACGAAGCAGTCACCAAAGTAAATCTTTTACTTTCAAAATAGAAATATATTTACAAGGAAAACTATGATAAAATGTAAAAGATGTGAAAAAGAGAATGATAGTAAGCTTTGGAGATGTGAAGTATGTAATGAGCTTCTTCACGAAGAACAAATTTCGCGTGAGAAAAAAAAGAAACCAAAAAATTATATAGTATTTTCAATATTGCTTATTCTTTCGTTTATTCCTACTGCGATTATTTCTTTTTATTACGGGTTAAAGGTTAATTCTAATTTTCGTGCTGGAGATTACGATAAAGCAGAGGTCTGTAGCAAAAAAGCAAAACTTTGGTTCTGGATTTCGATTGGTATAAGCATAATATTAACAATCATATTTTTGAAATATATTTTATCTATGTATAATCAGCTTAACCCGTTGATTAATAAACAGATGCAGGATATTCTAAATCAAACAAGATGAAGACAAGGTAGCCGCAGGCTTTAGCCTGCGAAAAAAACGGTAAAAAAACAATACCGCAAGCTAAAGCTTGCGGCTACCAATACAAAGAAAAAATATGGGGAGGAGATAGTATATGAATACTAAAAAACGGGCGTTAATTGTATGGGGTGGATGGGATGGGCATGAACCAAAAAAATGTGCAGATATTTTTGAACCATATTTAAGAGAAAAAAATTATGATGTTGAAGTTTCGGATACTCTTGATGTTTACTTAAATCAGGAGAAAATAAAATCTTTAGATTTGATAGTGCCTATTTGGACTATGGGAACTATTACGGATAAACAACAGAATGGATTGCTTGAAGCTGTTAAAAGTGGCGTTGGTATTGCAGGTTGGCATGGTGGTTTGGGAGATTCATTTCGCAATAATGTTGAGTATCAATTTATGGTTGACGGACAATGGGTTGTTCATCCTGGTGGAGTAATTGATTATGAAGTCAATATTACAGACCATAATGATCCTGTAACATCAGGGTTAAAAGATTTCAAAATGCATTCAGAACAGTATTATATGCACATAGATCCTTCTAATAAAGTTTTGGCAACTACTACTTTTGATGATAAGATTCTTCCTTGGATTAAAGGTTGTGTTATGCCTGTTGTATGGAAGAGAATGTATGGAGAAGGTAGAGTATTTTACTCATCCTGTGGTCATATTGCTAAAGATTTTGAAGTGGACGAAGCTTTGGAAATAGTAAAACGCGGAATGCTCTGGGCAAGCAGATAAATTTACAATATTTGTTTTAAATTACCATTTTGAAATATTCATACATCTATTATATTTATGGTTATTAAAAAGTGCACCAAAAAGATAAAATAGTGCAATTGACAAAATCACTGATTTATATGATACTTTATAAAGAGTTGGGATGTATGGAATTAGAAATGAAATGAAAAAAATAATCATGGATAAAATAGGGGGTTTAGTGCGTAAGGGGGGATATATGAGAATATATTTCATGGTATTAATGGCAATTGTAATTATTTTTGTAAATTCGTTGTCTTGGGCTGAAGTTTCATATACTTCTGCGCTATATAAAAATCAGCTTCCAGTTGAGATAAAAAATGGAACATTTTATAGGGATGGTAAACCTGTATTTTTTTTAGGATGGCATTTAGAGGAATTAAATCCAACAAGTCATCAAGGTGGGAATTGGGAAGGTTCAAATCACAGAAT
>JBBTED010000122.1:0-31975 GCA_038042445.1 Candidatus Firestoneibacteriota bacterium
AGTGCTTTTTTATTTGAAAATGGTTTTGCTGGAGATAACAACTTGGTATCTGATGATTTATGAATTACTTCAAAAATTGTTCTGATTTTTTCATCGTGTTTTTCCACTTTTTCCTCAAGCTGATTTAACTTATAAATAACCTCTTTATTTGAAGAAACCAATTTTCTTATATTAACAAATACCCGCATAATACCTATATTCACTTGAATTGCTCGTTTACTATTTAATATACTTGAAAGCATTGCAACACCCTGCTCTGTGAAAGCGTAAGAATAATATCTAACCCCGCCCCAACTTGAGGTGCCAAATTGGCATCTCAAGTTTGTAAATTCTTCTTTGGTAAGTTGAAACATAAAATCTTCAGGAAACCTTTCGATATTCCTTTTGACTTGTCTCTTTAATTGAGATGTTTCCACTCCATAAAGTTCTGCCAAATCTCTGTCCAACATAACTTTCAAACCTCTTATTAAATAAATCTTTTTCTCTATTCTTTCCTGCGGTATTAAATTTGGCATTATTTTTCTCCCTTTTTTAAAAAATCAAGAATCGGCTCGATATTAGGGTGTAGCAGATGAAGGACGGGATGTTTTTTTGTGTAGAAAAACAGTTAAAAACCACCATATTTTAAATTTGTCTTTCCAGTGTATTCTTGTAAATCTTATTCCATAAATCTGTGTAAATGTATCTTTTTTTACACGCATTATACGACCACGTATCTGATCAAAAAACGTTCCATTTGGAAGAGAAAATTTTAATAAAAAATCGCTAGATGATGCTGTTATTGGATCTTTGGTTTCTATTTGCATTCCACTAGTACTAACATTTGTTATACAACCTCTTCCAAGGAAAGTATTGAATCGATCCAATGCATAAAGATCTGCCAAAATAATTGTGCTTATACGTAAGTGTTTTCTTTTTTCTATACCACTTTTAGGATACATTTTTATTATATTCTAACAGTTAAATAATAATGTCAAGAGTTATTTTTTGTAGAGTGGAGTTTTCCCATTTTTTATAAAAATAGAACAAACATCTGCCAACAATTCAATGTATATAAGATGTCATTTTCCACCAGACCATATTTTTTCTTTACATTAGTTATTTGCAAATGCTATCATTAAAAACCATGGATGATAAATGGAGATTTTATCGTAAGGATAAAAACGGAAATAGACCTGTTTTAAAAATATCTAAACGCAACTATATTATTCTTGGTATAGCTGTTGCTGTTATAATTGGAGCATTTATTGGAATAATTATAGGTTCTATGAAAGAAATACCTTCTATTGCAAGTCTCAAAGAATACAAACCCAATCTATCCACCAAAATTTATGATATAAATAATGAATTAATAACTCAAATTTATGTAGAGCAAAGAACCTTAGTTCCATTGTCAAAAATACCAATTATATTACTAAAAGGAATAGTGGCTTCTGAAGATGAACGTTTTTATAATCACTGGGGAATAGATTTGCACGGAATAATGAGGGCAATGCTAATAAATATTCTTCACAGAAAAATAGTTGAAGGTGGAAGTACTATTACACAACAATTAGCACGTAATTTATTTTTAACGATGCAGCAAACTTTTTCACGAAAGATTAAAGAAGCACTTTTAGCAATAAAAATTGAATATTACTATACAAAAAAAGAAATACTTGAAATGTATTTAAACCAAATATATTTTGGAAGCGGTGCTTATGGTGTAGAATCTGCTGCACGTGTATATTTTGGAAAACATGTTGAAGAATTGAATCTTCCTGAATGTGCAATGTTAATAGCACTTGCCCGCGCTCCAAATAGCTATTCACCATATAAAAATCCTGAAAAAGCATTAAACCGTAGAAATGCTATTTTAAATAGATTGCAATCAAGAAGTGTAATAACAAAAAAAGAAGCTGAAATCGCAAAAAATACTCCTATAGAACTACATAAAATGGAGATTAAAATTGCTCCATACTTTGTGGAATACATAAGACAATATCTTGAAAACACTTATGGAAGTAATGCCGTATATAAAGGCGGTTTAAAAGTTCATACAACATTAGATTTAAAACTTCAGGATATTGCACAGCAACAATTTAATTTAGGTCTTGATGAAGTAGAAACTAAAATTGGTTTAAATAAAGGAATATCTCATAAAAAATTATCTGACCCACTTTACAGAAAAAAAATGACTCAATTACAAGGAGCATTTATTGCAATGGATCCACATACAGGATATGTAAAAGCTCTTATCGGAGGCAGAAATTTCAGAGAAAGCGAATTCAACAGAGCAATTCAGGCAAAAAGACAGCCTGGTTCTGCTTTTAAACCATTTATATATACTACCGCAATTAACAGCGGTTTTACTGCTGCTGACATAATTCTTGATGCTCCAATAGTATTTGATGAACATAGCGCTAAACCATGGAAACCTGAAAATTTTGAAGGAAAATTCTTTGGCCCAACTACATTGCGTAAAGCATTAACATTCTCCCGCAATGTAATTACTGTAAAACTATTAGACAAAATAGGTTTAAATCCTGTTATTGAATTGGCGCATAAAATGGGAATTAAAAGTGAACTGAGCAAAAATATGAGCTTGGCATTAGGAACATCTGTGGTTTCACTTTTAGAATTAACCAGTGCCTACTGTACTTTTCCAAATCAAGGTATAAAAATTGAGCCAATATTTATTTTAGAAGTAAGAAATAGAGATGACAAAATACTGGAAGAAAATAAAACTTCTGCTGAAGAAGTATTAAAACCTGAAGTAGCGTATATTTTAACCAACATATTACAGGATGTAGTTGACAGAGGAACTTCAAGTATAATAAGAAGGTTAGGATTTACACATCCTGCTGCAGGTAAAACAGGCACAACAGACAATTTTAATGATGCATGGTTTGTTGGATTCACTCCTGACTTACTCGCAGGCATATGGGTCGGTTATGATGACCAAAAAAGTTTAGGCAAAAATATGACAGGTGGAACAATTGCTGCTCCGATTTGGGCAAGATTTATGCAAAAAGCTTTAGAAAATATTCCTGCAAAAGAATTTCCAAAACCAGAAAATATAGTTACTGTCCAAATCGATATTACAACAGGACTTATTGCAGCAGAAAAATGCGCAAAAACCAGGACAGAGGTATTTATAAAAGGAACAGAACCTACAAAAATTTGTGACTCCTGCACTAAAAATCGTATTTCAAATGCTGAGTTAGATATCAATATCCTATCTGCAAAATCAAAACATAAAACACAAGTAAAAGAAGAAACCGAGGATAGCAGTGGATTCTGAACTTCTCTTTACACCCATTAAAATAGGAAACTTAGAATTAAAAAATCGAATAATGCGATCTGCTACTTGTGAAAGAATAGCTACAGATAATGGCTGTCCAACAGAAAAATTAAATACTGTATTAGAAGATTTAGCTATTGGTGGTGTAGGACTTATTGTAACGGGATATACTTATATATCTGAAACTGGGAGATCAAATTCTGCCCAAATGGGAATATATACTGATGATTATATTCCTGTATTTAAAAAATTGTCATCTGATGTACATAAATGTGGTGCTAAAATCGCAATTCAATTAGTACATAGTGGCAGACAAACTAGAAGCAAACATATTGGTGGCAAAACTCCTATGGCTCCATCTGCAGTAGAAGAAAAATCTTCTAAAGTAATTCCACACGAATTAAGTAACGATGAAATCGAAAAAATAATAGCTGAGTTTGGAGATGCTGCAAAGCGTGTCCAAATAGCAGAATTTGACGCAGTTCAATTACACGGAGCTCATGGTTATTTAATAAGCCAGTTTATTTCTCCATATACCAATTGCAGAGAAGACAAATGGGGCGGAAATTCGGAAAACAGAATGCGATTTCTCATAGAAGTGTATAGAAATGTTCGAACTAAGGTTGGAGATGATTTTCCAATAATGATAAAACTAAACGGCGCTGATTTTATCAAAGGTGGTTTAGGTTTAGATATTACAGACGCTGTAGAAATAGCAAAAACATTGGCAAAAGAAGGCATAAATATGATTGAAGTAAGCGCGAGTATGTGGGAAAGTTATTTCCCTATTGTAAAACCTGATATAGATTCACCAGAAAAAGAAGCGTATTTTCTAAGTTTAGCAGAGGAAATAAAAAAAGCTATCCCTAATATTCCTGTTGCTACAGTTGGAGGCATACGTTCAAGAGAAATTATGGAAAAAATTATATCTGATGGAAAAGCAGATATTATTTCATTATGCAGACCACTAATTTGTGAAACAGATTTACCATTAAAATTACAAAGAGGTCAATTGAAATCAGAATGTATTTCCTGTAATAAATGTTTAAATCCGAGAGTTGCTCCTATATATTGTGTTCAAAAGCGAAAAAACAGACTTAACACTTAATTGTCCCGACACAATTGCAGTACCAATATACCCATATATTAGTTTTGAACCAAATACAGGTCCTAATAACCGCGAAACTGCAGCAAATTTACCCATACACATACTAGTTATCAACCTATTCTCATGTGAGAACTTATGATTAAATAGAAAAAGACGAAGAACATCATCTAATGTACTTGCAAATGTAGCAATTTTTGTAATATCAGGAGATTTTTTTATACTTAAACTTAAAATTTTATTAAGCTCTCTTTCATTTGGAGTTTTTTTGAAATTGTGATAGGAAATTATAATTTTTTTATGTTGTTTTCTTGCAAATTCGATAACCTCATCAATAATTTTATCCGCACTTAATTCTATATCAACAACATCTACATACGGAATAATTGACTTAAATATTTCAAGGCGTTTTTCCTCTGAAATTGGACACTTTCCACCTTCTATAAATGACCTAAAAGTGCCAATTATAGGTAATTGTGTATCTCGTTTTATAGTAATAATTGTTTTGCATAAAAAATCAGGATTTAGATTTTTAAATGTATCAATTCTCAATTCTATAATATCTGCTTTATTTTTTTTGGCTTGTCCTGAAAGAAGAAGTGGTTTATTGCCAGCAATTACAGCAATTATATTTAATTTATTAAAGTTAATTCTATTTTTCACTTAACTGTATTTTACCACCAATTATAACAATATATGGTAACCCTAAAAGTTTCCACCCATTAAATGGAGAATTTTTGGCTTTTGATGCGAATTTATTAACATCAACTGTCCATTCTTTATCCACATCAATTATTGTTATATCTGCAATTGAACCTTCTGAAAGAGTACCACGATTGATATTTAGAATTCTGGCAGGATTTATTGTAAGTTTTTTAATAGCATCTGATAATGACAGGATTTTCTTGTTTACTAACTCTGTAATTACAAGTGACAAAGTTGTCTCCATACCTATTATACCAAATGATGCATAATTAAATTCACATTCTTTGTCTAATGATGTATGTGGAGCATGATCCGATGCAATACAATCAATTGTTCCATCTTTTAGGCCTTCTTTAATTGCTTTAACATCAATATCTTCACGTAAAGGTGGATTCATTTTGGCATTTGTATTGTATCCCTTAACTGCTTCTTGAGTTAATGTAAAATAATGTGGTGCAGTTTCTGCAGTAACTCTAACTTTTCGTTTTTTTGCTAATCTAATCATTTCAACTGCTCCTGCTGTGCTAACATGTGCTATATGCAAATTACAACCTGTCCATTCTGCTAAAATTATATTTCTTGACACTATTATTTCTTCTGCAGCCTTTGGCATACCACGTAACCCCAGAATAGTTGATGTAAAACCTTCATTCATTACTCCATCATGTGTCATATTTATATCTTCACAATGAGCAATTATAGAAAGACCAAACATTTTTGAATATTCCATTGCGCGTCTCATAACTTCAGCATTCATAAGAGGATGCGCATCATCGGACAAAGCTACTGCACCTGCTTCTTTTAATTCACCTATATTAGAAAGTTCCTCACCTTTTGCCTCTTTTGTAATACTGGCAATTGGAAAAACATTGGTAGATGCATCTGATTTTGCTTTTGAAAGAATAAATTCTATGCGGGTTTTATCATCTAACACAGGATTTGTATTTGGCATACAGGCAACAGAAGTAAAACCACCATTTAAAGCACTCAAAGTTCCTGTTGCAATTGTTTCTTTGTGTTCTTCACCAGGTTCACGTAAATGAACATGCATATCAATAAGACCGGGACACACCACTTTACCTTTAGCATCTATAATTTTTGCAGAACTTGAAGAAATATTTTTTGAAACTTTTGAAATTTTCTCGCCTTCAATCAAAATATCCAAATTCGCATCAATTTTATTTGCTGGGTCAATAACCCTTCCATCTTTTATTATTATTTTCATAATTCTTTCCTTGTAGGGGCAGGTTTACCTGCCCATTTATTGGGCGAGTAAACTCGCCCCTACGGACTACCCTTCCATAGAACTACCTGAAAGCAAAAAGAGCACTGCCATACGCACGGCTATTCCATTTGTAACCTGTTCATTTATTACAGAATTGACACTGTCTGCAAGTTCATTACTTATTTCTAAACCACGATTCATAGGACCAGGATGCATAATCAATGCATCCTTTTTGGCTATCTTAAATTTTTCTTCATCCAAACCAAAAAATTTCGCATATTCACGAGTTGAAGGAAATAAATTTCTTTTCTGACGTTCCAATTGAATACGTAACATATATATTATATCAGCACCATCAAATGCTTTCTTTAAATCATATTGAACTTCCACTCCTAAATTTTCAATACCATAAGGTATTAAAGTTGCTGGACCAGCCACTACAACTTTGCTTCCCATTTTTGTAAATCCAAGAATATTTGAACGTGCAACACGACTATGTGCTATATCACCGACAATCACAATTTTTAGACCTTTTAAGGTTTTCTTTTTTTCACGAACAGTAAACATATCAAGAAGCGCCTGTGTTGGATGCTCATGCATTCCATCACCTGCATTAATTATAGAACACTTTAACATTTTAGCAAGAATATGCGGAGCTCCTGAACAAGAATGTCTAACAATCATCATATCAGTTTCAAGTGCCTGAAAAGTTAATGCTGTATCAATTAATGTTTCACCTTTTACAACACTGCTTGTAGTAGTTGAAACACTTAAAACATCTGCACTTAAACGCTTTGCAGCTAATTCAAATGAAGCTCTGGTTCTTGTACTTGGTTCAAAAAAAAGGTTTAGTATTGTTCTACCACGTAAACTTGGAACTTTTTTAATTGGTCGGCCAAATAATGTCTTAAAAGAAGCAGCTGTATTTAAAATTAAATTTATTTCATCAATAGTAAGATCTTCTATACCTAATAAATCTTTCCGCTTCAAACCCTTTTCATTCATTTGCTTTTAGTATAACTTTATCATTACCATCTATTTCTTTAAGATTAACAACTACTTCTTCTTTAATAGAAGTTTGTATAGATTTACCAATATAATCTGCCTGAATTGGCAATTCTCTATGCCCTCTGTCAATTAACACAGCCAATTGTAAATATTTAGGCCTGCCAAAATCTATTATTTCATCTAAAGCAGCCCTGATACTTCTACCTGTGTATAAAACATCATCTACAAGTATTACTTTTTTATCACGAATATCAAATGAAATTTCTGTTTGCTGTGCAGAAGGTTTTGGGAATTTACCATCAATATCATCACGGTAAAAAGTTATATCTAATGCCCCCACAGGAAGTGAGATTTTTTCAATTGCTTGAATTTCTTTCACCAAACGTTTAGCAATAATATCGCCTCGTGTTTTTATTCCTATGAAAACCAAATTTTCAATACCTTTGTTTTTCTCAATTATTTCATGCGCTAAACGCATCAAAGCACGTTTTATTTCCACCTCATTCAAAATTTGTTTTTCTTTCACAAAGATATTCTACTATTTATTTTATTCTTTTTCAAGAAATATAGCATTGGTCCATGCCATTTTACCTTGTAAATCCATACATTGGATTCTGATATATTTTTCTCCACCACGAATTTTGTATTCTACTTGGCTATATGAATCTTTTTTTAATGCTGTAAACATTTCACCAGTACCATTCATTCCAATAAATGATATTGATTGGACAGGCGAAGTAATCACATAAATAGTATCTTTTTCAATTTTTACATTTTTGATTTCTGGTCCCCAGCTTGCGTAAAATAATCCCTGTTTAATTGAATTCATTATACTGTTGACATCTAAGTTTTTTGATTTCACCATTATCCATGCACCACAAGCATCATTAGGACAATGGTCATTACTATGGTTATGTGCATCATCTGAAGCAAATCCAAAAATATTTTTTTTAGCAGATAAAAGATTATCCCAATAAACCATTGAATACCCTTTATCCCAACGATGAAAACAACTGGTGTTAAAAACCTCTGTTCCTATATATCCAAAACACGAAAATATATCATTAGTAGTAAGTGCTGACCAATATGGATGTGCAAGTATAGCTTCTCCACCTTGAAATTCAATCAAATCAATTATTTGTTGTGGATCAACATCTTGCCATTTCTTTTTGAAAGCAACTATTTGTTCACCTGCATAAGAAATTTGTTCTTTAATATTAAGTGCTACAATATGAAAACAACTATTTGCTTGAGTTGTCCCACAATGAAGTTCTTCCCCATTTATCAATAGCACTCCTTGATCATCTTCCACTTTTGTAAGTTTGCAATGATCAGTTATTGCCAAAAATTGATATCCTGCAGATTTATATTGCTTTACTGTATTAATAGGAGACAATGATCCGTCTGAATTTGTAGTATGAGTATGCAAATTCCCTTTATACCAGTTTCCTTCTATAGCAAACGGATTGTTAAATCTTATTTTCATAGGTTCTCCTTTTATAACCCCCTCTATCTCCCCCTTATCAGTGGGAGGAAAGATTTATTATGATTTAATATTTATCCAAGCTCCATTTGATTTGGAACTTTGGACAGTTGCATCCAAAAACAACATTCCAGCAAGCCCATCTTCAACTCCGGGATGAGAATATGGCACAGGGATATTTTTTTCTCCGTTTCTTTTTCTAACAATAAATTCCATTGTTAAATGAAGATTTGCTAAAGCTTCAAAGAAATCTTCGTTGTGCCCAGCTGGTAGTCTTAAATAAGGTTTGATTATTGCAGGAAAATAGTCGTAATTAGCACCAAGCCAATATACTTTATCAGCTCCACCATATTTTACAATTAAAGATTCTGCCCTCTCCTGATTCCATTCTATTGAACCTTTTGTTCCAAAAATTCTAAATCCATTATCATTTTTATATCCAATTGCTATTTGAGTTGCTGTAATAATTGAAGTGGCTCCATTTTCTAATTCTGCAAAAACATTAAAATCATCATCAAGCTTTCTACCTTTAATAAATATATTAAGTTTTGCTGATACTTTAACAACTTCAAGTCCTGTAATCCAACGAACTGCCATATGTGCATGTGTACCTATATCACCACCACAACAGGATATTCCAGCTTTCTTTGGATTAACCCGCCATTGTGCCTGTTTTAGTCCTGTATCTTCACTCTTATTAGCCAACCAACCTTGAGTATACCAACTTTCCACCTTGCGAACTTCTCCTATATCACCATTTTGAACAAATTCTCTTGCTAACATATACATTGGATGTCCTGTATAAGTATGTGCAAGTATAAATGGAACTTTCTTTGATTTCACAATTTTAACCAGTGTTTTAGCATCTTCTACTGTCCGAGTCATTGGTTTTTCACAAAGCACAGGGACATTTTTTTCAATACATAGTTTAGCGGGTGCAAAATGTGCATCATTTGGTGTTACAATAGTAAAATAATCTAATTTTTCTTTATCAACCGCATCTACAAGTGATTTATAATTCGGATAACCATTTATCCCTAATTCTTTTGCAGATGATATCGCATCTTCTGGATTTGAACGTAAAGCACCAGCTACTAACTCTCTGGTAGTATCCAATGAAATTGAACGCCTGTGAACTTTGCCGAAAAAATTTTGGGGTCCACCTCCACCTATCATACCGACTCTCAATTTTTGCATAAAATGATTTCTCCTATTTAATCAATGTAGTCGCTGATTTATCAGCTTTGCCCATAAATGGGCAACTACAAAAATTTGCAATATTTGGCATATTCAAAACATAATGGATATAATGTTTCCTCATCTTCTTCAATTGTAGGGAATCTACCCATTTTTTCATAAAATCTATTGTCACAAACATCATCATTTACAGTACTTACTTCTCCTAAAAAAAGAATTCCATTCTCTGGCCAGAACTTATGATAAATACCCGGAACTAATGTTATGCTTTCACCGGCTGATAATTTCACAATACTGCCAGCAGTTATTTTTTTCGCCATACCATCAACTGAAAAAGAAACATCTGTTTTAGCCAAGCCACCATCTTTTGTAGAGTTATAAATCTGAATTAGCAATTTATTTTTACCGCGATTTATTATATCCTCCATTTTTTTCCAGTGAAAATGCATAGGGGCCATTTCTTTAGAATCTGAAAGTAATATTTTTTCAGCATAAGGCTTTTTATACTTTTTATTTTTTAAATTTCCATTGCGAATTGTAAATAGTAAAATTCCGAGTTCATAATAATCTCCTTTTCCAAAATCTGTCAAATCCCAACCCAACATATTGTCAACAATCTCACGACATTCTTGTCCTTTATTTTTCCAATCTAAAGGCCTCCAAAATGCAAATGGCGGTAAATAAAATTTTTGCTTTTTTAAAAATTCTACGGCATCTTTCTGAATTTTATTAATTTGAGAACGTTTCATAATTTTTTAACTATGGTTTGTTTTCTTCCACCAAACCATAATATCATCTCCTTTAATAATTTTTAAAACACTTTGTTTTTAAAATTTCTTGAAACATCTGGTATTTTTATTAAACGATTCCCATTCCTTATAGATTCTGTTGCTGCACAAGCAACTGCAACACTCATTCTGCCCGCTAACGGAGTAGATATAGGTTTTTTTCCTGTAAGTATCATATCTACAAAATCTTTACATATAATTGGATCTGCACCCCCATGTCCACCAACAGCAGGCTTAACAGAATAAACTTGGTCAGCAAGATTTTTCCACCGTTTAGAACGATCCCTTGTTTTAACAATCACCTTATCTGAATCATCTAAATTTTCCATTCTTCCCTCTGTACCAATAAATGTATAATTCCTACAATAATCAGGTGTCCAGTGACATTGCATATAAGTAACTTTTATTCCACCTTCAAGTTCCATCATTACTGTGCTATTATCTTCCACATCTATTTCTTGCCTAAACACACACATATCCATTTTATTTACTCTATTTATATCAGTCTCATCATAATTAAACTCTATACAATTATTCTTTTCAAAACAGTTAGGGCAACGTAAAGTGTTAGGTTTTTTGCCACCATAGTAATCAAGACTTCCAGATGCAATTACTTTCTTTGTGTATCGCCCTGTAATCCAGTGAATCATATCAATATCATGTGATGCCTTTTGCAATAGCAAACTTGTAGTGTTTTTGCTGTTTCCATGCCAATCATGATAATACCAGTCTCCGCCTCTTCCTACAAAATGCCTTACCCAGACAATCTTAATCTCACCTAAAACACCTGAATCTACAATATCTTTCATTACCCGAAAAATATTCATATATCGCATATTAAATCCTATCATAAAATGTTTACCTGATTTTTGCCATGCATTAAGTAATTTATCACAACCTTGTGTAGTAATTGCCATAGGTTTTTCACAAAATACATGTTTTCCTGATTTAAATGCTTCCATTACATATTCTTCATGTGTCCAATCCGGACTCGTAACAACAACAGCATCCATATCTTTAACTTTGAAAAATTCTTTAATATCCTGAGTAACAAAAACATCAGAACCTATAGATTTTTTAAATTGTATAAGAGCATCTTCATTAGTATCCATACCTGCAACAACAACTGATTCACCTTGTGGCTTATGCCAATGTTCAGCTAATTTCCCTCTTCCTGTAACTCCTATTACGCCTATTTTAACCTGCTTTTGAGTAATCATATATTTTCCTTTATATTGATACTAATTTCACTTTTTTCTTAAGTTCTTCTAATTGTGTAGTAGTTAATTTCTTTTCTGTAAGAGGGAAAAAAATATCGTCTTCATATTTGGCATGAATTATTAAAAGTTCAATGACATCCATAGAAATTTCTATAAACTTCTCACGTTTTGTTTTGTCATTAAAATTTAAATTGTCTAACAAATTATTGAATTGTTGAATTTTTTTAAAAATTTTTTTATGGTCATCAAGGATTTTTGTAATTACACGCTTTGCATTTTTATCTAAATTAGAAGGTAATATTGAAATAAGTATTTCCTCACTCTGAAAATGCAATAGTAAGTTTTTGTTAAAAAAATCGTTTATGTTAATAACATCTTCAGTAATATCTTTATTATCTATATGCAAGAGGATTTGTTCTAAGAAGTATAGTTTTTCTTTTACTTCTGTATGTATTTGACAAATAGTAAAAATTATATCATTTTTCATTTATTTGCAGGTACTGCAATTATGCGAAGTACAACCACCACAACTATGTGAACTACTTGATAAAGAAACAGTTTGTGATGAAGATTTAAATCCAAAAATAGAAAACAATTTATCTACTTTAAAGCTTTTGCATTTTGGACACTTTATACCTTTACCAATTTCAGAAAAGTTTAATAATACCTCAAATTTATTTCTGCATTTTTTACATTCAAATTCATAAACCGGCATTTATTTTAGTATAAATTGTAGCATCGGACTACGCTGAAAATCAAATCCTATAGTTTCACCAAAATAACTGGATAAATAATCTTTCAAAGTAACACGTTTTTTTTCTGTTATAACGTCTGGTTTCCCTTCTATTCCTACAAGTTTTGCAGTTTCCTCAATTGCATCATTCAAATCCCCTAATTCATCAACAAGACCTAAATTAAGTGCCTGACGTCCGGACAAAATCCTGCCATCTGAAAAACTTTTAATTTTTATTTTGATATCATCTAAAGAAATTTTATCCATATTTGATTCTGCTTTCAATTTTTCCTTAAATACTTCTTTTCTTCCCTGTGCAATTGCTTCGATAAACTGTTCATACACATCATTTATAACTTCTTTAAATAACTTTTGCTCTGCTTCAGTCATTTTCCTCATTGGAGAACCAGAGTCTTTATATTCTCCACTTTTTACAACTTCAAATTTTACACCTATTTTCTTTAGAAGTTCTTCCACATTTGGTATTTCCATTATAACTCCAATACTACCTGTTAATGTTCCGGGATTTGCATAAATTTTATCCGCAGCAGATGCGATATAATAACCACCCGAAGCAGCAACACTACCCATTGAAACTACCACTTTCTTTTTATCTTTTTTTAGTTTGTTTATTGCATTGTAAATTTCCTGTGAAGCAGCTACACCACCACCAGGAGTATCTAAACGAACAACAACTGCTTTTATTCGTTTATCATCATTGTATTTCTCAAGAAGTGTTACTGTTTTACGTGAATCATAAATCGGACCGTAAATTTCAACTAATGCAATTTTTTTTGGTACATAATCACTAAATTTGCCGGAAGTTTTTGTAAAAATCATTCTTGCAATATTTAATATTATCACCAATGCAATAACAATTAGAATTATTGTAGTTACTTTCTTCTTTTGCATTTTGAGTTGAGATCCTTCACTTTGTTCAGGATGACCCTTCGGGTCAATTTTCCTGTGTTTACTGTGAAAGTGCTTTAATACTTAACCCAATTTTTCTTCGTTCTGGTTCAATCTTTATTATTTTAGCAGTAACTTCATCATCAATTTTAAAACAATCCTCTATTTTTTCAGGAGCTATTTCTTTTATTTCTGATATATGAAGTAACCCTTCTATTTCCCCACCTAAATCAACAAAAGCACCAAACTTGCTAAGTCGTACAACTTTACCTGTAATTACCTGTCCAACTTTAAATTTTTCTTCAACTATTTTCCAGGGATCGGGTTGTAACTGCTTAAGCCCAAGTGATAATTTTCGTGCATTTTTATCAACCTCAAGTACAAGTACTTCCACTTTTTCACCTTTTTTCAAAACTTCATTTGGATGTTTTATTTTATTCGTCCATGACATATCAGATACGTGTAATAAACCTTCTATTCCATTTTCTATCTCTATGAAAACACCAAAATCTGCAAAACTTGTAACTGCCCCTTTAACTACACTCCCGAGAGGACAAATTTGTTCAACAGTGCTCCATGGATCAGACTCCAATTGCCGCATACTCAATGATATTTTCTTTTCATTTTTGTCTATGTTCAACACCGAAGCTTCTACAGTATCTCCAATCGCCAATATTTCTGACGGATGTTTTGGCCTTTTAGTCCATGACATTTCTGATATATGAACTAGACCTTCTATTCCTTCTTCTATTTTTACAAATACACCATAGTCCATAATATTAACAACTTTTCCCCGTATAACTGTATTCTGTGGATACTTTTTGTCAATATCAAGCCATGGGTCAGCTGTTTTTTGCTTTAACCCAAGTGAAATTTTCTTCTCATTGCGATCAACTTTCAGCACTAAAACCTCAATTTCATTACCAAGTGCTAACATTTCCGCTGGATGGTTAATATGTGTCCAAGACATATCACTAATATGTAATAATCCATCTGCACCACCC
Source organism: Candidatus Firestoneibacteriota bacterium (assembly GCA_038042445.1). Classification (GTDB taxonomy): domain Bacteria; phylum Oederibacteriota; class D2-FULL-39-29; order JBBTED01; family JBBTED01; genus JBBTED01. Next base: position 14,661 of record JBBTED010000122.1, read on the forward strand.
AAATCAATAAATGCACCGTATGTAGTAATATTTTTCACAATTCCTTTTCTCAAATCATTTTCCTGAAGACTATTCCATATTTCAGTTTTAGCTTTTCTTTTTTCAGTTTCAACAACAATTTTATGTGATGCAATAATATTATTTTTTAGAGGTGCAAATTTTATAATACGTACTGGAATTATCTTTCCAATTAAATCCTGTAGATTTTTGCCTTCTTCCAATGCAACTTGTGACCCAGGCAAAAAAACCTCAATACCAACATCTACAATTAAACCACCTTTTACCTGTCTTGATACTTTAGCACTTAAAGTTTCTTTTTCATCATACGCTTTAGAAATTGCATCTATATTTCTCTTTCTATCTGCTTTGAATTTAGATAATATTAAAGCCCCTTCTTCATCTTCTTTCTTTTCAAGAAAAACTTCAATTTTATCACCAATTTTAACATCTAATTGTCCGTCTCTTGTTGAAAACTCACGTATTGGAACTATACCTTCAGATTTATATCCAATATCAATAAATACTTCTTCTTTACCAATATGCACAACAGTACCTTTTACCAATGATTTTTCTTCAAAGGTATTAAGACTTTTGTAAATTTCATCCATACTAAATATTGTTTCTTTTTCTGTATCCACCTCCTTTGTTGAAACATTTACGTTTTCCTGATTTACTAATGACATATATAAATCATCCTCCTTGTTTATCTTAAATTCTGAATTCTTTTTACCACTTCCTGTATTATCCAATCGGGTGTTGATGTTCCAGCAGTTATTCCTACCTTTTTTTTATCAATAAACCACTTGCTTTTTAATTCGCCAGCTTCTTCAATGTGATGAGTTTCAGCACCAGACTCAAAACAAACTTTTGCTAAATTTTTAGTATTTGCGCTATTTTTTCCACCAATTACAATCATTATATCAACTTCCTTAGACATTTTCAAGGAAAACTTTTGCGAAATTGCAGTTGCATTACATATAGTATTATAAATTTTCAATTCAGAAGTTTTCTTTAGAAGTTTTGCAACAATCATTTGAAATTTTCCAAATGAAAGTGTTGTTTGAACTACTACTCCTACTTTTTTTAATTTGGGTAATCGTTCAACTTCTTCCTCAGTATTCACAGTTATTGCATTCTTTCCTGCATATCCAAGAAGAGCCTTTACTTCAGGATGTTTTTCTTCACCGATTATAACTATATTATAGTTTTCATTTTTAAGATTTTGCACAAGTTGCTGAGAACGTTTAACTATTGAACAAGTAGCATCAACTATTTTAAGATTTCGTTTTACCAATATTTCACGAATATCAGGTGAGATTCCATGAGCTGCAACAATAATTGTTCCTCTTGTAACATCCAAAGGATTTTTTACAATTTTAACATTTTCTTTAGCAAGTTTATCAACAACCTGTGGATTATGTATTATTGGACCAGCGGTATACACAGGTTCATTTTTAAAATTTACAGCATTAAATGCCATATCAACTGCTCTTTTTACACCTGCACAAAACCCTGCTCCTTTTGCAATATAAATTTTCATATCTGATTTTTTACTAATTGTTTAATACTATGTATGTATTTTTCAGCTTCTAATTCTCCAATTCTAATCAATTTTTTCACTTTTGTAAAATCCAGTATTCTGTATGACATTACATCTGGCTGTATTACTATATCAGCACCTTTACAACTTACCAATGCCATCTCTCTTTCTACAATTTCCATAGCTTTAACTATTACAGAAATTGCACTTGGCATTCTTTTGTAAGTAAATATTTTAGCTGAATTATTTTTATTAAAACAAGTGATAACATTTGAAGCTATAATTTTATTTGCACCCATTTCTTTTAAAACATTCACTGGAACAGGTTCTACAAATCCACCATCTATAAGAATTTGTTTTGAATAGCGAACTGGTTCAAATATGCCAGGCAAAGATATACTTGCTCTAACAGCTTCAGATACAGAACCTTTTGTAATTATAACAGGACATCCTGATGATAAATCCATAGCAACAACTGCAAGAGGAATTTTAAGCTCGGAAAAATCTCTATCTCCCATTATTGATTCCAAATAAGAAATTACACGTTTTCCAGATAGAAGTCCAGAACGTGAAATACTAAAATCCATAATAGATAAAATTTTTGATTTTTTTCGAAATTCCAATACAAACTTTTCTATACTACTTGCAGAAATTCCAGAAGCCCATATTGCTCCTAAGTATGCACCTATACTTGTCCCTGCAATAAAATCTATTTTAATGTTTTCTCTTTCTAAAACTTTAAGCACTCCAATATGTGCTAAACCGTGCGCACTTCCACTACTTAGTGCAAGACCAATTTTATTTTTGTTGAAATTTTTCATTTGCATCCGAAAGAACTTCTTGGATTCTCCTGACGTTTTGCCAATTCTTTAAATAATTTTTTTTCATTTTCAGATAAATTTGTTGGCAAAACAACTTTTATTTTGACTATTTCGTCTCCTTTATTTCCCTTTTGAAAAGGTAAACCTAATCCACGCAAACGAAAAACAGCACCATTTTGTGTTTCTGGAGGAATTTTCATTTTAGCTTTACCCTTTATTGTTGGAACTTCTATTTCTGCACCTAAAGTCATTTCTGACAAAGTTACAGGAATTTCAGCAAGCAAGTTATTCTCCTTAACTTCAAATATTGGATGCACGTTTAATTTAACCTGTAGATACAAATCACCGGGTGGATTTCCTATTCCACCCTGGCCTGTCAATCTTATTTTTGAACCTTCATGTATTCCTGCTGGGATTTTTATCCGCAATTTTCGAGTTTGAACAGTCAAACCTCTTCCATCACAATTATTACATATCGCATTTCGTATAACCCCTGTTCCATTACAAATTGAACAATTCTGATGAAAACCTATTTCAATTGATTTTTCCGCACCAAAATATATTTCTTCCAGAGTAACATCAATTGCTGTTGTCACATCCTGACCTTTAACTCTTGGTATCCCTGCTCCAAATCCATGCCTTTGATTGCTATGTTCATGCTCAGCCATCATATCTCCAAAAATTGTTTTGAAAAAATCTGAAAAACTCCCTGCATCCTCCTGCCCAAAATCAAAAGACGTATTAAACCTTTCACCTTTTCTGCGAAATTCTGCACCTTGTCCTTGTGCAAAACGTGAAAAATCATCTGTACCAAGTGTTTCATATCTTGTTCTTTTCTGTGGATCAGATAAAACTTCATAAGCCTCATTTATTTCCTTAAATTTTTCTTCTGCACGTTTATTACCGGGATTCAAATCCGGATGAAATTTTCTCGCAAGCTTTCTATACGCCTGTTTTATTACAGTTTCATCTGCCTTTTTATCCACACCCAATACTTTATAATAATCTTTGTATTCCATAGTTTTTATATTGAAAGTATAACAAAAAAATCTAAATCTCTCAAGGAATTTGTTTGTATGAATAAACAAATGTTGTTTGGTTCATAACGAATTGAATAGAAATGGGATTGAGGAGAAAATTAAACTCCACTAAACTCATGCCTTGACAAGTGTCTAATTTTTGATATTATACGCATAATAAGTTAGCCATAATAAATAACACCATAAGCAATAAGATTAAAAAGGAAAATTATGAAAAAGAATACAAAAATTTTCAATAAATTTCAAATATCTATTTTTTTAGTTTTTATTCCCATTATATGGATAGCAAGCAATATTATAGAATCAGCAGATAATTTTGCAGGATATATAAATAAAAAAGATGCAGACAAACCAACTTTAATAATGATAAAAAATTCGCAAAAAGATTTTGGTCCTTTTTTAGGTTATAACATGCAAATAATTACTATGAATTATGGTTATGACAATTCAGAATTGCTTGAAGCTGTTAAAGAATTAAAACCAGCATATATTAGATTTCCAGGAGGAACTGCAGGTAATTTTTATCACTGGAAAACTGATGGATTTAACGAAGATGAACTTCTTATCAAAGGACATGGTTTCGGAGGAAAACGCACAATTAAAGATAAAAATGGTCAAGAGAAAGTTGTGAATCTCATGTTTAGAACCTTTATAGCAAATAAAGATATACATCCAGACGGCAAATTAGGATTTGATAAATTTCTTAAATTTTGCAAAGAAGTAGGAACTGAACCAATAATTCATTTCAATATATATACAGAAAATTCAAGTGAACCTGCAGAATTTGTAAAGTATATGAAGAAGTTGGATATAATATCTGTAAAATATGGAATGCTCGGTTGTGAAAATTATGCTCCTAATCAAAATATTGTTAGATTTTCCAATGGTGCTGAAGAATTTTTGTCCGCTGCAGAGAATGCATATCATAAAATTAAAGCTGTTGATCCTGATATAAAACTTGGAGTTAATTTGTCACCTTATGGTGTACAAGAAATTCAGGCCAGAAAAGTGGGCTGGCTAAAATTTCTGTTTGAAAAAGAAGAAAAAAAGGGAGATAAGAGTTGGAACAACCAACTTTATAGAAAAAAAGATGTATTCGATGCTTATGAACATCATTATTATACACATACAGGTTTAAGTTCCAATAAAGGAATAATTGAAGAATTACCAAAGGAAGAATTGGAAATGACATTTTATGACCAATGGAGATATGTATTATTTGCTCAGCATGAGAGTTTTGAAAAAGAATTAAACGATTGTCAGCAATTTTTCCCAAAACCATTCTGGCATGATGAAGGTGGTATAGGAATGATAAGAAAAGAAGATCGTGGTTCAACAATGATGAGTGCGTTGCTTGAAGTGGAATATATTTTTCTAATGAGTGATATGTATCCTCAATATGAAAGGGTATGCAGACATAATCTTTCTGATGGTAGATCTTGGCAAATATTAGGTGTATATGACAAAAAGCAAAAAAAATTTAATCCACACCCACCCAGATATAATGTTTTCAAATTGTTTGGAAATATTAATGAATGTAAAAACCGTATAGGATGCAAAGTGGAAAATTCACCAGAAATACAAGGATTTATGTTCTATGAGAATAAGTCAATGCCATTAATAGATGCAAGAACATTTCAGAAGAATAATATATTATATATTTATGTAGTTAATAGAGGACCTTCTGAAGAAAAAATAAATATAAATTCTGAAAAGAAATTAATATTTCCCGGTAAAATAGAATACATTGGAGGATACCTTGATGCATCTAATGGTATTGATGAATTTAATATGAGTCGTCCAAGAGAACACATTGCAGAAATACACACAGAAACACTTGATAGAGATAATTTTACTATTTTACCATTTTCATTGACGCTAATTAGTATTAAAACAAACAACTAATCACTATATCTATTTTTTCCAAAGAGATGTATGAGTATTAGATATGTATGTGTGCATCTAACCAATTGATTATATCTGTCATAACTATTGATTTTTCTGGTTCATTAAGAATTTCATGATAAAAACCTTCATATAGTTTTAAAACTTTATCTTGCGAATTTGCACGGCTATAAATTTCTTTACTGCCTTTAACATTTGCTATTTTATCATCTGTGCCATGTAAAATAAGAAGTGGTAATGCAATAGTTTCCATCTGAGACTGTATGGATTTTATAGCACGAATAATTTCTACTCCTTCTCGTGCTTTCATAGAACCGTGATAAATCAAAGGATCTTTTTCATACTGTTTTACCACTTCTGGATCACGTGAAAGCAAATGGTTATTCAATCTTTTCTCAACTGGCAAAGATGGGAAAATAGTACTGATTATAAATGCCAATCTTACTTTTAATAATGAAACATTCTCATCAAGCATTAAGTAGGCACCACTTAAAATCAATCCGTTTATAACAGGTTTTCTTGTGATAGTAAAAAGTGTAGAAATAGCACCACCCAAACTGTGTCCTAATAAAAATATAGGTAATCCTGGTTTAGATTTTTGAACATCTGAAAGAATATCTTCAACATCCATTATATATTCATCAAAAGATTTGATTAAGGTGCGAGGACCTTCAGAACGGCCATGTCCGCGTAAATCAAAAGTATAACAAGCATAATTATGCGTGTTAAAATATTCAACGACAGAAGAATATCTGCCACTATGTTCACCATAACCATGAACTATAATAATAACTGCCTTAGGTTTGCCTTCAGGAAGCCACCATTGCCTAAAGAGATACATAATAGATTTGCGATTCTGAAACAAATTCAAAATGACAGATTAATGATGCCGATAAATCGGCAACTATAGATTAAAATTTGTACTTCTGGTCAACTATTGCATCGGAAATTAATACTTTTCGTTTATCATCATTAATATCAAGATTTTTCAAATTATCGGAAATAATGTTAAAAGCATCATTGCAGAATACTTTGCAGATATTAATTTCTACTTGTGATTCTGCTACAGTTTTTTTCAAAATAATGTGCTGTGTTCGTGCAATAGTGCAATAAGCAGCATAGAGATTAATGATTATATCCGCTATTTTTTGCTGTACAAACTCCTTATGGATAAGCTCTTTTTTATATTTCATTACAATTCCTTCAAATTTATTCTGAAACAGTTTTGTAAATTTTGCTATATTTAGAGTTTCCTTTTTTAAAATAAAATCCACACCATCTAATTCTTCAGTAACAAAAATATTACGTATTTTTTTAAGTATATATTTTAAAATACCACCATGTTTTAATTCCTTGCCTATTTCTCTTGCACCTTCCAAAGCAATAAATAATCTCAATATTTCACTGGTCCCTTCAAAAATAATGTTAATACGAGCATCTCTTAAGAATCTTTCATAAGGATATTCTTTTATATAACCATAACCACCAGCAATTTGCATAGAATGATTTACAATACTCCATAATGCTTCTGCGCTGAATACTTTGCATGTAGCAGATTCAAGAGAAAAATCCATAGCGGGATATTTATCTGCAGTTTTAGCAGTTACATCAAGAAGTGATTCCATTGCATACGTTTTAACAGACATCTGAGAAATTTTATCTTTTATCATTTCAAAATTTTTGATAGGTTGACCAAACTGCTCTCTTTCCGTAGCATATTTTGAACTCAACTTAATTAATTTTTTTGCAACTCCAAGACACCCAGCACCTAATCCTAATCTACCATAATTTAAAATCATCATTGCTATGTGAAATCCTTCTCCGGGCTCACCTAAAACATTTTCTTTGGGAATTTTAACATTATCCAGATTAAATGCTGTGGTAACTGACCCCTTAATTCCCATTTTATCTTCGTCTTTACCGATAGTTATTCCCGGCATATCTTTTGTAACAATAAATGCTGTTATTTTATTTTTTTTCTCACCTTTATCTATAACTTCTGTTTTTGCGAAAATAGTAAATACATCAGCTATACTACCATTTGTTATAAAATGTTTTGAGCCATTTAAAATGTAATAATTACCGTCTTCAGTCAACACTGCTTTAGTCTGTATGTTGTGAACATCACAGCCTGCACTGGGTTCTGTCAGGGCAAAACATGCTATTTTTTCACCAGTAGCTAATTGAGGTAAAAATTTGTTTTTTTGCTCTTCAGTGCCAAAAAGAAGTATTGCTTTCATACCAATACTCTGATGTGCTCCGATAAAAGTTGCAGTTGAAGCACAATAGCTCGCAATAATTTCCATAGCATGATTATATGCGGTTTGAGAAAGCCCTGACCCACCATATTGCTCAGGTATAGTCATACCAAAAACACCCAGATTTTTTAATCCATCAATAACATCTTGTGGTATTTTGGCATCATGGTCAATTTTTTCACCATCAATTTTTCCAGAGGCGAATTTTTTCAAGGAATCCAGAAAAACATTCATTATTTCCTTTTCCTGTTCATTATCTTCCGGATATGGAATAAGTAGTTCTTTTTTTAGTCTACCAGTAACTAATGATTTCAAAAACCCGTATTTTTCAAATACTTTCATTGTTAAAATCCCCCTCTTTCCCCCTTTTTAAAAGGGGGATAAACTCAGTAAAACTTCTTATTTTGCTTTGCCATATTGATTAGCAAATTTGAAACTTTAAATCTTTCACCATAGCTTGTGTAAAAGATTTCCAGTTTATTTACTATATTATTAATACCTGTCTCATCAGCATACCGTAACAAACCTCCTAAAAATGGTGGAAAACCTGTTCCCATAATCATACCTATATCAATATCTGATGGTTCATTTGTTACACCTTCTTCAAGAGCTTTTGCAGCTTCATTTATCATTGTGTATATCATACGGTTTAATATTTCCTCTTTGGATAACTGTTTAAACTTTTCCCTGTCAAGCATATTATAAATTTTCAGATTTGGAATTTTTCTTTTTCCGGAATGAATATAAAATCCTTTTTTTGTTTTTTTACCGTATAGTTTTAGTTCATAAACTTTCTCCAATATAGATGCAACTTTCATTCGGTCCCCAAAAGCATTTTCAAGAATTTTAAAAACTTTATATCCCACATCTATACCCACTTCATCTGCAACTGCCAAAGGTCCCATTGGCATACCGAAATCTATCATTATTTTATCAATCACATCAATTTTTATACCTTCTTCCAAAAAATACGCGGCTTCATTCATATAAGGAAGCAGTATTCTGTTAACCAAAAATCCACAAGAGTCATTTACCACTATTGGCATTTTACCTAACTGCCGAGTAAAATTAACTGTTGTAATTATTGTCTCATCACTAGTCTTTTTGCCTTTGATAATTTCAACCAATGGCATTTTATGAACAGGATTAAAAAAGTGCATACCAATAAAATTAGCAGGATTTTTCAAGCCCTCGCCCATTTCTGTTATGGAAAGAGAAGAAGTATTAGAAGCAATAATGGTCTTATCCGAAAGATGATTTTGCAATTCATTAAAAAGCTTCTTTTTAAAATTTATATCTTCTATAATTGCCTCAATAACAAAATCTGTATTTTTAAAACCTGTATATTCTATTGCCCCTGATATAAGACTCATTTTAAAGTTGGCATCATTTGGTTTTAATTTTTTATGTTTGACTGCATTTTTAAAAACTTTATATGCCTGTTGCAAACCTTTAAGTATAGACTCGTGATTTATATCTTTCATTCTCACAGTGATATTATGATATGCAATAAGCTGACTAATACCGCCTCCCATAGCACCAGCACCAATTACTCCACAACTGTTAATTTTTAACGGCCGGACATCTTTGTTTGAAACACCAGTTATCTTCCTATACTTTTCTGTAAGATAGAAAACATTTATTAAATTTTTGCAGACATTTGTTATTACAAGTTTACCTAATCCCTTTGATTCAAATTGTAATGCGATTTCCTTTTTGCATTTATACCCTTTTTTGATAACTTCTAAAGCAACAAGAGGAGCAGGATAATGATTCTTTGTCTGCTTTAGAATAACTTTTTTTACCTGATTGAAAAGAATATACCTGCCAATAAAAGTGTTTTCCAAAAATTTTTCAATGATGGATAATTTCCTTTTCTTACGGATACAATTTTTTAGCAGAATTCCATTTAAAAATTTAATTGTTTCAGAAATAAGAATTTTTTGCGGGTACAATTTATCAACTAATCCTATTTTTAAAGCATTCTGCGATGATATGGTTTTACCTGTTAGTATTAAATCCAGTGCAGTTTTTAACCCTACAAGTTTTGGCAGGCGATAAGTTCCGCCAAATCCCGGAAGTATACCAAGTTGCACTTCAGGAAGACCTAATCTTATTTTTTCATTAAAACTTGCAGTTCTATACTTGCATGCTAAAACAAGTTCCAAGCCCCCGCCCAAAACAGTGCCATCAATTGCAGCAATTGTTGGAACAGCAAATGACTCAAGTTTGTCAAATATTTTTTGCCCTAAAATGGATTTATTTTCACCATCTGAAATAGCTGTTATATTTTCAATTTCTTTTATATCAGCACCTGCAATAAAAATATTTTCTTTTTTGCTTGCAATTATTATTCCTTTTACATTTTTTCCTGATAACTCATCAAGTATATGTTCAAATTCAGTAATTGTTTGTGCATTTAGAATATTTACCTTTGAATCCGGAGTATCAAATTCAATAAATGCAATTTCCTGTTCAATTCTTAATTTAACTGAGTTATCCATTTTTTTATCTCTCTAAAATTAATGCAGTGCCTTGACCACCGCCAATACATAATGATACTAAACCAGTTTTTAAATCCCTTCTTTTCATTTCTTTAAGTATAGTTAAAATCAATCTTGCACCTGTAGCACCTACAGGATGGCCTAATGCTATTGCACCGCCATTGACATTTAGCAATTCAGGATTTATCTGACCAACACCATTTGAAATTAGCAATCTTTCACAGGCAATAACTTGTGATGCAAATGCTTCATTTATTTCTATCAATTGTATATCTTTTAAATTCAAACCGGATTTTTTTAATACATCTTGTATTGCATAAGCAGGACCTAATCCCATCCTCATAGGATCCAAACCAATATAACTGTAATATTTTAAATAACCTAATGGAGTAAACCCTAATTCTTTTGCTTTTGATTCCTTCATCACAAGTAATGCAACAGCCCCATCTGTAACCTGACAGGAATTGCCAACTGTAACTGTCCCAGTACGATAATCAAAATATGGACGTAATTTTCCCAATCCTTCTAAAGTCTGATTTTCCCTTGGTCCATTATCACAGTCAATGTATGTTTTATATTCAGGAGATAGATACACTGACACAATCTCTTCTTTCAATTTTGTACGTCCCTGAACTGCTTTCTGGTAACTGCTCAATGAAAATTCATCCTGCTCTTGTCTTGTTATACCAAATTCTTTTGCCAGAATTTCTGCGGTTTGCCCCATATTAAGTCCGCAGACAATATCAGTTAGACCCAGAACCAGACTCAATTTTGGTTTAAAGTGTTTGGGACGAAATTTTAATAAAGTTTGGACTTTAGCAACTATGCTTTTACTTTTCTTAAATTCTAAAAGCAACTCAGCAAATTTCTTGTCGAACAAAAGCGGTGTATTACTCATTGATTCAGTTCCACCTGCAATTACAATTTCACATCTGCCGGATAAAATTTTTTCATAAGCAGTAGTTACAGCTTCCATTCCTGAGGCACAATTTCTGTGAACAGTAGAAGCAATTTTATCCTGAGGAATACCACTAAATAATGAAATTACTCTGCTGATATTAACAGCTTCAACTGGCTGTATCACATTACCAAAGATAACTTCATCAACTTGTGCTGGAGCAAACTCCGTTTTTGCCAATAATTCCTGAACAACTATTTTGCCTAATTCGTAAGCAGGAATATCTTTTAAAATAGTTCCTGCTTTTACAAAAGGCGTCCTAACTCCATCAACAATAGCTAATCTTTCCATATTTTTTTAATTTGTAGTTGCTGATTTATCAACTATTTTTTTGCCGATAAATCGGCAACTACATTTTTTATTTTGCCTGTCTTTTATCAATTATTCGTTTTTCTTTGAGAGCAGTATCTAATTCCAATTTTTCTATCATCTGCTCTAAACTTATAATAACAACATCATTTAATGATACTTCTGTTTCAGTCAAAATTTTATCACTTATCTCTTTTTTAAATTTTTCCGTATTGGTGTCTGGCTTAATACTACAGCATAAAATAAGTTCATCAACATCAAACTGGTCATTGTCTTTTTTCCGTATCTCTAATTGCCATTCTGTTATTTCAATTGCTGCAGCCAGAACTTCTGAAAGATTGTTTAAATCAACAACTGTGCCTTTAATTTTTGATAAATCCAGATTTTTTATCTCTGATACACGTCCTATTCTTGAAGAAATACGCGGAACAGTTCTACCGCAATACTTACAAGGTTCATAAGAAATTCCTCCTTCAATTAAATCACCTGTGCGATATCTAAAAACACAGGAGCCACGTGCATCTATGCTTGTATAAACAAGTTCACCTGATTCGTTTTCTTTTTTCACTTCACCAGTTTTTGGGTTTATAATTTCAAATATTTCTTTGTCTGGTGATGTATGATAACCACTAAATGTTTCTAAATCTGTAGGACATTCAGCCCATGCACATCTTGCTTCTGTAAAACCATAAGTACCAAATATTTTTACTTCCTTGGCACCTGCTTGTTCCAAAAGATCAGCAAGCTTTGTCTTAAAACCCTGTGGCACATAAGATGCTCCCAAAACTATTCTTTTAATAAAATCTAACTTATAATTATCGCATACTGCTTTTCTAATTAAATGATACACATATCCGGGAACGCCTATTACAAGTTCAGGTTTGAGTTTCATCATTAACCGAATATTACCTTCAGTTCCCATTACTTTTCCGCCACCAGTGCTTAAAACCAGAATATTATAACTTAATCCTCCAAAAACTGTTTGCCAGAAAGCCAAATGTGGTGCATAAGGAAATAAATTTATACCTTTTGTTCTTTTTTTAAGATCAAATACTTCTATTAATCTATGTCCTGAAATGTATAAATTGTTTATATCATACATAGTGTATAAGAAAGATGTTGGTATAGCTGACCTACCTGTAGTTGAAGTAACAAATATAGGATTATATTCCAATTCCAATGACTCAACAATTTTTGCATTATTTAATATTTTTTTAACACCTAAACTTACCAATTTTGTTAACGGCCAATATTTTTTTATAAGATTTTCATCAGGATGAAGCAAAAACTTTAAAGTTTTTGCAGGATCTGCATCAGTAGGTAGTAAATCTAATTTACTTGTAAACGGAATATTATGCAAATCACTAACAGTTTTGATTTTTTTTGGGTCAATTTTATTTTTATCAAAAAGTTCGTGATAATAAGGACTAAAAGGATAAAGCTGATTTTGCAAGAAATCTTGCAATTTTTTTTCTTGCAAGCATTTTAATTTCCTCCAAGGGGTACGATCTAATTTATTCCATCCTTTCATAATATTCTCCTCAAATTGTCATGCTGAATTCATTTCAGCATCTTTTCCTTAAAATATTTCACCCGTACTTCTCTTCTTTTTATTGCATTTGCACTTTTTGTTTTTTCCTCTTTTGTACGCAAAATTAATCGTGGCACTTCAATAGGTCTGCCATTATCATCCAATGCAACCATAGTAAGATATCCTGAACCTACAAATAATTTTTCCCCGGTTTTTAATCTTTCTGTTTCCACTTTAACTTCAACTTCCATCGAGCTTTTACCAACATAACACAAATTAGCAAATAAAGTTAAAATATCACCTACATGAACATGATTTTTAAAAGTAATATGGTCCATTGAAGCTACAACAACATTTTTTTGTGAATGACGGGTAGCAGCAACAAATGCTGCTTCGTCTATTAATTTAAGAATTGTTCCACCATGGACATAACCATAATGATTGGCATATAAAGGCATCATCACTTCAGCCAACACAGTAGCAGATTTAGAAACTGTTTTACCTTGCATAATCAGATAAGTTATACAGCAAAACTTTTCCACCTATTTGGTGGAGGCGGCGGGAGTCGAACCCGCGTCCAAAAGTGCGTCAGAACAGGCATACTACATACATATCCTTTGATTTAAATTTCGCATTATCCATCTCCCAAAGGCAGGATATGGCTAACACTATCTTGATAACGCTTCATCCTCTTTCCCTCAAGCGAAAAAAAGAGGACTATCCTGTTAAGCCGACTTTTGAAATTTTACAGGCAAAATTTCAAAAGCTTGACTGTGTTTAAGCAGCCAATGCTAACTGTTCGTCAGCGATTAAAATTTTTCCACTTGTTTTACGAGATAATGGAACCTCGGTATGCAGCCTGAACCTCAATCACCCCTGTCGAAGCCCTTACGCCCCCATTGAAAATCCAAAATTTCTGCAGTTACTGATTTATCAGATGCTTTTTTTGCCGATAAATCGGCAACTACATTTTATGTCTTGATTCGCGGTCAAGGTCTCGTTTTTTTATTTGCTCGCGTTTATCGTATTGTTTTTTGCCACGTACCAATGCAAGCTCAAGTTTAATTCTATTGTCTTTAGCATACAACTTAGTAACTACTAATGTCAAGCCCTTCTGAGTAACCTTACCAATAAGACGTTTTATTTCTTCTTTATGTAATAATAATTTGCGAGTTCTCAAAGGAGCAACGTTGTATATATTCCCATAATCATAAGGTGTAATGTGCATATTAAACACAAATAATTCACCCTTATCAAATCTGCCAAAGCTATCTCTTAAGTTCGCTTTGCCTGCACGAATAGATTTAACCTCAGTCCCTTTAAGAACTATGCCTGCTTCGTAAGTCTCAAGAATTTCATAATCATAGAAAGCTTTGCGATTTGCTGCAAGTTGTTTAATCATAGTATATGATAATATTCGAAAAATTAGGTTATTTCAAGAGGAAAAATGTAGCAATTTCCAAAAATATCACAATGACATACGAAGCCCAAATTGTTTATGTCGTAAATCCACAATATATTTATTTAGTTCTGCACGATTATCCTCAGATAAATTTTCAAAATGAACACCAACAAATGCAAAATGCTGTTCTGCAATAGTTTGAGTTCTAACTATTTCACCTTTTAATTCACCAAATTGAGGTCCATCCGGCATTTTGAAAGAAATAGACACAGGCATATCAATTTCAAGTGACTCTTTTGCTATAATTCCAATCCCAGTAGCACTTATATTTGTAATTACACCCTTAATTAAATGAGCACCAGTATTAAGAGGCATTATACTCACTTCTGTAATAACTGATATTCTTACAAATTTTCTTCTTTCAGGCATAATTCCCTCCTAAACTTGTATCTTGTATTTCGTAAGTTAAAGTCATTTACTTCATCTTTTACTTTAGGTTTTACTTCTTTAACGAGGTAGAGTTATATTCTGCTGTGCCTGATATTTGCCTTTTTTATCAGCATAAGATGTTTCACATATTTCATCACTTTCAAGAAATATAAGTTGAGCTATACCTTCATTTGCATATATTTTTACCGGCACAGGTGAAGTATTTGAAATCTCTAAAGTTGCATATCCCTCCCATTCAGGCTCAAAAGGCGTAACATTCACAACAACTCCACACCTTGCATAAGTAGATTTTCCAAAACATATTGTTATCACACTTCTTGGTATTTTAAAATATTCAACAGTACGTGCAAGAACATATGAATTAGGCGGTATAATACAAACATCACATTTGACATCTTCCATTAATTTTAAATCAAAATTTTTAGGGTCGATAATTTTATTTTCTTTTGAATGAAATATTTTGAACTCATTAGAAATTCGAATATCATATCCATAAGAAGACAATCCGTAAGAAATTACTCCGGTTTTAACTTGCTTCTCTTCAAATGGCACAATCATCTTTTCCTCACGTGCCATTTTTTTTATCCACTTATCAGATTTAACAGACATAATTTTTTACTATGGTCTTGCGCTTAAAGGAAATGGTGGAACCATATTTTTCCACCAGACCATAAAATTTTTGTTTAAGATATGGCGTCCCCGACGGGATTCGGACCCGTGCAACCACCTTGAAAGGGTGGTGACCTAACCGCTAGTCTACGGGGACACATTAAATATGAGCCGGGCGCGAATCGGACGCGCGACACTCGCCTTAAAAGGGCGATGCTCTACCAACTGAGCTACCGGCCCGTATGACAAATTAGAAAGTCTATTATAAATAAAAATACGTTTTTTTGTCTACTAAAATCGTGTGCCAGAGTGTAGTAATCGGGCATCCAGAGTCTTGTTTAATCAATTTATTATGACCGGGTTATTTGAAATTTTGGGGTTTGATTTTTGTATTTCTCCAATTTGCCAAGCTTTCTCATTAAACTTATCAAGTTGAATTAATATATTTTTTACCTGTAATTTAGAAACTATCAATATCATTCCAATTCCCATATTAAAAACATCATACATTTCTGAATTACTGATTTTACCTAATTTCTGAAGAAATTTAAAAATCGGTGGTATTGTCCATGCACCTCTTTCAAGGACAGCATTTAACCCAGAAGGTAGTATTCTTGAAATATTTCCAGGAAATCCTCCTCCTGTTATATGTGCCATTGCTTTAATTGTAAATTTAGAACTTAATAAATGTGTTACTGATGTTAAATAACTCTTATGGGGTTTCAATAGTTCTTCACCAATAGTGCATTTAAGTTCTGATAAATATGCATCTACTTTGTATGTTTTTTTCTCAAACAAAAGTTTTCTCACAAGTGAATAGCCATTTGTATGTAAACCTGTTGAAGCAAGCCCTATGATTTTATCACCTGGCATTATAGTATTCCCATTTATAATTTTACCCTCTTCCACAATACCCACTATACATCCTGCCAAATCATACTCGCCTTTAATATAAATACCAGGCATTTGTGCAGTTTCTCCACCAATTAAAACACAATTAGCTTTTTTACAGGCATAAGCTAAACCCTTAATTGTTTCTTTTACTACATTTTTATCCAATTTACTCATTGCAATATAATCTAAAAAAAATAAAGGTCTTGCTCCTTGAACCAAAATATCATTTATACAATGATTTACCAAATCTACACCAACTGTATCATATTTGTTCATCATACTTGCAATTTTTATTTTTGTCCCAACACCATCTATACTTGATACAAGAACAGGATTTTTGAAATCTTTGGATTTAAAACGAAACATTCCACCAAAACCCCCGAATTTGCCATAAACATTTTTATTGAAGGTGCTTTTAACATATTCACCTATTTTTCTCTTTACAGCATCCCCAGCCTTTATATCTACACCCGCTTTTTTATATTGCATAATGTTTAAAATTATACATAAAAAACTAAAATTTTTCTATAAAAATTTTGACAGTGATGGAACTATTTTGAAAAGTTAAACTTTAGTTTTTGGTGCGGAAATCCAGTACCTTTTAAATGACAAACATCCAAGAATGTATTTTTTACAATTGCCAGGTTAAGCCAAAGCGGTGGGAACCTAATATGCCTTTTATTGCGCTAAATGAATAGATAAACGCGTAATCCAATTTCATTCCACTAATGAAATTATAGCTTGCTCCTAATGCTACTTCATCTAAATTTGCTCCTGTCCTTAAACTTATATCCTTGCTCTCTGTTGAATATTCTATTCCTCCATACACATTTATATCTTTTTTACCGTTTATATTCCTGTCCCTATATGACACATCTATTGCCGGTATGAATCTGCCTATACTATATGATGTACCTATTTGTATTGTCATTGGCAATTCTTCGCCCGTCACATCGCCTAATGATAAGTTTGGTTTATTTATATTCTCTATACTTGCTCCAAGTTTTAATTCCTCATACATTCTATATATTATGCCTAAATTGTAACGGTTCAGAGCTTTTTGGAAGTTTTGGCTCATAAGCAAGTAGAGGGTT
>JBBTED010000123.1:0-2104 GCA_038042445.1 Candidatus Firestoneibacteriota bacterium
TTATTCAAACCTGGTTGCTACTTTTGTTGGGCGCAACTCAGCTTTTTCGTTAGACAACACAATAATTGATAAGAATGAGCGTAACACTCGATTTTATTCGTAATGAAATAGAAAAACAGACTTACGAAATATCACTTCATGCAGATGATGAATTGCAGATGGGTTAACTGTTTCTCAATTGGAATTTGTATCATTACCGCAGAGTCTGTAAGGGTCACATCTTAAATGTTAAATCATTGGAGTTGTGCGATATTTAAGTTTTAAGATGTGACCCTAATTCTAATTTACTCCCTAATTTACTCCTTACACCAAGACTCGACTACCCGTTTCTTTATTGAAATTCATTAAGCCTAATTGAGCGATTTGAGATAAGATTCTATCTTATGGTTTCTCTCAATCGTATATTTTATTTCTTTATCTGCCATACTTTCGATACATCTTTTTCTTTGACAATAAATTGCAAAAAGTATAATTCCAAAAAAGGCAAATGTGGCAAGAACTATTATTAAATGGGTATGAGTCATCCCTTCAAATGTGTTTTTCCCGGACACTACCATAAGGAATATAATAAGCAAGTTCCAAACGGGCACAAAAATTGTGGCGTATGGAAAAGCATATTGAGAATCATAATTAGGATGATAATAAAAAATATAACAAAACATAAATAATAAACTTAAAGCAGGTATAAAATATAAAAAACCACTCCAAAAAACCCAAGCCAATTTATTGGAAAATTTATCCTTACGATATTTTTCCACGTTTTTTAAGTCTGAGATGCTAATATCAAAGGAATTATTATGTGATAATAGGATAGATTTCGCTGAGGATAATTGTTTATCTTCATTCTTCTTTAAATTTTCTAAAAAGGTGCCATTTACCTCTAATAAATCAATATAACTGTTTCGTCTTATTAATGTTTCAATTCTTTCAATTTGCGTTTGAATTTTATCTTCACAATTTTTGAATTCAAAGTCTTTGACATCTATTGATACATCATTATAGATTTGCTCTATTAATGACAAAAAAGCATTATGATTATTTTTTATTTGGTGATATATACCTTCTGCGCAGTCTCTCTTTTCATCTCTTAATCTTTCTTGTAACTTACCAACATCATTTCTAATTGTATCAAACGACCTGTCATTGCTGGCTTTTAGACAGTAATTACTATCTGATTTTATAGCTTTTTCAAGGTTATCAATACTTTTGTGTACATTTTTTAGTAGGGCATTGTACTGGGCATTCTGATAAAGGGCTTCTGCAAAGTCTGGGCTCAATTCAACAGCTTCTGCAGTACATCTTTCAGCTTCTTCTATAAGGCCAAAATCGCGCTTTATTAATGCCTTGTACAATAAGGCAACACTGGTGTGATACGGCGATTTTGGTTTGGCATATTTTACTGCTTTATCAAAGTACTCTAAGGCTTTTTCAGTATCTTTCTTCTGAAATAGAAAAATCATTCCAATGCTTATGTGAATCGAGAAGTCATACTTATTCTTTTTCTCTGACTCTAAAAAATCTTCCAATGCATCTGCAATCCAACCATTAGCATAAGCATCTTCTGCTCTTTTCCTGAGCTCCTTCGCCTGTGTACCAAGAGGCGCCATTAGAACCTGCAATATGTTTGTTAAAACATCCCTGGTCAGTTCTATCTGCCAAACTACTTCTGAAATACCCCACTCAAACGCGGCTTTCAGTCCATAGATTCCTTGTTCAACATCCTCTATAGTATAAGCTAAATTGTCTATTCCTTCTTTAATTCGGTCATGGCTAATAAGTACTGCATTTGTTGATGCAAGCTGAGCGTCAACTACCGCCTGTGTTTGATTCTTTATGATTTCTGTTTGTGCCTTTACATCTTGCCCAAGTTGTATATTGCTATAGTATACTTTTTCTAAATAAGACGGCATTCTTTATTATTCTCCTTCATGTTGATGTCTTATTAACGGTAGCATATTCTATATTTTTGTGAAAGGTGTGTCAAATTAGAAATAGCAATTTACATTGACACAACTTATCCATCGTGCTTTTGTATTGGGGACAAATAGGGGGAAGGGAAGGGTCACATCTTAAATATTAAGTAATTGTTTCTTCAAATTCGTTA
>JBBTED010000124.1:0-1151 GCA_038042445.1 Candidatus Firestoneibacteriota bacterium
TTAAAAAATAAATTAGGCAGACTTGACGAGATATTTAAAGAAGGGATTATATCTGAGCAGGAATATAAGACGAAAAAGGAGAAGTTGCTCAACGATTTTTTGAATAAATAAAAGAGAGCTGATTATGAAAAAATGCCCATTTTGCGGATTTGAAATTCAAGATGCTGCCATAAAGTGCAGACACTGCAAGGGATGGTTAAGCAAGGCAGTTTACCCAAAAGAAGAAGTAACCGCAAGAGAAGCTAACAGCGTAGCAAGCAGAACACCTATAGCTAAAAAAATATTAAAATTTTTTGGTTTTACGCTAATTTATTTGATTGTTGTTTTATTTGTAAAAGAAAAAACTCGAGAATTTCTGCAAGACTTTGGGATTGAGAATATTTTTATAATTTCAAGCATTTGGTTCGGTATTTTTTCTTTGGGCGGTTTTTTTCTTGGTCGCAGTGCAATGAAGAGCAGATTTGATGAGGCCCTATATTCTAAGGAAGCAGTCGCTATCGACAAACTTGTCATTATCCCACTCGGAGATGGCAAGAGAGGGTTCATTATAAATCCCGACAGTCAATGGCCATATCGGCATCGTTGGATTCCCTTTTTAAATATAGAGGTCAGATTGACCAGCTTTAATATTGCAACTACTGTATTTATTCTTTCGTATTTAACTTTCATCACCAAATATTACGGTTTTAATATCGACTTTAGCATTTTAGATTCTATTTCTTTTCGTGTGATGAATCTATTTGTTGATGCCATTATTGTTGGAGTTTCATTTTTTTCGCTGCATGAAATGGGCAGACAAATAATCAAGCGCAAATATACTAATACTTGGCGGCCAAACCGACATTCGTCTTTAGAAAAAATCGGTAAAAAAATAATTATTCCTTTTAAACATAATATTTCTTTCATATCTAACTCAGATGATTTTGAACATATTCTTTCTAAAGACCTTGAAATCTTGTTCCATAAATACAATAACAAGATAGAAGACACTAACAAGCAGAGTCAAACATAAAATACGGTTTCAGAAAATTAAAAGATGCATCGCAGTCTTCCATGTCTCGCACTTCTCATAGAGCCGGCTTTATCTTTTCACGGCACTGTAATATAATCTGAATTGTATAGAATAAAGCGGGAGGGTCGTACAATCCGCT
>JBBTED010000125.1:0-1980 GCA_038042445.1 Candidatus Firestoneibacteriota bacterium
TTATCCAGTCAATTTAGTAAGGTGTTCTGTAAAAGTCAATAAATATTGTGATATAGAGAATTATTTCTGTATAATTAGGAAAGATATTGAGGATAAAAATGTTGGTTTAAACAGCAAGATTAAACAGGCTGTCCGAGAATGCATTTACACGGTTGGCACTATACTATATATTGATAAAATCTTTCCAGATAAACAATATATGGTATGTTTCGATTAGGCTAATTTCATTCTCGGACAACCTGTAAAGACCTGACCCCATTGGAACCCCCTATGATAAATAAAAGATTAATTCGGGTTATCACTATCCTTACATTCTTTATATGTGGTCTCTCTTGTTCCGATGATAGGGATATTCCAACATTGAAAATACACGGACAAATATCTGGACGTATGAGAACGTTCTATAGTGTTTTAGTCCCTGCTGATACTACTGAAGAACAATTAGTAAATATTATTTATGAGATAAGAAACGCAAGAGAAGGCAATTATCTTAACACATATTTCCCCCCAACTACCCATAACGGCACGATGGGTGAATATGCAGTAATTGGAATATTTATTTTTTCTGATCCAGATATGGCTTACAGCTCCTCTTTAGAGAAATATATGAGAAGTAGTAATACCCCTTCAGATGTTAAATTTGATCAACAATATGCAGAAAAGGTTTTAGCTTATTATTATTACAGCATAGTTTTAGACGTAGAATTTGGTTGTTTAGGGCTTAGAGATACGAAGGTTAAACCTACAACTACATATAAAAAGCTTTTTGGGAAAAATTATTATGACTACTGACCTTTATAAAACTGACCAACGACGCAAGCGAACCCAACACCATGAAAATTGAATAAATATTGATAGGGGTCACCCATCTTAATTCTTAAATAATTGGCTAGAAATCACTATAATAACTCGATAGAAAATATCAATATTTATTATTTAAGATGCGACCCTTTACCTTCTTTACTTTCCTCAGGTATACTTAGTTCTAAGATGAAGAATAATAAAGCGATTCCTGCTAGAACGAGAAAATTGATATTTCAAGAATCCAATAGTTCTTGCCCTTTTTGTTCAGAGACAAATGTTGATACTTTAGAAATTCATCATATCTATGAAAGGGCGAACGAGGGAGGAAATGAACCAGAAAATCTGATTTTAGTTTGTGCTAATTGCCACACTTCTATTAAAAATGGTACGATTTCAAAATCGGAAGTAATTGCAAAAAAATATTCTCTCATGCAAAACAATGTCTCTAAAAAAGAAGTAAGTTCAGCCGCAAAGATAATTAATTTTACTAACTCAGTTAACAGTGGAATTGTTGCTGATACAGTCAATATCAAAACTCAAAAAAAATCTTCGGTCAAAATACTTCCACCTCCAAATTCTATTGCCTCCGATCTAAACAAGCGAAATTATATAAAAAGACTAATTGAGCGTTATAATGAATTCAAAAAGGCGGATAGAACTATTGATGTTTTTAAATATTCAATTATTTACGGTTCAATCAAAAGAGAATTTAAATGTAAGTGGGATATGATTTCGTTGGACAGATTTGATGAGTTAGTAAATTTTCTCCAACGTAAAATCGATATGACAATATTGGGTAAAAATCGAAAGATATGTGGAGAAAAAAATTATAGCACATACGAACAATTTCTTAATCAAGTGAAATAACCGCCTAACCAGTCACTCAAGCTGAGAATTCCAGGGACACCATACTTAATTATTGACTCAGTGTTGAAAACGGCTAAGATTCCCCTATGACTAGGATCGCTCGTGTGGTAAGTCCCAGGAGCATGCTATGTCGGCAGAAGACTACCCCGAAGAGATCATAAAAGAAAAGTGAAGATTCCTAAAATTAAGTCTGAT
Organism: Candidatus Firestoneibacteriota bacterium; assembly: GCA_038042445.1. Lineage (GTDB taxonomy): Bacteria > Oederibacteriota > D2-FULL-39-29 > JBBTED01 > JBBTED01 > JBBTED01. Next base: position 1,867 of record JBBTED010000125.1, read on the forward strand.
GACCCCAGAATTACAAAGAGATGAGTTTTTCTCGTCCGAATCTACCTGCAGTGATTCGAGAGATTGAAGAAATCGTTGAAGACATTTCCAATAATGCGTGATGGATCGAAGGGG
>JBBTED010000126.1:0-8535 GCA_038042445.1 Candidatus Firestoneibacteriota bacterium
TATAAATACACTGCCTAACACCAAACACAACTTTACCATAATTGTCACCCTCCTTTTACATTAAAACCTCTAGTGTGCTGCGTCATAAATCACTTGACATTTGTTGCCATTCTGAGCATAGCGAAGAATCTCCTTCTTTTGTGTGAGACTTTTTCCCAAGTCTTCATAACTATTTTAATTCATGTTATAATCCTCCAAAATCTTAACGATGCTCTCATAACTCTTAGAGCTTTGATTTCTGATGAATCCTTCAACTGGATTTCTTCTCATCGTTCTGAATATTCTAATCATATCGCTTTAAAATTGGCTGCTTAATTTTCCCCTGCTTACTTAGCTTGGCTAACCCCATCTCTTATTTCAAATGCAAAGATCTGTTAGATACACCACATTAGTGCTTATAACATCATATTTTTGTAGTTGCTGATTTATCAGCGGTTTTTTTCGCCGATAAATCGGCAACTACAGTAAATTCGGTGTTTACTGAGATATTACACCTCGTCTATAAGTTTCAATTATAGAAAGAAGCGCTTTGAGATTTTCTTTTCCAACTTCTAAATCAGATTCTGGTTTTTTTCTTGTTATTATAGAATCATAAAAATGATATAGTTCCTCTTTAAAACTTGTTTTAAATGAAGAACGTAATAAAATTTCCTTATAAACACCATCTTCTTGTTTTTTAATTATAATTCTCATAGGTACATTTTTTAAAAATGGAGAGTTTCCTTCAATAGAAATCACCTCTTCTTCTCCATAAACTGTTAAAGTTGTCGGACAGTCAGCTAATTTATTAGTTGGAACCACTGTCCATATACATGGAATACCACCAGGCAATTTCAGTATTGCTGACCAACTCCAACCTTCGGGACTAATTTCTGCAAATAAAGTTTTTTCTGGATTACCAAAACCTGCCTGAATCATTACCATTTGATGTGTACCTAGTCCAGTAAGCATACATAGTGCATTAACTAATTGAGAAGAAGGGTTTTTGCCCAATGCTTCTTCAATCTGCAGGTCTCTACTTTGCATATTTTCTCTTTTTATATCTTCAGAAATATCTCCAGGATAGCGATCAATTACATAGTGAGAGGTAAAAAATTCATTTGCACCACCATTCCAATGAATTCTTACCATTTTTATATTTTTCATCTTTTTAATTTCTTCCACCCCTTTTCTAAAATCTGGACTATAACGACGATCATGGCCAACCATAACAATAGCTTTGCTCTTTTTTTCTACCTCTATCATTCTATCTGCGGCCTGCAAACTAAAACACATATCTTTTTCTATTAAAACATCTTTTTTGTTATTAACTGCTTCAATAACCATATCTGGATAAAGAACACTACTTGTTGCAATTAAAACCGCTTCTACATCTGATTTTAAAAACTTGCTATAATCAGTAAAAGTATTTTTTACATTAAATTTCTCAGATACAGCTTTAAGTGTACCAACAGACAAATCACATAATGAAGTAATTTCAAATTCTTCTCTCATTTCTAAAAGATTAGGAATATGCATAATCTGTGATATTAACCCACATCCAGCAACACCAATTTTCACCTTCTTTTTCATCTTATCCTCCTATTTCTTCTGTTTTTTCTGTTTGTATAGATTTATTTGCTGTAAGAACAGTAGCCAAACTTTTTACTGCATCCGAATAAGAAGAACGTATCAAGCTCTGATCCTTCTTTTGTATAGCAGCAAAAAATTGATTTAACTCTGTAGTATAGCAATCATCATCAGGTGTTTCTTTTTTAATTTCAGTATCTGATACTTTCCCAAAAATTGCTTTGTTTACATAGTCAACACAAAGATGTAAATTTTCTCCATAAATTTCAACCCTTGCAACCCAACCTCTATGTATCCATGAATGCAAATGGTTTCCTATTACTCCAGAGGTAAAACACAAATTAACAGAATGTGAATCTTCAATTGTTACTTTTGAGCTTTTAGGTAATACAAGATTATTGCTAAAAGTCTGAAGTCTACTGATGTCTCCCAAAATATACCGTTCAACGTCTATAAAATGAATTGCCTGATCCAGCAAAGGTCCGCCGGAATGCTCCTTTAACAAAAACCAACCAGGCAAATTTGGATTTAAACCTGCACTACAAAGAAAAGTAGACCGCATCATTGAAATGGTATGCCCCTTAATTAATTCTTTTGCCATATCCGTTATTTTGCTATATCTGTACATAAATCCAACACTATTAATAACTTTTGACTTCTTAATAACCCTCTCCACTTTTCTTGCTGTCTCCATATCAAATGCAGGTGGTTTTTCACAAAAAATTGCCAAACCCTTCCTTACTGCAGATTCAATAGGTTCATATCTAACCTTTTGTGGCACACATATCAATATAGCATCTAATGCCTGCTCTTTTAACATTTCATTAAAATCAAAATATGGTTCTCCACCAAATTCTTTTTGTGCATCCTTTACTTTTTGCTTATCAACATCACATACAGCTACAAGTTCTACATCCTTAATACTCTTTAAAGTATTAAGATGTGTTTTGCTAATAGTCCCAAGCCCTACAATTCCTACTTTAATATTCATTTTCCTATTCCTCCCTATGCAATATTTTCCTACCCTATTATTTATTTTTAAAAATTATATGGCGATTGTATAATAGAACGATCTGCTGATAAAAACCTGAAAAGCATTCTTTCACGCATTTTATTTAAAACCTCAGGTTTATCTTTTGTATGATTTATAACTTCAGAAAAATCATCTGAAAAATCATATAATACTTCTGTGCCAAAAGAATTATATCTGATATATTTATAATCCTTAGTGCGAATCATTGCAAAATCCGGATGATAGAAAGCTATAACATCTTCATGTGTCGAAGGCACTTCATTATTCAACAATTCTTTTGCATAAGACTTACCCTGCATAACCTCTGGCACGTTTCCGCCACATAATTCTACTAATGTTGGCAATAAATCAACCATTTCAGTAAGACCATCGATTTTTCTGCCTTTACTTCCAAAACCCTTTGGCCAATAAAGAACACACGGAACTTTCATTATTTCATCATAAAAACTTGGAGCTTTATAAAGCGCTCTATGATCTCCACACATATCTCCATGGTCCGACATAAATACAATAAGAGTATCATCTAACATATTTTCAGTTTCAAGTTTTTTTAAAATTTCCCCTATTGCCATATCTACACCAGTAACCATTGCATAAAAATGCCTCCGATATTCTATAAGTTTTTCAATTGGCTTATCCTTATGAGTCAGTAAGTAACTTGAATGAGGGTAAGATGTATATTCCCATTCTTTTTCCTTGATTCGTGGTATAGGAATTTCAGCATTTAAATAGTATTTGAACATTTCTATCGTAGGATTTAAAGGAGGATGTGGTGCATAAAAACCAAGATGTATAAATTGCTTTTGTTTAAGATCTTTTTCCCATGATTTATATGCTTTTAGATTATGCTGTTCCAAACAACGTTCTGCCTGATTTGCAACCCATCCACTATAACTCACTGTCCAAGGTGCATCAATCACATAACCTTCATAATCCCTACTATTTACATCACCTTTACGTAAAAGTGAAAATGGAGAACCGATTTTAAATACTTCGGCATACTGAGGATATTCATTACGTAACCATCTTGTATAGGCATCTTCATAACATCCCGGCTCTTCTGAAAGCCAAAATATTTCAAATCCATAATTATGCCTGGATCGTGGATATAAATCATCTCCGTCATGTGACTGAAAATGGAGCTTACCTATATGGACTGTATTATACCCTATTTCATTAAAAATACTTGCAACTGTAGGCTTAAAATCCAGTGGAAGGTTTTTGCCATTCATTGTTACACCTGTTTTCTGCGGATATAAACCTGTCATAAAACTACATCTGCTGGGCATGCATATAGGACTTTGCACATAGCAATTAGTAAATGTAATCCCATCGTTAACCAATCTATCCAAATTTGGTGTATGGATAACAGGATTTCCGTGTGCAGCAATACAATCAAATCTCATATGGTCTGTTGAAATCCATATAACTCTTTCAGGAACAGGAAAATTTTTATTTATCATCTCTATCGCCTCCTTCTATACTTTTCTATATCAATGGCTTTGTTAAATTTTAGTCCTATTTTTCTTTAACTATCCTTTAGTTCTAACAGACGAGGCGCCTGTCCTACTATCAATATTTACCATATTCTCTTACCATTTCAATAATTTTACAATATCGCCACATTTGCATATTTTTTATATTTAGAACAAGAAGCACGTTCAATTAGTCTGGTATCAAGAAAAATCTCTTTTGGTTCACTCTTTTCACCTCTTATACGATCTAAAAGCAATTTGCATGCAATTTCACTCATTTCATATTTTGATTGATGTATTGTAGTCAGTGGTGGATTCAAATATTCGCCATATGAAATATTATCATAACCAACTATTGACAAATCATCTGGAATTTTAATATTAAGTTCATAACACGCACGATAAACTCCCATAGCATGTAAGTCACTAGCCACAAAAAGAGCAGTGGGTGGATTAGCCAACTGTAAAATATCCAAAGTATTAGAGTAACCTGACTCAGCATATTGCAATTCTATGTAACTTCTTTTTATAATTATTGGATCTAAAGGAATATTAAATTCAGACAAAGCCCTTTTGTATCCACTATATTTCCCCTGACTTGTATTACCACCTACCCCTAAAATGAAACCAATTCTTTTGTGACCTAAATTTAAAAGATAGCGAGTAGCAATATATCCACCTTCTTCATTATTTGAACCAACATAGTCAATTGAAAACCCTGAAAATTTCCGATCAATAAAAACAATTGGGAAATTTTCCCTGCTTAAATCCTTCAAAATATTATCAGCAGACAATGTTCTATTGACTGTAGATAATGTCATGATTATACCATCAACATTTTTTTCCTTTAATTCAAGAATAATCTGACATTCTCTTTCTGGATTATCACCAGTTGTTGATACTATCAGTTTATAGCCAAACGAATTTAATGTTTTTTCAATTCCATGAAAAAGTTCCATATAAAAAGTATTCACATACATTTCTGTAAAAATCAAACCAATCAAATTATTCTGCTTTGTATCATTATTTCTTTTTTTGGATGAAATCACAAAAATACCCTTACCTGTTACTGTCTTTAATAATCCTTCGGAAACTAATTCTAAAATAGCCCTACGAACTGTTATCAAACTTGTCTGATAATTTGTGCAAAGTTTGGCTAAAGAAGGAATCTTCTCTCCAATTTTATATTCCCCATTTTTAATTTTAGTTTGAATAAAATATTTTACCTGTTCATAACGAGTTAATTTATCTCTATCTTCCAGCATATATAGTGCATATCCTTATATAACCTTACTTATGTTTGTATACTCTATTATTAGTATACCACATTTTAAAAATTTGTCAAGTCCGACAGATTTATTTCGTATTTGCTTCAGTAAGGAATGATATTTAACTTAACTGCAAGTTCAGGGAAGCGATATATTTGGAGAAAATTCATTGCATTATCTACTACTTTTTTAATATTTTTTTGAAGTCCGATGATTGTAAAAGGTTTTTTAGGGGAATATTTACCTTGTGATTTTTTCATTCCAAAATAAAACAACAGTTGTGGAAACCTCTCTTCTTTTGACAGTATTCTTACTCTAAATTAGCGTGGGACTTCCACATTTTGTCTTCGGAAATACCTTTTTCTTTAATTATCATAATAGCGATTATATCAAAAAAAAGTAAAAGACTCTGTTCAAACAAATTACCAAGTGGTTGTTTTGATTCTGGACCATCAGCTTCTTTTGATTCAAATCGTAATTTAGTTGGAGCTGATATTTTCACATACAAGTTGGACAATTTTGCCAGAGTGGAATTTTCTCTTGCAGTTATAGTTGCAATTTTTAAATTATTCTTTTTTGCAACTTTAGCTATAGTTACAACAGATACCGTTTCTCCAGAAGAAGAACAGGCAATAAGAAGGTCTTTATTATTGGCTGATGGATTTGTAGTTTCACCAACTACATACGTTTTTATTCCAAGATGAGCTATTCTTTTGGCAAATGCCTGTGCCATAAGCATTACCCTGCCTGCTCCGATTACAAAAACCTTATTTGATTTAAGTAATAATTTTATAAATTTTTCAGTTTCATTATAAGATACATTTGAAAGTGTTTTATCTATTTCTGTAACTACCAAGTCCTTCGTTGAATAAAATAGTTTTTCATTCATGGTTTTATCACCACCTTTATTGTTTCATGTTTTTCAACTAAATCAAACCCTTTAACTATATCATCTAATGGTAATATATATGTTATAAATTTCTTTGCATTAATTTTTCCATTAGAGAGCAATTCAAGAGCTTCTTTATTATGTCTTCCCAAACTGCTTGATGCACCTGTAAGATAAATTTCTTTATAATGTATTATATTAGCATCTACTGTAATTTTTGAATCCTGATGTGGCAACCCACCAAATAAATTTATTCTACCTTTAGGTTTAACTATTTTCAAGGATATTTCCTGCATTTCTTTTGATGGACAAGCAATAATAACCACATCAGCACCTACACCATTTGTTTCTTCTAATACTTTTTCCACAATATTTTCATTTTGGGAATTAATAAGAACATCAGGGTTGAATATTCTTGCCATTTTTAGTCTGGCTTCAGAACGTTGTGCAAGTATAATTTTTCTTACTCCTCTTGCTTTTGCTAATTCAACATGTATACATCCAGCAGGACCTGCACCTATTATAACAACTGTATCACCAGAACTAACATTGGCAACTTCCTGGGCATTTATACAACAAGCAAGTAATTCTGACATAGAAGCTTCTTCAAAAGATAAATTATCCGGTATTTTATTTACAAATCCAAGTTTAACAACATTTAACGGTGGCACAATGTACTCTGCAAATCCACCACTTGATGCATAACCTATTGATGGTTTTGGAGATAAACATACATTTGGTGAACCTTTTTTACACATTTCACATTCTCCACAGCCATGTCCTGGAGCTACACATACTTTATCGCCTTCTTTAAAATTTGAAATATTAGCCCCTAATTTTTCAATTATACCTGCTATCTCATGCCCGATAACTACAGGATATTTTGCTCTTGAATCTCCCTTGCGAAATATCCGTAAATCAGAACCACAAATTGCACAAGCTTTAACCCGAATAAGCATAGTATCATCGTTGATTTGTGGCACAGGAATATCTTCAAGCACCATAACATTTTTTTCTTTAACTATAGCTGCTTTCATTTTTTACACAGTGGTTTGTGTTTTTCCACTAAACCACATTTTTTTAGATGGCAAAAATTGCTTTGCAAAAAAATATCTCTTTATTGAACATCTGTTTGATGGTTTTTTCGCCTTCTGATAAAGCAATAGTATGAGTTATCAAAGGTTCAAAATTAAATCTATTTTCTTTTAACATTTGATAAATAAATTCGTTCTCTCCTGTATTATTATAACCCCAACATCCATAAATAGAAATTTCTTTTCTCATAAAAGATTCAAATATATTATGTGGAATATTTATATCCTTGGTATCTCTGCCAACTACAGTTACACCTCCACATCTTTTTGCTTTTTCAAGAGCAGAAAGTAATGCTAAACCAGAACCAGCAGCTTCAAAACATACATCATAGTCTTGATATTTTTGAAAGTGTTTATCCTGTGGATTAACAACTTCATTAAAACCTGATTTAAAAGCAATTTCAAGAGATTCTTTTCTTAAGTCTACTATAGTTATTTGTCTTGCGCCAAATATTTTAAGCCACATACCAATTAAAATTCCAATTGCACCTGCACCAAAAATAAGTGCCTTTTGTCCTACCTTGAATCCAGAATTACGAACAACATGCAAAGCTACAGACAATGGCTCTATAAAAACACCATATCGTTTATCCATTTCTTTTGGTAATAAAAATAAATTCTTTTCCGGTACCAGACAATACTGGGCAAATCCACCGTCTATACGTGAACCCAAAAAATCATACGATTTGCAATGAAAATATTGTTGTTCATTACAAGCCGAACATTTGAAACAAGGAATTAAAGGAAGCACTGCCACAATATCACCTTTTTTAGTCTCTCCCATAAACTCGTGTCCACAAATAATAGGATGACGATACGCACCTGTCATCATCATCCTTGGCAAATCAGACCCACAAATACCAGAATATTTAACCTTAACAAGAACCAATCCTTTTTTGGGCTTAGGCTCAGGCCAGTTTTTCTCGTATCTACAATCTCCTGCTTTATGCAATACTAACGCTTTCATATATTATATAAAAAATTTCGTAGAGTGTAACTACGTTTCAAATATATCTGCTATAATTTTCCCATCACTATGCTGAGACATAGGGAATCCCAAATATCCAGAAAGGGTTGGAGCTATATCAGGCATCCATATTGACATTTCACGCCTATATCCTCTAAATCCTTCTAATTCTATCCAATTATCATCACCATCTGTTGATTTATAAAACCCTTCTTCATAACTACCAGCATAAATAACTTT
>JBBTED010000127.1:0-1076 GCA_038042445.1 Candidatus Firestoneibacteriota bacterium
TTAGCCCTAACCTGGTTCCCTTACCACCTGCAATAATAGCTAATTCCATCTTAACGTAGCCTTATATTTTTAATCTTTTTTACAATTTTTAAGTTAACTAAATAATCTAAAAGAAGATTGGGAATCTTGCTAACAATAAAAAAAAATAACAGGCTAATAAATCTTTGATAAAATGGCCATATAAACTTGCTATGCGTCTTTAACGTATTATAATAATTTTTATAATGCGCACGCCCCCTCTTTTTATTATCATTTGGTTGTGTCCTGTAGTAAACCAAATTATCCTGCAGATTGTGCATTTTTTTATTTTTAGCCAAAAATCTTAACCATAAATCAAAATCTTCAGCTTTAAATAATTTATCGTTAAAAAACCCAATCTCCTCAACATCCTTTTTTCTTACCATAATAGACGGATTCGCAATAGCCATTTCAAACAAAAAACTTCTCTTAATATCATCATACTCTTTGGGATACATTCTCCTTCCTACAATATTATCGCACTCATTCACAAGGCACATATTGGAACCAACAACACTAATATTAGAATTATTTTTAAAAAAATCTAACTGTTTCTCAAACCTTCTCAAATCATAATAATCATCTCCATCTACTATAGCAATATATTCACCTGCACTTTCCTCAATTGCTCTATTACGAGAGCCTGCAACTCCAAGCCGTGACACATTTTGCAAAACCTTTATTCTGCTATCTATCTTGGCCATCTCTTTTAAATAATCTAGGTTTGTCTCTCCTGGTTCCACAATAATAATAAATTCGAAGTCTCGAAAGGTCTGATTTAAAATACTATCAATACACATTGCCAAAAAATTAGGATTCTCATTATATGTTGCCATTATGACAGAAAGCTTATACATTAGTATTATCTTGATCGTATAGAAATTTCTTTAAAGAATTACTTCGGCACAAGAAATCTTACAAACCTTTTACTAGCCTTTAATGTCCTTCTGATTTCAGAAGGCTTGCGTACCTGTTGGAATAGTTTGTACATAATATATTTCGGTCTCAAATAATACCTTCTCCTTGCATAATCACACCACTGCCTTATCTCATCAGCA
>JBBTED010000128.1:0-9707 GCA_038042445.1 Candidatus Firestoneibacteriota bacterium
AACCTTTTTTACTTCTTTTTTTCTTCGTGGAGCATCAGTATATTCTTTTTGGTAATATCTTTTTGATGGTGACATACAATATTTGAGGCAGCATCCTTCTTCACCGCCTCTTTGACCATATTTTTCCATATACATTAGCGCAGTTTTTTCGTCAACTTTATCAGGTATTTTTAATGCAAGATCCAGAGCAAAGTTTTCTGCCCATGAACATCTCCATTTATTTGTATCAGGGAATTTAAAAGTTTTTCCTCCGATTTCTATATTATTCATACCTTTTACTTCCTTGCGGAAGCAATCTGTAGGACAATGTTTTACACATTCCATACATTTATCGCAGAGAGGCTCACCACTATACATTGGGTCAGGAGTTAATTGTGCATCAGTTATTACAGAAACTATTCTTGTTCTTGGCCCAAATTCCGGGTTTAGAAACAAACCACTCCAGCCAATTTCTCCAAGTCCTGCAGCTACTGCTGCATATCTATGTACTAAATCCGGTGCAAAATCTACTTTTAAATCTTTATACCCATAATAACGCCATATATTTGAAGCAGTAATAGGAAGTGCTTTAACTCCTTTATCTTCTAAAAATCTTGCCATTTTAAAAGATAAGTCATCTAACTTAGGATTTTGTGCTGAACTTTGCGTATGATATGGTCCAAGATTATCCTGAGAAGTTGGATAACCACTTAATTCTACAGCAGCATCTAAATGGTGAATTCCCATTACAATTACAGATTTTGCATCAGGTAAAAGTCCTTGTGGGCTCATTCTCAAAGGTGCATTTTTAAATCTTTCTACTGGTGCAATTCCTACTATATCTGCACCTAATTTTACTGCTTCTTTTTTAATTTCTTCTGTCAAGTTCATTATGAACCTCCTTTTGGGTTTTATTTATCTTCTAATATTAATATACTACACAAGTTATATTTTGTCTTTAGATAGGATTGCTATTCTTTTGTCTTTTCTTGCTAAATTGTAAAGGCGGTATTTGAGTGGTGACTGATTATTGAATTCTTTGAAAATTCGGCTAAAATGATGAATTGATGTAAATCCAAGTTCACCTGTAATTTGGGTAATTGTTTTGTGTGAGTAAAGTAATAATTTTTGTGCTTCATCCATTTTAAGTTTCAAGAAATATCTTTGTGGAGAATATCCGGTAGTCATTTTAAAAATATGGCTGAATCTTGATGGGCTTAAATGTATATGCTCTGCCATCATTTTTAAACTGATTTTTTCAGTTAGATTCTCTTTTATATAATTTTTCGCTTTTAAACATAGATTTCTTGATTTTTAGGTAGTGCGGTTTCATACTACGCAAGCTACGGGGTATCCAAAAACTAAAAAATACTTAAGTAATCCCGTCATTCCCGAATGTTTCTATCGGGAATCCAGTGTCTTTAAAACATTGATAAAACAAGACTCTGGATGCCCGATTACTACATTCGGGCATGACAAAATATTGTAACCCTGTAGCAAGCTACAGGGAATAGTCAAATTTAAGTTTGATATTGCTTAGTTGCATTTATGCTATATAAGTGGTATTTTGTCTTTAGATGAAATTGCTATTCTTTTGCCTTTTCTTGCTAAATTGTAAAGGCGGTATTTGAGTGGTGATTGATTATTGAATTCCTTGAAAATTCGGCTAAAATGATGGATTGATGTAAATCCAAGTTCATCTGTAATTTGGGTAATTGTTTTGTGTGAGTAAAGTAATAATTTTTGTGCTTCATCCATTTTAAGTTTCAAGAAATATCTTTGTGGAGAATATCCGGTAGTCATTTTAAAAATATGGCTGAATCTTGATGGGCTTAAATGTATATGCTCTGCCATCATTTTTAAACTGATTTTTTCAGTTAGATTCTCTTTTATATAATTTTTCGCTTTTAAACATAAAGTGAAATAATAACCTTTCTGAGAATCAACAACATCTGCACTTGCTTTTTTTTCTTCTGCTACAAGAAGGTAAAAAATCTCCAGAAGAAGCGATTTAATCATTAATTGGTCAACCTTCTCTTTTTTATTTAATTCTATTATAAGTATTTCAAAAACTTCTCTTAAATGTGGTAATAGTCCAGAAGGGAAGTGAGTAATATTTTGAAAAAAATGTGATTTAATATTGCCAAAATCAATCTGAAATATAATAGTTTTATAAGGCACTAAAGGATTTGTTGTTTTACCACTGTGAATTTTATTTGGCTGATAAAGAAAAATATCGCCTGCCTGTCCAGTGTGTTTTTTGCCGTCAACTATCATTGTTACATTGCCCTGTTGAATATAGCTAAAACAATAATAATGGCCTTTGACTGGCTTAACATACCAGTTTCCGTGTAAAGTATGTTTGGCTGTATAAATTAAACGTGGCGGAATATTTTGAAATAAATCAGCAGGATGTTTGTCATATGCAACTAAAAGTTCCTGATGCATAACCGGTTCTATATATTTTGCCATTTGAATTTGTATTATACCATAATTAAAGACAGTATAAAAACAATTTTGTTCATTGATTTCTATAATTATTCTGATATAATAAAAAACATAAAAGGTGGTGGTAATTAAATAATTATGAATACTTATGATTTGATAGTGATTGGTGGGGGACCTGGCGGGTATGTGGCTGCTTTGTATGCTTCACAATTGAAGGCTAAGGTTTGTCTTGTTGAAAAGGCTGAAATTGGGGGGACTTGTTTAAACCGTGGATGTATACCTACTAAGGCAATTCTTGCAAGCGCATCAGTTTTTCGCATGGCAAAAAAATCAGGTTCTTATGGCGTAAATATTCAGGGTTTGAATTGTGATTTTTCTGCGGTAATTGCTCGTAAAAATAAAATTGTCCAGCAATTAGTTAATGGAATAAAATTTCTCTTTAAAAAAAGAGGAATTGAAATAGTTAATGGCGAAGGCATACTAATTGATGCAAACAAAGTTGAGGTAAAAAAATCTGATGGCACAACCCAAATTTTGTCTGCAAATAAGATAATAATTGCTACAGGTTCTGAGCCTGCAAATATACCTGGAATTAATTTTGATGGCACAAAAATATTATCTTCTACAGATGTTTTGAATTTAACAAATATTCCATCTTCAATTGCAATAATAGGTGGTGGAGCTATTGGTGTAGAATTTGCGCATATATTTAATACTTTCGGAGTACGTGTTTCTATAATTGAAATGATGTCACAACTTATTCCAACAGAAGATGAAGAAATTGCATTAGAATTAAAAAAATGTTTGGAAGTAGATGGTATTCAGATTTACCTAAATGAAAAAGTGGAAAATATAACAGATTCAGAAACTGAAAAAAAACTAAAATTATCATCAGGGAAGGAAATAGAAGCTGAAAAAGTATTAGTAGGTATAGGACGCAAATTTAATACAGCAGGAATTGGTCTTGAAAAATTAAAAATTGATACTGATAAAGGAAAAATAATTGTAAATGAAAAAATGGAGACAAATATTAAAGGTGTTTACGCAATTGGAGATATAACAGGAAAAGCGTTGCTTGCTCATATTGCATCTCATCAGGGAATTGTTGCAGCTGAAAATGCGTTAGGCAAAGATTCATATATGGATTATTCAATAATTCCGAGTTGTATTTTTACTGAACCTGAAATTGCAAGTGTAGGCTTAACTGAAAAAAAGGCAAAAGAGCAGGGATTTCAGGTTAAAATTGGTAAATTTCCGTTTTCTGCAAGTGGAAAAGCTATTGCAATAGGTGAGACAAAAGGATTTGTAAAAATTGTGGTTGATACAAAATATGATATTGTTTTGGGTGTTCAGATAATAGGCCCACATGCTACAGAGCTTATTGGTGAAGCTTGTATGGCTTTAAAATGTGAGGCTACTACAGAAGAATTCATAAAAACAATACATGCACATCCAACACTTCCTGAAACTTTAATGGAGGCGGCATTTCATTCAATAGGTATGCCTCTTCACACACTTTAACAAATGATTAAAAGAAGTATTTTTGCTATAATATTTTTTACTGTATTTTCCTGTTTTGCTCAAGAAACAGAAAAACTGCCTGGGTTTTCTGATAAAAATTTATCTGATATAGATGTGAATTCCATAAAACTTCAAATCAAACGTATGAATAGTTCTTATTCAAAAGCATATAGAGAAGAAGCTCGTGATATTTTGATTAAAATGGGAAATTCTGCATTGCCATACATTGTTTCTGCATTAAATGATAATGATTTTATAGTTAGAGGATATGCACTTGAGATAATAGGAGAAAGCAGAGATAAAAAATATACAAATACAATTGCTAAAGTGTTGGAAAAAAATAGTGATGTATATATAAAATGTAAAGCAATTGAGGCACTTGGCAAAATTAAAGATCCAATTGCTGTTAAAATTTTGCTTAAATATCTAAAGAATGAAAGTAAAAATGTTCAGTATTTTGCAATATGGTCTATTGGGGAAATAGGGGATAATTCTTATGCCAAAGAATTATGGTTTGGTGAAAAAAGACAAACCATAGTCAAAGAATTAAAACCATTGCTACAGTCCGACGATTTTTATACAAAATACTATACTATTGAGGCATTAGGTAAAATAAAAGATACAAGTTCATTAACGCAAATTCGCGAAATATTGCGTCATAGTGATGCTGGAATAAGAGGTGTGGCAGCTGCATCACTTGGTGTAATTGGTGATAGTGTGGTTATACCGGATTTAATTGTAATAATTGAACGTGACTATGAATTTTCAGTTAGATATAAAGCTGCTGAGTCACTTGGTAAATTTAAAGACATAAATACTATTTTTGTTTTACTGAAGATGTTTAAAGATATAGAATCATCAAATCATTTAGTTGGAGAAATAGGGCTTGAGAAAGCAGGTGAAATTGCAATACCTGCATTAATTGAAATTTTAAAAGATGGAAATTGGCAGGTTCAATTAAGCACTATAAAATTAATAGGAAAAATAGGAAGTTCATCTGCCTTACCTGTACTTGTTGAAAAATTAAAAGACGACAATTTTTTAATTAAAATGTCTGCTATAAATTCTATAGGACAAATAGGGACAGAAGAAGCAATAAATATTTTAAAAAATATTACTGATGAGTCCTTGAAGAAATATGCTCAAGATGCTATAATTAATATACGCAAATGAAAAGAATACTAATAATAGATGATGATACAGATATAACGTTTATACTCCAGCAGGCACTTGCTAACCTGGGATATGAGGCAATAGTTGCATCTGATGGGGAAGAAGGATTAGAAAAATTATTTTCCTCTAATTTTGACCTTGTAGTTTTGGATATAATGATGCCAAAACTCGATGGATATTCTCTTACAGTTAAACTTCGTGAAAATGAAAAGACAAAAGATGTACCTGTAATAATCATATCAGGAAGAGGTCAGTTATATAAATTATTTAGTTCTACCGGCAAAACAAAAATAGATTGTTATATAGAAAAACCATTTAAAATACAGGTTTTAATAGGAAAAATAAAAGCTATCTTTGGTGAAAAATGAAAAATAAATTCGTAAAAAATATAATTTTAACATTATTAGCCATAAGTTTTTTAATTGCTATTATTTTCTTTGTAAGAGTTCATATTAAAACAAAAGAATTTAAAGGTTTTTTCAATAATGGTGTTCAATCTTATCTTTCCGGGAATATGGAATCTGCAGTCGCTGATTTTAAAAAAGCGTTAGAGATAAAGCCAAATGATAAGAAAGTTAAATCAATTTTAATAAAAACTGTGGTTGAACTTTCTCTTAAATATTATCTTGATGGTAAACAGGATAATGCAATTAATACCATATCTACTGCAATATTCATTGATGCTAATGATCCGTTAGTCAGAAATGCGTATACTCAGATAGTTAAAGGCGTTGTCCTTGCAGATTCTTCAATTACAAAAAGATTGCAGGAAGAAGAAACGCTTAAAACATCACTTTCTGCAATAAAAACTGAAATTGTGCAATTGATTAATAGTTATATTACTGTAGAATTTCAAAAAATGTTTGGTCAATCAGAAGAAAAAATGAAAGCATTATCCCAAAAAAGTGATATTATAATTTGGATATTAATAATAATTTTTTTAATTGGATTTACAGGTATGGTTTTTATATCTATACTCAAATATTATGAATACAAACGTGAGTCTGCTTTGTATAAAATGCATAAGGAACTTTTAGATGAAGTACATGGTAAAACATCTGTTCTTGTAGAAGGGACAGTGTTGGGTTTGCCAGAAGCACAAGGTCCAAAAATTCAGGAAATAAAAATAATTGAAGCAGAACTTGTAGATGAAAATGATGCAGAAATAGGTGAAAGACTTATTAGTCCTTATTTGAATGATTCAGACATAAAAGTTCAGGCAATTGCCGCAAAAGTGATGTATAAATATAATAAGATTTCAGCAATTCACAAATTGGATGAAATGATAAAAATATCTGATTCTTCCGCCAGAATTTATGCTGTAAAATCACTGGAAGAAATAAATACAGATGAAACTGCAAATATGATTTTATGTTTAGTTGCTGATTCGGATTCAAATGTAAAAAAAGAAGTATTGAAATCATTGTGGCGTTTAAAATCCAAAAAAGAAATTTCTGCTCCTATTAAAAAAGAAATAGAATACATACTCCAAAAAGTTAAATCAGAGGGGGAATGGATTATTTAATGGCGTATTCTTTTAGTTTTGTAAGCAGGGTTTTATAATCAACTTTTAATTTTTCGGCTGTTTTTGTTTTGTTTCCTTTGGATTCATCAAGTGTTTTTAATATCAAATTTTTTTCTATATATTTTGTTGCTTTTTTGCTTGCTTCATACAAACCTAAATTCTGAATTTCTTCAAGTTCTTTTGTATTTGTTCCTTCTAAAAAGAAAGATGGTTTACCAATCGTTAAATGTTGAACATCAATTATTTTATCTGCAAGTAAAACTGCTCTTTCTATTGCATTTTTTAATTCCCGGACATTGCCTGGCCATAAATGTGAAATCAATACAGACATAGCAGCATCCGATACTTTTAAGTTCAATTTATGCTGTTCTTCACTGAATTTTTTTGTAAAATATTCCACAAGCACTGGAATATCTTCTTTCCTTTCTCGCAGTGGCGGAATAAATATAGGAAAGACATTTATACGGTAATACAAATCTTCCCTGAATGTTTTATTTTTTATGCCTTCTTCAAGATTTACATTAGTGGCAGCTATAAGCTTGACATTTATTTTTACAGATTCTTTTCCACCAAGCCGTTCTATACATCTTTCTTCTAAAGTTCTTAATAATTTTGCCTGAGTAGATAAAGGAATATTCCCTATTTCATCTAAAAAAAGTGTTCCATTATTTGCAAGTTCGAATCTTCCAAGTTTTTTTGCGGTAGCGCCTGTGAATGTTCCTTTTTCATATCCAAACAATTCACTTTCTATTAAATTTTCAGGCAAAACTGCACAGTCTATGGCAATAAATGATTCATTTGCTCTTTTACTCATAGCATGGAGTGCTCTTGCAAAAAGTTCTTTACCTGTTCCACTTTCACCATATAATAACACTGTAATATCACTTTCCGTTGCTTTTTTTAAAAGAGAAAATACATTTTGCATTACCTGACATTTGCCTACAATATTATCAACTTTCAGCCAGTCTTTTAATTGTGCTTTTAAATTGTCAACTTCTTTTTCCAATAAATATGTTTTTAAAATATTTTTGGCTACTATTAATAATTTGTCTCTAATCTGGTCTTTTAGTAAATAATCATCAGCTCCTGATTTCATAGCTTCAACTGCAGTAGTGGCCTTGTCATAAGCAGTTAACATAACTACAGGAATATCAGTGTGTTTTTCTTTTATCTGACGCAATGTTTCTAAACCGTCAATTCCAGGCATTATTAAATCAAGAAATACCAGATTATAACTATTATTAGCTATCATTTGCAGTGCCTGAGTGCCGGAATTTGCAATATGCACAATGTAATCTTCCTGACGTAGAATATCAGCTATAAATTCTGCAGATACTTTTTCATCTTCCACTACTAATATTTTAATCATCACTTTAAATTATAGTTCTATAATTTTCATAATGCAAGTTTAATTTGTGTTTAAAAACACCATTGTGTTAATCAAAATTTTGAATTGATTTTAATTGTAACAGTGTAAATTCTTATATATAATAACGATTGTGAAATTAAAAGAATCAGAAACATTAGAATTAAAAAAGAGTACTTCCGAGATAAATGAAGCAGTCATTTCTATTGTGTCAATCCTTAATAAACATCAAAAGGGAGAACTGTATTTTGGTATAAAAGATGATGGTAAAGTCGTAGGTCAGCAAATTGGTAAAGATACAGAAAGAGATATTTCAAGAGCCATTTTTCACAATATTGAACCAAAGATTCATCCAGCAATCAGTAAAATTAAAATAGATGGTAAAACTTGTATTAAAGTAGATTTTAAAAGCAGAAAAACAATGTATTATGCTTTTGGTAGACCTTATATTCGCATTGGTGTTGAAAATAGAAAATTAGGTCCCGAAGAGCAAGAAGAATTTATATTAAGGAAAAATAGTGAAAAGTTAAGGTGGGATACAGATATCTATCCGAAAGCAAAACTAATCGATATTAGTTTTGCTAAAGTCAAAACATATTTAAAAACTTCTGGGTTAAAATATGACTCTTTGCATAATGCACTTGTTAAATTAAAGCTTATTTTAGACGATAAATTAGTCAATGCTGGCATTATGCTTTTTGGTAAAAAACCACAGAATTTCTTTCCTAATGCAAAGTTAAGATGCGCTGTTTTTGCAACAATGGATACAGTAACACCTGTAGATATGAAAGATTTTGAAGGAGATGTATTTTATTTAATAAAAGAAGCAGAAAAATATATTTTAGAAAATATTCACATTGGGATGAGATTGGAAGGTTTGCGAAGAGTGGATGTTCCTGAAATAGACAAAGAAGCATTTAGAGAAGCGATTATTAATGCTTTTTGTCATAGGGATTATTTTGAGTGGGATTCAGTAAATATTGCAGTATTTAAAGACAGACTTGAAATCAGAAGTCCTGGATTGCTTTATGGTGGGCTGACAATTGAAAAAATAAAAAAAGAAAATGTATCACAAAGACGAAATGAATTAATTGCAGAGCTATTGCATAGAGTTCATTTTATTGAAAAATGGGGAAGAGGTATTAGTTTAATTCTCTCAAAAGAACCAACAGCAAATTTTAAGGAAATAGGTATGCAGTTTGTTACAGTATTTAAGAGAAAGAATATTGTAAAACAGAAATTGCAAAAAACTACCCAGAAAACACCCAGAAAACACCCAGAAAACACCCAGAAA
The DNA here is from genome assembly GCA_038042445.1 of Candidatus Firestoneibacteriota bacterium. Taxonomy (GTDB): domain Bacteria; phylum Oederibacteriota; class D2-FULL-39-29; order JBBTED01; family JBBTED01; genus JBBTED01. The sequence continues at coordinate 9,307 of JBBTED010000128.1, forward strand.
ATAATTGATGCAATTCTAAAAAATCCTTACGTTACAAGACAAGAATTAGCAAAAACCATGAAAACAACAGAAGACAGTATAAAACACCATCTAAAAACTTTAAGCAAAAAAGGTGTATTAAAACGAGTTGGCCCTGACAAAGGTGGGTCTTGGGAGATTATTCAGGGTTAATGTGCTCTTCAGAATTTTCAGCAAGATTTTAAAATTAGTATGAATCAAAATAGCGTTATTAAACTGCAATTAAAATAAAAGTTTAAAATGGGATCTAGAATTTCAAACGATTATGCTCCACGGGGTACGTGTCCTAAGTGTGGATTTTTTGGAAACGATTGGGGTTTTAAATACACTATTGTCCTGTCCCTAACAGTTCTTTACATTTGATGTAACAGATGTGGTTAGCC
>JBBTED010000129.1:0-1414 GCA_038042445.1 Candidatus Firestoneibacteriota bacterium
AAGACTTAAAAAAGAGACTGACCAGATTTTATATTCTATTTTCAAGGTCTGACCCGAATCTCTGTCCAGTGGATTAGATAATAAGAGGATTGGGGAAGTATTTGGTGTAAGTTTAAGTGCGGTAACAAAAGCCGCTCTCCGGATAAGCGAACAAATGAAAACACAAAGCAGGCTCAAAAAAGAGATGGACCAGATTTTATATTCTATTTTCAAGGTCTGACCCTAATATACCCCTTAATCACTAATCAAGATGTGACCCCACGCACCCCATACACTTACTAAACTTTTTGATTAATTACCCGCTAGTCTTCGTCATCTCCACTCTATGGTTAGTGCTTTGCAGGTTGTCCGAGAACGAAATCGACCCGCCCATTGCATACTATATATTGAGGTTACCTACCTAAGCAAATCGGATAGGCATATTCATTAAAATCCAAAATCTTTTATTATTGATGATGAAGCGACAATCTTTCCATCTCTTCCTATTAACTTTAATGGTGTTTCATGGGAAAGAATTTTTGCGTATTTTTGCCAGTCATTCAGTTCTACTGGAATAGCAACCCATTCACTTTGACCAGAAAATAAAGTAAGTCCATGAGTATACGTTTGTGGAGAGTATCCTATATAAAAAGTATGAAATTCAAGATGACCGATAGCAAAAGTTTGAATAGTTAAGTTTTGATTAGCTTTGATTTTTACTCCTATCCAAAATCTTTTCTGTCCATTGATTTTTGGATCATATTCAGCCCAAGTTTCACCTTCATATTCGTCACGATAAAGTCCAACGTTTTCAATCGTTGCAATAATATCTTCCGTCTGATTGCTTCCTTTTATGTCGGATTTAGTTACAACATAGCCAAATAAAAAAACCCCGGAAAAAAGGAATATGAAAACTATGAATTTATATTTATTAGGAGCATTTCTAAAAAAATAGTATGCAAGAATTGAAAGGATTATGATCATTAAAGCCAAAATCCCTAATCGGCTTTTTGCTGCCTCAGCAATAATTTCTGAAATGTTCTGGTTAAAAAGGGTATTCATTATTTAATTTTTTGTACTTAGAGCGGTAACCGCAGACGTCGCACAATGCGTGTATCAATATTGAAAATTGAAACCTCTGGGAGCAGGTATCAAACCTGCTCCCGCATTATTCCTTTTAACCAACGTCACGTATTTTACTTATGAGCGGTTCAATTGAAGAAAGTAGCTTACCAACAGCTTCCAAATTAGCGTCTGCCTTCAAGCTTCCGCTGACTGCCTGAAGGTCATCTTTTATTATCTCTATTTCATCGTCACTTGCTTGTGCTTGGATAAAGAAGGGTCACACCTTGATTAGTGATTTAATTATTTCTAATAGTTTATTACCTGAATCTTGCACCAAATAGACCACTCCCGTGTGGGCGGTAAAATTTTA
>JBBTED010000130.1:0-1076 GCA_038042445.1 Candidatus Firestoneibacteriota bacterium
AAGAAGCTAACTGTACCGGCATTACTTGATGGGCTATTAAAAAAGAAACCTCAGGGGGGATAGGAAAATATATGCAGGAGAAGATGCCTTTTTCACGGATTAAGAAGATAAAAAACGGCCTCTACAATGCCCATTATCCCTGGGCTCATGGCCAACCGATCTGCCTGTGGGCGTACACGCAGACAGGTGGAAGGGAGTACCTGGGGCACATTGTAGGTTTTACCCGCTTTACACCAAACTATTCTATAAGGAATCGATTTGGATAAATTTATTGAAAAACCAGGTAAACAAAAATGGTACTTAAACAAATTATTTATCGCTTTATATAGCGGATTGATTATTTTGTTTTTAGGTAAAGGTATTGATGTATGGATTAAAAAGAGTCCATCTAAACCAGAATTAATTGAAGAAGGTACTTTTTATCACTTAAAAAAATTACGTACAAAATACCCCCCTTTTATATATTCTGTTGAATACGATAATTATATTGAGTGGCGAGCTTTTGGATTTATTAAAATTTCTAAGCAGTGGTTCTATAATCTAAAAATTGCAAATTTAACTGACCAAATGTTACAAGATATTAACGTAGGAATTAATTATCCATACAATAAATATAAACTTTACGCTAGGAGTGCCTATATAAATAACTACAACTACATTAAAAATAAAAACCAATGGGTATATCCGACCAGAAATACAGGATGCGTAAATTATAACATATCTAAGTTAGATTCAGGTTTCAGTATAACAGTTGAATTATGTTTATTTTCTAGTGACAAACCAGTAATAGATGATTTTGATATATTAATAAAATGTCCCGAGGGTAAATTTGAAAAAGTAACGCCTTTGCAATATAAACAAGTGGGATGGGCGCAGTCTGCTAAACAATGATTTTTACACTATATTTAATCTTAGTTTCAGAAGGATAAATTAATGGGTTTGTCATTAATTGAAGAACTACCAAAGATTGTTGCTGAGGGGAAGAAAGAAGTTGAACGGATACTGGAAAGGATTTCTTCTTCACACAAGTTGACATTACAGACAAATGAGTTTGTGTTGCCATGCAAAGACAAATC
>JBBTED010000131.1:0-2445 GCA_038042445.1 Candidatus Firestoneibacteriota bacterium
AAGAATGATTTTGTAATTGCTAAAATGAGTTACGGCCTTTCAAAGTCTTATATTTATATCTACCACCTATTCCCAAATGTCAAAAAAGGATGTACCAACTATACTTTGGCAAGAATGCCTGAAATTCTTATGATGAATCTGTCTCTGAATTTCTTAGGACTTGGGGTACAGCCGCCTAATGCAAGTTTTGGAAGATTGCTTTTCGATGGATTGTCGTTTATGTTTTCTGCTTGGTGGATGTGGGTATTTCCAGTTACGATTATTATGGTTATATTTGTATCAGCGAATTTCTTGTTAGAAAACGTCATGGTAAGAAAGGTTGCAAATGGACGTGGACGAGAATAATGCTGTGCTAGATAAAATAGGAAATTCGTATTTTATAGAGGATAGACTCATACCTTTTATTGGAGCGGGGTTTTCAAAAAATGCTAAACTTAAAAATTGTAAGGAGTATCCTGACTGGAAGGAGTTTGTCGATGATTTATATGGTAATGATAAAAAGCGCCAGTTTCAGGATCCTCTTCTTAATACTGAGTATTGGATTGTACGTAATATATTAGAACCATCTCCTATAAATTGGCGTCAAGAATGCAGAATGCTATTAGGTAACCGAATTGACATATTCTTTAAAAAATTAGAATTAAAGAATAATAAGGTGTCAAATGAACATCAAATTTTAGTTGATAAATTTAATACAATTTATACATCTAACTGGGATGATCTTCTCGAAAAAGCTTTGGAAGGTTGTTATAAGAGTGATACGTACAGTGTGTTTTATGAATACAGTCACTTTCATAATAATAGTATGTTGGAGAAAAAGAAAAAAATCATTAAAATCCACGGTTGTATTGCCGACTCTCCTTATTATGATTCACTTGTTGCAACACGAAGTGACTATTATGATAGAATGATAAATATGCATCCTCTGTATTTAAAATTCCAACATGCTGTGAGCTTTCATGACTTTATATTCATAGGATTTAGTTTTGAGGACCCGAATATTAGTTATCTGTTACAACAGTTAAATTTTATGAAAACTAGAACTCTCACAACCGAAATGAAAGACAACCATAATATATTCTTGGCAATGCCATCTAAAACATATGATGAAAATGAAAAGTCAACTTTACGTAGCCTTTTTCAAAAATCTTTCGGAATTGAGATTTATTTTTATAACGACCTTTATAAGTTTTTTGAAAAGTTAGAACGGAGGAAATAAAATATGGCATTTCCAGGATTTTCAGGTAGTTGTGGAGGAATCAGCAAAAACTTTAAACCAATTTCTATAGAGAATTTAAACCCTGAATATTTAAGCCAGAATGGCTATTACTCATTAAACGTCTCGTATTTTATAAATAACATCTGTAACTTAAAATGCAAACATTGCTATGTTGGCTACGCAATAAAAGATAATGCTTTAACTATTAAGGAGTGGGAACATGTCTTTGACGAGTGTATCGAATTACGTGCATTAACCTTTGGGAATGTTGGGAAAGAACCGACATTGAATTGGAGAGAAACGATAGATTTACTCACCTACTTTAAAGAGAAAAGAAAACAAAACCCAAGGCTCCGTTTTGGGCTGGTCACGAATGCTTTATTGTTGAACAGGGAAAGGTCAAGCGAGCTTTGCGAAATAAATCCCTCTTATTTAGATATAAGTATAGATGGAAATGAAAAAATTCATGATACAATTCGTGGTCGTGGAACTTATAGCGAAATAATGGCTAATATAAAATCATTCCCTCCGCATTTGCTAAACAAGGTGTTTATTAGTTTCACCGCAAATCGATTAAACTTGCACACTATTCCTGAATTGATAGATGATGTTTATGAAATTGGTGTCAAAAATATTTTAATTTCACCCTATGTTTCCACTAATGTTAAAGGCAATATAGATAAAGACAATTTATATGCAAAGGATGAGGATATTATCACTGAGATAAAGAGAATGTTAAATGGAGAACTGATAAATTTTAATCACTATGATAACTTAAGCATATATGTGAAAAATGATTATACTGTATCATTAAGCTTAATGAAAAAGCTTGTAAGGGAAAGAATTATTAAAAAACATAGCCTGAATGTTGACGATTACGGCGCTATTTTTAGCAAATATGTTTTTAATGGAATCACTATTTATTTTAATTATATTCCTTGGGATAATTCCTTCATGCCGGTAATCAGAATTAGCCATGATGGCTATGTTAGCAATTGCTACGATATGTTTTTTGACAATTATCAAGAAAGAACCATTGGAAATGTGCGTGATAAATCCATCACGGAAATATTGGAAAATCGAAATGTATTAAAGAAAGAATATGCCGGTTGTGACCTTTCCTAATATACTTCTTTTGTTATATTTTGCATAAGTAACCGCTGTCAATATTATGTTCTGCTTCAGACGGAAATGGAATTTCTCTTATTGAAATAAGCTATACTTAA
>JBBTED010000132.1:0-2063 GCA_038042445.1 Candidatus Firestoneibacteriota bacterium
TAAAAGATCGTTCTTTTACGGATTCAGACAAAACATTTGGTGGGCAATTCGATATTTTAATGCATAATCTAAATTACGGGGAGACTAACGGAATAATTATAGGCCCTGAATTTTCCAGAATATTCGCCGAGTTGATACTCCAAAGGATAGATTTAAATGTCATGCATTATTTACAAGATAATCCTGATAATAAAAGTAAAGGGTTAGAATTTAAAACCGATTATGAGATCTTTCGTTATGTTGATGATTTCTTTGTTTTTTATAATGATGATGGTGCTAAGGAGAGGATATTAAGCGCGTATAGATTTCATTTGTCGGAGTTCAAATTATATGTTAATGATTCAAAATCAGTTTTATTTGAAAAACCTATAATTACCGGGATTACCATTGCTAAGCTGAAGATTAGTGATTTATTAAATAACAGTCTTATTTTTAAGGCATCTAAAGAAGAGCGTAGTAAGGATGATGAAAATGATGAAGAAGAAAATGAGAAGCGATATTCTTTTTACGCTAGTTCAAATGAATTGATCACTCGATTTAAGACAATAATCAAGGAAACTGGCATTGCATATAAAGATATATTGAATTATACGCTGGCTTGCATTGATAGAAAAGTTTTTAAATTAATAAAAATATATAGTGATATTGAGGATAAGGGGAAGCATGAACTAAAAGTGGTTAATATGATATTGCAACTTTTTGATTATACTTTTTTTATTTACTCTGTTTCTCCACGGGTAAATACTACAATTAAACTTTGTTTGATTTTGAGCAAGCTAACTAAATTTTCAAAGATTCGAGGCAACTTTAATTATGATAATCGGCACCTTATTTTAAAGAAAATATATGATGAAGTTTCATTGGTGTTGTGGAAAAATAAAAATTCAGAGTATACCCAAGTGGAAACTCTCTATTTATTAATTGCGTTAAAAGAATTGGGAAAAGTATATAGGCTGGACGAGTCAGTTTTATGTAAATATTTTGATGTGAATCTCGATGAGTATGAATTCGGTGGCTCTTTCGGTTATGATTTGAACTATTTTTCAATTACCGTTTTACTTTTTTATATTGAGAATAGGACTCGTTACAATACATTTAAAAATGTATTGAAGAAACATATTAAGTCTAAGTTTGAAAAAAGAAATAAGCTTAAAATGACAGAATTGACCTTTTTATTATTTGACCTTCTATCTTGTCCGTATATTGATGAAGACTTCAAGAAAGATTTATTAGCGAGTTATGACATAACAGATGCTTCTGACCAGGACAAGATATTAAATAGAAAAGAATGCTGGTTTACAGAATGGACTGATTTTGATTTTGTTAAAGCACTTGAAGCAAAGAAGAGTCAAGAGGTGTATTAATATCTCGTGCTTCGTCCAAATTACTTTCACACACATGCATGAGTGTTTTGTTCTCATATACATTGAGAATAAAACAAAGGGGCAACAGGGACGAGTTGCCCTCTATATTTAAAATCAGCGATAGGATTATTTAGATTGAATGGATAATATATCGGAAGCATATGACGGCTGGAGGCGGTGGAGGTTAGAGCAAAACGGGCAAAGAAGGATTCGCCGCGAGAAGGCTGAGCAGGACAAGAAAAATAAGCCTGTCTCAAGGTTTGGTTTTCTTAAGACGTTATTTTCATTCATACTGACAGCGCGCACTGCAAAGGAAAAGGTAATGCTGCAGAATCCAGCTCAGGAAATTCTTGAGATAGTTTCAACGATAATTGAAAAATACCCAAAAGATATTTCGTTGGATGCTCATTTAGTTCAGGATGTAGGCGCTAATTCTATAGGGGACACAATACCAATTGTAAAGAGGCAACCGCCGTCAGAAGGGCTATTTGGAATGGAGTTGCTGGTTACAGATGATAGAGTTTTCTTAATTCTTTGACCACTAATGATGCCTTAAGGGAGTTCTGAATAATTTTGATAAAGTAGTTTTTTTGTTCTTCTGAAATATTAGGCATGCCATCCTGGATATTTCCTACCGCTAACATGGTTTTATGAAGATAGCCGTTTATGGCATGGCTAATGCACTTTATTGCCTCACCC
>JBBTED010000133.1:0-29642 GCA_038042445.1 Candidatus Firestoneibacteriota bacterium
CTTATTGTATTGAGTATTGAGTATTGAGTATTGAGACGTGTTTGACTTTTGGAATGTTTATCATACTAAATATAGTATAACATAAATTCACTGTTTTGTCAAATTTCGTTGGGGGGCTTTTTAAGAAGTAGCTCCCAGTTATAATAGCCTAAAATTGGGATTTTGATGTTTCTAAGAAATTTTATGATTTTGTTTTCATATATGTTTCTGTTTAAACCTATTCGTTTGAAAATAAAATCAGTGACAGGAAACCATTGTAATGTTTTTTTATTTTTTAGTACTTCAAATTTATTTTCTTTTAATATGTCAAGTAATTGGGTTTCGTCTGTATACTCGCGAAGATGTGTGGGATCTAAAGCCCATTTTCCATTGCATCTGTAAAAATACCAGCCATACCATTTTTTAAAAACTGTTGAAACAAAAAATAATCCCTCTTTATTTAAAAGTCTATATACTTCCTGAATAAATTTTTTGTCATTTGGTAAATGTTCTATAACCTGACTCGATACTATAAAATCCAACTGGACATTCTTTAATGCTTCAATATTACATACATCAGAAACAATACATAAAATTTTATCACTTAGCTTTTTTACATTTTCAATACGTTCCTGTGATATATCAACAGCTATAATCTTTTTTAAATTATCCAAATATCCTGCTTTTAATAGTGCGTATAAAAAAGGCCCATCACCGCAACCCAAATCAGCAAAATTTTCTATTTTGTTATTTTTAAATACCTCCTCTACAAGAAAAGGAACATCTCCACTATAATAGTGCATATATTTTTTTGAATATTTATTTATTTCCATCGTATATTTTATCCTTAATATAAATCATACCCACCATTATTCTCAAAAAAAACATACTGAAAGTCAATACTGGATGCAATATTAATTTAAAAACTTTTTCCTTTTTTTCTAGAAACACTCCAAAAAATCTGTACCAAATGCCAAATTGCTTTTTTATAATTACATCTTGCTTTCCCCATTTTTCTATGTATTTGTCAAAAGATTTAGCATAATAGGATTTTTTGGTTATATATCTTCTAAAATTAAAATCACCTTCATTATGGCTAATATTACTATCTATTACTCCAACATTTCCGAGTGTTTTAATTCGCCTGTCAAAATCCCAATCTTCAGGACCTGTTAAAGTTTCATCGAATCCTTTTATCTCGAAAAATTTATCACGTCTCACGAATCTAACCCCATCAATACAAGTCGCATTATAAAATGTTCTTTCAAAATCTCTTACCTTTATCCAAAATCCTTTTCCAACTATTCGCTCTGGAATATACAAAGCAATTAAATTTTCTTTTTCACATTTATTCACACATTCTTCAATTACTTTTTCATTCAAAATCATATCAGCATCAAGATATAAAATATATACACCTTTTGCATTTTGAATTCCGAAATTTCTTTGAACAGAACGTTCTGGCCCTTTAGTAAGTATTAAATTGGTATATTTTAAAGTTATTTCTTTGGTTTTATCTGTTGAATTATTATCCACTACTATAATTTCAATTAATTCTTGAGGATATGTTTGAATTTTTATAGATTGTAAACAGTTTTCTATATTTTTTTCTTCATTCCTTGTGGTAATAACTACAGAAACTAATGACAAATTAGCTTTCATTAAGAAATATACATTTGCTAATAAATTATAGTTTAGACTTATTTAGCAATATCTTTTACGCAGCGAAAACCCAAACTATTATTTCCAATATTAAGTGGAACCCCTACACGAAAAGAAGAACGACATTTTCCATCAGGAGTATCCCAATATCCACCACGAGCAATACGTTCTACACTACTATTCCCAACATTGGGTCCTTTAGGATTTTTATCTGGAGAATTTTTATAATAGTCTTTATCATACCAATCAGCACACCATTCACCAACATTACCATACATATCATATATCCCATATTTATTTGGCATCTTTTTTCCAACAGGATATGTAGTCTTGACTATTAAAGCAGGAGCTTTTTCAACAACATTATTGTCATCATCTTCATCATCATCTGAAACATCAACCTTTGGAGCACTATTCTCTGTATACCATGCATAATCGGATAATATTGATTTAGTCTCCCCCAAAGATGAAGTTTGTGTTACTGCATCCCCAAAATAATATTTAGTAGTAGTTCCAGCCCTACACGCATTTTCCCATTCTGCTTCTGTAGGCAAACGTTTATTATAGAATCTTGCATAATGATCCGCTCCAACCCATGTTACATACACTGCTGGATGTTTTTCATACCCTTTAACTGGTTTCCATTTACCATCAACAAACTGTACGCCCCAATCAGATGCATAAACAAATGGAGCACCATGATCATCTGTAGATTTACCATAAGTATTTAAAAATTCCGTAAATTGTTCATTTGTAACTTCATATTTATCTATATAATATGCATCAAGATAAATTTTATGAGCAGGTTTCTCATTCAACTCATCTGTATCAGAGCCCATAATAAACTCACCTGCTGGAATATAAACCATAGCACCACCCTTTTTTCCTGATAACATATAGTAAACAAATAAAGAAACAGCAATAACTATTACAACAACTATTACTAACTTTGGATATTTTTTCATTTCAGCTTTCTCCTTTTCTGGTTTTGCAAGTTGCCGTAAAACAACAATGTTGTAAAGTCAGTTTACGCTGACCGCTACTCATATTTAATTTAGTAGTTATACAAAAATGGATTATATAAGTCAAGAATTAAATGTGTTTTTTTGAGCTTCATAAATTTCTTTTATAATGGATTTAAGATCATATTTGAAATCCCATGCAGGATAATGTTCTTTGAATTTTGAAACATTGCTTATCCACCATATATGATCTCCTGACCTATTATTATCTATATATTCATAGTTTAGCTTTTTCCCGCTTATCAACTGGCATAATTCAATTGCTTCAAGAATTGAACAATTACTGTATCGACTACCCCCAATATTATATACCTCTGAATATCTTGGATTTTGATATACTTGATAAAAAGCATTTACCAAATCATACGAATGAATATTATCTCTTACTTGTTTGCCTTTATATCCCAAAATAGAATATTTTTTTCCTGAAACACAACACCGCATAAGATATGAAAGAAATCCATGTAATAAAGTACCTGAATGTGCAGGACCTGTTAAACATCCACCCCTAAAAACTACAGTTTTAAGATTAAAATATCTGCCATATTCCTGAACAAGAACATCCCCTGCTATTTTTGAAACACCAAATAAACTATGTTTAGATTGATCTATAGACATTGTTTCATCTATACCATTATACCACTTATGTTTATCTTCAATTTCATATCGTGTTTTTAATTCAACTAATGGTAAAAAATTAGGCAAATCACCATACACTTTATTTGTAGACATAAAAATAAAAACAGCTTCCGGGCAATATTTGCGAAAATTCTCTAACATAACCAATGTCCCATTAGCATTTACTGTAAAATCCATAAAAGGATTTGAAGATGCCCAATCATGCGAAGGCTGAGCAGCAGTATGTATAATTAGTGAAATATTTTTATCGTATTTCTTAAATATATTTTCTATTGCTTCACTATTTCTAATATCAATATCATAATGCAGATAATTTTTAAATTCTTTTTCTAATAATTTTCTATTCCAATCAGTTGAAGCATCTTCACCAAAAAACATTTTTCTGAAATTATTATCTATTCCAAGGACATCAAATTTTTTTGAACAAAAAAATTTGACTGCTTCTGAACCAATAAGACCTGCTGAACCTGTTACTACTATAACACTCATTTTAAAACCTTTATAAGCTGTTTTTCATTGTTTTTTATCCAATTATGTATTCCTTCTATAATATTAGTTATTGAAATTTTTGGTTGCCATCCTGTTAATTTAGTTACTTTTGTATTATCTGTCAGGTAAATTCTAATATCAGCATTTCTATTATCTTGTATTTTAGAAATTTTTATTTTATTACCTGTAATTTTCTCACATATAGAAGTTAATTCATTTAAAGATACACTTATATTTTTACCACCACCAACATTAAAAATCTCACCATTAAATTTTCCAATATTTTTTAATTGTATATTGATTAAATTATAGAGATCGTCAATATGCACAATATCTCTTACTTGCTTGCCTTCACCACCAAAACCTATATAAGAAAGTTTTTGTTTCCAGAAATGCTTTGCAATCCATAGAACTACAAAACCCTGGTCAATTTTTCCAAATTGCCAAGGACCAGTTATGACACCACAGCGATTTATCACAGCCCTAATATTATACATTTCTTGATATTCCTGTATTAGCAACTCAGATGCTAATTTTGTAGCTCCATAAAGAGAACGTGAACCCTGTAAAGGAAAATTTTCAGTATAACCTTTAGCAGATACACCTATAATATCTTGCTTATTTTTCAATTCAAATCTTGTTTTTGCCACAGTGAAATTCAAGGAATTTATAGTTTTAAAAGGATAAACTCTGCTTGTTGACAGAAAGATAAAATCCGATTTCCTTTTTCTTGCTAATTCTAAACAATTGATAGTTCCTAACAAATTAGTATTTATTAAATACTCTGGAGAATTATATCCAGCTAATACAGAAGGTTCTGCAGAACATTCCAATATAAGATTTATATCTCTTATAGATTCTATGTCTTCTTTATTTCTGATATCCCCATGTAAAAATTCAATACCATAATGTTTGAGTCTATCAATATTTAATTCACTACCTCGTCGTTTAAGATTATCTAAACAAATAATATGATTTTTCGGATATTGAATTTTTAATTTAATTGCAAGAGAAGAACCTACAAAACCTGCACCACCTGTAATGAGAATTTTTTTATGATTGCTCATGTAATTGCCGGAATTGACTTCCAATCATAACCAATTTCCGGGTCATCATAAGGTATTCTGAATTCATCAGCAGGATTATATTCCTGATCTGTAACATAAACAATATGCATAGGGCCATTTAAAACTTTATACCCGTGCGCTACTTCTGTCGGGATTTTGACAACTTTATGACCAAATGTTTCTCCCATCAATATTTCCATAGTAGTTTTATATGTTTGTGAATTTTTTCTTGTATCATATAAAACTAATTTTATATCACCAACCACAACATTCATCCAATCGGTCTGTTTTTTATGCAGATGCCATGCTTTAGTAACTCCTGCAAATGACAATGAATGATTAAGCTGAACAAATTTCTCAGAAAGAATTTTATCTTTATTTCTAAGGATTTCACAAAAAAAACCACGTTCATCCTTATGAACAGCAAGCTCCTTAATTTCCACACCTTCAATTATATTATTTTTCATAGGTTTTTATTATGCCATAAAATTAAACAAATTTCAACCCCATTACAATAAAATTATAACTCTTTGATATAATTAAATCATTAGCTATTTTTCTGATTTTAAATAATCCTCTGCAGTTACATTTGTTGCTGTTGTTTCTGCAATTGAATATTTTTTTTCTACTTTTATTATTTTTGCAGTTCCAATTTTAGTTTCTTCTGAACCCAAAGAAGCTCCTGTATCAGGGTCAACAAGTTCTTCACCTCTATGATAAATACCTACAACTCGTCCAATCTGCTCTCCATCTTCCTCGCCTGAATTAAGATAAATTTGTTTACCTGAAACTTTTATAACTCTACCTGACCATGGCAAATCAGATGCATAATCTATAATAGTTTTTGCTGACATTTCCACTGCTTTACGAGTGGCTTTACCTATAACTGTTTCATCAAATCCATCTTTTCCAAAATCCACACTTGGTGCAATATCCAAATCTATAGAAACTCCTGTGCTAGAATCTTCACCTTCACCTTTTTCTGCTTTAATTATTTGTCCTGTTGTAACATCTATCATTCTTATATCTATTGCTACTTTAGCTGTATTTGTTTGAGTATCAACTCCTCCACCAAAAGGTAGTACTCTACCAAGTCCTCCGACTCCTAACTTGCTTTGCTTTACTCCAAATTCTGTAACACTCCCGGTTATTACATAAGAAGCTCCTATAAGCTTTCCTAATTTAGCCGCACTCTGTGATGTAACTGCTCCAGTAGCATTTAATTTCTGCTCATCCATAGCTTTAACAAGTTTTTCACGTTCAACAACCATATATTTATTAGACTTTACTAAAGTAGTCACCAACATATCAGCCATACCCTTCCCAACATCATGCCATCCTGAATGTTGATCCCCTGATTTATCTTCTAAATCCATCACACATATAGTTTTTTTACTGCCTGCAAAACAATAACTACTCAACAAAAGTATCATAATACTCATACTGCATTTTTTTAAAATATTTCCCATTTTTACCATCTCCTTTCAAAAAAATACGTTATACTCATTTACTACCATAGAATTTCTATAGCAATACTACCAGTTTATGTAATACCCACCAGTTGAAGAAGCAACTAATGTTCCTTCGTCATCTTTTTTCCATGCTGATACATGTATATGATAACTTTTCCCTGAAGTAAGGTTAATATCTCTAAAAACATAAATTAGCTTGTCATTTTCAAGACGCGGTGAAACTGCAATTGCTGATACATCCTCAGATATAAACAGTTCAACTTGATAATAATCCACATCCTCAACTTTTTTCCATACTACTGCAAGATTATTTTCGCCTCTTTTTGCAGTAAGTATTTCTGGAATTTCAAGATATTCACCATTGTAAATATCCGTTTTAACAATTTCTCTGTCATCTGCAAGTTTTATAAAAAATTTGTATTCACCTAATATAGGCAAACCAAACATATCACCTAAAATAGTCCATCTGGTATTTCCATCAGGTGATGTATTAGATTTATTCTCAAATTCTTTTTGTGTGCCATCAGGAAACACAACAGTAACAGATTTGTAATATTTTGCCTCACCCTTTGTATGAATACGATATCCAAATTTTTTATCATGAAAATTTGTTGACTGAACAAATCCTCCTATTTCCGAACTATTCACAGGCGCAAAAGGATTTTTACTGCACCCCATTAAAACTAACCCCAGCAAAATCACATTAAATATGTATTTCATAATCTCCATTTTGTCATTGCGAGTAACCAAAGGGAACGAAGCAATCTCGTTTTTAGATTGCCACGTCGTCGCTTTCAGCTCCTCCTCGCAATGACAGACCTTATTATTCAAAATACTTATCTAAACCTAACATTATATTCACTGGAAAAACTTCAGTAGCATAACCATCTCCCTTAAATAAAAACATAGAAACACCACAATTTAGTGCAAGTCTTGAACCCAGAAAAAATCTATTGCCAAGGAATAAATTTACATTGTAACCACTTGTGTAAATTGTCCATATAATCTGTATATCATTTAAAATAGGCATATTATTAAGCATAATACCTAATTCTGGAGCTAAAGCAGAAAAATCTGCACTTGAATAAGTGAAATTGAAACCTGCTATTGATTTAAATTTTAAATTTCCGAATTGTGCAAAATTATATACTACATCAAGTTGTATAGTATAATTATTTGATTTTACAGAACTAACATTATTATATAAATAGGTGAATAAACTACCTATATCTACATTTGTCCAAACAGCATACGTTGCACCTATTTGTGTTTTAAATGACTCATAGGATACCGAATTTCCTAAATTTGGAAAATACCCAATATTTACAGTGCTTGCATAAATACTTTCATTATCCAGATAAAAAGCATCTGCATAAGAAAAATGCACCAATAAAACCAGAATAGCGATTAATAAATTACGCATTATGGTGAAAATGTAGGATACCTATCATTTGCAGAATCATTTGTAAGACGTATCTGTTTTGAACCATTTACATTCATTACATATATTTCCCAATTTCCATCATGATTTGAAGCATAAGCAATTTTTTTATTGTTTTTTGAAAGTACTGGCTCATCTTCCTCTACCTTATTCTGTGTAAGAACAATCTGATTTTTACCTTCAATATCTGCTATAAATATTTCCGAATTGGAATTAGATTCACCTATATTCTTATATTTAAATACTATTTTTTCGCCATTAGCCCCAAAATATGGTTTTTCAAAAGAATCCATATTTTTACTCTGTGTTTGTTCCGAAAATAAAGAATATTGAAAACTCCCATCGGATTTCATAGTATAAATATATGCTATACCTTGGTCTTGTTTAACAGTATTTTGTAAAATCTTGGTTGTATTCGTTCTCTGAAAAATAATATCTACGCCATCTGGAGAAAAACAAGGAAATTTATCGGAAAAATTTTCGTCAGCAGTCAAAACTCTTTCACCACTACCATCTGAATACATAGCCCATATCTTTGCATTATTTCCATTTTTAGAATCAATCCTATAAAAAACTATTTTGCTTCCATCATAAGAAAATCTGGGCCCACGATCCTGAAAAGAATTTGTCGTAATTCTTATCTGATTTGAACCATCATAATTCATAGTATACACCTCAAAATCTTCAGGTTTTCCACCTTCTCTATTAGAGGAAAAAATAATTCTTTTTCCATCAGAAGAAAAACTTGGATCTACATCAGCAAAAGAATTAAATGTCAATTGAGTTACACCACTTCCATCAGCATCCATCAAATATATTTCCCAATCTCCATCTCTATCAGACATAAATGCAATTTTGCCTACTGCCCTGTCTGCATAAGAACCACTAAACATTGGATTTTTACCACATCCCTGCAAAATAATAAGAACAAGCAACAAAACACCAGAGAACCTTGATTTTAAAAATTTCACATTCCCCATTTTTCTAACCACCATTCAAAAATTAAAAGACTCCACAATCTTTTTCTATTATCCACTTTGCCGGCAAAATGTTCATCAAGCAACTGTTTTACAACATCAGGTTTAAAAATTTTTTGCTTTTTCAATCTATTTTCAGACAAAACATCTAAAACTAACGTTTTAAACTCTTTATTTAACCATTTACCTATTGGAACATTAAATCCTTTTTTGTTTTGTCTAATTATATCATTAGGAAGAAATTTTTGCATGCTTTTTTTAAGAATGTATTTCGTGGTAAAATTGTGCAGTTTGAGTTTAAATGGAATCTTTGCAACAAAACCAACAAAAGTATCATCCAGAAATGGAGGTCTTACTTCCAAACTACATGCCATACTTGCTCTATCAACTTTCATTAATATATCATCAGAAAGATATGATTTTAAATCAAAATACAATAATTGTTCCAATGGATCTATTTTATCTTCAATTTCCACCGTAGGCATAAAAAAATCAGTCTGGGTTATATTTTTTTTCACATCTTCTGTAAAAAGATATGGTATTTCCTCAGGTAAAAACCCACCTTTCCATATAAAATGACGAATAAACATTGGATAATCAACACTTGCAACAAAACGTTTCAACCTATAATCTAAACTATTATTATTTAATGAAACAGGCATATTGTATATCATTTTTTTAATAACATTTTCCCGTATATTTTTAGGAATTTTTTTGTAATATTTAGCAAGCCTATGTGCCTGATAAACAGGATAACCTGCAAATAATTCATCACCACCATCACCGCTTAATGCAACTGTTACTTCTTTCCTGGTAAATTTTGACAATAAAAAGGTTGGTATAATAGAAGGGTCTGCTAAAGGCTCATCAAGAAAATCAATTACCTGTGGCATAGTTTGCAACATTTTTGCATCAGAAAAAACTTCGCTATAGTGTTCAGTGCCAAAAATTTTTGCCACTTTATTAGCCGAATCCAATTCATTAAAAGTCTTTTCTTCAAACCCTATAGAAAAAGTTTTTACTTTTCCAGGAATTAGCTGTGACATAAAAGCAACAATTGAACTTGAATCTATTCCACCACTTAAAAAAGCGCCAACAGGAACATCACTTATAAGCATACGTTTAACAGAATTTTTTAATTCATATAACAATTTTTCGGCATACTCATTTTCAGTCCTTACTTTATGTTCACTATCATCATAACGAATATCCCAATATTTATTTGTTACAACATCTCCATAGCAATTCTTGCCACTACCGTTAGAAAATGACATAGAATAACCCGGCATCAATTTTTTTATACCAGCGAAAATTACATTTGGAGCTGAGATATATCCAGACAACAAATATTGTACAAGTGAATTATAATCTATACTTTTTTTAAAATAGGGATATTTAAATATAGCTTTCAATTCTGATGCAAAAATTAATTCGTTATCAATTTTTGCATAATACAATGGTTTAATACCTATTCTATCCCGCGCAAGAAATAATTTTTGTTTTTTTTCATCATATATAGCAAATGCAAACATTCCATTTATTTTTTTTACACAATCCTCACCAAAATCTTCATACAAATGGATTATAACTTCAGTGTCTGAAGCAGTATAAAAACTATGCCCATTCTTTTCAAGCTGACATCTCAATTCTTTAAAATTATATATTTCACCATTATATACAATGCATAAATCCTTTTTTTCATTATAAATCGGCTGAGAACCAGTAACTAAATCTATTACTTTAAGACGTCTAATACCCATACACATATTATCAGTCAAATAAAATCCTTCTTCATCAGGCCCACGTGAAATCAAAGTATCAGACATAGCCTTTAAAATATTATCTGCATCTTCTACTGTCTTATTGAATTTAGTAAATCCGCAAATTCCACACATATTTAAAATATCTTTACATATTTACGGATAGATTTCAATATTTTATCTCTATATACTATAAAAAAAATTGACTTTACGGTAAAAGTTATTATAATAGCATATATGATTTCTG
Organism: Candidatus Firestoneibacteriota bacterium; assembly: GCA_038042445.1. Taxonomy (GTDB): domain Bacteria; phylum Oederibacteriota; class D2-FULL-39-29; order JBBTED01; family JBBTED01; genus JBBTED01. The sequence goes on from JBBTED010000133.1 coordinate 10,756, forward strand.
CAAAAATTCATGGAGTAGTATTGGACCCAATTACCAATGGCTTCGCTGTAATACTAAAAGCTGAGGCAAACAATAAATGGCTACCGATTTTTGTTGGACCTTTTGAAGCACAAGCAATAGCATTAGAACTTGAGCATACCAAACCACCCAGACCTCTCACTCATGACTTAATGAGAAATATCCTTCAAACATTAAATGTAACTATAGTCAAAATAAATGTGGTTTCACTTAAAGAAGCCACATTTCATGCAACAATATTTTTACAGCACAATTCAAATCCTGTAGAAATAGATGCCAGACCAAGTGATGCTATTGCATTAGCATTAAGAATGAATGCGCCTATTTTTGTTGAAGAAGAAGTTTTGGAAAAAGCGGGATTAGATTACCAACCACAGGAAAATGAACATTCCCGAAATATAAAAAATTTGCAGATAAAATTAAGTCAGGCTATTGAAAGAGAAGCTTTTGAAGAAGCTGCAAAAATAAGAGATGAAATAAAAACAACACTACAGCAGAAACCATCTGAAAAACAATCACAATAAAGCAGACATTTTAATATTTGGCTGAACTTCAAAAAAGCTTTTCACTGTGTCACAAATAAATTTCATCTGTTCTCGTGTTAACTCCGGATATACAGGCAAGGACAACACTTCATCAGCAACTTTTTCACTAATAGGCAAATCACCTTTTTTGTATCCTAAAAATTTCAGGGCATCCTGTAAATGTAATGGAATAGGATAATGCACTGCCGCAGAAATACCCTGTGCCTTCAAATAATCATGAAGATCATTTCTGGTCTGTTTGAAATTATCTGATGCTCCATCTATTCTTATTGTATATTGATTATAAACATGTATTCTATCGGATGCAACATAAGGAATAACAACTATATCTTTAAGTAAATCATTATAAATTTGCGCATTTTCCTGACGCTTCTTTGTCCAGATATCAAGATATTTCAGTTTAACTCGTAAAATAGCAGCTTGTATTTCATCAAGCCTGCTATTTGTTCCAATATAAGAATGCTTGTATTTTTGTACGGACCCATGATCGCGCAGAACTCTAAATTGTTGTGCTAAATTTTCATCAGAAGTTGTTATCATTCCTGCATCTCCACAAGCTCCTAAATTTTTTGTAGGAAAAAAACTTAAACACCCTGCATCTCCAACAGAACATATAGATTTATCTTTATATTTTGCACCTATTGCCTGTGCAGCATCTTCAATCACTTTAATATTGTATTTTTTAGATATGCTTAGTATTTCATTCATATCTGCAGGCTGACCATAAAGATGTACAGGAATAATCGCCTTTGTCTTAGAAGTTACACATTTTTCAATTTGGGAAACATCTATATTATATGTTTTGGGATTTATATCTACAAAAACAGGCTTAGCACCAACAAGACAAATAGCTTCTACAGTTGCAAAAAATGAAAATGTTGAAGTTATTACCTCATCTCCTAAACCTATGCCTAAACCTTTTAATGCAATAACAATCGCATCTGTCCCGGAATTTACACCTATACCAAACTTTGCTCCAACATAAACTGATATTTCCTCTTCACATTTTTTAACATTCTCACCTAAAATATAATTACCGTTTTCTAAAACCTGCAAAACTTCTTTATCAACTTCCGTTTTGAGGGATTTGTATTGTTCCTTTAAACTAATTTGAGGAATAAACATTATATAAGAATTTTCTTCACAACATCTATAACTGCTGTTGCATCTGCTTTAGCTTGTGCTTTTTCAAGTTCTTTCTTATCTGCATATATCTGTAATGCTTTTTTCATTACATTTGCAAAAAGTTCCCGCGATAACGCCATACTTTTAATTGGTTCTGTTCTATATGTAAATTGATCTTCTCCAAACCAACCGGCATAACCTGTGTCTATTGCAGCATAACAAAATTCAGCGAATCTCCAATTATCTCCTGTACCGGCTATTCTATCTTCATCATTACTTTTATATTTTGCATTATTCAGATGAAAATTGATAAGTGGAGTATTAAACATCTTTGCAGCATATACAACAGAAGCCGGTTCAACACCATACATCTGTTCATGCCCATAATCTATACAAATACCCATATTGTCTCCTCCACACTCTCTATTTACAACCTTAGCTACCAATAATGCAAGGTGTGAAGTTGATAAAACCATATTTCCTTCACGCGGCTCTTTTAATTTTGCTTCAATTCCAAATCTTAAACCTAAAGATTTTGCTTTTTTGTTAATCTGAATACACCCTTCAATAAAAGATTCAAGAAGTTTTTGATGATTAACTTCAAAATTATAATCCCATCCGTCTGACCCAGGCCATAAAGCAACACTTTCACAACCAACTTCTTTTGCTATTTCCACGCCCTGAAGCGCAACTTCAAGTGCATCTTTTTTAATTTTTGGGTCTATATTTGTTATTCCTCCAAATTTCCATTTAGGGTCTGTAAATAAATTAATATTCATATTAGTTGGTACAAGTTTATTTTTTATAAGAGCATTTTTTACAGCATTAATTTTTATTTTGTCCTTTTTGTGTTTTTCATCAATAAAAACTGCTTCATGAAATTCTATTCCTTTTATTCCAGCTTTTGCAATTCTTTCTATCTGGCTGATTATTCCACTGGAAAAATTTGGATTGTTACTATTATAGCCACTTGGAGCAAATCTATCACAAAAATCTCCCGCAGCCCAATGCCCCGCAGCAAAATTTATTCCAAATTCTTTAAAAAACTTATCTACCCCATTGCCTTCTATATATCCTGAATATTCAGTTTTTATTTTCTTTAAATTTTTAGCATCGATTTTCATATTGCCTCCTATTTACAATAAAAATTGTTTCTATTTCCCAGTAGTATAAAATATAGTACCATCTTTGTAAAGGAAAATTTAAAATGGCTGCACCCCATATAGGATTTAAAATGAAAAAAACCGCCCTAAACCATTCACTAACGCTCAGGGCATATACCACCTCACTTAATTATTATAATGGCGTGCCATATACCCGAACAAAGTGAGTGGTATATGGCTCCGGGGCCAGGATTCGAACCTGGTAACTCAACTTCAAAGGCTGATGTGTTACCACTTACACCACCCCGGAATGTTTAGAATTATAACATTTTCAAGTATTTTTTCAAGCACTTACTTGTTCTGATTATATATTTATGAGATGTAAAAATAAATGACAAAACAACAAATACAGTTAGTTTATTTGTAAATCAAGAACAGCTATTGGAATGAGTTCTTCTTTTGGATATCTTTCAATAGTTTTATCTGTAACAGTTTGAACAAAGTTATGCAATTTGTTTCTTTGTTGTATCCATAATTACAAATATAGCAGAAAAATATTATTTGTCAAAATTTAAAACTATAATTTAAACAGGTTGAATTTTTTGAAAAAGCAAATCTAAAATTATCCAAAAAACTTTGTTCTCGTATTAATATTTCTTCTTTTATCTGAAATGCTTCTGTTGTTATCACTATTCCAAATATAATTGCTACTGCTCCAAGCCCAATGAAAACCCCACCCGCAGTTTCTTCGTCTGCTTTCCTATATTCAGATTTAGTTGTAGATGAAGCCTCAATTAGCGCACCAATTCCTAGGATTGTAAACCCTCCACCCACTACACATGCAACAGTTGCTATATGTATTTTAGAATCATACTCCTGATATAACTCCTCAATACTTTTAAATAATATATCATCTCTTTTCAAAGTTTCACTCAATTCAGGTACCGACTTTTTTTTCATTTTATATTTGTTAGTAATAACATCTTTTTTATCTAATACTTCTTCTTCCACTTTCTCATATGGAAGTGGTATACCAGTTAACTTAATTATCAACTTTCTACTGGCATTTCTCAATTCATCTTCATTTTTACAAGAAACTTCTTTTGATAGTTTAACCTCTCCTGTTGCAACATCTACAACACGAACATTAATATAATATGTGTCGTTTAATTTACTTACGCTACCTACTAACATTTGTTCCACATTCAAAATTTTCCCCACTTCTATAGCACATTCTGTAGTAGTGCAACCCGTACGTTGAAATGTTTGTTCTTTTAATATATTTTCCATCCGTGTTCGTTCAACAACTATAAATTTTTTTGTATCAAACAAGTCATTCCTTAAAAAATCAGATATTACAGAAGATGTAATAGCAGATATATTTTGAGGTTCTAAATCTATAATTGCTATTTGTAATTTATCTTGTGCAAAAATAACGCCATTATTTAATTCTGAAATAATTATTATAAATAGGTATAATTTGAAATATCTAATTATCTTCATTTTCTTAAATATCAACCCGTCCTCTACTACTTTAACGTTTTTTTACTATTTGCAATAAAAATTAACAATAACAATAAGATAGCACCGTTTTTATACGGTGTCAACGATAAAAGAAGTATGCCAAAATATAGTTGTGAGTAAAAAAATTAACTTGAAATTAGCAAAAAGATTAAGAGAACTACGACAAAAATATGATTATACACAAGAAAAATTAGCTGAATTATCTGGAATTGATTATAAACATCTGCAATTACTTGAAAGTAAAAAACCTTGTAGTGCTAAAATTGATACATTAGAAAAACTTGCTAACGCTTTTAATATTAGCATTTCCAAGCTTTTAGATTTTAAATAATATTTATCCTACAATAAGTTAAGTTTGTTATAAACCCTATTTTCTTTTTTGATGCCTCTTTCTGGAACAATTTTGGAGATGATTATAATTTTTTATAATTCCTTACTTCTCTCCCACCATTCATTAAATGGGGGTTTGTTTGTTGTTTCTTTTACTTCGCTGTATTGTCCTCTCGCAACAGTGTCAGTAGAAGGTATATTATAGCATAGATTTTCTGAAATTATCCATCTGTCGTGAATTTGTGCCTTTAACTTATTATCTGTTATAACTTTCAATTCACATTTAACATCTTTTCCTTTGAGTTCTTCTTTTAAATCTTCAAACAAAGCATTAAATTTTTTATCAATCTTTTCAGATAACATCAATATCCTAATGTTCTTTACTTTATTAGTATTAAGTGAATCCGAAAGCAAATCTAATCCTACTTTTGAAAAATACTTATCTATCCAATAAATGTGTTTTTCACAAGCACTAATAATATCTCTAAGTGCTTTTTTATTTGAAAATGGTTTTGCTGGAGATAACAACTTAGTATCTGCTGGTTTATGAATTACCTCAAAAATAGTGTTTATTCTCTTATCGTGCGATTTAACTTCATTTTCCAACTGGTTAAGTCTACTGAGTATTTCCTTATTTGAAGAAACTAACCTTCGTATATTTACAAATACCCGCATTATTGCGATATTAACTTGTATAGCTCTATTGCTATGTAAAATACCAGATAACATCGCTACTCCCTGTTCTGTGAAAGCATACGGACATCTTCTTATCCCCATTTTTGCAGAGAAATTGGATATCGCAAATTGCGACCTCCAATTTTCAAATTCATTTTTGTCTAATTGAAACATAAAATCTGCAGGAAATCTTTTAATATTTCGTCTTACCTGTTCATTCAACCTACTTGTTGATACTCCATATAACTTTGCTAAATCCCTATCTAATATTACTTTTAATCCTCTTAATAGCAATATTTTACTTTCTACTCTTTCCTGTGGTACTAAATCTGACATTATTTTTCTCCCTTTTTACTTCATATTACAACTAAATTTTAACTCATACTAATGTTATAGGCAAGGAATATTTTTCTACCCCACCCACTACTGTCCCCTATATCTCAGGAAGAAAACAATAGGGGACAAAACATGGGGGGTAAACATTTAAATCATTTTGAGATAATACGTTTGGAAAGTTAGCTTCTATAGTATTCATTGTTTCAGGTTTGGATGGGGTATATACCCTATCTAAATTTTGTGACATTTTTGTGTCATAAATGTGACTAAAACAGGCTAAATCTGACTAAATGTGGAAATAGCTAAATTCACAAAAACCTTGTAATATAAAGAAATAGTTGAGAAACAAAGAGAACAGCAAAGTGCTTGAATCAGATTCAAAGGCTGATGTGTTACCACTTACACCACCCCGGAATGTTTTAGAATTATAACAGTTTTAAGTATTTTTTTAAGCACTTACTTTTTTAAAGCCAATTTACAAACAAAAATCCCTCAACTCAATAAAAAGAGAAGAGGGATTTTGCCCTTAACGGGACTTTGTTTTTAATTTGAAATTTTATTTTCTATTGCTTTTTCCAAATCTTCAGTAAGAGTTGAAGTATTACCTAATGATGATACATCATCTTCTGTTACTTTAGATCTTTCCTCCCTTGGTTTTTCCAATTCCAGCTTGTATGCCTCAAGCACTTTTGTTTCTATCATTTTTCTTGTTTCATTATTCAAGGGATGCGCTATATCTTTAAATGTGCCATTTGGTCTTTTCTTGCTTGGCATAGATATAAACAACCCGTTACTACCCTGTATAACTTTAATATCCCGAACAACAAAACAGTTGTCAAACGTTACTGTTACATACGCCTTCAGTTTTTCTTCATTTCTAAGAAAAACTCGAACTTCGGTTATTTGCATATATTTTCACCCTCCTGAACTTTAGGCATACGAGTTTTGGACCCTGGAGATATAAACCCATGGGACATTCTTTCTCATTTGCTTTTGTATTCTAAGTGCTTCCTTCTGTGATTCAACTATGGCATAAACAGCAGAACCACTTCCAGTCATTAAAGCACCAATTCCTCCTGTTTTAATCAACATTTCTTTTATAGCTGTTAAAACAGGTTTTTTTTCAAATATCACATCTTCAAAATCATTGTATAAATTTCCTGCTATTGCTTTTATATCACCTTTTTTAAAGCTATTTAAAATTTTATTATAGTAACCGTTTATTGTCAACTTATTTTTTGTTTTTTTGTTTTTATCTACTAAATTATATGCAAACTCAGTAGAAATATTAAAATCAGGTTTAACAAGTATAAAAAAAGATTCTGGCATTTCTTTCAGTTTTTTTAATTTATCGCCAATACCTGAACCTAAAGCTGTACCTCCTGTGATAAAAAATGGAACATCTGCACCTATATCTCTTGCCATATTAATAAGTTCATTATTATTCAATCCCAATTCCCACATTTTATTCAAACCGTGAAACACAGCAGCAGCATCTGAACTTCCACCACCCAATCCAGCACCTACAGGAATATTTTTCTCTAAAAGAATACTCACTCCACGTTTAATTTTTAATTTATTAATTAAAAGTTTTGCAGATTTATAAGCCAAGTTTCTATTATCATTAGGAATTGAAGAATCAGTGCAATGCAGTTTTATACCTGATGAACTTTCTTTCAAATACAATATATCAAATAAATTTATTGTTTGAAATATCGTTCTTATATTATGATATCCATCTTTTCTTTTATTTAAAATCTCAAGAAATAGATTTACTTTGGCAGGAGCAAAAATTGTACAAGTATTCACTTTATTTTTTTTTCTGAATTTTGTTTAACTTGGTTTTTACACCCTCGTTTTCAGGATCTAATTCTAAGGATTTACTCCAAAATTCTTCTGCTTTATCAAACACTTCTTTACTATTATATACGTCACCAAGATGTTCATATATAGTAGTATCGCCTTTATCTTTCATAAGCTCAACTGCTTTTTTTAATTCAACAAGTGCTTCATTTAGCATACCTTTTTTATAATATACCCAACCTAAACTATCAATATACGCTTCATTATCAGGTTCAATTTCCATAGCTTTTTTTATAAAAGAAAAAGCCTCATCTAAATTCATTCCCTTATCTGCGTATGTATAACCTATATAATTATAAGCATCAGCACTTTTGGGGTCAATTTTAATTACTTCCTTAAACTCGTTTATCGAATTTTCTATTTTGCCCTGTTTGTCATATATTATTCCCAAATAATAGTGTGCTTTTTTATGTTTAGGATTTTTATCCAACGCTTTTTTGAATATATCTTCTGCATCTTTATATCTCTCTTTATCAAGAAATCCAGCACCTAAATATATATATAGTTCTATTTCATCCGGCAAAATTTTTATTGCTCCTTCAAGAATTTCAATACCTTTTTGGATATCATCGCTTTTATCATATATATAAGTTAAATACAAATAAGCATCAACAAATTTTGGATTAAGCTCAATGCTTTTATTGATTTGAGTTATTGCATCTACCTCATTTTCCTGTTCAGACAAAATCACTCCTTTTAAATAATAAATATAATAATCGTCTTGTTTTACCTTTAATGCCTTTTCTATTTCATTAAGAGCCTCTGTGTACATTTTTTTATCATAGTAAATAATGCCCAACCCTATGTTTTGTTCAGAATCTAAAGGTGAAAATTCTCCTACCTTTTGATAAGCTGCAATTGCCTCATCATATTTTTTAATTGCAGAATATGCATAACCTAAATTTGTATAAACTTTCGCATTATATGGATCTGATTTTAGTATTTCATTATATTTTTTAATTGCTTCTTCAAATTTCTCTTCTCTTTGATAAAGCAACGCAATCCCATAAATCGCCGGTAAATATTCAGGATCTATTTTTAGACATTTCTCATAAGAATTTATCGCTTCATTATAATTTTCAAGCTCAGTATAAATAATACCCATATTGAAATATGATATAGCTAATTTAGAATCAAAGTTTATCGCTTTTTTAAACATTTCAATTGCCTCAGGATATTTTTTATTTTTACCGTATGCAATACCTAACAACAAATATCCCTCCCCATTAGATGGTGCAAGTTTTAATAAAACTTGCAATTGCTCGATTGCTTCATCTATTTTATTCTGATTTAAATATAACTTCGCCAATATGAAACGCACTTCTGGATTTTCAGGATTTGAATTTACTGTATTACGATATATTTCTATAACTTCATCTGTTTTGCCAGATTTTAAATATTCATTTGTTAATGTTGCACTTATAGTTTTAGAAGATGGATCGTATTTTAAAGCATTTGTAAATTCCTTTATTGCATCTTCCGACAAACCATACTGACTCAACAATATTCCTCTCAAATAAAACAAATAGGAATATCTTATATTGTATGGCACTTGCACATCATTCTGCTGAGCGAAAACATTTGGTAAAAATAAAACAGATAAGATAATTGATAAGAGACAAAATCTTTTTCTTAATATTTTTTTAAAATAATTTTTCATTTTGAGGTCCTTCACTTCGTTCAGGATGACCTTTCAGGTCATTTTTCGCTTTCAGATATTCATCTATTGCCCTTGCGGCTTTTTTTCCTGCACCCATCGCTAAAATAACTGTTGCAGAACCAGTCACAATATCTCCACCGGCAAAAACACCTTCTTTACTTGTCTTACCTGTTTTGGAATCTGCAACTATGTACCCTTCTTTAGTTGTTTCTAAATCCGGTGTGGTAATTTTAACTAATGGATTTGCACGTGTGCCTAAAGCAACTATAACAGTATCCACATCTACAGTAAATTCAGATCCTTTCACAGGCACAGGTCTGCGTCTTCCAGAAGAATCCGGTAAACCAAGCTCCATTTTAATACATTCTATTTTAGTAACCCAACCTTCACTATTACCTATAAACTGTGTAGGATTAGTTAAAAAATCAAATATTATTCCTTCTTCTTGGGCATGATGAGCTTCATCTTTTCTTGCTGGCATCTCATCTTTTGACCTTCTGTATATAATATGTACTTCTGCGCCAAGACGCAATGCAGCTCTGGCAGAATCCATAGCTACATTACCACCTCCAATTACAGCAACTTTCTTACTCTTAATTATAGGTGTATCATATTTTAAATTATATGCTTTCATTAAATTCATTCTGGTTAAATATTCATTTGCTGAATATATACCATTTAAATTTTCACCGGGAATATTTAGAAACATAGGCAACCCTGCGCCTATTCCAAGAAAAACTGCATCATAACCGTTTTTCAATAATTCATCTACTGTGTAAATTTTGCTAATTACACTATCTAAAATTATTTCAGCTCCTAATTTTTTTAAATAATTCACCTCTGCCTTAACAATTTCCTTTGGAAGTCTAAATTCAGGTATCCCATATATAAGAACACCACCTGTTTCATGCAAAGCTTCGAATATAGTAACTCTATGACCTAACTTAGCTAATTCTCCTGCAACAGTTAAACCAGCAGGACCTGAACCAACAACTGCAATTTTTTTACCTGTTGTTTCTGGAATTAAAGGAATTGCAATTTCTCCCTGTTCTCTTTCATAATCAGCTGCAAATCTTTCTAATGCACCAATATTCACAGGCTCTGATTTTTTACCAAGTATACACATTTTCTCACATTGATCTTCCTGAGGACATACTCTTCCACAAACTGCAGGCAGATTATTTGCTTTTTTTATTTCAATTGCAGCTCCAATATAATCACCTTCACTAATATATTTTATAAATGCAGGAATATTTATTTCAACAGGACAACCTTCTATGCAAAGAGGTTTTTTGCACTGCAAACATCTCTTTGCCTCTAATTTGGCAGTTTCAGAAGAAAAACCATACGGAACTTCCTGAAAATTTTTAATCCTATCTTCTACTTTTTGTTCCAACATTTTCTGTCGCGGTATCTTCTCAGCCATATTATTCTTTAATTAAATTACATTTATGTTCAAATTTTTGAGTCGCTATTTTTTCCTGCGGTATATAAATACGTTGACGTTTTAGTAACTCGTCAAAATCTACTAAATGCCCATCAAATTCAGGACCATCAACACATACAAATTTTGTTTCTTTCCCAACTGAAACTCTACATCCTCCACACATACCTGTTCCATCAATCATTATAGAATTTAAACTAACCATTGTTTTAATTTGATAAGTTTTTGTTAAATTTGATACAGCTTTCATCATAATTGCAGGGCCTATTGTAATAACAAAATCTATCTTAATTTTACCATCTATTAACTTCTTTAAAATATCTGTTACAAATCCTTTTTGAATGTATGAACCATCATCAGTTGTAACAATTAATTCATCACTTATTCCCCTCATTTCATTTTCTAAAATCAATAAATCCTTTGTCCTTGCGCCTATAATTGAAATAACTTTATTCCCCGCTTCTTTAAAAGCTTTTGCAACAGGATATAAAGGTGCTATACCCACACCCCCACCAATTGCCACAACAGTCCCATACTTATGAATTTCAGTAGGTCTACCAAGTGGACCTGCAACATTTAATATATACTCACCAGTTTTCATCCTCGCTAATTGCATTGTAGTTTTACCCACTTCCTGAAAAATTATATCTAAAGTCCCAGCTTTTTCATCTGCATCAGCAATAGTTAATGGAATTCTCTCCCCAGTTTCATCTATTCTAAGCAAAATAAATTGCCCAGGTTTTCGCTTTTTGGCAATAACCGACGCTTTAATAGTCATACTAAATACCTTTGGTGCAATTTCTTTTTTATCAACTATTTCAAAACCCATAATTATTTATTTAAATAACAAATTTATCAGATTTTTACAATAACAAAATCTAAATATCCTTTGTTTATATCTACTTTTATCACTTTAATCTGAATTTTATCTCCCATTGCATAAGTTATTTTATATCTTCGACCAACTAATATATTTTTGCTTTGATCAAAATAATAATAATCATCTTTAATATTTTTTACATGAATTAAACCTTCCACATTAAATTCTTCAATTTCCACAAATAAACCATAAGCTTGAACACCTGTAATTACACCTGGATAGATTTTCTCAATTTTATCAGCCATAAATTCAATTTTTTTCGATTTAACTGATTTATCTTCTGCATCTTCAGCAATTCTTTCTTTTTCTGAACAATCTTTCCCAGCAGGCTTTAAAAATTTTCGCAATTTATATATTTTAGTATCATCAAGTTCACCCTTTATAAGATACCTAAGCACCCTGTGAACAAGCAAATCAGGATATCGTCTTATCGGCGAAGTAAAATGTGTATAGAATTTCTTGGATAACCCAAAATGTCCCACATTAACTGGAGAGTAAACTGCTAATTTCAAAGCGCGCAACATAAAAGTATTTATTAACGCTTCTTCTGGCTTTCCTTTAGCTAATTTAAGTATATACTGTAAATCCTTTGGATGAATTTCTTTACCTATCTTTAATTTGTAACCATACGGTTTTATTGCAGTAAAAAAATCCTGCAAATCTTTTATGTCTGGAGCAGGATGAACTCTATATAAAGAAGGCACATTAAATTTTGTAAGATGCTTTGCAATTATTTCATTTGCCAACAGCATAAATTCTTCAATCATTCTATATGCCTGATTTCTACTCGTCTTTATTATTTTAATTGGCTTATTATTTTCATCAAGTACAACTTTTGACTCAGGGAAATCAAAATCCAAACTTCCGTCTTCTATTCTTTTCTTATATAAAATTTTCGCTAAATTATTCATTAACCTCAAAGACGGCACAAGAGAATGATTTTCGTTAATTGCTTCTGGATTTTCTTTTTCTATTATTTCTGCCACTATAGTATAGGTTAATCTTTTTTTAGAGCATATCACACTTTCTAAAATTTCATAATTTAAAACTTCTCCTTTTTTATCTATCTCCATAAAAACAGTAATAGTTAATTTGTCTTTACCTGCAATTAAACTACACAAATCATTAGAAAGTTTTTCGGGCAGCATTGGTATAACTCTATCAACAAGATATACGCTTGTTGCCCTGCGATAAGCCTCATTATTAACTTCTGTGCCAGGCAACACGTAATAACTAACATCTGCTATGTGAACGCCAAGTTTAAAATTCCCATTTTGCAATTGTTCAATTGAAACTGCATCATCAAAATCTTTTGCATCTTCTCCATCAATTGTAACTGCAATAATATTTGTAAGCTCAACCCTATTTTTCCTCTCAGAAATATCTATATAATCAGGAATTTTATTAATTTCCACTTTAACTTTTTCAGAAAAACCAAGAGGCAAATTAAATTCTTTAATTATATTCTGCATATTATCGGGTGATTGGACATCTTTAGACGCTTTATGAAAAAATTTAGTCATTGGGCAGGATACCTCGAAAGAAGTTTAAAATATTCTTTTATCAGTTCTTCATACTGATCTGGATATTCTTCTCTTAAAGCTTCCAACATTTTACCTTTCTGGTTGGAACTATATTTACCTGAAAGTTCTCTTTTTAATTCTATTTGACTCTGAACAGCCTGCTGAACTTTTATTAAATTACCCATCATCATTTTTTGTTTTGCAAATAAATTAGTATACCTGTTATCCTTAATATCATTTTGCATTTCTTCAACTAACTTAGCTGCCTGCCTTAATTCACTTGTAGATGAAAGATATGGATTCGCTGAATCTAATAATTTAGAAGAACGCGCCATAATCTGTGCCTCTTTAGTCACCAATTTTTTAAGTTCCATTTGTAATTGTGGTGGAACATTGTCTGTTAGACCCTCGGCACCCCAACCTCCAAGTTTGCCTCCTCCTGTTGAACCCATATTTGGCTTATGCCTCTTTTCCTGAACCACACCTTTTTGCAATCTTTCATCGCTTAAACGCGGAGGAATTGTTCTGCCATCTTTGCCCACAAATTCTTTTTCAACCATTTCACCTGCAGATTTTCCAGCACGGCCTTCACCACTTCTTCCTGAAAGCTCATTATTTTTCGGAAGCATATTACCTGTTTTTCCACTTGCAGTAAAATCACTTATTGGTCCATCCATTACTGCCCATCCAGCCTGAGGAATAGAATCATTCCATCCACCAGTAATTACATTATCAGTATTTTCATCCATTTCTTCCTCTGTTTCAATTAAATCACCAACTACATCCTGCAATTCCTCTGGAAGTTCAGGCAATGGAACATCGTAATCCTCTAAAGGATTTGCAACATTCCACTCTATCATATCAGGTTTATTAGGAAGCCACATCTGCAAATCCGTCTGCAGCTGCTCGGCAAGTGCAATGTATTTCCACATCTCTGTTGCATCCAAAGTTATAGTTACTTTTTTAAATTCTCCTTCTGCGCGTTCAACATGCTCTATTATATTTTCAAGTGTATTTACAAGAACACCTGCACCTAAATCTTTTTCAGTAGCACGTCTCAAATCATCTGATGCTTTTGAAAGCTCTTTTCTCAAAGCTTCTTCCACATCTGCAAGTTTAGACAAATCTTCCACTTCTTTCTCAGTAAATGTATCTACAGGTTTTTCTTTTATATTTTCAGCACGTATAACAACTGTTTTTTGCTCATCTACAAATTTTTTCAATGCTGATATTGTATCTTTTATTGCCTCAATTTTTGAAATATTATCTTTTTTTGTAAATTCAGCAATAAACTTATCTGCAGTTCTCAATATTAAACCAAGTTTAGTTATTACTTCATCTTCCTTTCCCTGTGCAAAATACACTTTCGAACCTTCAAGATGTTTTGACGCTTCACCCATTAAATTTTCTATTTGATAATCCTGCAAACCAGAAATTAATTGTTCACATTTCATCTTTAATTCCAAATCTTCTGATTTTGAAGCTATATTTATATAATTCTCCCTGCACTCTGAAGCTCTGATTTTAAGACCTGTTTCAATAACCGACAACTGATTAAGCTTATCCTTTTTAGCAGACTCCACAGTTTCTTTGCGAATTTCCTTTTGTTTTTTTAAAATTTCTTTTAGAACTAAAGTAACATCAATAAATGCTTTTTTTGACTCAGTACTTTCTAATTTTTTTGAATTAGCTAATTTCTCCATTGAATTAAGCATCTTTTCCATCGACGTAACTATTGTAATAGTATAAACCGGAGATAAACTTTTACCCGGACCTGTGATATTGTTGTTATCAACAACTTGCGCCCAATATGAAAGCACAGAACCGGCTTTTAATTTTAAATCCTGTGGAGATATTTTGCACTCCTGAGTTTTGATTTTCACAGGTGAATTATATAATTGCTTCCACAAAATACGGGCATCTTTATCTTCATTTATCTGGTAACACAACTGCATTTCTTTAATTCCATAATCATCTGTAGCTGAAAACATTAAATTCAAATTTGTATCCTCTGTAACTTTTATATTCTTACCCGGCATTATAAACTGAACTTTAGGCAATTTATCCTTTACTGCAAAAATATTATTTACAACTGAAATCCTATTCTCATATCGTCTGGAATCCAATAATTTAACTGAATAGCTATAATCCCTATCTATTTTTAATTTAGGCCCTGTAATATCCCTATCTTTTACTTCTAAATCTATAGGTTCATTTTCAGAGATTGCCACGGCCAACTTTTGTTGGCCTCGCAATGACATTTTTGCTTTTTCAATAGGATTATTTGCTGTAAATTTCAACTGTATTTCACTTCCAAATAATACATAATAATCGCCTGAAGTTTGTTTTGTTTTTTTACTTCCCTCTAAAGTATATTCCGGCAATTTAACATCTGCCAAATAAGAAACAATCATTGGTTCATCTACAACACTAATTTTATAAGCACCTGCCTGCGCATCCCCAGCAGATATTTTATACTTTAATTCACCTTTAACTTCTTTTAAAGTAATGCTATAAATATTTTCATTTTGCCTAATCATATCAAAATTTTCCCAGCGTCTATTTTTAAGTTTAAGTGCAGATTCAGTATTTTTATCTGTTGCCTCAACAGAATACGCACCAAGTTCACCTTTAACCAAAAACTTTGCTTCCTGCACAATTTCTCCACCTAATTTAGCAGTTATTGTTACATTTTCACCACGTAATAAAATTTTATCGCCCGGTTCTACTGAAATTTGTGTTTTTGTAATAGGAGCAATAGATAAAAATGGCAAAAACATTCTGCCTGCAGCATTAAAAAAATAATTCGGAAAAACTCCAACATATATAAAAACCACCACAGACAAAATTAAACTTAATAACCCACGTTTTCTTAATGGCTTAGTATCTATGCACTCAATAAATTTATTTTCCTTTGCACAATCCAATGTTTCTTCAGCTAATGTTTTAACCCAAAATGAAGAATTTCCAAATTCTCTGGCAAGTTGTATTGTATTTATAAGCCTATTTTTCAAAAAAGGGAAATATCTCTCAACCTGCACTGCAGTCCAATCATCTGTATGTGTACCAAAAAAATTTTTAAACCCTTTATGTCCGAAATATACATTGATAATTACAATTGAAATAAAACAGAGGACACAAATTATTGTTTTAAGATGAAATATATTATCCAGAATAAAAATAGGAAGCAAAACAGAAAAAAGAAGAAAAAACCAATTAATAGCTATCCTTGTAATCTCTACGTTTTTCCATCGCCTTTTTACTTTTTCAAGTTCCTTAAGTATAAAAACCAAACTGTCATATTCTTTAGCTAAAGCAACACCATTCATAAGTTAATATGATTCATTATAAGCGGATAAAAAGATATGTCAATAGGAATCTTAACCGGAGTTTATTCAATATTTCTGCCGGTGCTTGACATACTTAAGGTGCTATGTTTGACACCTTTTATTGACCTTAAGGTATTTGATAATTTCACTACTTCTTTTGGATTGCCTTTAACAGCAATTATTTCTAAGCAATTATGATGGTCCAAATGAATATGCTGAGTGGATATAATAACTTTTTGAGAATCATGCTGAACATCTGTAATCTTTGTTAAAAGCTCACGTTTATGATGGTCATATATAAAAATTATAGCTCCAGCAATTTCTTTTTCTCCTATCCATTCTTTTTTGATTAATTCCTGTCTTATTAAATCCCTAAAAGCTTCAGAACGGTTTGTATAATTTCTCTCCCTTATAAATCTATCAAATTTATCCAGCAAAGTTTTTTCTAATGAAACCCCAAATCTAAATAATTTCGACATAGTATTATGAATTCACTGCCACCCTAACAATTCTTTTATCAAATTTTAACTTAAGCGTCAATTATAATTAAACAGTAGATAAATCAAGCTTATTTTGTTATATTGTTTTTTATGCTGCGAAGAAGACCAATAAAATACAGACACACAGGCAACAAACGTAGAAAAAGATGGACTATTTTTGATTTTCTAATTATATCTTTTGTTTTGTTTTCCATTATATACCTTTTGTTTTCATCGCAAATAAAATTATTGAGATATGCAAATCTTGGAAAATCCTATACACTAAAAGGTAATTACAATAAAGCAAAAGAACAATACAATAAAGCGATTATGCTCAAACCTGATAATCCATTGATTTATGAAGGATTAGGATTATTATTTAATATTCAAGACAAATATGATGCAGCAAAAATAAGTTATAAAAAAGCTACTACCCTTGGAATAAAATATAACAGAAAATTTAACCATAATGTATTCGGCGAGATGTTTATAAAAAAAGGCTTGTATAAACCTGCTGCTGTAGAATTTGAACGTGCACTTGAAATTAATCCAAATGATGTAAACGCTCATTTAGGGTATGCTCTCGCAAATCATGCTCTTGGTAACATCAATCTTGCAATTGCTGAATAC
Organism: Candidatus Firestoneibacteriota bacterium; assembly: GCA_038042445.1. Lineage (GTDB taxonomy): Bacteria > Oederibacteriota > D2-FULL-39-29 > JBBTED01 > JBBTED01 > JBBTED01. The sequence goes on from JBBTED010000133.1 coordinate 28,220, forward strand.
AAAAGAGCTTTAATTTTTAAATCCAGAAATAAAAAAATTCAGAGTCTATTAAAAAGGGCATATAAAGACCGTGATATTGGAAACATTGCATACATATATGACAGAAATAATATGCCACTTGCAAAATATATTCTGGAAAGCACAAACAACAGACATATTTATCCTTATGGCTTTAATGCAGCGCACATAATCGGATTTAATACCACTAAATATGGAAGCTATGGAATTGAAAAAGAATATATGCGATATATCCCCGGAAATAAAATAGTATTAACAATAGATTTGAATTTTCAAAGAATTGCTGAACGAAGTTTAGGAGGCAGAAAAGGTTCTGTAGTAATATTAAATCCAAATACAGGAGAAATACTGGCAATAGCTAATAACCCAACTTTTAACTGCAATAGAATAAACACAGACTGGAATAAAATTATAAAAAACAAAAATAATCCACTTTCTAATCGGGCATTAGAACAATTATATGAACCGGGTTCAATTTTTAAAATTATAACTGCATCTGCAATATTTGAATCAAAAATAGATATGAATTCTATATTCCCAGTTAAATGTGATGGATATTTAACATTAAATAATTTAACTTTCCGCGACTGGAGAAAACATGACACTGTAGAAAGTATAGAAAAAGCAATAGATGAATCATGCAATATTGCATTTTCAGAAATGGGCTTTAAACTTGGATTTTTAAAAATTTATGAATATGCAAATAAATTTGGCTTCAACACCCAAATCAAAACTGGATTACAAACATCTATGAGTATAATCCCAAAAAATGCATCAAATGAATTTGAGTTAGCTAATTACTCAACAGGACTTGGAGAAAATTTTAGGATTACTCCAATTCAAGCGGCAATGATAGCAAGTGCAATTGCCAATAAAGGCACTATTATGCAACCATATTTAATTAGTGAAATACGAAATATAAAAGATGAAATAGTGTTAGAAAATTCACCCTCGGTATTTAAAAAATCAATAACACCTGACACTGCAAATAAAATCAGAGATTTAATGATTGCAGCAGTAGAAAAAGGAACAGGCACACTTGCAAAAGTAGAAGGTTTAACAATAGCAGGTAAAACAGGAACTTCCGGTGATTCAAAAAATGGTGGACTCCACGGTTGGTTTATATGCTTTGCACCTGCAAATAAACCACAAATAGCTATTGCAATTTTAGCAGAAAAAGCAGGCCCTGGAATGTATACAGCTGCTCCAATTGCTAAAAAAATAATTTCACAGATTTTGGGATATGCACCGTAAAAAACGTAAAACTTAAAGCGAAAAATTTAAAACTAAGGAAAATTTTAAATTATAGTTTTTAGCTTTGACCTTATTTCTGTTGCATTAAATACTTGGAAGCACTTAATGTTGCTTTTGCACCTTCACCTGCAGCTATTATAATCTGTTTTTC
>JBBTED010000134.1:0-18861 GCA_038042445.1 Candidatus Firestoneibacteriota bacterium
GAATTTATTTCAGCATATAATGAATTCAAATGTTCCTGTTGTTGTTTACATTTATCCAAATGGGGCAAGAGCAGCATCTGCAGGCGTTTTTATAGCATTGGCTGCGGATATAGTCGCAATGTCTCCAGGAACAAATATAGGAGCTGCTCATCCTGTGGATTTAAGTGGTAAATCAGCATCAGAAAAAATAACAAATGATGCAGTTGCTTATATTAAAGCTATTGCTCAGAAAAAACATAGGAATATAAGTTGGGCTGAAAAAGCTGTTAAAGAAAGTGTTTCAATAACAGAAACCGAAGCAGTAAAATTAAAAATTTCAGATTGGACATCTTCAAGTATAGATGAATTATTGACAAAAATTAATGGTAAAAAAATTATATTGTCTAATAATGAGACTAAAATTATAGATACCAAAGGTAGTAGAATTAGACATATAAAAATGAATAATATAGAAAAATTTTTAAATGCGATTTCTGATCCAAATATTGCTTATGTATTATTTATGCTTGGTATTTATGGATTAATTTATGAATTGGCAAGTCCTGGAACATTATTTTCTGGAATTGTTGGTGTTATATGTATAATTTTGGCTTTAACGGCTTTTGAAAGTTTACCAATTAATCTTGCTGGATTACTTTTGATTTTGTTGGCAATTTTACTATTCTTTTTGGATATAAAAGCTCCTACTCATGGGATTTTGACAATTGGGGGCATAATAGCTTTAACTTTAGGTTCATTTATGCTTTTTGTTCCATCATTGCCTGAATATAGAGTATCTACGAGTATAGTTGTAACAATGGTTATACTTACATCTGGTTTTTTTACATTTGCAATAGCTAAGGGAATACTTGCGCAGAAATCCAAAGTAATGTCAGGTTGGGAAAGTTTGATAGGGAAAGAGGGGGATGCAAGATCAGATATTGCTCCTGAAGGCAGAGTTTATGTTGCAGGCGAAGAATGGACTGCATATATTGAAGGGGGAACTATAACAAAAGGTGAAAAAATAAAAGTTATTGGAATAAATGGAGTTAAATTAAAGGTTGAAAAAGCAGGATAAATGAAAAAGAAAATTTTAATAGTTGATGATTCAAAATTTTCATGTGACATAATAGCGAGTATGTTGTCTGGTTTGGATTGCGATGTAATAATCGCTCAGGACGGTGAAGAGGGTGTTAAAAGAGCAATAGAAGAAAAACCAAATTTAATAATTATGGATTTCATACTGCCTAAAAAAACTGGTCTTGAAGTTACGAGAGAGATAAAGTCAAATGAAATAACCAAAAGTATTCCTATAATTATGATAAGTTCTTTTAGGGAATTATACGATGAATTAAAATCTACATATAATTTTAATCCGGATGTTTTTTTACCTAAACCAGTTGAAAAACGAGAATTATTGAAATATGTGCAACAGCTTTTAATGGGTTGATGATTTAACCTTTTTTTCATCAGCTATTTCAACTATTTTGCCGTGTTCTTTTCCTAACATTTGGCAATTACCTTCAAAAATTCCACCATTTGAAATCACAACAGATGGAGCTTTTATATCGCCAAATAATTGCCCTCCTGAAGTTATTTCTAATTTTACAGATGCATCTGCATTGCCTTCTGTTTTACCACTTATTGAAATGTTTTTTGCTTCTATATCGCCTTTTACTTTGCCGTCTTTTCCAATTATAACATCACCTTCACTTATTACACCACCATCTATTTTGCCATCAATTCGTATTGTAGCTTTGCTTGTAATGGTTCCTCTAATTTCAGCTTCAGGTCCAACTACAGTGCAGACTTTAGAAACTTTTGATTCATCACCGATTTTTGTTCCAAACATATAAAAACACCTCCTGATTTTTTATTCTCTTTAATAAGGGAATTATTTTATATAACTGATTGGATTAACAGGTACTCCGAATTTTCGTACTTCGTAATGTAAATGTGGACCTGTGCTATTACCAGTAGAGCCAACATACGCTATAATATCTCCACGTTTTACCCGTTCTCCTGTTTTTACTTTTATTTTAGTATTATGTCCATAACGTGTGGTATATCCATATCCATGATTTATTACAACTAATTTTCCATATCCTCCATGATAATCTGCGAAAACAATTACTCCATCTGCAACAGATTTAACAGGTGTTCCTTTATCTGCAGCTATATCCATTCCACAATGCCATTCAGAGTCATCTTCAGAATTTATACGAGAGAGATGTCTTGAACCAAATCCTGATGTTATCCAACCTCTAACTGGCCAAATAGATGGTGTTGCAGCAAGCAAAGACCGTTGTTCTTCAAGAAAGCGTTGAATTTCCTGAAAGTTTTGTTCTCGTAATTTAATTTCCTGCTGTAATTCTGTTACAACTTTTTTCATTGAGTCACGAGCTAATCCATCATCTTCATGCAGGAGTTTTGAAAGGAATTTCTGATCTTTTTCAGTAGGTCCACCAGAACCAACTTCTTCTATCATTGATTTTGTGGATTTTAATTGAAGCATTTTCTTTAATTTGTCTTCCAGAAATCCAATATTTTTAATAGCATCTCTGGTTTTATTTATTTCCGCAGCAAAATACAAGGTTCTTTCCTGTAGTGTTTTATTTGTTTCAAGTGTTACTTTGTAATTTACATGTTTTGTTAAAATAAGTAGTGCAGAACCAATAGTGCTTGTACATATCAATGCAACAACACATACAATTAACATTGGAACCCGAATTTGACGTACTTTAGCGGTATCATGCGGCACTAACATTATAGTGATATTTCGCTCAAGCCATTTGATTAAGAAATTCTTTTTCTTATGAATCATAGTGTTAAAATATAACAGTAAAATTGAAATATTGCAAGTGTTTTTAATTTTTAATTTTTTCTGCTTTTTCAGTAAGAATTACTACTTTATTTGGTAGAATTTCAGCAAACCCAGAATCTATTGAAAAATATAGAGTTTGTGTGTTATTCTTGATTTTTAACCTACCTTTTTTTAAAAAGGTTAGAAGGGGAGTATGTTTTGGTAATATACCTAATTCTCCATTTTGTCCTGGAATTATGACCATATCTGCTTTATCCTGTAATATTACAGATTCTGGAGTATATATTTCAATTTCAAATTTATTCTGCATATAAATATTGTAGTGTCGCTATGCGACCATTTATTGGGCGAGTAAACTCGCCCCTACGGGTTTACCGATAAATATTACGCTTGTTGTAGAAGTTTGGCTTTTTCTATTACTTCTTGAATATTTCCGACCATATAAAATGCTTGTTCCGGTAATTCATCATATTTTCCTGCAACCAATTCTTTGAAGCTTTGAATTGTTTCCTTTAAAGGAACATATTTTCCTGGTGTTCCTGTGAATTGTTCTGCTACAAAAAATGGTTGCGAAAAAAACTTTTGAATTTTTCTGGCGCGTGCTACAACTAATTTATCCTCTTCGGATAATTCTTCAACTCCGAGTATTGCGATTATATCCTGTAGATCTTTATAACGCTGTAACATTTTTTGTACCGCTCTTGCGGTTTCATAGTGCTCAGTCCCAACAATTGCAGGATTTAGAATTCTTGATGTTGAATCTAATGGATCTACTGCAGGATATATACCAAGTTCTGAAATTTGTCTGGATAATACTGTAGTAGCATCTAAGTGTCCAAATGCTGTTGCAGGTGCTGGGTCGGTTAAATCATCTGCAGGGACATATATTGCTTGCACAGAAGTAATGGAACCTTTTTTTGTTGAAGTTATTCTTTCCTGGAGTTCTCCCATTTCAGTTGCTAATGTTGGTTGATATCCAACTGCTGAAGGCATACGACCAAGTAAAGCAGAAACTTCAGAACCAGCTTGGACAAATCTAAATATATTATCAATGAATAATAGCACATCTTGATTTTCAACATCGCGAAAATATTCTGCCATAGTTAATGCTGTTAACCCTACACGTAATCTTGCACCTGGTGGCTCATTCATCTGACCATAAACTAAAGCAGCTTTTTTAAGAACATTAGATTGTTTCATATCAAGCCACAAATCATTACCTTCTCTTGTACGTTCACCAACACCTGCAAATACAGAAACTCCACCGTGTTCAAGAGCTATATTTCTTATTAGTTCCATTATTACAACTGTTTTGCCAACTCCAGCTCCTCCGAATAATCCAACTTTTCCGCCTTTTGGATATGGAGCAAGTAAATCTATAACTTTTATACCAGTTTCAAAAATTGAAGTTTTGGTTTCCTGCTCTTCAAATGATGGTGGTTCTCTATGAATAGGATAAAAAGCTTTTGCTTTAACTTCACCTAATTCATCAATAGCATCACCTAAGAGGTTAAATAGTCTACCTAATGTTGCATTTCCTACTGGAACAGTAATAGGGTTGTTTGTGTTTATTACTTTCGCTCCACGTCTTAGCCCATCTGTAGAAGACATTGCTATACATCTGATTGTATTATCTCCAAGGTGTTGTTGTACTTCTCCAATTATTTCCATTTTGTTATAGTCTCCTGGTGTATCACGCATTATTCTCAATGCAGTATAAAGAGGGGGTAAGTTGCCGGATGGAAACTCTACATCTATAACTGCTCCTATTATTTGTACAACTTTCCCAAAATTTTCTTTTGATTCAGACATAATAACTCCTATATTTATTTGTCATTCCTGTGTAAACAGGAATCCAGTTTTTTACTGCTTTTATGGATTCCCGCTTTCGCGGGAATGACATTTCTTTTTATTTTTTGTTTTTCGTTCTGCATTATTTCAGTGCTTCGGCTCCGCCAACTAAATCAGCAATTTCACGAGTAATTGTTGATTGTCTTGCTTTGTTGAATGCCAATGTTAAATCAGTTAGCATTTCATCAGCGTTTTTTGTTGCTTTGTCCATTATTGTCATACGTTGGCCTTGTTCACTTGCATTTGATTCAAGTAATATCCTGTAAAATTGAAATTTAACATACTTAGGTACTAATTCATTCATAATATCATCTGAATTCGGCTCGTATAGATAATCTGTTTTTGATTTCCTGTGCCAATTATCTTTTGCTTGAGGAAATATAGGTAATAACTTTTCTAAAACTATTTTGCTTTGCATTGCTGTTTTGAATTCATTATATAACACATAGATTTCACCATATTCTGATTTTAAATAATGGTCAATTAATTCTTGTGCAATTTTTTCTGCACTGGAATAAGTTAAATTCTTAAAGACATCAATATAAATGTTTTTTATCTTTTGGGTATGTTTTTTTAAACCATCTTTGCCTTTTTTACCAATAACAAATAAATTGATTTCAGAGTTTTCTTTTATTATTTCCTTTTTAGTAATGTAACCGACTGTTTTTTTTAAGAGATTTGAATTAAAACTACTGCATAATCCTTTATCTGAAGTTATTACTACTATCAGGATATTATTCGCTTGTTTTGAATACAAAAGTGGGTGGGTATGGGAAGAGCGATTTGAAATTTCTGCCATCAATTCTTTTAATTTGTTTGCATAAGGTCTGCTGGATAAAATGGCTGAATGTGCGTGTTTAAATTTTATTGCAGATACCATTTTCATTGCTTTGGTAATTTGCCTTATTTTTGTTGTGCTTTTGATTCTTCTTTTAATTTCCCGTGTTCCCTGCATAATTTTTTCCCTTATGGTTTGTCTTTTTCTACCAAACCATATTTTTCCTTGAATTTTTGCTTGAATACTTCAATTATAGGTTTGAATGTTGCAGTTAATTGTTCATCAATATCTTTTTTTGTAAGGATTTCCTTAAAAATCTTAGGATTTGTTTCTTCTATATAAATTAAAAATTCTGCTTCAAAATTTTTAAGTGAAGGAGTGGGGATATCGTCCAAATATCCTAATGTTGCAGCAAAAATAATTGCAATTTGTTTTTCAACAGGTATGGGTTTGTATTGATCCTGTTTTAAAAGTTCCACCATTTTCTCTCCACGTGTTAGCTGTTGTTCTGATGATTTATCTAATTCAGCACCAAACTGAGCAAATGCGGCTAATTCCTGATATTGTGCAAGATCCATACGTAATCTTCCTGCTATTTTTTTCATTGCTTTTATTTGTGCACTTCCGCCAACTCTTGAAACGGATAAACCAACATTAACTGCAGGTTTTATTCCTGCGTAGAATAAACCTGGTTCAAGGTATATCTGTCCATCAGTTATTGATATTACATTTGTCGGTATATATGCAGATATATCACCTGCCTGAGTTTCAATTATGGGTAACGCAGTTAAAGAACCGCTTCCACGTGTTTCAGATAATTTTGCAGCTCTTTCAAGAAGACGTGAATGCAAATAGAAAACATCACCAGGATAAGCTTCACGGCCTGGTGGTCTGCGTAAAAGCAAAGATAATTGTCTATATGCTACTGCATGTTTTGATAAATCATCGTATATTATTAGAGCGTGCATTCCTGCATCTCTGAATTCTTCACCCATTGCACATCCTGTATATGGTGCTATATATTGAAGTGGGGCAGGTTCTGATGCAGTTGCAGATACAACTATAGTGTGGTCCATTGCATTGTTATCTTCTAAAGCTTTAACTACTTGTGCTACAGTAGATCTTTTTTGTCCTATTGCTACATATATACATATAACTCCTGTATTTTTTTGGTTTATTATAGCATCAATAGCGATTGCAGTTTTTCCTGTTTGTCTATCACCTATTATTAATTCACGTTGACCTCTGCCTATGGGAATCATTGAGTCAATAGCTTTTATACCTGTTTGTAAAGGTTCTTTTACAGGTTGACGTTCTATTACCATTGGCGCACGTGCTTCAATGGGTCTTTTCTTAGTTGTAAGAATAGGTCCTTTGCCATCAATAGGTTTTCCAATAGCATTAACAACTCTACCTATGAGTTGCTTGCCTACAGGAACTTCCATTATTTTGCCTGTGCTTTTTGCCAAATCTCCTTCTTTTATTGCTTTATCGTTACCAAGTAAAATACATCCTATGACGTCACGTTCTAAATTTAAAACCATACCATATACTTCTCCTGGAAATTCTATTAATTCACCTGCCATAGCATTTGGCATTCCATAGAGTTGCGCAATTCCGTCTCCAACTTGTATTACTACTCCTACATTTTCAGAGCGGACTTTAGACTCGTATTTTTCTATCCGTTCTTTCAAAATAGAAGTTATTTCATCGGGTTTTGCCTGAAATTCTTTATGTGACATTTTTTTACCTCTTTTCTATTATGGTAGCCGCAGGCTTTAGCCTGCGTTCTTGTAAACTTGTATTCTTTAATCGCAGGCTAAAGCCTGCGGCTACATCTAATTATTAAGTAATATGTTTTTCAATTGTGCAAGTTTGTTTTTTATACTACCATCAATAAGTGTATCTTTTATTCTAACAGTTATACCGCCTATTAGTGAATTGTCTATTTCTGTTTGTAAAATTATATTCTTGCCTGTAAAAATTTCTAATTGGATTTTTAGTTTTTTTATCAGATTCTCTTCTATAGGAAATGTTGAATTAACAGTTGCATCTACAGTATTGTTATGTTTTTTAATAAGATCTTCGTACTCGTATAAAATTTCAAATAGTATATGCAATCGTTTTTTTTCTAAAAGTATGAGTAAAAAATTTATAATTGTTTCACCATAGGAGTTAAAGTTTGATTTTATAAGAGAAATCTTATCTGCTTTTTGTATTATGGGGTTATCAAATATTTTTATCTGTTCATTTTTACCCAAAATTGCTTCGGATATTTTTTTTAACGAATTATTTATTTTGTCAAGCGATTTAAGTTTTTCAGCTTCTTCAAACAGAGCAAGTGCATATTTTTGAGCAATTGCAAGTCTTCTCATTTCTTTTCAGCCCCAGTATTTTTTTCAGTCTTACTTCCAGTATTCCTTTCAGTCTCAATCTGAGTGATAAAATCTTCTACAAGTTTTTTATTTGTTTCTTTATTGAGGTTTTGTTTTAATATTTTTTCTGCGGCAGACATAGAAATATTAATTATTTCATCTTTTATTTCTTTTAATGTTTTTTCTTTTTCCATCCCAAGCTTTTCTTTTGTTTGCAGTATGGTTTGCTTGGCTTCTTCACGTGCAGTTGAAATTATTTCTTCTTTTATTATTTGGCCTTCTTTTATCGCTTGTCTGGTTAATTCCTGTAATTTTACTTCAATAGAGCCAAGTTCTTTTTCGTATTTTTGTTTTAATTCATTCATTTCAGTTTTAAATTTTTCTGCATTTTCTATATCTGATTTTATTTTTTCGCTTCTTGTTTCCATAATCTTGGTTAATCTCTTATAGAATATTTTCCATAGGAGTACTAATCCAAGTAGGAAAGTCGCAAGCTGCACCAATAAAATTTTTAAATCTATATCAACCATAGTTTTTATTATGTCATTCCCACGAAAGTGGGAATGACAGTGGACAAAAATTGTTATTTGGTAACGGCTTTTTCAGAAGAAGATTTTAATTTTGACAAATCTTTTTCTAACTGTATTTTTTGAATCTCCAGTTGTATAACTTCAACTTCAGATTTCATCTTTTCTGTTTCAAGAAAAGGTTTGGCTAATGGATTAGCGAATAAAATGATTATAGATATAACCAATACATAAATGGTTAATGATTCTATAAATGCCAGTCCTATAATTAAAGTTGTAGTAATTGGACCTGTTGCTTCTGGTTGTCTTGATATTCCTTCCATTGCTTTTGATAATGCTATGCCTTGTGCAAGAGCTGTAGCTATAGTTCCTATTGCTATTGCACCACCTGCTACTATTACTGATATTACAAATATACTCATTATTTCCTCCTTTGAAAACAACTCCCTCTTAATCTCCCTTATCAGGGGGAGGGTAGTTTTTGTATTATATATTTTGAAATTATCTATGTCAATAAATAATCAGATTTATTTAATTGTGTTCTTCTGTTGCTGTAGCTCCGGCAATATATATTATAGATAAACTTGTAAATACTAATGCTTGTATAAAACTTACAAGAGTTCCAAGAAGAATTATTGCAGGCCTTAATATTAGAGGAACGAGGAGCATAATTTTGCCAATAACTCCGGGTACATCTAAGAATACAATAAAAAGAAAGCCAAGCATTCCAAGCAATATTTCTTTAGCCATTATATTCCCGAATAAACGTATTGATAATGATAAAGGTCTTGCGAGTTCACTTATTATATGGAGTGGGAAAAACAATGGTGCAAGCCAGTATGGAGGTCCCATAAAATGTTTAATATAACCCCAAAGCCCTTTTTTCTTAATGCCTAAGTAGTGCGTGGAAAAAAATACAACGAGTGCTAATGCGACAGTTGTATTAATGCTGGAAGTTGGAGATTTAAATCCGGGTAGTAAACCTAACAGATTGGAGAAAAATATAAAAAGAAATATAGTTAAAAATAAAGGCGTGTATTTTATTCCTTCTTTACCTATAGTACCTTCACTTAAAGCGCTTATTTTTTCGAATCCCCATTCTAATATGTTTTGTAGTTTGCCTGGTATTATTTTGACTTTCATAGTTGCAATTGCGCATAAAATAATAATAGCTGCCATTACAACCCATGACATTGTTATTATTTCAGGGACACCTGGCAAATGTAGTAATATTGGACCTTCTAAGCCTTCACTCATTTTAGTAGCAGTTTTTTATTTTCTTCTTCAACTGCTTTTTTGTATTCAGTTATTAAAGTTTTTATTTCAGCATCATCAGGAATATTTTTTACCAATGCTACTAATTCATTTGATGTTGAAATAACTTTTCCCAAATTATCTAAAGTAAATATAAGTTTTCCAATGTATTGTCCATTTTGTCCTGCTTGTACTAAAAGCACATTTTTTATTTTCTCAGGTTGTTTTAATAGGGTTTGAGAGTGGCCACCAACTATTACATCAATTCCATCAATATTTTCAGCTAATTTTCTGTCTTCATCATATCCTGCATGTGTTACTAAAATTGTTAAATTAACCTTGCCTTTGATTTCCTGCAAAATTTCAGAAATTCTTTCTTTTGGGTCTGAGAATTTTAAATTTTCTTTTATTGCTTTTGGAAAGAAAGTAAAAGCTTTTGGTGAAACTATACCAATAACAGCAACTTTGTATTTCCCAATTTCTTTAATTATATAGGATTTTCCCAGTGGTCTGCAATTAGTTAGTGTGCAGACTTCAAAATTAGCGGCTACGAGTGGGAGATTGTTGGTTTGGGCTTCTTTCACAATAAAGTCTGTTCCTAAAATTAATTCCTGGTCACCTGGAACCATTACGTCGTATTTAAGTAAATTAAATGCTTTCGATACATATTTTGCTTTAAGTTCGTCTTCTCTTGCAGAAAAAAAATCACCAGAATCTACAAGTATGTATGATGTATTTTCTTTTCTGAATTCTTTTAAAAATGTGGCACGTCTTAATAAACCACCAAATGGATTTTCCGGACATTCACAGGATTCAAGATGGCCATTTGTGCTATTAGTATATAAAAGTGTAATTTCATTTTTTGCTTTTTCAATTTTGGGAGTTTGGACCACTGCTTCTTTTTTTAATTCTGTGATTAAGCTTTCTAATTCTTCTACTAATTTAGGGTCATAGCCATCGAAATGTTTTTTTATTGTTCCATTCTTTCCTATTACAAAAAGTTGTGGAACAGTTGCTCTGTTATTTTCTACAACCTTAAACCATTTTGCCAAACGTATTCCATAAGGGTCCAATAAAACCGGTATTTTGAATTTGTGTTCCTGAATATAAGGAGCAACTTCTTCTTTGCCTTTGGGATCTATACTTACCAAACGCACTTTTACGCCTTTACCTTCATACTTCAAATATATTTCCTGAAGTAGTGGTATTTCATTAAGGCAGGGTTTACATTGGGTATCAAAAAATGAAAGTATTACTATGTTTCTACTTGATTCATCGCCAAGTAAAGCATTAAGACTTTCTGCGCCACTATCTAATTTGTCTAATTTAAAAGAAGGGGCTGGATCATTAATATTAAATGCATATACATTTATTGCAAAACTTACTAAAAAAACTACTGCAAATACTTTTTTCATATTTTTCACCTTTTTTATAATGATTAACAACATATATATAACAAATTAATTGTTTTAAAGCAACATTTTTATGTAATTGGGTCAATTACGGGTGTATGATTTGGTAGTCGCAGGCTTTAGCCTGCGAAAAATGTAATTAAAGCAATAATTTCCGCAAGCTAAAGCTTGCGACTACATCTAAAAATAATTATTAAGAACCAAAGACTGCGCCCCATTACATTTTTTTTACTTAATTAGCTTGTGATAACCTTATTTTTTTAGTAAAATTACTTTATTAACAATGAAAAGCTTATTAAAGTTAGCTAAGCATGATGAAAAAAAGGAAATAGAATTTGAAATGAATTATTTGGCATCTTTAACTGTAGAACAGCGATTCAGAATGCTTTTTCAGAAATCTGATGAAATGAAAAAAGTACTTTTACGAAATGGGCATAGAAAAGCTTTTGAAATTATTAAAAGAAAATAAGGTTAAGTTTGTGATTATAGGTGCAACAGCTTTTCCTGTTTATGGATACGCGAGAGCTACTCTTGATACTGATATATTTATAAAACCTGAGAAACAAAATGCTTCAAGTGTATTAAAAGCATTGAAGGAGTTTGGGTATGATGTGACAGATGTTACTGTTGAAGATTTAATTTCTAAAAAGCTATTAATAAGACAGTATACTGTAGAAACAGATGTTCATCCTTTTGTTAAAGGTGTAACATTTGAAGAAGCGTGGGAACATAAAGTTAAAGCGAAAATTGGGAAAACCGAAGTATTTTTTGCTTCATTGGATGATTTGATAAAAATGAAAAAAAGTGCAAATCGTCCAAAAGACAAAGAAGACTTAAAATATTTAGCAAAAATAAAAAAAACTATCAAATAAATAATATTACTATGCAAATTAGATAATACTATAAAACTCGTTGAAATGGAGGTTTTAAATGGAATATATAACTGCTACAAATAAATCAATAAGTCAGCTTATGAATGAATTTAAGGACGGACTAATAGACGTACCGGAAATACAACGGGATGTTGTTTGGAAATCAGATCAAATAAAAGATCTTATTGATTCTATAAGTAGGGGTTTTCCATGTGGTTCTTTGATTTTATGGGAACCACGAGAAAAAGATAAAAACTTTTTGAGGTCAATAATACGTCCTGAAAGACTAGAAAAAAATGCACCTCTACCAAAATATTTTATTCTTGATGGGCAACAAAGATTAACAGCATTATCAGTTGTATTATTGAAGAGAGAACTATTAAAGAATCTTCTAAATGAACTAGAGGAAGAAATGCCTTATATTTACATCAATCTTAAGAGATTTCCAAAAGAAATTGAAGCAAGAAGTTCTGCCAGTCATGATATCCATTGGGTATTATATAATAGTTTATTTGATGGAACATTAGAGGATACTGGGGAATATAAAAAATTAGATGATGCTATGAAATGTCGTATAAAAAAGCATGTACAAAATATTTTTGATTATCAATTTCCTGTTCAAATTATACATGACCGAAATTATGCTGATGTTTCTGAAATATTTACGAGAGTCAATTCTCAGGGCACTCCATTAACTGGGGCAGAAATACACTTGGCAAAAATAGTACCTCATTGGCCAGGAATAACACGAAAATTTCGTGAGTACCGTAAAGAACTAAGAATAAATTATTATGATTTAGACTTGAATTTTTTAATGAGAACGATTACTGCAATTGAGTGTAATGTTCCTCAAATTAAAAAATTATCTGAAAAAATATCAAAGGATCATATTAGTAAAAACAGATTAAATGCAACATGGGAAAAAGTTAAAAAATCAACAAACAGACTAATAAAAATACTAAAAAAAGAACTTTACTTAGACAAATCAAAATATTTTACATCGAAAAATACTTTAGTTCCATTAGTCTATTATATTTCAACAAAGAAAAGAAGTGTAGCGATAGGAAATATAAAGAAATTTTTTCCTTTGTCTCAGCTATCTGAACATTATGGTGGTGCGGCAGAATCAACATTGCGAAAGGATTTCAAAACCCTTACTGAAGCTTCTAAACCACGTTTTGGTCTTATTGAACTAGTTAACAATGTCAACTATGAATCACGTCAATATTATCGAGGTTTAAAAATAAAAGGTGAAGATATATCTGGAATACCATCAAAGAATGTACTAGTGTTATTTATGTATGTGTTAATGAAGAGAAACAAAGCTACTGATTGGGGTAGTAGAAACAGACTCTCATTAGAAGAGATTGAACCGAGAAATACACAATTGCATCATATATTTCCATCTAACCTTATGCTGAATGATAAGAATGCTCTTAAAAGGTACACAGAAGAGAAGGAATGTTCACAATCAGAGTATAGAGAAGCTGTAAATGATATAGCGAATATTACTTTCTTGTCAAAAGCAAAAAATATTGCTATTGGTGATGTAGCTCCATCGCAATATCTAATAAATGAAACAACACGTGAAATACGAAAAGCACATTTTATCCCAGAAAAGCCAGAATTATGGAAAACCGAGAATTATATCGATTTTTTAGAAGAGCGAAAAAGGTTGATAGCTGAAGCAATTACAAGATTTATAAAAAATTTATAAAAAAATACAAAAAAGTAAGTTGTAAATTGATTAGTTTTTATGATAAAAGTATACAGGTAAAAAATATGAAATTTTTAGAAGTGCTTAAATCAAGAAATGGCAAAATATTAGATATTGATTTGTTAGAGCCATTGGTTGAAAATGTGTGTCAAAGATTTAAAATCCAGCTTTTATACCTATTTGGTTCTTATGCAACAAAGAATATCTCTAAATTAAGTGACTTGGATATTGCGTTTTTTGCAAGCGATGATATTAAATTAGAGAAATGGGGTCAATTTTTAGGAGAACTTCAAGATATCTTTGAAGAGGAAGCTATAGACCTTGTAGATTTAAAAAATGCACCTCTTCCTTTGATACATAGAATATTAAGAGATGGCAAATGTCTTTATGCAATAAATTTGGAAAGCAGGATAAATTTTGAAACCAGGTCTGAAACATTTTATCAAGATACAAAATATTTACGTATGGAGTACTTTGATGCTTTACTAAGGAGAATAGAAAATGGTACCTTTGGGTGTAGATAAAGAAAAACTATTTCTTCAATTAAATCGATTAGAAGAATTATTAATACAATTAGAAAATGTGAAAAAAAGTTTATTAGCTAAAGAAAAAGAGTTTATATTAATACCTGCAATTGAAAGATTATTACAAATATCTATAGAGGAATGTATTAATATAGGCAATCATATTATTTCAGGCTTAATGCTTAAGAGAGCAGATAGTTATAAAGAAGTGTTTGCTATTTTGAGAGAAGCAGATATTTTATCAAAAGATACAGGTGCGGAAATGGAATCTTTTGCTAAATTCAGAAATAAACTCGTGCATTTATATTGGGTGGTTGATAAAGAAGAGCTATATGCAAAACTTGAACAAAAAAATATTATAAAAAGTTTTGTCATAGAAATAACAAAGTACTTGAATAAAAAATTACCATAATGAAAAATCTATTAATTAGTACTTTTTTGATTGCCATCTTTTCTTCTGCTGGGTTCACTGCAGATAAAGAAGGAATTGTTGTGAAAAATACGGATAGGGATACTTATTTTTACTCCTGTAAATATGTAAAGGCTGATGGGTTAAAAAAAGTATTAGAAGAATTGGTTTCTCCTGTTGGAAGAGTTGTTTATTCTGAAGAGTTAAATATGTTGGTAGTTTCCGATGTCCGGGAAAATATTCCTGCAATAAAAGAATATATTAAAAATTTAGATATATATATTCCACAAGTGTTAGTAGAAGCAAAAATCGTGGAACTTACTACAGATTCTGATTTTGAATATGAAATAGCACATTCTTTTACATCAGGGTCAGATACAAGTGTATTACAGGATAAAACAAAACTGAATTTGCCGACTCCTGGTGCTAATCCAAATACTAATGCAGGCGGAATTTTTTCATTAAGAACTTATACTAATAATGCGAATATGTTAGATAATTATTTGCGGGTGTTAGTTACAAATGGTAAAGCCAAGATTTTGTCAGCTCCGAATCTTGTTGTGGATAAAGGAACAGAAGCGAGTATTATTACAGGTGAAGAAGTGCCTGTGCAGTCTGCAACTGTGGTGTCAGGTTCAGTAAGCACAACTACTCAGTTTAAAAAAGTAGGAGTGAAATTGAGAGTTGTTCCTATTAATATAACTGAGGATAGTGTTAAATTAGAGATAAATCCGGAAGTTTCTACAGTTACAGGTTATACTAATTCTGGTTCAAGTGGAGTTTCCAATCCTATAGTAGCGCTTAGAAATACAAATACAGTACTTACTGTAAAAGATGGAGAAATGATAACAATTGGCGGTTTAATGAGAAAAGAATCACGAGATGTAGTAAAGCAGATTCCAATATTGGGCGATATACCGTTAATTGGTCTTTTATTTAGAAGTGTACGGGAACAGACTGTAAATACTCAGCTTATGTTTTTCTTGAAAATCAAAATTTTAAAAGAGGGAATAGTTGATGGAGTTCAAATTTTCAGGCCTGATGAAAAGCAAAAAGAAATTGATAAAGAAATAGAAGACATTGAGAAAAAAATTAAAGAATAAAATTATCGCACTGGCTATATTAACTTCTATAATCATAATAGCAGTAGTTTTTATCTCTAAATCCAAAACACAAAATACAAAAGTTGATGAAAACAACAAATTTTTCAATGCAGAAAAAGGTGACCTTCCTGTATTAATAGTTCAGACAGGTCAGCTTAAAGCCTCTCAATCCTATAAAATTAAAGCTCCAATTATTCCGGGTATATCACGTGATTTAAAACTTGAATGGATAGTATCTGAAGGCTCTAAAGTAAAAAAAGATGAAGTGATTGCGAAACTTGATAGGGAGCCGATTCAACAGGATATAGATAATTTGACTGCTGAACTTGAATCAGAGAAGGCATTATTGTCTATTGAAAAAGAAAATTTTAAAATTCAGGAATCGCAAAACATTTTAAATTTAAACACTGCAAAAATTAATCTGGAAAATTCAGGAAATGAATTAAAAAAATATAACACTCTGGAGTTACCAACACAAATTAATGAATTTGAAGTAAAAACAAATGCTGCAAAAATCAAATATGAAGAAGCACAAAAGAATTTAAAAAATCTGCAGCAACAGGCAGAAAGCCAGTTATTTGTTGAAAGCTCGCAGGAGGCAGATACAAAAAAGAAAGTTGAAGATGCAAAAAAAATAGTGGAAAATGCTAAAACATTATTAGAATCCACGGAATTGGAATATAAAATTTTTAAACGTTACACGTCTCCTGAGCAACTTGGAAATAAAATGACTGCTTATGAAAAAGCAAAAATGGATTTGGAAAGAACAAAAGTTACGTCAGGGTCATCTATTATACAAATACAAGAAAGAATACGACAAAAGGAAAGAACAATAAAAGATAAGGAGACAAAATCCAAAAAATCAAAAGAATATCTGGAACAGCTTATACTAAAAGCGCTTGTGGATGGCTTAGTTATTTATAAGGATGTAGATTTGCCATATTGGAGAGCTTCAACAGATGAAATGAAGGAAGGTAAGATAGTAAGACCAGGAGAGGTAATAATTACTATACCGGATTTATCTGCTTATGAAGTATCTGTGGAAATTGGAGAAGAATCCAGAAGTAAATTAAAAGAAAAAATGGATGGTACAATTAAAATTGAAGCTATTCCTGATTTGATATTACATGGAACTATAAAAACTATAAGTAATTTGGCAAGGTCGTCAGCTGCATGGGATCCATCTTCTCCAAAGGTTTATGATATTATATTTACACTTGGAGACTGTAATGAAGAAATGAAACCCGGTATGTCTGCAAAAGTTGAAATTCTTATAGAAAAATTAAAAGATGTTTTATATATACCAATAGAAGCAGTTTATGAATCTGAAGATGAAAAATATTGCTATGTAAAAACTTCAGCTGGACCTGAAAAAAGAATTATAAAAGCAGGAAAAAGTAATGACAGTTTTATTGTAATTATAGATGGTTTAAAAAAAGGCGAGACTGTTTATCTCTTTAACCCAATAAAAAAAGACTAAAATTATCAGATTATTTCATAATGGTAGCCGCAGGCTTTAGCCTGCGAAGAAAAACAATGGATTTGACATTTACAGTAAAATTAGCACTTGAAAATCTATCGTTGCACAAATTGCGTTCTTTGTTGACAATGCTTGGTATAATATTTGGAGTGGCAGCACTTATTTCAATGTTATCTATTGCTGCAGGAGCTGAAAAGAAGACTTTGGAACAAATAAAAACATTAGGGATTGAAAATATAATTTTGAAAAGTATCAAGCCACTTGGAATTAAAAAAACAACAAATAGAGATGTAGAAAATATTGTTTATGGAATAAAAAGAAAGGATATGAATAGTATAAAAGAAGTTTTTTCAAAAGTTAAAATGGTAGTTCCAATTAAAGAGTTAAATCAGCAAATTTACTCCAATTTTCAAAAAAAAGATATAAAAGTTATTGCTACAACAATGGATTATTTGGAAGCCACTAAATCTAAAATTGAAAAAGGAAGATTTTTTAATAATATTGATACTACTCAGAATAAACGAGTATGTGTGTTAGGAACAAAAGCAAAACAACAGCTTTTTTCATATCGTGTGTGTTTGGGTGAGTATATCAAAATTTCAAAAATTTGGTTTAAAGTAATAGGCATTTTTGAAAATACAGCAGACACAAAATCAGCAACGGGTAATGACAGCAACAATTATATTTATATACCATATTCCACTGCTATAGTTAATTTTGGAGACAGATATACAAAGCAGGAATCTGGGGTTTCTGAAAGTTCAACAATTGAGATAGATCAATTATATATAACTATGCAGTCTTCGGACTATATAGAAGCGGCTGCTGATAGGTTGAAAAGTTATATGCAAAAAATACACAAAAAAACTGATTATGAAATAGTTATTCCATTAGATTTATTAAGACAAAAAGAAGCAACACAAAGAACTTTTAGTATTGTTATGGCTACTATTGCCGGTATTTCATTGCTTGTAGGTGGAATAGGAATAATGAACATTATGTTGGCGAATATATATGAAAGAACAAAAGAAATTGGAACAAGAAGGGCATTAGGTGCAAAAAAAACAGATGTTTTAATACAATTTTTAACAGAAGCTATTTTACTTACAAATGTGGGTGGAATTATAGGAATATTTTTAGGTGTAGGAATAGCATATCTTGTTGTATTTTATGCCAAATGGCCTGTAATTATTCAACCATATAGTATTATTTTATCCTTTTTAATTTCTGGAATTATAGGAATAGTATTTGGAACTTATCCAGCATACAAAGCTGCAAATCTAAATCCAATAGACGCATTACGATCAGAGTAGCAGATTTCAAATTATTACAAAAAAACTTAAAAATAACTTGACAAATGCATTAAAGTGTGCTATAATTATATTAAGATGAGTAAAAATAAGATAATACGTGCCGAATTAGGAAAAAGGCCTCTAATGAATGAGGAGAGAAGATTTGGAATTCTTGATATTGTAAATACAAAAAAAAGTCGCACAGTAAAGGAATTGGCAGAAGAACTCTATGTAGATGGTTCTACTATACGAAAAGATTTGAAAATCCTTCATAAAAAAAATTTGCTTAAAAGAACATTTGGAGGAGCTGTATCTTCTTCATATCCAGTTACTTATGAACCTGTTCATTTAATTCACAAAGAAGAATTTATAGAATACAAGAAAGCTATTGCATTAAAAGCAGTTGAGTTTATAAATGAGAATGATACTATTTTTCTTGAGGCAAGCACAACAGTTTTACATTT
>JBBTED010000135.1:0-5911 GCA_038042445.1 Candidatus Firestoneibacteriota bacterium
TGGGAAAAACGACGGTATAAAATATCCACTTGCTAGAGTTAATATTGATGCGTATGATAATGCTTTAAAAGCAAATGAATTATCAAAACAAATAAAAATAAAATTACAATTCAAGCTAATTTAAAGGAGAATCGTAATAGGTTAGAGGCTGTCTGACAACCTCTAATCTGTTACGGAGAATCTATGTCTAAGCGTCCGAATTTTCTTATTTTTATGAGTGATCATATGAATGCTGATGTTGTTAATGGAAATTCCTGTTATATGCCGAATGCAAAAAAATTAGCAAAAGAAGGTATTTTATTCAAAAATGCGTATTGTCCTACAGCTCATTGTTGTCCATCACGTGCAACATTTTTTACAGGAGTATATCCAAGCAAACATGGTATTTATAATAATGTATTAACTCCAACTGCTATACATTCAAAATTAAATTCTGGAGTTATCACTTTTTCAGAATTATTGAAATTAGCAGGTTATAGGCTTATATTTACTGGAAAATGGCATGTTAGTGCAGAAGAAAATCCCGTGGACAGAGGTTGGGAGGAACTTATGGTAACTTGTAAAAAAACTGATTTTTGTGGAAACTCTATTATTGATTGGCGTAATGATGCAAATACTAAAGATTCAGATGACTCTCGCCAGAGAGGACAAATATTACGGCCAGGATGGGGAGATTATCAGTTATATAAAACATTGCCAACTGATGATTGTATTGAAAAGTACGATTATAAAGTCGTTGATAGTGCAATACAAATTATTCCGGAGTTAGCAAGAGATACTAAACCATGGTGTTTATATGTCGGAGTTAATGGTCCGCATGATCCGTATGTTGTGCCAGAACAATTTGTAAAACTATATGATTCAAAACAGGTAAAATTGCCACATAACTTTATTGATAATTTAGAAGATAAACCACGTATTTATCAACGTTTACGTCAGGAGAGATTTGGGCAATTAACAGAAGATGAAGTGCGTGAAGCTATTGCTCATTATTGGGCATATTGTAGTATGGAAGATGCATTATTTGGAGAGATTTTGAAAAAATTAGAAGAAACCGGGCAAATGGATAATACTGTTATTGTATTTTTATCTGACCATGGAGATTATTGTGGAGCTCATGGATTATTTACAAAAGGTGTGCCATCATTTCGGGAAGCGTATAACATTCCATGTATTATACGATATCCAAAAGGAATAAATAACCCTGGTTGTGAAGTTAATGAATTTGTTAGTTTAGCAGATTTTACACCAACTTTTTTGGAATTAGCAGATGTATCAGTTCCAGACAATCTTACAGGAAGAAGTATAGTTCCATTTTTAAAAGGTGAAGTTCCAAAAAATTGTCCTGATGCGTTTTATAGTCAATTTAATGGTGTTGAACTTTATTATACCCAACGTATTGTTGCAACAAAAGATTTTAAATATGTATTTAATGGATTTGACTTTGATGAATTATATGATTTAAAAAATGATCCGCATGAATTAGTAAATCTTTCCCAGAATAAAAATTATGAAGAGGCAAAACATAATTTAGTAAGAAAGATGTGGAAATTTGCAATGCAAGAGAATGACGAAATAATATTTAATCAATACATAACAGTTGGATTGGCTCCTTGGGGGCCTGCTGATGTTATATGAAACGTGTGATTTCCCATCTTGTTCTCGGCAAAGTCTATTTTAACTACAGTTGGAAGTTAAGAGGCAAGTTGTAGGACAAGTATCTAAAGTGTTTAAAAACGAGATTCTTCACGGAATTTACACTGAAGGAAGTGAATGTGTTCAGAATGACAAAATGGAGTTTTGGCACAGGCTCTTTAGCCTGCGGAAAAAGTGCGTAAGCTAAAGCTTACGACTACAAGGATATAAGGAGGAAGATAAAATGGTAAAGAAATTGATAGTAATAGGTTTTTTGGTTTTTGCAGGAATATATTCTGAAGCTTTTGGAGATGCAGTTCTTCAGGATGCGTTTAGAAAAGTCAGTATAGATGGTATAGGTGTAATTACAATAGAATACAAAAGTGTAAATATAATTGCTGATAAATGGTCTGATGTGTTTTCAGAGGATTGGAAACAGCAGTTTTTAACACCAGGAAAGACAGATGTTTTAATCACAAATGATGGGACTACAATAAAAGCTGTGATGACTAATAAAATAAAAACTGATATTTTATGGACCAAAATTGTTACTATGACTGACAAAGATATTATAATTGATCAGGTTATAAGAATAGAATATGGGGTATTAGATGTTCGCACTATTTTAGAGCCAATTTATTTGTCTAATGACATTTTGGAAGATAGCACTTATGAGGTAGAAACAGTTGAAGGCGTGAAAAAAAGTGGAAGATTATCATCACTTTCACTTGAGAATAGAATTTTTGTGGATAAAATAAAGTATCTAAAAGTCAATTCTCCTCTTACTGAGATATTATTTCAATTTGAAGGAGAAGAAGGTGATTCGTGGCACTTAAAAGATTTTTTGGACATTCCTTCGACACCGTCACTTGTTAGATTTGGGTTTGTTGGAAAATATGATAATAAAACTGCTTATGAAAGACATCTGCGGATTATTATGTCTTTTGGGTCTCCAAAATAAAGAAGTTAAAGAAAAAATATGGCTAAAATTTAGATTTCTGATGAGGGAGGGGTAAAGATGGTAAAAAGACTAATAGTAATTGGATTTTTGATTTTTGCAGGAATATGTTCTGAAGCTTTTGGAGAAGATGTATATTTTCCAGAATTTAAAGATTTAGATAAAACTACTTTGATGTCTGCTGAAATTAAAATAGATGGACCTAATTATATTGTTTCCGGTAAGCCAAGATTTATTACAGGAGTTCAATATCCGGAAGGAATTGCTTGGTCTAATGGAGGTCCTACTATGGCTGGAGGTTCTAGTTCGTCTGGATATGCAGAAAAATATAAATGGATATATGAAGAAATTATGGGATATAACGAGGCACAAAGATTAGGTATTGATACATTGGGATTTTTTGTGGTAAATGGATGGATGCAGAAATATACACCTAAAACTCCATTCTTTTTTGGAGGTAAAAAAGATATAGCCGAGAATGAACCAGTGCAGGATAAACTTATTAGGGAGCTAAAATTACCACTTTATGTGGATTTTACAATGTTTCCATGGGGAGGTGGTCAATTATCGCAGACTAATTGTATACCTGAAAGAGCCAAATCAGATCCTACTTTAAAACAGCATTGGTTGTGTTTTGACCCTGATAATGAAGATGGAATGAAATTGTATAAAGAATATTGGGAATACGGGGCAAAAAAGGTTGTAGAAAATGGTGGGAATCCACTTTTCTATGAATTATTTAATGAGCCATCATATTTTTGTGAATGCAATGAAAATCGCAAGAAATTTGCTGCTTGGTTAGAAACGAAATATAAAAATATAGAAGAAATAAACAAAATCTGGAATTCAAAATATTCATCTTATGAAGAAATCAGTCAATTTAAGAACAAATTTGAGAATATTGAGTTACATATAGATTACACTAAATTTCTTGAGGATAGATTTGTTCAAATAAACAAAGAAGGAATAGAAACTATAAAATCAATAGATAAAAGAAAAGATGTTCAAATTACATGCCAGCCACTTGGTTTTTCAGTAATAGATCCATATAGTTCATCAGTTAATTATTATAAATTGAATAAAATTTTTACAACAATACAAACACCTACATCTTCTGGTGGAAAGGGATATGGAAAAGGTTTGAAAGTCCCAACAAAAGAACTTATTGATTTGCCTATGCAAAATCCAGAAGCAATAACTGGTAGTTTAACAATGAGTATTTTGCGAAGCATTGCTCCTGATAAGCCAATAGTAGATGGAGAAATGGCATGGACGACACCAACACGAGAAGGTATAAAAAATGCATTTTGGAACGTTATGATGCGTGGAGTAAATGCAGGTTATCTTTTTATATGGTCTAGACATGCTTGGAAACAAAAGACGCCAGAAGAAGGTATAGCTTTGGCTAAACGTTTCCCATACGAGATATTAAATCCTTATGCATATCCGACTTCATCATTGAAGGGAGTTCTTGATTTTAAAAATGAGATGTTATTAGTAGATGATATAGTAGTGCCAAGGCCAAAAGGAGTCCAACCTGAAATAGCATATTTGTATTCATACTCATCCAAAAGATTTTTTCATGTTTCAAAAGAGCCAACAATGGCAGAAGAAATGATAAATTATTATTCAGCATTAGAATATAGTCATTATCCTTATGATACAATACTTGAAGAACAAATAAGAGACGAGAATGTCCAAAAGAAATATAAAGTAATTATAACAGGCGGTGTAAATTATGTAGAGCCGAAAGTGCGGGAGAACCTTGAAAAATTTGTTCAGGATGGCGGGATTTTAATATTAGGACTTGATACTTTATCTTATGATGAATATGGGCATGCTCTATACCCGAACGAAGTGAGTGGTATATGGGCAGGAGTAAATGTATCCAAAAAACAATTAGAAATAAAAGAAATAACATTGCAGATACCACAAACGGATTTGATAAAAGGGAAAATACGTGGAGTATTAAATAGGAATATAGATATAAAATCTGCAGAAATTATAGGTAGTGCAGATGAGAACCCTGTTATTACAGTGGGAAAATATGGGAAAGGTAAGATTTATTATATAGGAGGATTATTTAGAGACTATCATTTAATGGCAATACTAATTAGCATATTAGAAAAAGAAAAGATAAATATACCTGTTCAGATAGTTGATAAAGAAAACAAATTAGTACCGAATGTAGAAATGGTGGTAATGGATAGAGGAGAAACAAAAGCAGTATATTTATGGAATTGGGATTTATATACAAAAGCCGGCAAAGTAGTAATTCCGGATAATTTTATTAAAGATGGTGTCTATGTATATGAACCATTAGAAGGGAAATTGGATATAAGTCCAGATGGTAAAAAACAATGGAGTAGTAAAGAGATGCAAGAAGGGATATGGACAATACTTCAACCACAAAATAGAGTATTGTTAGTATTTTCCAAAAATCTTTGGAATAAAACTAAACTTACCGAAACCACACAGGATTTAATAGTACAAGAGTATGAAAAGTTGGTAATGGAAGAAAAAGATAAAGCAGATAGACAATTAGAGTCGCAGAAAAAAGCAGAAATGGAGAAGCAGAAAAGCAGGGGATTTGAAGTTAGTCCTAATAATTGTTTTACTGTAGATATAAGTAGGTGGACAAACCGTGAATTTGTAGATAAAGTGGCAGGAGATGGAAAAGGAGGCTGGACAGATCAGGGGTGGCAAAATAGTTTAGAAGAAGTAGAGTATGGAATACAGACATTTTTAAACGTGCCATTTGATATAATTCGTCCTGATTTTAATAGAGATACATCTTGTATAGTGATGAAATCTGTTTCAATGAAAGAGGGAGGTATTGAAAAAGTTATAGGAATACCGATAAACATGCAGGCAAAGAGGCTGTTTTTTCTTCATGCAAGCGCGTGGACAGGAGAGGGAAGAAAAAATTCACATAAATATGTAATAAATTATTCTGATAAAACTAAAATAGAACAGGATATTTATTCAGATAGGGAACATCCAGAAAATGCACAAATATCTGACTGGTGGAGTCCAAAAGATTTAAATGATAAAGTTCGTGTAGGATGGAAAAACAGCAAAGATAGAGGATTATATATATATGAATGGACAAATCCAAATCCTGAAAAAGCAATAGAAACAATAGATATTATATCTTATGGAGGTGAGCTTGTCCCAATAATAGTGGCAATTACTGGAGAAAAATTATAAGTTCTATAATCTATAATTAGAGGCTCTTAAAAAGCAATAAAGGAGGATGGAAAAACTATGATATATATGGGAATTACTTTTACGGCAAATATGAGATTTGGATATTTG
>JBBTED010000136.1:0-57961 GCA_038042445.1 Candidatus Firestoneibacteriota bacterium
AAGATTATTTTAGTGATGCTCTTAAGGGATTTTATTTTACTCTTAGTGAGTATCATATTCCAACAGATATAGTTATTCCTGAAGATATAGAAAGTGGATGTCTTAAAAATTATTCTATTTTGATATTACCTAATGCAAAAAGATTAAACTCGAAAATAATAGAGTGTATTGAAAAATATGTGAAAAACGGTGGGGGATTAGTTATGACTTACAAAACAGGCTGGGAAGATAAAGAAAACAGATTAATGAAATTTTTAGGTATAAAAAACCGTTTAGAAGTTATT
This sequence comes from Candidatus Firestoneibacteriota bacterium, assembly GCA_038042445.1. Taxonomy (GTDB): domain Bacteria; phylum Oederibacteriota; class D2-FULL-39-29; order JBBTED01; family JBBTED01; genus JBBTED01. The sequence continues at coordinate 285 of JBBTED010000136.1, forward strand.
AATAATTTAGAAAAAAGTTCAACTGTAGGATTGCGTGGGGGCCCTAAATTTTTACCACATACATATTACAAAATATATTCTGAAGAGAAAATATGGGAAAAATTAAATAAAAAACTTTTTTCATTTAGAGGTGGGTATATACAGTTGGAGACAGAAAAAGATGTTATTCCTATAGCACATATTTTGGGTTTTGATGATAGCCGCAGACATAGTGACCATTGCCTGATGGGAGGTTATCCAAGCAGTGAAATTAATCCAATGATATTGACACAAAAATTGGGTAAAGGAAAGATTTTGTATATAACTGCTGAATTAGATGCAATTTGTCATAGGTTTGGCTGCAAAGATAATATGGAAGTTTTAGTAAATTCTGTTTTGTTTGTATCAGAAAAAGATGTGCCTTTAAAAACAAATCTATCTGGTTCTGTAGAAGTAGTTACGCACATAAAAGGAAAAAATATTGCAATATTGTTGTTAAATCAGACTACCAATCAATTAAAGCCGTATTCAGTTGTCCGATACGTAGTGCCAATAAATAACGTAGAAATAGGAATAAAAATAGGAAACAAAATTCCTAAAGAAGTGAAATTACTGAAAAATTCAAAGGTAAGTTTTAAGAAAGAAAAAGACTGGCTTCACATCACATTAGAAAAACTTAATGAATATGAATGTATAATGATAGATTTATGAAAATGATAAGGAGATGATATGAACAGATTTAGAAATAAATGTGCAATTATTACAGGTGCAGGCGGAAGTATGGGTATGAAAATTGCAAAAGATTTGATGAAGGAAGGAGCAAAAATATTTTGTACTGATTCAAATATTAGCAATCTAAATAAACTTAAACATAGTGTCCATAATAAAAATAACTGTATTATTGAAGTTGCAGATGTTACTAAATTAACACAAGTAAAGAATGTAGTGGGATTTGCAATAAAAAAATTCGGCAAAGTTGACATATTAATTAATACAGCAGGTATTGTCGGACAAAAAAATATTGAAGAAATTACTGAAGCTGAATTGGATTGTATGTTTAATGTAAATGTAAAAGGCACATTTTTCTTCATTCAGCAGGTAATATCCTGTATGAAAAAACAAAAGTACGGCAGAATAATTAATTTTTCTTCGAAATCCGGAAAAACAGGTTCTGCATTAATGTCACATTATTCTGCTACTAAAGCTGCAATTATAGGTTTGACACAGGCATTAGCTTACGAATTTGCTCCATATAAAATAACTGTTAATGCGATTTGTCCGGGAATTACTTCTAATACAAATATGTGGAATTCTGTAAATACTGCTTATGCAAAAAATCTTAAGATGAATAATAGTCAGGTTTTGGAGAAATTTACAGAAAAAATTCCACTTAAGCGATTAGCAACACTTGAAGATATTTCAGCAGTTACACTTTTTTTAGCATCTGACGATTCTTCATATATGACTGGCCAGGCACTTAATGTTGATGGTGGTCGTGAAATGCATTAAAAATCTTTCTATCCTCCTTAGCAGAAACTTTACTTTTGAATAAAATTAATCCAGATGATGTTCTTGTAAAAAAACATTGATTTTATATGTTATTTTATTTACAATAACCACAAATGATACAAAAATTAAAAGAATATTTTGCTGCTAATGATGATGTAACTCTTGTTTTTCTTTTTGGCTCTTATTCGGTAAATAGAGCCATGCAGGATTCAGATGTTGATATTGCAATATGGTTTAAAAATCCTGATGATTTGAAAATTATTAATAAAATATGGTTAGATGTGGAGCTACTGCTTAATAAATCAGTTGATATTTTGAGATTAAATTATGCATCACCAACTGTTGCTTGGACTTCATTAAGGGGTATACCTTTGGCAATCAAAGATTATAAATTATATTTAAAATTGATTCTAAATGTATCAGCAGAGGCAGAAGATTCTCAAAATTTCATTTTTGGGCTATGGAAATTACGTAATCAAATAAAGAGAGAACAAAATGTCACCATTAAATAATACTCAAAAAGAAAGTATAATTAAAAGAATTTCATTTGTAGAGGAGGAAATAAAAGATTTGCAGGAATATAAAGATATAGATTGGAAAATATATGCTGAAAATCGCAAAAAAAGAAAAGAATTGGAAAGGACTATAGAAAATATTGCTAATGCTATAATTGATATTGGAAAATTGATTTTAGCTGGTGAAGAAACAATGATGCCTGAAACCTATTTACAAATATTTTTTAAACTAAAAGAATTAGGGTTAATTAATGATGATGATGCAAAATCTATAACTACTTCAATTAAATTAAGAAATATACTTGCACATGAATATTTGGACTTGCGATGGCCTATGATTAAACAATTTATAGATTTCGATTATAAAGTTATAGAAAAATTTATAAATATAATAGAAAATTGTATTGTAATTTAAATAGGGAGAATGAAATAGTATGAGTGATATTTTAGACCAAAGACTATTGAATTTAAAGGAAATTATAAATATGGGGGTTGAGCCTTTTCCATATAAATATGAAGTGACACATAAGGCAAAAGATATTCTTGAGAAATATGGGAATATAGCAATCGGAGAAAAAGTTGCAGAAGTCATTGTTTCAATAGCTGGAAGAATAATTACATCAAGAGAACACGGCAAAAGTGCTTTTGCCAATATAAAAGATATGACATCAAAAATCCAAATTTATATTAAACAGGATGAAGTAGGAGAAAAGAATTATGATTTGTTTAAAAAATTTGATATTGGTGATTTTGTTGGAATAAAAGGTACTATTTTTAAAACTCGGACTGGTGAATTAACGGTCAAAGTTTTAGAATTGACGTTTTTAAGCAAAGCATTAATGCCACTTCCTGAAAAATGGCATGGGTTAAAGGATGTAGAAATTCGTTATAGACAAAGATATTTGGATTTAATAGCTAATCCTGAAGTGGCTAATACATTTATAACAAGAAGTAAACTTATTGCCGAAATAAGAAAATTTTTAAATGAAAAAGAATTTATGGAAGTGGAAACTCCAATGATGCAGCCAATTCCGGGTGGTGCTGCAGCAAGGCCGTTTGTTACACATCATAATGCATTAGACATAGATCTCTATTTAAGAGTTGCACCTGAACTTTATCTGAAACGTTTGATAATTGGAGGATTTGAAAAAGTTTATGAGATAAATCGCAATTTCAGAAATGAAGGTATCTCAATACGGCATAATCCTGAATTTACAATGTTAGAGGTGTATCAGAGTTATGCGGATTATGAAGATATGATGAAATTAACTGAAGAATTATTTGCAAATTTATGCCAGGTGTTATGTGGGAGTTTCAAAATTAAATATCAGGAATATGAACTTGATTTTACTCCTCCTTGGAAAAAATTAACGGTATATGGTGTGATAAAAGAATATCTTGATTTGGATATTGAGAATAAGAGTGTTCAAGAGATACGGCAAGTTGCCACAAATTTAAATTTAGGTGTAAAAAATGAATCCACAAAAGGAGAATTAGTAGATTTGATATTTGAAAAATGTGTTCAGCATAAATTAATCCAGCCTACTTTTATTATGGATTTTCCTTTTGAGACAGCTCCACTTGCAAAACGCAAGCGTGGAAATCCAGAACTTGTTGAGAGATTTGAGCCATACATTTGTGGTCTTGAAATTGGAAATTCGTTTTCTGAACTTAATAATCCTGTTGAACAACGTGAACGATTTGTTGAACAGGCTAAAATGCTTGAAAATGGATATGAAGAAGCTCAGAAAATGGATGAAGATTTTCTTAAAGCATTAGAGTATGGTATGCCGCCTGCTGGAGGACTTGGGCTTGGTATAGATAGAATTGCAATGATATTTACAAATTCCAAATCAATTCGTGATGTTTTATTATTTCCTACATTGCGTCCTGAATAAATATGTTTCTACAGCAGCTAATTAATGGTTTAACTCTTGGAAGTATTTATGCATTAATTGCACTTGGTTATACTATGGTTTATGGAATACTTGAATTTATAAATTTCGCCCATGGTGAAATTTATATGGTAGGTGCATATTTGGGACTTGCAATGATGTATATTTTAAATAATACTTTCTTATCGCACAATCCACTTTTGTTGATTAGTTTAACTTTTTTATTTTCTATGCTTGCAATAGCGGGTTTAGGTGTAATTATTGAGAAAGTAGCATATAAACCATTGCGAAATACCGGCAGATTAGTCCCACTAATTACAGCTCTTGGAATATCTATTTTTTTACAGAATGCTGTTATGATTATAGCTGGTTCTGAAAAAAAATCATATCCTCAATTATTTCCAAGTGGAGGTTTTAATATAGGGGATGCCCGGATAACATATCTTCAGATATTTATAATAATTGGTTCAATTTTATTAATGTTGTTACTTAATATTTTTATCAAGAATACAAAATTGGGAAAAGCAATGCGTGCGACAGCTCAAGATAGACGTACTGCAAGTTTGATGGGTATTAATGTTGACAAAATAATTTCTACTACTTTTTTTATTGGGTCAGCATTGGGTGCTGCAGCTGGAATTATGGTAGGAATGTATTACCGGGAAGTTAATTTTTATATGGGGTATTTATCCGGAATTAAGGCATTTACTGCTGCTGTGCTTGGAGGCATTGGGAATATACCTGGTGCTATGTTTGGTGGAATAATTTTAGGGGTTTTGGAAAGTGTTGGAACAGGTATTATAAGCGCAGAATACAAAGATATTTTTGCTTTTACGATTCTTATTTTAGTATTAATATTTAAACCATCCGGCTTATTCGGAAAAACGTAGTTGCCGATTTATCGGCGTTGTTTTGAAAAAATATGAAGAAGTATGGTCAAAAAGTTAAAATAATTGTAGTGTTAGCTGCTGTATTTATCTTTCCACTTTTAACTAATTCGTATTGGACACATATTGCTACACTTGCAGGGGTTTATATAATCTTGAGTCTTGGGTTAAATATAATACTTGGATTTTGTGGTATTCTTATGCTTGGATATGCAGCTTTGTATGGTATTGGTGCATATTTTGCAGCATTAGCAAGTACAAATTTGCATTTATCGTTTTGGCTGACATTACCAATAAGTTTTTTAGCCACTCTTTTTTTTAGTGTGCTTGCCGGTGCACCTGCAATTCGTCTTAAAGGTGATTATCTTGCAATTGTTACTTTGGGTTTTGGAGAAATTATCCGCTTACTTTTTAATAATTTGGATGTTGTGACTAATGGGCCGAAAGGTATACGTGGAATTGCGCACCCTGAATTTTTTAGTTTCAAATTTTCATCTCCAACACATTTTTATTATCTGGTGTTATTTTTTGTTTTGGCTATAGCTTTTTTTGTATATAAGCTAAAAAAATCAAAAATAGGAAAAGCATGGTTTGCAATTAAAGAAGATGAAATTGCTGCGCAATCTTGTGGAATTGACACTACTTATATGAAGTTTTTGGCATTTGCAATTGGTGGTGGAATTGCAGGAATTGCAGGCTGCTTTTATGCACACTGGATAGGGTTTATAAGTCCTGAAAGTTTTACATTCTATGAGTCAGTATTAATTGTAAGTATGGTTGTTTTAGGTGGAATGGGTAATATAAAAGGGTGTATAATTTCAGCGATTATTTTGAGTTTACTTCCTGAAGTTTTACGTGGATTTCAATCATACAGAATGTTAATATTTGGAGCGCTTTTAGTTTTAATAATGATATTTAAACCAGAAGGTTTAATTTTAAAGAAGAAATAATATGATGTTAACAACAAAAGCGCTTACAAAAAATTTTGGAGGAGTTATTGCATTAAATAATGTTGATATAACAATTGAAAAAGGTAAAATAATAAGTTTGATAGGTCCCAATGGTGCAGGAAAAACAACTTTTTTTAACTGCATAACAGGTATGTATCCACCAACATCCGGTAAAGTATATTTTAATGCGAGTTCTGAAAAAAATAAAGATATAGACAGATTGAAACCAATGGAAATTGCACGTTTGGGTATAGCCCGGACATTTCAGAATATACGATTATTTGCAAATATGACTTGTTTTGAAAATGTACTTGTTGGTAAAATATGCAGGTCAAAAGCAGGGCTATTTTCTACTTTTTTTACTGATTTTAGTAAAGAAAAAGAAATATCTGAAGAGGTATACGATTTACTGGAATTTGTTGGATTAGCAGATGTTGCAAATGAAATTTCACAGAATTTACCGTATGGAAAGCAAAGACGTCTTGAAATTGCACGGGCATTAGCTATAAAGCCACAACTTCTTTTACTTGATGAACCTGTTGCAGGTATGAATTCTCAAGAGATAATAGAAGTGATGGATTTAATAAAAAAAATACAAGGAAAAGGTATTACAGTTTTTTTTATTGAACATGATATGAAAATGGTTATGAATATTTCAGATAAAGTGATAGTATTAAATTATGGAATTAAAATTGCAGAAGGTCCGCCTGAAGATATTCAGAAAAATGAAAAAGTAATTACTGCATATCTTGGCGAAGAGAGATAAAGGAGGGGAAAGTATATGAATGTTAATATTTTATTAAATGAAATGCTTGATCAACAGGCATCTGATATTCATCTGAAAGTTGGGAGTCCGCCTCTTTGGCGTATTGATGGTAAGCTTATTAATTTCGGAGATGAGAAGTTAACGCCAAAACTTACTGAAGAGGTGGCAAATCAGTTAATGACTGAGCAACAGAAACAAAAATTTCAGCAAAAAAACGAAATTGATATTGCTAAAGATTTGGGTGATTGGAGATTGCGCGCAAATATTTGCAGGCAGAGGGGGACTGTTGCAATTTCTTTAAGAATTATCTCGCAAAAAATTTTATCATTTGATGAATTAAATTTACCTGCTGTTCTCAAAGAAATAGCAATGGAACAAAGAGGGCTTATTTTAGTTACAGGTACAGCAGGCAGTGGAAAATCTACAACTTTGGCTGCAATGATAAACTATATAAATGAGAATAAAGCCGCTAATATTGTTACTATAGAAGATCCTATTGAATATATACACTCAGATAAAAAAAGCTGTATATCCCAGAGAGAAGTAGGTGTAGATACAGAATCTTTTGCCTGTGCTTTGAAAAATATTTTACGCCAGGATCCTGATGTTTGTATGGTTGGTGAGATGCGTGATTATGAAACAATATCTGCTGGTGTAACAGCTGCAGAAACAGGTCATTTGGTAATGAGTAGTCTTCATACAATTGATGCGAGTCAGACAGTTGATAGAATAATTGATTCCTTTCCAGTAGAACAACAGACTCAGATAAGAGGTCAATTAGCTGCTACTCTTACTGCTGTTATTTCATTAAGATTGCTTGCAAAAACCGGTGGAGCAGGTAGAGTGCCTGGTGTGGAGATTTTACTTGCAACTCCAACTGTTCGTACACTTATTCGTGAGCAAAAAACCTCGCAAATAAAATCAGCTATTCAGTCTGGCATAACACAATATGGAATGCAAACTTTTGACCAGAGTCTTCTTGGTTTGTATCAAAAAGGTTTAATAAAAATGGAAGATGCATTGGCTGAAGCTACTTCAGCGAGTGAATTGAAACTCGCAATAGATGGAATAGTATCCGGTAGTGCAGGAACACAAGTAAAAATGAAACGATAAATTTTATGTTGTAGCGGCGAATGTAAATTCGCTAAATTCGTCCTATGTTAAAATTAGCAGATGTTTGTGTGTCATACAATCATATTGAAGCACTTAAGGGTATAAGTCTCGAAATTAAAAAAGGCGAAATAGTTACATTGATTGGGGCAAATGGTGCAGGGAAAACTACTACATTGATGGCAATATCCGGAATTGTCCAACCTACTTCTGGCGAAATAAAATTTAATGATATTTTGCTAAATAATATGTCTTCTGACAATATTGTTAAAGCAGGAATTTCACAAGTTCCTGAAGGCAGGCATATATTTTCAAAACTTACTGTGAAAGAGAATTTAGAAATTGGAGCTTTTTTAAGAAATGACCATAAAGAAATAAAAAATGATTTCGAGAAGATATATTCTGTTTTTCCGGTTTTAAAAGAAAGAAACAAACAAATAGCAGGAACATTAAGTGGTGGTGAACAGCAGATGCTTGCAATAGGCAGGGCACTTATGGCAAGGCCAATTTTGTTATTATTAGATGAACCATTACTTGGATTAGCACCGCAAGTTGAGCAAATGATATTTAAAGTTATAAAAGATATAACTCAAATAGGGACTACAATATTTCTTGTAGAGCAGAATGTACATTTAGCTTTGAAAATTGCAAATAGAGGATATGTGCTTGAAACCGGAAGAATTGTATTAGAAGGCACCCCAGATGAACTTTTGAAAAATGAACGAATTCACAAGGCATATTTGGGTGAATGAAGACTTAAACTACGTATAAAATGCTTGACAAATCGCATTATATTTTGCATTATATTTAGTAGATATGTCAGAGTCACAACAGAATAATAGCAGTAATTCTTTTAATACCCATAACGATATTCACAATAATAATCACATAAAAACTCAAAATAATTCCATGGAAAATCAAATTGATATTGATAGAAGAATACAGCAAGAGAGAGAAAAAGTGCTTCTTTCAACAATAAAGGGCAAAGATGAGGAATTAATATCTTTAAGGTCTAAAATTGCGATTCTTGAAAATTCTGTTAAATTTGATGTTGGTAAACATGAGGCAGAGCTGAAAAATTCATACGAAAAAATAGTGGTTGATGCTAAAAACTCAAAAGAAAAAATAGAAGAACTCGAAACAATTCTGGAAAGAGAAGATAAAAAATTTGCGGATATAGAAGATAAATTAAAAATTGAAAGGGAAGAAAAACTGCAATTATTGAAGAATAAAGAAGAAGAGATAAGTAAATTAAGAGAAGATTTGATTGTCCGCGAAAAGAATTTTAGAACTCTTACGGATAAGAAAGATAAAGAAACACAAGAAATTAAACTAAAAGTTGAAGGAGAATTTAAATCAAGGACTTTAAAATTTGCATCAGAGCGCGAAAATTGGCTATTGTCAATTAAAATAAAAGAAGAAGAAGCAAAATCTTTAAAAGAAAAATTTTCAACTGAAATTTCTAAATTAGAAGAAAAACTTTCCAGAAAAGATCAAGAAGTTAAAGAGACAACTTCAAAGCTGGAAATGTCTGTAAAAGAACGTGAGAGAAAACTTTGGCAGGAGAGAGAGGGTTTAATAAAATCATATGAAGATCAGTTGTCTAAAAAAGATGTTCAGCTTAGAACTGGTCTTGAAAAGAAAGAAAATGAAATTAAAGAAGTACGTGAAAAGGCTGAAAATGAATCTCATGGGATGTTAGATAAATTGCGTGGAGAAATTGAATCATTACAGGTGGCAATACGTTTAAAAAATGATGAGATGTATAGCGTAAAAACCAAGTTTTCAGAAACACTGGCACAGGCATTTGCGCAAATAAGAATAAAAGAGCAGGAATTTCAAAACGCATTAAAATTTAAAGAAGATGAATTGAATATTCAAATAAATAAATTGCGAAATGAATTAGCAGAAGGTGAAGATGGGTTTAAGAAAGACAAGGAGCTTTTGATTGGTGAATATCAGCAGGAATTTGCGAAAAAAGAATTACTGAGGCGTGGAGAAACTGAAATCAGAGATAAAGAGATTGCAAAATTGAGGACAAAAATTTTTGAACTTGAGGACGCAATCACTAAACAAGAAATAGAGTTTAAAGAACAAACTATTCATTTTGATGAAGAAATTCGTGAAAAAGAACGTAAATTTTATTCTGGGAAAGAAGATATTAAAAGAAACTTTGAAGAAATGCTTAAACTTAAAGAACAAGAATTTTATAGTAAAATTTCAGAACTTGAAGGAATGATAAAAACAAAAGAAGAAGAAGCATCTGCTGAAAAGGAAAAATGGAAAAACGAATTTAAAGTGGAATTGGAGGAAAAAGACGAAGAGAAAGCAGGTATTGTTAATAAATTAAACAAAGAAGTCGATACGTTAAATACAAAATTATCCGAAGAACAGAAAAAATATTTTGAAGCAGTAAAGTCAAAAGATGAAGAAATAATAAATTTAAAGAAAGAATTTGATACTAAAGTTCATGAACTTCAGGTAATACTTGATACAAAAAAGAGAGAATTTATTTCATTTTCTGCAGAAATTGAAGAAAGGTTTAAAGAGAGCGAAAAAAAATTCTGGGAACAACAGGAATCAACGACAAAAGATTTTGAAAGTAAAATGGCACTTTACACAAAAAAATTTAGTGAGGAGTGGGCAAAAAAAGAGAAAGAAAATGAGACATTAAAGGTGCATTTTGAAAGTGAAATTGCAAATCTTAATAGTAAATTAGCAGCAGAGCGCGCTGATTGGAATCAGGTTTTTGAAGAACAGCAATCTACACATAAGAAAGTCAGAGATGAATTACTTGAGAGGATAAATCAGGCACATAGTTTAATAATTGATAGAGAAAAAGAGATAAAAATTTTGCAGGAAGAATCTGAGGAGAAACTTAATGAGATAGTGAAAAGAACTGAAGAAGAAAAAAATGGAATGCTTGAAGATCTGAAATCTAAAGAAGAGCAGCTTAGGGCATTTAAAATAGAATTAGTTCTTAAAGATGTACAGTTTAAACAGGATATAGAAAGAAAAGATTTTGAAATAGGAACATTATTAGAGCAGATGGAAAACGAGATAAGAGCACGAGAACATAAATTTAATAAAGAGAAAGAAGAATGGTTTAAGTCTTTAAGAGATAGAGAGGACGAGAGCAAATCACTAAAGATGAGAATGACCATAAAAGATATAGTAGATAGTTGAGCTTTTATAATTAATTGTAAGAAAAATAAACATATTTTTTACTTGACAGAATTTTAGTAATGCAATATATTATAAATAGAAATGCAAATAAAAGGGCTGTAATGGCCCGATAAAAATTTGTATAACAAGGGGGTGAAAAAATTATGATGAAAATTTTTCGTAGGGGTGAAAAAGGTTTTACCCTTATAGAATTGATGATAGTGGTAGCGATTATTGGTATTTTGGCAGCAATAGCGATACCTAAGTTTGCTCAAATGTTAGAGAAATCACGTGAAGGTGCTACGAAGGGAAATTTAGGTGCTATTCGTTCAGCTGTTTCAATTTACTATGGAGACAAAGAGGGTGTATGGCCAACTGATTTGACTACAACTTTTACCTCTTATCTGAATCCAATTCCACCAGCAAAAGCTACTCCACTTGGAAATTCAAGTGCTGTGTCTGCTTCAGCCGCTGTACCGTCAGCTACAGGAGTGGGTTGGGCATATAACAGTGTAGATGGTGCTTTAGGTGGTTCAGTTTGGGCAAATAGTACAGCAACAGATACTAAGGGTGCTTCTTTCACCACTTATTAAAAAAAGTATTAACCGGGAGGGAATATATTTTCTCTCCCGTTTTTATATTTTTCTGATTTTAAAGTAAGTTTAAACGGCGGGCTTTAAACAGCTCGCCGTTTAATTTTTTTGAAGTACAAAATAGGTAGATTTATGGAGATATATTTAATATTTATTTTTGGTGCGATAATTGGAAGTTTTTTAAATGTTTGTATTTATCGTTTGCCTAAGGAATTATCTATAATTACACCACGGTCTTTTTGTCCAATTTGTGAAAAAACTGTTAAATGGTACGATAATATTCCATTGATAAGTTTTATTGTGTTAAAGGGTAAATGTAGAAATTGCTCTACAAAAATAAATTGGCATTATTTGATTGTGGAAATTATGAATGCTTCTATTTATGTTTTATTATACCAAAAATTTTCTTTAAACCTATATTTTTTTATTTTCGCAATTATATCTTCAATATTTATAGTTATTACTTTTATAGATTTATTTCACCAGATTATACCGGATAAATGCAGCTATGTTCTTATAATTATTGGAATAATATTGAACGTGACTAAAGGAAAAGATGCAATATTAGATTCATTTATAGGATTACTTGCAGGTGGAGGGTTTTTATATCTTGTAGCAGTTTTGAGTCGTGGGGGTATGGGAGGTGGAGATATAAAACTTGCTGGAGGATGTGGAGCAATATTGGGGTTAAAAGGTGTTGCAAGTACTTTAGTGACAGCTTTTATATTAGGTGCAGTGGTTGGAATTATTCTTATGCTTTTTAAAATAAAAGGAAGGAAGGATCCTATACCTTTTGGGCCATTTATTGTTTTAGGTGCATTTATTACAATATTCGGTGGAAATTTTTTAATTTCGCATATATTTCCATTTGTCTATTGACCTGGTATAAAAAATCGGATAGAATTACATCAGTTTATTCTGGGCGCGTAGCTCAGATGGTTAGAGTGTTCGGTTCACATCCGAAAGGTCACAGGTTCGATTCCTGTCGCGCCCACCATAAAAATAAAAAAAATTTTATACTTGATATTATTTGGAAATTTAGGTATATTGTAGGATAGGATAATGGATAATGAAAGAACAATTAGATATTCTTTTAAGCTTGCAGGAATTAGATAAGGCAATAGATGAATTAGAAGTTAAAAAAGCGGAAATACCTGTAAAATTAGAATCCTATCAGTTGGATTTAAAATTGAAACAGGATGGATGGCAAAATTCAAAAAAAGAGCTGGAAAATTTGCAAAAAGAGAAAAAATTTTGCGAAATAGATTTGGAATCAAAAAACACTAACTTGAAAAAATTCCAGACACAGCTTTATCAGGTTAAAAGTAATAAAGAATATAGTGCAATCCAATTGGAGATACAAAATACAAAACTTGAAGTGGAAGAAAATGAAGAAAAAATTCTTGTAAAAATGCTTGATGAAGATAATTTTAAAAAGAAAATGTTGGAAAAACAAAATGAAGTTAAAGAAGCAGAGATGGTTTTAGAGAAAACAAAAAAAGAGTGCGATGTAGAATTAGATAAGTTTCAGTTAGAGCTAAATGCAAAATTGAACGAAAGAGAAGTTTTATCGCAAAGTATTGATCGTAAACTATTAGAGGTTTATGATAGGATACGTAAAGGTAAAAGTGGAATTGCAATTGTAAAAATAAAAGATGGAACATGTGGGGCTTGTTATATGACAATAAGGCCTCAGCTTCTTATAGAAGTAACAGGGAATAATAAATTTGTGCAGTGTGAAAGTTGTTCAAGAATACTGCATGGTTATAATTAAGCCCTAAAGCATAAGTGCGACCGCATCTTTTTTTAAAAGATGAGGAAAGTCCGAACTCCAAAGGGTAGGATGCCCTGTAGTGCAGGGTAGGAATATGTTGTTAGCAGTGCTAATCATATTCTTAAGGAAAGTACCACAGAAATATACCGCCCACTTTATGGTGGGTAAGGGTGAAAAGGTGAGGTAAGAGCTCACCACCTTGCAGGTAACTGCAAAGGTTAGGTAAACCCCATCCGGAGCAATGCCAAATAAGAGGGGAATAGGTGGCCCGCTTTAAATATCCTCTCGGGTAGGCAGCTTTAAATGCAGGGTGACCTGCATTGTAAGATAAATGGTCGCTTTAAACAGAATTCGGCTTACTTTATGTTTTAGGAGGTTTTAAAAGGAGGTAGAAGTGGAAAAGAAGGGCAAAGTGAAGTGGTTCAATGATGCCAAAGGTTTTGGTTTCATTGTTCCTGATGACGGCAGTGCCGATGTTTTTGTGCACTATTCTGCGATTCAAGGCGATGGCTTTAAAAGCATTGCAGAAGGACAGGAAGTTAAGTTTGAGATAGTGAAAGGTGCAAAAGGACTTCAAGCTGTTAAGGTTGTTAAAGTATAAATCGTTTGTGATTTTTATTTGACAATCCAAAGCCCCAGTAGTTGTTTTGCTGGGGCTTTTTTTAAAAAATTATGTTTAATACAATAAAAGGAACACAAGATATTTTGCCTGATGAAATGGTAAAATGGAAGTATGTTGAATCTGTATCCAGAAAAATCTTTGAAAAATATGGATACAGGGAAATACAAACTCCTATTTTTGAAGATACGGGTCTTTTTACTCGTGGCGTGGGAGAAATGACAGATGTCGTATCCAAAGAAATGTATTCTTTCAAAGATAGAGGTGGTAGAGATATAACTTTGCGGCCAGAAGGTACTGCTTCTGTTGCCAGAGCATATATTGAAGATAATTTAGGTATAGAAGGAAAAGTATCAAAATTTTATTATGTTGGTCCAATGTTTCGATATGAAAGACCTCAGGCAGGCAGATACAGACAGCATTGTCAGATAGGATGTGAAGCTATTGGCTCTGTAAATCCTGCTTTGGATGTAGAGTTGATAAATATATTGCTCAATTGTTTTGAAGAATTAGGTTTGAGCGATTTGTATCCTCAGTTAAATTCACTTGGTTGTTTGGAATGCAGACCAAAATATCGTGATATATTAAAGGAAAATTTAAAAGATAAAAAGGAAAAACTTTGTGAGGATTGCAAGCTTCGCTATGACAGGAATCTCTTGCGAATTCTTGATTGTAAAAAAGAGGAATGCGGAAAAATTATTTTGGATATTCCTGAAATATTTAATTTTCTTTGCAAGGAATGTCTTGAGCATTTTGAAAAAACAAAGTATTTTCTAGATGAATTTAAAATAAAATATGTTTTAAATAAGCGGTTAGTTCGTGGGTTTGATTATTATACAAAAACTGTTTTTGAAATAGTTTGTGCCAAACTTGGGAGTCAGAATGCAATAGCCGGAGGTGGCAGGTATGATAATCTAATTGAAACTTTAGGTGGTCATAAAACTGCTGCAGCAGGTTTTTCTATAGGTATGGAAAGGACAATTTTAGCTCTTCAAAACTATGGAATAAAATTTCCTTCTTCTTTGAAATCTAAAATTTTTCTTGCATGTATTGGAGAGAAAGCTTTTAATTTTGGTATAAAACTTTTGGCCCAAATAAGGAAAAATGGTATATTAGCAGAAATAGACTATAATAATAGAAGCTTAAAGAGTCAAATGCGTACAGCAAATGATTTAGGTGTGAAATACGCAATTATAATTGGTGAAAATGAACTTGCAAAAAATTCTGTTTTAGTGCGTGATATGGAAAAAAATCAACAGGAAGAGGTTCCTATTGGTAATGTCATTGCGAGCGTAAGCGAAGCAATCTCTAAAAGAGGTCTAATATGAGAACACAATTGTGTGCTAAAATAAATAAGAATGATATAGGAAAAGATGTTTCATTGGTTGGCTGGGTTGCTACTCGCAGGGACCATGGTAGTTTGATTTTTATTGATTTGAGAGATGTGTCAGGTATTATACAGGTAGTTTTTAATCCTGAAATATCAAAATCCGCTCATAAGATTGCAGGTGATATCCGCAGTGAATATGTAATAAATATTTGTGGCACAGTTTCTCCAAGGCCAGGAGGGACTATCAATAAAAATCTTCCTACAGGTGAGATAGAGGTTATTGCCAAGCAAATTGAAATATTAAATATTTCCAAAACACCTCCTTTTCCTATAGAAGATGAGATAAATGTTGCCGAAGATTTGAGGTTAAAATATAGAGTTCTTGATTTGCGAAGACCTAAAATGCAGAGGAATTTAATATTACGTTATAAAATTTGTCTTTTTTTTCGAAAATTCTTTGATGAATATGGATTTATTGAAATTGAAACGCCGGCTTTAATAAAAAGTACACCTGAAGGTGCAAGAGATTATCTTGTTCCAAGCAGGGTAAATCCCGGGAATTTTTATGCATTGCCACAATCTCCACAGATGTTAAAACAGTTATTAATGGTTTCTGGTTTTGACAGATATTTTCAAATTGCAAAATGTTTTCGCGATGAAGATTTAAGGGCAGACAGGCAGCCGGAATTTACACAAGTGGATCTGGAAATGTCATTCATAAAAGAAGACGATATTTTATCATTAATAGAACTTGTTTTAAAACGTTTATTTGGAGAAATTTTAAATATTGATATAAAAATTCCATTTCATAGATTACCGTATAAAGATTCTATGGAGAGATTTGGTACAGATAAACCAGATATGCGATTTTCTATGGAATTGACTAATGTTTCTTCGGAATTTCAGGATTCAGGGTTTAATGTGTTTAATGGAGTTTTAAAATCAGGTGGAAAAATTTATGGAATAAATGCAAGTGGTTGTAGTAGTTTTTCACGGCAGGATATAGATGAGCTTACAAAATATGTGGCGAATTTTGGAGCAAAAGGATTAGCATGGTTTAAAATGGGAAAGGAAACATTGGAGTCTCCAATTGCAAAATTTTTTAGTAAAGAAATTTTAGATAAAGTATCTCAAAAAATGAATGCTAAAGAAGGTAATTTATTGCTTTTTGTTGCTGACAAACAAAGTATAGTTTTAGATTCTCTTGGAAACTTAAGATTGTATCTTGCAGAAAAACTTAAGCTTATTCCTGAAAAAGAATTCAAATTTGTATGGATAATGGAGTTCCCACTTTTTAAATATAATGAAACAGAAAAGAGATTTGAGCCAGAGCATCATCCTTTTACAGCTCCTATGGATGAAGATATACAATTTTTTGACAGTGATTTATCAAAAATGCATGCCAGAGCTTATGATTTAGTTTTAAATGGAATTGAGGTAGGTGGGGGCAGTATTAGAATTCACAAAAAAGAAATTCAGGAAAAAATGTTTAAATCAATTGGTATAGAAGATAAAGAAAGAGATGAGCGTTTCGGATTTTTACTTGAAGCATTTGAATATGGAGCTCCACCACATGGCGGTATAGCACTTGGTCTTGATAGATTAGTTATGCTTATTTTAGGTGAGAAATCAATAAGAGAAGTAATCGCTTTTCCAAAGACTCAAAAAGCAGTTTGTTTGCTAACAGGTGCACCATCTAATGTTGATCCTAAACAGTTAAAAGAACTACATATTAAACCGGCTGTTTAATATGTAGCAGGTAGTAGGCAATAGGTTAGTAGAAAGTAGGTAGCAGAGAGGTTTTTCCTATCTACTATATGCTATCTACTGTTTACAAGGGGGGATTGTATGGGGAAAGTTGTAAAAGTAGGTGTTATTGGATGTGGTATAGGGTTTCATCATATCAATGGTTATAAAAGTGTATCTGATGTAGAGGTTGTGGCACTTGCAGATTTGGATGAAAAGAAAGGCAGGAAAATAGCTTCAGATTTATGCATCCCAAATTTTTATACAGATTATAAGGAGATGCTTAAAAATGAAGAAATGGATGCAGTAAGTGTGTGTGTGCCAAATTTTTTGCACTCAAAAATTGCAATTGAAGTCTTAAAATCAGGCAGGCATGTTTTAGCTGAAAAGCCAATGGCAATGAATGTTAAAGAAGCAAAAGAAATGCAAGATATAGCAAAAAAGATGAAAAAAATATTAATGATTGGTTTTACTCATAGGTTTAGGGCAGATAGCCAGACATTAATGAAGTTGATAAATGATGGAATTTTAGGCAATATATATCATGCTCGTGCTTATGCATTAAGAAGAAGAGGGATTCCAGGATTGGGTGGATGGTTTACTACAAAAGAAAAATCTGGAGGCGGTGGGCTTATAGATATTGGTGTTCATTTACTTGATTTGACAATGTGGTTAATGAAGAAACCAGAGCCTGTTTCAGTTTCAGCATCTACATATATGAAATTTGGGCATAAAAAAGATTATGTTTATGTTTCAATGTGGAGTAAACCTGTTTCTGGGGGAACATTTAATGTAGATGATTATGCATCAGGATTTGTAAGATTTGCAAATAATGCAACGTTGAGTTTTGAAGTTAGCTGGGCTGCAAATATAGAAAAAGATGTTTTCTATTCTGTTATACTTGGTGATAAAGGTGGTGCAGTAATAGATATGTCAAATGATTTGAAAATATTTACAGAATTAAATGGTAAATTGGTTGATGTTTTTCCAAAATATGCAACTGTAAAAACTACTGATTCTGAAATGGCGCATTTTATAGAGTGTGTTAAAACAGGTAAAGAACCAATTTCATCTGCAAAAGATGGTGTTCGGATCCAAAAAGTTTTAGATGCTATTTATTTATCATCTAAATTAAAAAAGGATATAAAAATATGAAACTCGGAAGCAATATTTGGTCGTTTCACAAAGCAGTTAATGCAAAAAAAATAACACAAATTCAATGGATAGAAAAGTGTGCAAAAGAGCTTGACCATGACGGTATAGAATTACTTGATTATGGTTTTCCTACAACTAATATGGATTATTTGAAAAAAGTTAAAAAACTTGCTACTGATTTACATCTTGAAATTTATGCAATATCTTGTGCAAGTAGATTTGGAAAAGAAAATAAAAAAGAATTAAGAGAGCAAATTGAGTACGTAAAAAAATGGATAGATATAGGTTATTTTTTTGGTGCGCCAATAGTGCGGTTTTTTGCAGGGACTCCACAAGGTGAATTTGAAAAAGGCTGGGAAAATATGGCAAAAGCAACTATAGAATGTGTTAAGTATGCTCAAAAAAATGGTATTATACTTGCAGTTGAGAACCATAATCACGGTGGTTTTATGCAGACATCAAAAGAGGTTCTTAGATTGGCTAAGGAAGTAAACTCACCATATTTTAAAGTATGTCTTGATACAGGTAATTTTAAAGATTTATATCCATCTATTGAGAAAACTATAAAAATAGCTGCTTTTGTTCATACAAAACTTTATGTGTTAGATAAAAATGGTGTTGAGAAGAAACTTGATTATGAGCGAATTTTTAAAATTCTGAAAAAAGCAAAGTATACGGGATATTTGAGTATTGAATTTGAGGGTGAAGAAAATGAATTTACCGCAATGAAACGTGGTTGTTCATATCTTAGACGTATGATAAATAAGTATGCTAAATAAAGCAAAGGAAACAATAGAGAAATATAGAATGTTGGATGTGGGAGATAAAGTTGCAATAGCAGTTTCAGGAGGGCCGGATTCTTTGGCCCTCCTTTTTATTTTACATCAATTGGCAGATGAGTTTAATTTGAAATTAACTGTTTTGCACCTGAATCATAAACTCAGAGGCAAAGAGTCAGATGATGATGAGACGTATGTCAAAAAAATATGCAAAAAATTAAAAATTCAATGTAGTGCAAAGACCGTTGATGTTTTAGAATATGCTGTAGCCACAAAGCTTTCTATTGAAGATGCATCTCGTAAGATTCGCTATGAATTTTTTGAAAGAGAATCAAAAAAAATAAAAGCTGATAAATTAGCATTAGGTCATAATTTTGATGATCAGGCGGAAACAGTTCTAATGCGTATTTTAAGAGGTGCAGGTTTAGATGGATTAACAGGTATTCCACCAGTCAGAAAATTATCTTCCGTTCTTATTATAAGACCTCTTATTGAATGTCCACGAAAAGAAATAGAAGTATTTTTAAAGTCGCATAATTTAACTTGGCGACAGGATTCATCTAATTTGAAAGATATTTACTTTAGAAACAAAATACGATTAAAATTATTATCACTTATTGAGAAAGAATATAGTCCTGCAATTAAAAAAAATCTTGTCCAGCTTTCAGAAATTGCAAGACAGGACATTGATTTTTTAAAAGGCGAAGCAAAAAAAATATTCAAAAAATTGGCAATATTCAAAGAGGGCAAAGTTTTATTTGAGATTAAAAAATTTACAGTTATGCATTTGTCTTTGCAGAGGTTGTTATTGAGAGAGGCAATAATTAGTGTCTGTGGGAATCTTCTGGGAATAACTTATGAACATTTAGAACAAATTTTGGAATCAGTGAGAACTAAAAAAACAATAAATATTGAATTACCGCATCAGGTATATGCCAAAATTAGATACGGTAATATAGAAATTGGATTAAAGAAAGATATTCTCAAAAAAGAAGCTTTTTTTTGCCAGATAGAAATTCCAGGGGAATTCTATATACCGGAAATTGATAAAACGATTTTTACTTCATTTAAAAATATAAAGTATTTAAAATTAAAAACTAAGAACAAAAAAAAGATTTTAGTTGATGCAGATAAGATAGATCTTCCACTTGTATTACGTAACAGACTAAATGGAGATAGATTTTATCCATTTGGTATGAATTTTAGCAAAAAACTTAAAATATTCCTAATAGATGAAAAGATTCCATTTGAATATCGCGATAAAATACCTATACTTGTTGATAATAGAGGTAAAATAATCTGGGTTATTGGATTACGAATGGATAATAGGTTTAAAGTAACACGGTATACACAAAATGCTTTGGAAATCAGTATTTACTAAGTTGCCTATCCTATAGAAATTTTTGTAATATATGCATTTTTTGGAGGAATATGTAAATTTCTAGATTTGTGGAGTTTATCCATTTTTATGGAACTATGATTCATAATATTGTCATTCCCGAAGTCTCAAACGGGAAGTCCAGTGTTTTTTTAAAGTGCAGGGTCTTTTACGGTTTGTCGCCCAAACCCCTTTATTAGAATTTCAGAGTTGGGTTACCAACAAAATTCCGTTATTAGACCGCTGACTCTATTAATTTTGCCGAAAATACTTTCCTCTGCATTTGTAATCACTTTTTTGACCTCTGATACCATCACTTTTGCCAAAAAAGGTGGAGGGTATATTTATCATTCAGATCACAGTATACCAAAAGATGTATCATTTGAACGATATTGTAAAATCATGGAAATGGTAAGAGAATACGGAAAATATTAAAAAAAATATTGCATATTATTTCAGAATTAGTGTATAATTCACAATAATTATAATTGATAGAAAGGAGTGGAAAAAATTAATAAAGATAAAGTAAGGATTAATAGGCAGATTCGAAGTAAGGAAGTAAGACTTATTGATAGCAATAGTAAACAAGTAGGTGTTGTTACTATAGAAAAGGCATTAGAACTTGCTCTTCAGGAAAATTTAGATTTAATTGAAATTGCTCCAAATGCTAATCCTCCTGTATGTAAAATTATTGATTATGGAAAATATAGGTATGAGGTTAGCAAACGTGAAAAGGCTGCACGTAAGAAACAGAAAGTTGTTGTAGTTAAAGAAATAAAAATGAGGCCCAAAATTGATGAACATGATTTTCAAACAAAACGTAATCATATACAACGTTTTATAGAAAAGGGTGATAAAGTAAAAGTATCAATAATGTTTAGAGGTAGAGAAAGATCACACTTAGAAATTGGTAGAACACATTTGAGTAGATTAACTAATGAAATAGAACAGCTTGGTGCAGTAGTTGAGTCTCCGCCACGTGTTGATGGGGCGAATATGGTTATGTTATTAGCGCCAAAGCCAAAAAAGTGAGTAAAAATTATGAAACTAAAAACAAACAGTGGTGTTAAAAAACGTTTCAAGATTACTGGAAGTGGTAAGGTTATGAAACGAAAAGTTGGAATGCGTCACAAATTAACAAAAAAAGGGAAAAATAGAAAAAATTCGTTAAAACATAGTTCGGTGCTAAATACTATAAATGCTTACTATATAAAGAGGCTAATAGCATAAAGAATCTAATAGCAAAGTGAGGAATTTATGTCTCGAGTAAAAGGTGGAGTTACAACACGTAGAAGAAAGAAAAAAATATTTAAGCTAGCAAAAGGGTATTGGGGTAAGAAAAAACATTCTTATGTTTTTGCAACTGAAGCAGTAGATAGAGCTGGTAATTTTGCACATCGTGATAGACGTGCCAAAAAAAGAGATTTTAGAGGTTTGTTTATTGCACGGATAAATGCTGGAGCACGACAAAATGGAATTAGCTACAGTAATCTTATGAATGGTTTTAAAAAAGCAAAAGTGTTAATTGATAGAAAAATTCTTGCAAATCTGGCGGTTTCTGACGCAAATGCATTTACACAGTTAGTCAATCTTGCCAAGTCCCAACTTGGTGTAGTGTAGCGGTTGAGCGATTGCCGTGTAGCGGTCCGCCTAGGCGGACTATCTTACGTTTCATCCTAATATGCCAAAATTATTAGATTCCTGTTTTATTATTGAAGGAATCAGAAGTATTGAAGAAGCTATTAATGATAACGTTCAAATAGTTAATATATATTATACAGAGGATTTTTTACGAACCACAACAGGCAAATCGTTGCTTGATAAAATTCAACATAAAAAGATAAAAGCATTACAGATATCAAACCGCCGTTTTAGACATTTTGCAGATACTCAGACACCGCAGGGAATAATTGCAATGGCAAAAAAAATCTCTTTTACGGAACCTGAGTTTTTTAATGATGTTAAAGGAATAATGGTATTTTGCTATAAAATATCTGACCCGGGAAATTTAGGAACTATAATAAGAATATGCGATGCTGTAGGTGTTAATAGAATAGTTTTAAGTAAAGATACAGTTAATCAATATAATCCAAAAGTTGTCAGAGCAACAATGGGTTCAGTTTTTAATGTGCCAATATTATCTGGCTCTGAGATTATTGATTCTATTGCAAGAATGCGGGAAAAGAAAATAAAAATAATAATGGCTGATACTACTGCAAAGAAAAATTATGACGTAGTTTCTTATTCAACACCCTGTGCGTTGTTTGTAGGGAGTGAAGCAAGTGGTTTGCCAAATGATATTCTAAAATACGCAGATGAGATAGTAAAAATACCGATATTTGGAAAAGCAGAATCTTTGAATGTAGCTGTTGCAACAGGAATAATTTTATATGAAATGGCTAAGCAAATAAGAAACTGCAAAACGAATGCTTGAAATTGTATATAGCATTTTATCTCATTCCTGTTTCTTTTCTTGTCATTCCCGCGAAAGCGGGAATCCAGAGTAAACTCCAGTACTAATGAATTTGTTGAAGAATTTTGACAACCCGTTTTCTATAGCTAACAGGCCGTTTTTTAACCAAAGAAATAATTTTCATGGTTAAAGTATCATATTTGGCAGGTTTTGGTGGCTTGTGAGAATCAAAAAGCTTATTCATCGGTATTTCAAGAGCATTAGAAACTAAATAAAGTGTTTCGATAGAAGGTTTATCTTTACCTCTTTCAATTTGGCTTAAATATGCCCAATCTCTATGACATTTTTCTGATAATTGTTCTAATGTAAGACCTTGTTGTAATCTCACTTCTCTTATTTTCCTGCCAATATCTTTATATAAGGTTTTCATATGCTGTTTCAATATATAAAAATAAACTTCAAAAGTGTATTATACATAGCAAATAATATTGATATTAACCATAGCAAAAATTTCTATTGACACAGGTTTTTGAAAAGCATAGAATTAAGTAGAAAATAATGTTTTTTTTGAACATTATTTAGGAGGAAATTATGGAAGGAATATTTACTTTGCCTTATTCTGAATATGAAGCAATAAATCAATTACAGAAATTTTTTAAAAAGAAGAAAGGTTATTCAATTTTTATTCCAACTAGTAGGCAGCAAAAAGGAATAGATTTTATAATTATGAATTGTAACAATAATAAGATATTAAAAGTTCAATGCAAAAGTTCTCGTTCCTATTCACATGATGAAAAAAAAGTAGAAAAAAATAAAAAATATAGTCTATGGTTTAATAACTTTATAAAGAGATATAAGAAAGGAGTGGCAGATATATACTTGTTATTTGGACTCTATCCTGAATATACAGTACAGCATAATATTAAAACAAAAAACAAAATTTGGAAAAGTATAATATTGGTTTTTGAAGATGCAGAAATGAAAGATATATTGCGTATGGTAAAAACTAGAGAAGGAAAAGTCGATAAATTTTTTTCTGTTAGATTTGATGATGATTCGGCTGTTTATGGTGGTAGAGGATTTATAAATAATCATATAAATTCCACAAGATATTTACTTAAGAATAAAGTAAAGAATTTATTAAAAAAGTTATAAGCAATGTAAAAACATTATGATAATGTTGAAATGGATTATGTATAAATGGGAAAAAGGAATATATTGGTTTGTTATTGTAATGATTATAGGTTTATTTACAGGAGGCTGTAGAAGAGAAGAAGTAGAAAGATTGGCAATAGAAAACTCAAGTCTAAAAATAGAAAATGCCAATTTAAAAAAAGAAGTTATAATAATAAGAAAACAACTTGAACCATATCTAAAAGCACAAATGGTATTTAATAAAAAAATATCGCAAGATCCAGCTTATGCCAAATTAACTCAGTATGAATACGAAGATATTAAATTTGTATTTGAAAACGCGCCTATGGTAATAAGAATACTTATTGTAAAAAAAATGCCGGAAATAAATAGTTATGCTGATTTTTTGGATATGTCGTTGAATAAGCAGATAAATGCAATGAAAAAGTTTTTTTACACTTGGTTGGGCGAAAACATGAATGAGGATATGTTAATTTATGTTTTACAAAAACAATTTTCTCCATATCTGGACGGTGCATTAGCAAAAAAAATTGCAAAATACAAATAAATAATTATATAAAAGAAATATGAGAAAAATAATTTACAAACTTTATTTTTTGATTTTATTTGCATTGATTGGCGTTATATGTGAAGCTAATGAGGATATTGATTATTTTCCTTTAAAAATTGGAAATAGTTGGGGATATATAGTCTGTAAGAATGGTAAAATTCCTACGAAGGTAGAAGAAAGTAGTATGGAGTATGTTGATACTGTGATAAAAATTGAAAAGCAAGATGATGTTTTGGTAGCTACCCTAAACCGTTCTTATTATATATACGGTCACCATACTGTTTCTGACCGTTTGTTTATTACATTTGATATTGATAAGAAAGGAGTAACAGCAGATGTTTTTCGTAAGCATTTAGAGTTATTAGCAACTGCCCAACGCTCTGATAGGATTGATACGATTAATTGGATTCTTTTTGATCAGATATTAAGACATGATTGGATTTTTTTCGGTGAATGGATATTATCACAATCTATGCTAAACTTTGAAATTATATCTATGAATAATGAGGTTAAAATAGGAGAAATAACACTTGCTAATTGTTTAGCTATTAAGACACAACCTTGCATAATATATGAGAAAGAAGAATGGTGTATAATTTATTATTATGCTCCAAATATAGGAAGGGTTAAAATCATTGGGCGTAATAAAAATGGAGATGAGGTGCCATTGATTATACTTACAGACTATAATATAAAATAATATTTTGAATTCCCTCATTCGCGGGAATGACATGGTGTTTAGTAAGGATTTGCAAATTACTTGAATGTTTTAAGGCAACGTTTAATATCGTCGTGATTCCCTAAACAAAAGAATTTAACCAGATTATTTTCGTGGAAATATGCTATACGAAGATGAATATTTATCCTGCCTTCATATATTTTTTTAGAAAGTTTTTTGATTCTCAATCCATAAGGTGCGTTGTTTGTTTCCATATATTCCTTAATTCTCTCTAAAGTTTGAGTAATAAATTCTTGCTCGTGCTTATTGTAGGAATCAAATTTTTTTATAAATGAACGAAGAACAATATACTCCATTACTTCTTGATCCTTTTCTTGAAATATTTCATCATTGTTTCCCCTGTTTTGAATGTTATTTCCTCTTTAGGTAATCCTTTTGATAATACTTTTTCTGTTGCTTCCAGATATTCTTGTGGGTATTTATCCTCAAAAATAACTTCTTTGGGAAGCATTATAATTTTATTCCCTACCTTTTCTATTTCCATAAAATCACCTTTCTTTAAATCAAAAGCATTTGCAATATCGTAAGGGATAGTAACCTGATGTTTACTGCTTATTTTAACAACCATTTTTATCACTCTCCTGTCAATAGAGGTTGTTAAAAAAAGAAACAATCTCTATAAAATTTTGTTTTTTTAAAGCCTACAATAATTCATATTTAGTAGTATTTCCTACTATCAGACTATAAGAATAGCTTTTTTCTTACTATATGTCAAGAAATATTTATACAGGACTGGAACAAAATGGGTAATTTAATTATTATTCTGGTAGCAATTCTCCGTAGACTTCAATTTCAGATAATCTTATCATTTTATCTTCAGGGCCTTCTGTGAAAACTATTTGTATTTTTGTGCTTGTTATAGCGGGGAAAGAATAATTTCTTTCAATTTTAGTGTTTTCATCTTCAACAATTATCCTTCGCCATTTGTTATTTGCTTCATCCCAGTATTCTAATCTGTATCCTTTTGATACATATTCTGTTATTTTTTTGTCTCCTGGAAAATATAATTTAATAGCATTAAATTTTGATTTTTTCTTAAAATCTACTGTAAACCAATGGTCTCTTTTTTTTTCAGAACACCAATATTTGGTAATATCCTGAGTAATGCCATCAACAGCATTTTCCGGAAGAGTATCTTTGTTTAATGTTGAGTCTGTAGAAACTGTTGCATTTAATGCAATATTTTTTTTGTCTTTGTTTATATCACTAGTTTGCGCTATGGATGATGTACTAATTGATAAAATTACGATAGTTGTCAACAGCAAAAATATTTTATTATTCATATATTTTACCCTCCTAAATTTGCAATAGATTAGTTGTTCTAAAATATCTATTCATTATTGTAACTGCAGAGCGTTAGAGTTTGTGCCAAAACCCCATTTTGTCATCCTGAACGAAGTGAAGGATCTCGTTTTTAAAAGACTTTAAAGCGAGATTCTTCGGCTATCGCCTCAGAATGACACCTTTTGGCACAGGCTCGTTAGCTCTGCTAAATATATAATCATAACACTATAGCAAAGTTTCGCTTTGCAGTTGCAGTTGCATAAATTTTGTTTGTTAGTCAAAAACATTTTATGCTATACTATAAGTATATAACTAAAAATCATATTTTGTCAATTATGCGTTTTAAAACGTCGTCTTGATAAATTCTGAATCCAGTGTTATAATATGTGAATAAAAGTGGGAGGGAATATGGGAAAAGCACTTAAGGGAACGAAAACAGAAAAAAATTTACTTGCTGCTTTTGCAGGTGAATCACAGGCGAGAAATAGATATACTTATTTTTCGAGTGTTGCAAAAAAAGAAGGATTTGAGCAAATAGCAGGTATTTTAATTGAAACTGCTGAAAATGAAAAAGAACATGCTAAAATCTTTTTTAGCTATCTTGAGGGTGGAGATGTTGAGATAACAGCAAGTTATCCTGCTGGTAGGATAAGCAATACAAAAACCAATTTAGAAGCATCAGCTGCTGGTGAGAATATGGAGTGGACGACCATATATGCAGATTTTTCTAAAACTGCAAAGAACGAAGGTTTTGGAGAAATTGCAAATTCTTTTGAACAAATCGCAAAAGTTGAGAAATTTCATGAATTAAGATATAGAAAACTAATAGATAATTTAGCAAATAAAGAGGTTTTTAAGAAAAAATCTTCAGTTAAATGGCATTGTAGAAATTGTGGATATATATTTGATGGGGCAGAAGCTCCAAAAAAATGTCCAGCGTGTAAACATCCTCAGGCATACTATGAGGTTCTCGCAGAAAATTTTTAAATTTTAGGATCCTCAAAGAAGATAACAGGTTTTCCCCCTTTGAAAAAGGGGGATTAAGGGGGATTTTCAGATGAAAGACATTTCCGCAGTAATACTTGTTGGTGGTGAGGGGACACGGCTTAGGCCTTTAACTCTTCATACACCTAAAGCATTAGTTCCAGTTGTAAATAAGCCACTTCTTAGTTATATAATTGAATGGTTTAAATATCAACACATTTACAATTTAATCTTTAGTGTTTGTTATCAGCCAGATAAGCTCAAATCGGTTTTTGGCTCAGGTTCTAAATATGGAGTCCATATTAATTATATTGTGGAAAAAGAGCCACTTGGAACAGGTGGTGCAATAAAAAAAGCTGAGAGATTTTTTAAAAACACTACAATAGTAATAAATGGAGATGTATTGTTTGATTTGGATTTAGCTTCAATGTTGAATTATCATAGAAGTAAAAAATCTAAAATAACTATTGCATTAACTCCTGTTGAAGATCCTACGGCTTATGGTTTAGTAAAAATTGATAAATCAGGCAGAATTATAGGATTTTTAGAAAAGCCAACGTGGGATGAAGTTGGTAGACAGAGAAATATTAATGCTGGAGTTTATATAATTGAGCCATCAATTTTAAAATATATCAAACCAAATAAAATTTGTTCGTTAGAACGAAACATATTTCCTGAACTTTTATTAAAGAAAGAATCTTTTTATGGTTTTGTAGCAAAATCTATGTATTGGATTGATTTAGGCACACATGAGAAATATAGGCAAGCTCATCAGGATATATTGGAGGGAAAGCTTACCAATACAAAATATTTCAAAAAGTTTTATGTCAATAATGTTGCAATAGGAGTAGGGACTAAATTATCTAAGAAAACTGAGTTGTATGGACCAGTTGTAATTGGTGAAAATTGTAAAATTGAAAATAAGGTTACTTTAAATGAATTTACTGTTATAGGAAATAGGTGTCATATTGCTGAAAATGTATATTTGGAGCGATGTATAATCTGGGATGATGTTATAATAGAAAGTGGTGCCAGACTTACTGGGTGTATTATTGGTAAAAATTCACATATTGGTTCTCATAGTTCAATTTCTGATGGAGTAGTTTTGGGTGATAACAATAGAATACAGCCATATAGTTATTTGTGATGCTTAAATATATCATATATATCCTTGTTTTTATAACTCCTTTAATACCTTTGCCTTGGGGTGCATATCGTTTAAAACAAGCTTCTTTAATTGATTTTATCCTGATAATTCTATTAGTTATATGGAGTTTTAAATTATCTTTTGAAAAGATGAAAAAAACTTCACTTGATGCTTTGGATTTTGTGTATATAATTTCTCAAGCTTTAATTTTAATGATTATATGTGTTCTTACACCTTATGTTTTATTTTGGATGCCTATTTATGAACACTGTGGTTTTGGTGATCGTTTAGTTATTGCTTTGAATAGAGATAGTATTTTAATCTTTATTTTTTATATTCTATTTTCTGTTTGGTGGATAATAGGTATGATTAGAAAATATTGGCAATTTCCTAAAACTAAATTGAATTTGCCGATAATTATATTTTTATTGTCTGTTTGTCTTTCACTTATCAATAGCCATAATCCACTTCTATCAATTTATTTGTTTAGGGCATTTCTTACTGGAATATTATTCTACTATATCTTGATTTCAAACCCATTAAACAACAAAGAAATTCATGTTTTAATCTTATGTCTGGTATCTTCTTTAAGCATTGTTTGTATTTTTGGATTCTTGCAACGATTCATCGGTTTTGGATTACTTAATCATTTTCCCGGTATGCAGGAATTTCATAAAATTAGTGAATTAACTGCTATTAAGGTACAGGAAATACCACGTATTGCATCTACAATGCAAAATCCAAATTTATTAGCACAGATTTTAATAGGTGGAATATTTCTTTTGCTTGGGTTATCTGGCAGTATTGGATTTGTGAGTCAAAGTTTTTTTATGATAGTAATGTTAGCTGGTTTAATTTTAACATATTCAAGGAGTGTATGGCTTGCAACATTAATTGGAATTACAATATTTTTTAGTATTAAATTGAATAAAAAATATAGAGCAATAATATACATAGTTCTATTATTATTTTTATTATTTGCAATATTCTTCCAGTTTTCTGCGACAGAAAGGATGAGGTCATCTATAAATATATTTACTGATGAAAGTATAATTTCCAGATTTGAAGCATGGAAATGTTCGTGGAAAATTTTTAAAGACAATATATTTTTTGGAACAGGGCTTAATACGTATGCGATAGTATATCCAAAATATAAGGGAAGTAATGCAATTCCAATGCTTGATGCTCATAATACTTTTATTAATACAGCAGTTGAGATGGGAATTATAGGATGTATATCTTTAATTTGGATTTTTATAGGATTTTTGCGAAATATGTATGAGAAATCCAAAACAACAGAAAATACTATTCACAAAAATATGTCCATTGCTTTATTTTCCTGTTTAATTGCATTGGCAATAGCAGGTTTGTTTGAGAACTTATGGTATGATCCACGTATAATTCTGATTTTCTGGACACTATTTTCTATAGGTGTAGTGTTATGAAACAATCATGTGGGTTAAAGTCTACACCAAACGAAATAAAAATTAAGATTTGTTCGCGTAGGGGCGGGTTTACCCGCCCAAAAATAGGGCAGGCAAGCCTGCCCCTACAGAAACAATAAAAAGGGAGATTTTCAGGTGAAATTTACCGAAAAAAGTCTTGTAACACTTATTTCAAGAGTATTTGCTGCGATTATAAATTTGATTGCCGGAGTTTTGCTTGCAAGAGCTCTTGGGCCTTCAGGACGCGGTGAATATGCTCTTTTACTGTTAGCGCCATCTATACTGTCAAGTATTGCTAATTTTGGAATAAATACAGCAAATGTATATTTTATAGCTAAGAAAAAGCATAATTTACGTGATACGGTTATAAATTCAATAGCATTTTCAGTAATATTTGGATTAATTTTTACTATAATTTTCTTATTATTTTTTGATTCATTTTATATTTTCTTTAAGGGAGTTACCCCGCAATATCTTATTCTTGCAGTAGTAATTCTTCCTGTTTTATTAATACATATGTATTTTAACAGTATATTAATTGGACGGCTTAATATGCTTGAATTTAATATTGTAACTGTTGTTCAACCATTTAGTTTGTTAGCTTTACTATATATTTTTATAATATTATTGCAAATGGGGGTCAAAGGTGCTTTTATAAGCTGGACTTTGTCTTATGTTGTCCCAACAGTACTTATGTCAGTATTCTTAATGTTCCAGATTAAGTCTAATAAGGATGTAGAAGTATTTGTTCCATATAGCTTTTCAAAGCAAATAGGATTAATGAAAGAATTATTGCAATTTGGAGTTAAAAGTTATATTGCTAATCTTGCAAGTTTTTTATCATATCGCATAGATATGTTATTTGTAAATCTGTTTTTAGATGTTGCCACAGTTGGTTATTATTCAATTTCTGTTATGTTGGCAGAGATGATATGGTATATTCCAAATTCTTTTGCACTTATTTTATATCCTGTTGTTTCTTCATCTGATTCAGATACTGCTAATAAATTAACTGTCCAAGCTTGTAAACAAGTACTGTTATTTGTGAGTCTTGCAGCAATATTGCTGTTTTTATTTGGCAAACAAATAATTCTTTTGTTATTCGGGAAAAATTTTACACCTTCTATACAGCCATTATTATTTTTATTGCCGGGTATTATTGCACTAAGTGTTGACAAAGTTTTAAGTAGTTTTATAACAGGCAAGGGAAGACCTGAAATATCCGGATATATCGCTGGTACAAATTTAGTCGTAAATATTGGACTGAATATTTTTTTAATACCAAAATTTGGTATAATAGGTGCTTCTATATCATCGAGTATATCTTATTCAATAGCAGGAGTTATGTCTTTAATAGCTTTTTTAAGAATTTCAAAAAAATGAGACTGAAAGGAATAGTGTAACCATAAATGAAAATTTGTTATTTGGGTGCAGGAAATAGTGTCCATATTAAACGGTGGTGTGAGTATTTTAGCAGCAGAGGATATGAAGTTTCTCTTATAACTTTGCATCCAGTTACTGAATTGAAAAATGTAAAAATATATCAAATAAAATCCCGTTTAAACAGGTATATGGATATCGCATTTTTTTTGAATAGAAGAAAAATCCTTTCTATATTGAATGAAATAAAACCAGATATTTTGCATGGTCACTATTTGATAAATTATGGTTTTTATTCTGCGGCTTTGAAATATAGGCCATTGGTATTATCTACATGGGGTTCAGATGTTTTGGTAGCTCCTGTTGAATCAATTCGGCATAGATTAATGCTAAAATATGCAGTTTCTAATGCAGATGTAATTACTGTTGAATCACAATATATAAAAAATATTTTAAAAGATAAATATAAAGTTTCAGAAAATAAATTAGCTATTTTTTCATGGGGTACTGATTGTAATGTTTTCTCTATAAGATATACAGAAGAAGTTGAAAAGTTAAGGAATAAGCTCGGTATACAAAATGGGCAAACTGTTATTTTAAGTCCGAGATCACTTTTTCCGATATACAATATTTATACTATAGTCCAATCTATTTCTGATGTTTTACAACAAAACCCAGATACTGTTTTTGTTTTTTTAAGAGGTTCTTGCAATTTGGATTATGAAAAGAAAATCCAAAATTTGGTTGCCAAGTTAAATATAGAAAGAAACTGCAAATTTATAGAAGATTTTTTATCTCCTTGTGAAATGGCAGTTTTATATAATTTATCCGATATATTTATTTCAATACCTTTTTCAGATTCTGTTTCTATATCTTTGCTTGAAGGAATGGCGTGTGGTACTATTCCTTTAGTTAATTCACTGCCTGTGAATTGTGAATTAATTAAAGATGAAATAAATGGTTTGATTATTCCAAATACTGCTAAAGATGAACTTGCAAAAAAAATAAATTATGCAATAAAAAATAAAAATACATTTAAAACAAGATTTGCAGATTATAACCAAAAATATATTTTAGAAGAGCATAATTGGCACAAGAATGCAGTAAAAATGGAGGAGATTTACAAAAAACTTGTAATATGAAAAAAGCGCTTTTTATTGCATATTATTTTCCACCTTGTGGAGGTGGTGGAGTCCAGCGGACACTTAAATTTGTAAAATACATTTCAAGTTTTGGATGGACACCTGTAGTAATTACAGTTAAAGAAAATGTTCATATACTTGAAGATGAATCACATTCTAAAGATGTGCCTTCACAAGTTAAAGTGTATAGAACGTGGACATTTGAACCCGGTTCTAAGGCAAAACGTTTTAGAGTTAAATTCAGGAATGCGACAGCAATAAATCCAATTACTATAATCAAATCATTAATTGCAAAAACCTTGAATTTATTAAGCGCAATTTTCCTTGTTCCTGATGCTCAAATTTTATGGGCGCCATTTGCGATACTTAAAGGCATTTCAGTTATAAAAAATGAAAAAATTGATATCCTTTATACAACAGGTAATCCTTTTTCTACGTATCTTACAGGTGTATTTTTAAAATTGATATTGTCTAAACCACTAATAGTTGATTTTCGTGACCCTTGGGTTACTGGTGAATATAGAGTATGGGAAAGTAAATTTAGAAAAAAAATAGAGGGGATTTTAGAAAAGTTTGTTATAAAATATGCAGATAAAGTTATTTCAACAACAGAATTAATGACGATGGATTTTACAAATACTTATCCAAATGAACCAGCAGATAAATTTATAACAATAACAAATGGATTTGACTCAGATGATTTTAAGGGAATATCTACGAGAAGAATTGACAAGAAATTTACAATTACTTATGCAGGAATAATTTATGAATATTTACCTATGGAAAATTTTTTGAGAGCTCTTAAGGAACTTGTTGTGGAAAATACTGAGATGGCAGGAAATACAAGAGTTATATTTGTAGGAGAAACTAAGGAATTGAGAGAATATCCAATAGAGCAATTTGGATTAGCTTCTATAATAGAGTTTACTGGTTATCAGCCTCATACAAAAAGTGTGGAATATTTGTTAAATTCCGATGTTTTACTTCTATTTAGAGATGCTCGCACAAAAAATCTTTATCCGGGAAAAATGTTCGAATATTTTTTTGCTAAAAAGCCAATTCTTGGTCTAATGGAAAAAGGCTTGGCTTCTGATTTAATAAATAAATTAAATGCTGGAATAATTATTTCGCCTAAAGATATACTCGCTATTAAAAGTGGAGTTTATAATTTGTACCAACAATATAAAGAAGGTAAACTTTCTGATATTAATAATCCTACAACACAGAATTTTAACAGAAAAAATCTAACAGAAAAGTTAGCCGGACTTTTTGATAAAGTTTCTGCAAGCTGATATTACTTCTTCAACAGAAATATTATTTAAACATTTTACACTATTGAATTTGCATTTAAATTTTCGTATATGGAATTTATAACAAGGCGAACATTCAAGGTTCTTTCTTATAACTAAATTCCCTTTTCCATACGGAGCAGTACGTTTTTGGTCAGTTGGTCCAAATATAGCGATAACAGGTGTTTCAACTGTAGTTGCAATGTGCATAAGTCCTGTATCATTACTTATAAATAGCTTACACCTTTTAATTAAGGAAGCAGTTTCATCTAAAGATAATTGTCCTATTACAGAAATGAATTTTTTGGTGCATAAATTTTCTATATCCTTTGAAAGTTCAATTTCATTTGTACCACCAAAAAGAATTGCTTTTGCATTCATTTCAAGTATAAGCATATCAATTAACTTGGCAAATTTTTCTTTTTGCCATCTTTTTTCTTTAAATCCATCAGATGACCCAGGATGAATACCTATAATTATATCAGAGGGGGTGATATTGTTTTTCTTAAGCAGTATATCTACATTTTCTTCTGCATTTTTACTTAAAGGTATTTTTATAGAAGTATCAAATTTAGGGGGCTGTATACCTAATGGTTTCAGTAGGTTAAAGTTTTGTTCTAAATCATGCAAATTTTCATTCACTGGAATTTTATTTGTGCAATTGCATTTTGATCTATAGCAATTCTTGCCACTATCGTTGGTATGCCCGATTATTTTATTAGCTCCAATAAGTTTTGCCAATAACACATTTTTTCTGCTACTTGGATATGTTAGTAATATTGACCCGAATTTTTTATTCCTAAGTGTTAAAATCAAATGTATTTTTTCATAAACAGAATCAGCTTTATTATAAATTATAATTTCATCAATAAAATCAAGGTTTTTTAAAAGTTCTTCTGACCCATTTTTTTGCACCAAAACTGTGATATGAACATTTTTAAAACATTCTTTTAGTGCCTTAATCATAGGAACAGCCAATAAGCTATTTCCAATACCCTGCATACTTATTACAAGAACATCCATTTCCATAAGAGCAGTATACTGAACACATATTCAAAAATCAATCTAAAACATAGCAGTGCATCTGCACATTTTAAAATGTTGACACTGTTTTGAAAATAATGATATAATTTCTTATATGAGAAAGAAACCGATAATTTTAATAACTCTTTCTTGCCTTTTAATTAATATATTAAACATACCTATTTTATTTGCTGATGAAAAATCCAAATCAGGAAAAACAACAGTAGCTGTTATGAATTTGGAAGCAAAAGATGTATCACAAAGTGAAGCTGATACTGTATCTGATTTTTTACGATATGATTTATTAAATACAGGAAAATTTGATGTTATAGAAAGAACCAGTATGGAAAAAATATTGGCAGAACAAAAATTGCAGCTTACAGGGTGTACATCTACTGAGTGCGCAATTGAAATAGGTAAATTGTTAAATGCAAGAAAGATAATTATTGGAACTGTTAGTAAGCTTGGAACTAATTATTTTATTACTGGTAGAATAGTGGATATTGAAACAGGGAAAGTAGAGGTATCAGAGAGAGCTAAATGCGCAGGTTTGGAAGAATTAGAGATTGGTAGTAAATTAATTGCATATAAATTTGCAGGGATTCAACCTGATGAAAAAGTGTTAAAAGGAGATGCAAAATTAGTTATGCAACAAGAAGAGCAGCCTAAAGTTGCTCCTGTTACTCCTACTTATCAGCCTTATGTGGAATCTCCATCCACTCCTCAGCCTTATATGGAATCTTCATCAGGCAGTATGAGTTGGCTTAATTGGACAGGTATTATAGCTGGTTCAACACTTGGTATTCTTGGTTTAGTGACTGCTTCAACTGCAGATGAAAAAGCATCGGGGTATTACACTGACTATTTAGCGGCTACTTCAGTAAGCGATGCAGAATATTATCATGGACGGGTGGAATATTATGATAAACAGGTTGCTACTGATAAAACTATAGCTGCAGTGGGTTTTGCTACTGCAGGTCTTTTCATCATAATAGAAATATTGTCATCTGGTGACTCAACAACTAACAGAGCTAGTAATGTTTCAGAAAATTTCAGGGTTAGTATAGCACCTGAAAAATCTGGTTTGAGGATTACAAATGAATGGACATTTTAGCAAAAAAAAATATATTTTCTTAATATTAATATCTATAATAGCTATAGGTTGTTCTTCTAAATCTAGAACATGGACAAATCCTTATGACCCTGATAATCCAGATTTTAACGCTTCTATATCAGGTACTGTAAAAAATATAGCGGGTGAGGCTATAAATGGAGTAACTGTTAGTACTACTGGGAAAACTGCTACTACAAATAGTAGTGGAGTATATACACTTAATAATCTTAGTAGTCCTACAGCTTTATATACGTTGACTGTTAGTAAAACCGGTTATACCTCTGGTTCTGGCAGTGCATATCCTGGTGACACTAAAAATTTCACATTAAAAATATCAGGATGGACAGGCACCTGGTTTTCTGGAACTTTTGCGTGTAATTTTACATCCAGTGGTCCATCTGTAGGAACTGCAGATAGCAATACGGATCTTGACTATGATGGAGTAAATCTAACTAGTCCTATTCTGGGAGGTATACTATCATTAGGAACTATAAGTAGTTTGGATTCCATTGGAACAGTTGCTACTACTGGTTATACTGCTTCTGTAAAAGCGTATGCAGGTAATTGTTATGTAGTTAAAACAATAGAAGGAAATTATGTGAAAATACGTGTTACTTCCTTAACAACTAGTAGTACAACGATATATTTAGATTCAGTATATCAATCCAACGGTACTTCCCAGTTTTAAATAAGTAATAAAATCACTAACAATATTTCTTGCAAAAATTCTTTCTGCCATATATAATAAAAACTAATTTATGGTCTGGTGGAAAAAATATCAACCATAAGGGAAAAAATTATGAATATTCAAAAGTGGTTATATCCGGGTATTAGATTTAAAAGATGGGTGTTTCTTTTTGCATTGAGTTGCATTGTTCTTGGAGTTGGAGTAAGTGGTCTACTTGGCAAAGTATTCACTGGAATACACTGGAATATTGAATTTGTAAATAAATCCACAGATTATTTAAAAGGATTAGTTACTATAGATATTTTTATGTTTATCCTTGGAATACTCGGAGTGTATTTTGCATTTAGACGTGGGCTTTATGCTATTGGCACTATATTTATGCCGAACAAGGAAAAAGAATTTGTAAATATTGTATATGAGAAGATTAAACTCAAAAGAGGTCCTAAAATTGTAGCTCTTGGTGGGGGTACAGGTCTTCCGACTTTATTGCATGGATTAAAAGAATATACGAGTAATATTACTGCAATAGTAACTGTGGCAGATGATGGTGGAAGTTCAGGTAAAATAATACGTGATTTTAAAATTCTTCCTCCAGGAGATATAAGAAATTGTCTTGTTGCTTTAGCAGATGCTGAACCATTGATGGCAAAATTATTTCAATATAGATTTAAGCAGGATACATTTGATGGACATAGTTTTGGAAATTTATTTATCACTGCAATGACAGAAGTTGTTGGAGATTTTGGTAAAGCTGTCAAGGAATCAAGCAAAATTTTATCTATACATGGAAGAGTTTTGCCTGTTAGTTTGGAGAAAGTTGCTCTTGTTGCAGAGCTAAAGAATAAAACTTTACTTGAAGGTCAGAGCAATATTACAAAAAGTCCATCTCCTATAGAAAGAGTATTTTTAAAACCGGAGATAATAAAACCTACTAATGAGGTTTTAAAAGCAATAGCTTCAGCAGATGCTATTGTAATGGGTCCTGGTAGTCTTTATACAAGTATTATTCCTAATTTATTGGTTAATGGTGTAGTTGATACAATAGTAAAATCGCGCGCAGTAAAAATTTATATTTCTAATATTATGACACAGCCTGGTGAGACGGATAATTACACAATAAGTGATCATTTAAAAGCAATAATAAAACATAGTGTTAATCTTGGTGTAGTGGATTATGTAGTTGTAAATTCTGAGGATGCACCTGGTGAACTTTTAGAAAGATACAAAGCAGAAAATTCATATCCTGCAGTTTGTGATCCTGAAAATATTCGCAAGTTGGGAGTAACTCTTGTTAAAGCTAAAATATTATCTACAAGAGATTACTTACGTCATGACCCTTTAAAACTTGCACATGCAATAATAAAAATTTTGGCATTATAATATGGCTAATAATTTAATGATAGGGATTTCTGGTGTTCGTGGAATAGTTGGAGAGACTTTAACTCCTGAACTTCTAACACGGCTTGGCACAGCATTTGGAACTTTTATGAGGTCAGGCAAAGTTGTTGTTGGAAGAGATACAAGAGTTTCAGGGGCAATGGTAAAACATTCTGTGCTTGCAGGTTTGATATCAACAGGATGTTTGGTTATTGATTTAGATGTATGCACATCGCCTTCTTGTTCTCTTATGGTTGAAGAACTTGGCGCCAGTGGTGGCATAGTAATATCAGGTAGTCATAATCCTATTGAATGGAATGCTTTGAAGTTTTTAAGGGCAGATGGTGTTTTCTTAAATGACAGTGAAGGAAGAGAATTATTAAATATATATTATCAAGGGAATTTTAAAAAAGCAAAATGGAATGAATTAAAAGAAGTTAGAGAAGACAGAACTACAGATGAAAGACATATTAGCAAGGTATTGAAAACTGTAGATGTTTCATTGATACGGAAACAACATTTTAAAGTTGCATTAGATAGTTGTAATGGTGCTGGTTCTGGTATCACTCCTAAACTTCTTGATGAATTAGGTTGTGAAGTTGTAAAACTTCATTGCACGCCGAATGGACTTTTTCCGCATAATCCTGAACCTATATTTGTAAATCTTCAGGAATTGTGTTCACTTGTGAAAAAGACACATGTTGATATAGGGTTTGCACAGGATGCAGATGCAGACAGACTTGCATTAGTTTCTGAAAAAGGCGAATATTTGGGTGAAGAATATTCTCTGGCATTATTGGCTAATTTTATATTAAAGAAAAAACGTGGAGTTGTAGTAACAAACGTCTCAGCTACACGTGCAATAGATGATATAGCAGCAAAATATAAGTCCAAAGTAATTAGAACCAGAGTTGGAGAGGTCAATGTTGCGGAAGCAATGAAAGTGGCAAATGCAGTTATAGGTGGCGAAGGAAATGGAGGAATTATTGATCCTCGTGTGCATTATGTCCGAGATAGTTTAGTTGGTATTGCACTGATTTTGGAATATCTGGCAGAATCTAAAAAAACAATTTCAGAATTATATTCTGCTTTGCCTGAATATCATATTGTAAAGCAAAAAATGGAGTGTCCTTCTGAGATAATTCCTGTAGTAACAAAATGGCTTAAGCAAAAATATCATAAAGCTAAATTTGATTGGACTGATGGCATAAAAATAAATTTTTCCGACAGTTGGATACATATAAGACCGTCAAATACTGAACCAATAATTAGAATATTTTCCGAAGCCAAGTTACAAAAAACAGCACAGAAATTATCCAGTGATGTTGTAAGTTATATAAATCATTTACTTAAAAAGCAATAGGTTAGTATTAAAGATACTAAACCAGCAACTTTGGGAAAGGAGGGTATATGGCAAAGGAAATTGCAGTAAAAAAAGCAGCTTTCGGTGGAAAGACAATAAAGTGGAGTAAAGTAAAAGATGTAAGAATTGGAGAGATTTTTGGAGATAAGGATTGTGGTATGGGTGAACAGATAAAGTTAATCTGGGCATTTATAAAGAAGAATAAAATTAACGAATAGAATAGAAACATTCGTTATGTACGTAAAAAATAGGGACATCTGCCTAGTCGGATGTCCCTATTTTTTACTATTTTCCCAGTTCCACATGGGGTATCAAATTGCCTTGTAAATAGGTGGTTTATATGGTATAGTTAAAAACAATGGAAATTAAAATAGATTTTCATCTTTTAAGAAGAGCAGAAGAACGTGGAGCTAATGAAGGGATATATTTTTTATGTGTGGAATAGTTGGTTATATAGGAAAGAAATTTGTTGATTCGGTTTTATTGGTTGGCCTTGAGAGGTTGGAATACAGGGGTTATGATTCTGCTGGTATTGCAACTATTTCAAATGGTGAGCTTTCTGTATTTAAAAGAGCGGGCAAATTAAAAATTTTGGATACTGCTTTAAAACAGGAGCCACTTGGCGGAAATATTGGCATAGGTCATACTCGCTGGGCTACCCATGGTGAACCTAATGAAATCAATGCACATCCTCATACAGATTGTTCTGGTAAGATAGCTATTGTCCATAATGGAATAATTGAAAATTATATACAACTGAAAGAAAATTTAATTAAAGAGGGGCATATATTCCAATCAGAAACTGATAGTGAAGTAATAGCGCATCTTATTGAAAAAAATACTGCAAACAAAAATTTTGAAGAGGGGACACTTGCTGCTTTTAAAGAGCTTAAAGGTGCGTATGCTGTAGTAGCAATATCTGAAGCTGAACCCGATAAAATAATTGCAGGAAGAAAAGGTAGTCCTTTAATAATTGGTGTTGGGAAAGAAGAAAATTTTGTTGCTTCTGATTTGTCTGCAATATTGACTCATACTAACGAAATTGTTTTCTTAAATGAAGATGAGATAGCAGTAATTTCCAATAGCAAAATAAAATTTTTAAATTTAGATGGGGTGGAAGTTGAACATCCTTCCCAGAGAATAGAAATGAAAGTTACTGACTATAGCAAGGGCGAGTATTCACATTTTATGCTAAAAGAAATCTATGAACAGTCGGAAGTTATAGATAGAATTATTCAAACGTATTTTTGTGAACGGAATTTACCTGTGAAATTTGGAGGTTTAACTTTAGGACGGGAATACCTTGCGAAAGTTGGAAAAATAATAATTCAGGCCTGTGGTACTTCCTGGCATGCAGGTTTGATAGGTAAGTTTTTACTTGAAAAATATTCAAAAATACATACTGAAGCTGATATTTCTTCTGAATTTAGATATAGAAATCCAGTCTTAGAAGGCGATACATTGCTTATTGCTATATCGCAGTCAGGTGAAACTGCTGATACTCTTGCAGGAATAAGACAGGCAAAAAGTAAATTCATAAAAGTTTTATCTATATGCAATGTGTTGGGTAGTAGTATCGCTCGTGAATCAGACAGTAATATTGAGCTTATGGCTGGTCCTGAAATAGGAGTTGCTTCTACAAAAGCATATACTGCTGAACTTACGATACTGTATCTTTTTGCAATATATTTTTCACGATTGAAATGGGCAATACATCAGGAACAAATGGATCAAGCTATAGCTGAGATTTTAAAAGCACCTGATTTAATAAAAAAAATATTACAAAATAACAGTGCTATTGAAAAATGTGCTGAACAATATTGTAATGCAAAGCAATTTGTTTTTCTTGGTAGAGGTGTGAATTACCCAACTGCATTAGAGGGAGCATTGAAGTTAAAAGAAATATCATATATACATGCTACTGGGTATCCTGCTGGAGAATTTAAGCATGGTCCAATAGCTTTAATTGATGAGAATACACCTGTTATTGCAATAATTCCAAAAGGAGAAATCTATCCAAAAATGTTTTCAAATATTTTAGAAGTTCGGGCAAGAAAAGGAAAAGTTATAGCAATTGCAACTGAGGGAGATGAAGACATAAAAAATATTGCAAATAATGTAATATATATTCCTGAAATTGATGAAGATTTGTCTCCACTTCTTGCTGTTATACCATTGCAATTATTTGCATATCACGTCGCTGTTAAAAAAGGATGTGATGTAGATAAACCCAGAAATCTTGCAAAAAGTGTTACTGTAGAATAAAAATGAAAATCGTAGCCAAAATAAAAATAACTTCATTACTATTGATAGTTTCATCGATATTTATACCTATTGCTATTATTTTAGAGTTTTTACTAATGGAACTGAATCATACATTTTTTGCAATATTGGCAACAGAAATTGGGTGTATCACTGCAATAACAATTCTTGCAATTTTAATGCTGATAAAAGTGGAGAATAGATTAGAAGAATTTGTTAAATCAATTAAACCTTCAAATAAAACAGTGGTTTTTAATAAAAAAAACGATGAGATGGATATACTTCAAAAATCCTTTTGTGATATGCAACATAACATAAAAGGTTTATCACAAGTAGCAAAACTTGATGTTATAGATACTCAGACAGGTTTGTATACACATAGCCATTTTCATGAGGTTTTGGATGCTGAATTGAAAAATTCACAAAATCTATCTGTAGTTTTGATTGATATTGATCACTTCAAAAAATATAATACTAGCAAAGGGTATAAGTCAGGAGATAATATATTAAAACAAATCAGTAATATTTTGAAAAATTTAATAAATGATAAAGGCTTGTTATTTAGATATGGTGGAGAAGAGATTGCTGGAATTTTTAAAAACTTATCAAAAGAAGAAGTAT
The DNA here is from genome assembly GCA_038042445.1 of Candidatus Firestoneibacteriota bacterium. Taxonomy (GTDB): domain Bacteria; phylum Oederibacteriota; class D2-FULL-39-29; order JBBTED01; family JBBTED01; genus JBBTED01. The sequence goes on from JBBTED010000136.1 coordinate 42,411, forward strand.
ATAATTTGCTTGAAAACATAAGGAATATTGTAGAGAAGGATAATTCAATTGGTTTAACATTTAGTTGTGGGATTGCAGGTTATCCTGTTGATGCGCAGGATAAAGATGATTTGCTAAAACATACAGGTGAAGCATTGTATATGGCGAAATATGGTGGAAGGAATGCAGTTTGTATTTATACACCATAGATTTTTTGGGTAAAATATGGATAAAAATAAAGTAACGATGGTTTTTTTAGGGCATATAATACGTCCGATAGTATATCTTATTCTTATACTAATTATATATTTTGCACTGCAATATTCAAATATAGTATCTGCTAAAATCTTAGATAAGACAGCATATATTTTAATTGTATTTGCATCTTCCTATCTGATTTCAAAAATATTTGGTGCTTTGTTGAGATGGTATTTGCATAGAATGGATGTAAAAACAACAGGTAGACTGGAAAGTAAATTTTTGCCATTTGCAGATAAAATCTCAATAATAGTTATTTGTACAATTGCAATTTTAATGACTCTCCAGCATTTTGGTCAGAACATCTCAGCTTTTCTTGCAACTTTAGGGTTTCTTTCGTTGGCTGTAGCGTTGGCTTTACAGGAAGTTATTGCTAATATTATTGCTGGTTTTGTGATAATGTTAGATGCTCCATTTTCTGTAGGTGATAAGATTAAATTATTGCCGTCTGGTGAAATAGGTGAAATTATTTCAATAGGATTGAAAAGTACACGATTGAAATCAAGTTCTGCTGATGTAGGAATTTTAGTTATTCCTAATGCAGAATTAGCACGAACAAGAATCATTAATCTTTCAAAGCAATAGGGGGATAAAATTAAAAAAATAAACAAAAAGGATGCATTGTCTGATAAAGAACTTGCTGTTTTACTTGCTAAAGCTGTGGATGCTAAAAAAGGGTTAGATATCTTGATACTTAATTTAAAAAAATTTAATTTTATTCTTGATTATTTTATAATAGTTAGTGGGACATCAGATTCGCATGTTAGAGCTCTTGCTGATGCAATAGAGTTTGAGTTGGAAAAGAATGGATTAAGGTTAAAACATAAAGAAGCGGATAAAATTTCTAACTGGATTTTGATGGATTGTGGAAATGTTGTAGCGCATATTTTCCATAAAGATTCGAGAAAATTTTATGCACTGGAACGGCTTTGGGGTGATGCGAAAACATTAGAATATGACAATGACTGAAAAGAATGGTTTAACCATATTTGAAATTAAAAATTTACTTGCAAAGTTTGTTGAAGATTCATTGTTAAAGGCAAAAGAAAATAAAGAAATAGAATTTAATGTTGGAATTTTACCTAAAATCCTTTTCGAACAGCCTAAAGATAAAAAATTTGGAGATCTTGCAACAAATTTTGCTATAGATTTTGCCAGAAAAACAAAGATAGCATCGCGTAAAATAGCAGAGATTGTTATTGTATTTCTTAAAGAATCAAACATAAAAATTATTAGCAAAATAGAAGTTGCAGGGCCTGGATTTTTAAATTTTTTCCTGAATTATACTGAATTAACAAAAGTTTTATTGGATATAGAGAATACACATGAAAATTATGGCTGTTTAGATTATTTTGCAGGTAAATCTATTAATGTTGAATTTGTAAGTGCTAATCCTGTTGGTCCTTTAAATATTGTTAATGCCAGAGCTGCTGCTGTTGGAGATTGTCTTTGTAGGTTACTTACTAAAGCAGGATATATCCAAGTTGTAAGAGAATATTATATAAATGATGCAGGTAATCAAATAAAAATTTTTGGTGAATCTGTTGCATCAAGATATAAACAAGCATTAGGTGTAGATGTTGTGTTTCCTGAAAATGGATATCAAGGTGAATACGTAAAAGATATTGCAAATTGGATAAAAGAAACGTATAACGACAAATATTTGAGTTTTTCACAAGAAGAACAGGCAAGTATTTTGGGAAAGTTGGCATCTTTACGGATAATTGAGGAGCAAAAATCTGAGCTTAAAAATTTCGGTGTTGAATTTGATGTATGGTTTTCTGAAAAAACTTTACATACTGTAAATAAAGTTAAAGATACATTGGATTTGCTTAAAACTAAAGAATGTGTTTATGAAAAAGATAATGCAATATGGCTGAAGACAACACAGTTTGGTGATGACAAAGATAGAGTTCTTGTAAAAGAAAATGGTGATTGGACATATTTCCTTGTAGATATAGCATATCATATAGATAAATTTAAAAGAGGGTTTAATACTCTTTTGGATATATGGGGTCCTGATCATCATGGCCATATTATAAGAATGAAATCTGCTATGTCATCTTTAGGAATTGACCCTTCAAGTCTTGTAGTTTTAATAGCACAACAGGTGAATTTAATTCATGAAGGTGAAGTATTGGCTATGTCTAAACGTGCAGGAAAATTTATAACAATGAAAGAGCTTGTAGATGAAGTTGGAGCAGATGTTGTTAAATATTTTTTCATAATGAAAAGTTTAGATGCGCATTTTGATTTTGATATAGAACTTGCTAAAAAACATTCAGATGAAAATCCTGTGTATTATATTCAATATGCTTTTGCACGAATATGCAGTATCTTAAGAAATTCTAAAGAGTCAGTAGTTGCCGATTTATCGGCAAAAAATATATCAGAAGTAAATCTTGTATTGCTGAAAGAAGAAGAAGAACATGAGCTTATATTTAAATTAGCTTCTTTTCCTGAATTAATTTTAAATTCCGCTATATTTTATGCTCCACACTGGTTGCCAAAATATTTAGAAGAACTTGCAAGTATTTTTCATAGGTTTTATACAGAATGCAAAGTTTTATCAGATGATAAAGATTTAACATTAGCAAGATTATTGTTAGTTTCTTCAACAAAAACCGTTATAAAAAACGGTTTAGATTTAATGGGTATTTCCACACCTGAAAAGATGTAATGCGAGGTTATTCTAAAATTGTAGTGGGTTTTTCCCTCTTTGTAAAAGAGGGGCAGGGGAGATTTTAAGTGAATACTGCAACACATATTTTTGTTTCAGGAATTGTACAAGGAGTGTGTTTTCGCGCTTTTGTATATGAAAATGCAAGAGCATTTAATGTTAATGGTTGGGTTAGAAACTTAAATGATGGCAGAGTAGAAGCATTTTTTGAAGGCAGTAAAAAAAATATTGATAAAATGATTGAATTGTGTAAAATAGGTCCATCAGGCGCAAAAGTAACAAATATAGACATAAATGATGAGATTTATACTGGAAAATTTAAAGATTTCACAATACAATATAGGGGGTAATTACTATGGCAATAAAAAAGAAAGTGATGTCATTTACTGTAGTATTTGAAAAAGCAATAGAAGGTGGATATATTGTAACTGTACCAATACTTCCTGGTTGCATGACACAAGGTGAAACTTTTGAAGAAGCAGAAGAAATGGTAAAAGATGCAATCAAATGTTATTGTGAGAGTTTAACCAAACATGGTGAATCAATTCCTGAAGAGAATGAAGAATTTATAGGAAAAGTTTCTGTGCCAGTGATGGTAGGGAAATGAGTAATCGTCTTGGTAGCATAAAACCTAAAGAGTTTATTCGTAAGTTAAAGAAAGCTGGATTTTGGATTGATCATCAAACAGGTAGTCATGTAATTTTACTAAATAGTAAGGAATGTCGTGTTGTAGTGCCGTATCATATTAAAGAAATGAAACGAGGACTTCTCTTCGGTTTGATTAAACAAGCAGGCTTTACTGTAGAAGAGTTTCAAAAATGGAAATGAATTTTGAAAAGACAGATTTAGATTTGCGAATTAAGGAAGAATTAGTTCCTGTAGTTGAATCGGCAAAAGTATAAATGAAAATTTTTATATGTTTAATTTTATATTTTGACGATACTGTAAAAAGTTTTATGTAGGGCAAGGCTTTAGCCTTGCAAAGCAAACCTAAAGGTTTGTTCTGCAAAACCATTTTAATTTTTAGGAGATTTTATGAAAAAGATATTATTATTGTTTTTACTTTTTTCAGTTTCAGTATTTGCTCAATCTCAAGAGACAAAGAAACCAGAAAGGTTATTTATTAAAACTTTTGAAGTAAAAGAAGGAATTCCTGCTACGTTATCAGAATATTTTCGTGATAAATTAGTTCTTTATTTTTTTCAGGAAGCAGGTGAGAAATACAGGGTTCTCTCTGAAGCGGATATAAATATAATGTATAAACAGGCAAAGGATCTTTTAACAGTAGGATGTGATGCAGAATCATGTCTTATACAGATTGCTTATGCAATTGATGCTGATTTAATTGTTTATGGTAGGATAGAGAAGAAAGAAGGTAAAATTCATACTTTTGCCCAGACGATAATAAGGGATAGAAAAACAAATGAGCTTGAGAAAGGCTCTGTTGTTGAGGTTTCTTTTTACCAATCCCAGTTGGAGTGGTTTGCAAAAGAAATCGTTAAAAAATTAATCAATCCAAAATATTTAATTGATACAAGTAAGGCACCAACAGAAGTAAAGATAGAACTTGAGATGAAAGAACTTAATCTTCCTGCCTTGAAAGGGCTTAATATAAGTATTTTGGAATTTAAGACAGATGATACAACAATAGGAATGATACTTGATTATTCAAAGCCTCTATTAGAAGAAGGGGATAACTATTTTAAAAGCAGGAATTATGAAATTGCGCTAAAAAAATATCAGCAGATTATAGAAAAAATTGAGACAAAACTACCTGAATCAAGACAGACAAAACTTGCTACTTTTAAATCATCAATTGAAGATAGAATTATCTCATCTTATGGAATGTATTTTAAAGCAAGAATAGAGAAGGAAGATAGTATTGCAAAACAAGGGCAATATGAAAACGCATTAAGTGGATATGAGGATATAAAATACGAGCTCAATCAAATAAAAGATAAATATAAAACAGGGTTGAATGATCTATATAAAGTATTATCAGAGCGATTGGATGCTATTTATTTAATACAGGCAGAATATAATGAAAAGCAGGGTGATATATTTTATTCTGAATATAAATTTAATGATGCCATATGGAAGTATGAAGAAGGCCTCTTATTTCTTTGGAAAATTTATTTCAAAAAAAGCCCTGAATATAAAAATTATGAGGCACAACTTACAGAAAAAAAAGAAGTTGTGAATAAGACAGGTTATTCATATTTTAAAAACACAATAAAATCATACTGTGAATGGATTGATTATTATAATTTTTCTGAGCAGGAAACAAAAGCAAAAGAGACATTAACGACAGCAAGAGATTTTATGCTGAGAAGTAGATGGGTAAATGATTCTGATGTCCGAGAAGAATATAATGAACGTGCAAAAATACTGCAAGAGACAGAAATAACAGGGATAATAACATTATCTGATACAAGTAAGATGAAGAATGTAGGTGGAATAGAATTTGTATTTATACCAGCAGGTAGTTTTTTTATGGGCGCATCTGATAGTGATTTAGATGCAGGTATAAATGAGAAACCACAGCATAAAGTTAAAATATCAGGATTTTGGATGGGTAAGTATGAAGTAACCCAAGAGCAATATAAAACAATAATGGGAAACAATCCAAGTTATTTTGAAGGTAAGAATAGGCCAGTTGAACAAGTGGGATGGAATAGTGCAAATGAATTTTGTGAAAAGTTCAGTAAAAAATATGGTATAGAATGTAGATTGCCAACAGAAGCAGAGTGGGAATATGCCTGTAGGGCAGGAACAACAACAAAGTATTATTGGGGAGATAAGATAAGTGGAGATTATTGCTGGTATGATGCTAACTCAAACAGGGAGATGCATCCAGTGGGGCAAAAGAAACCAAATAGATGGGGATTATATGATATGACTGGTAATGTCTGGGAATTGTGCAATGATTGGTTTGATGATAAATATTATGAAAAGAGTCCTAAAGATAATCCAAAAGGACCTGATACAGGTTATTATAAAGTTTTTCGTGGCGGCTCGTGGTACAGTATTGCTAACGGCAATCGCTCCGCCTATCGTAACTGGAGTTCACCAGACGACAGGAACGACAAGGTGGGTTTCCGTTGCGTGCTGAGTAGTGCTAATAAGTAGTTGAATATCTGAGTATCTGTAATCTGAATATCTGGAAAGAATATTATAAGGTTTATGAAGTATGGAATTTCAAGTGTTTAATAACAGAAGAAACAAAAGTAACAAGTCAGCACCAGATTACGATTCCAAAACCAATATGGGAAAAACTTAAGTTGAGAGAGGGTATAAGATTTTCTATTTTTCTTACTGAGAATAATGATATATTAGTGAAACCAAAAGACGAGGTATTAGAATTATCTGATGAAGAATGGAGCAAACTTGTTTCACTTGCTTGTAATAAAAAAAATATCTCTAAAAAATTCAAAAAGACAAACGAAGCAATTAAGTATTTGAAAAGAGTATTATGAGGGTGTCTCATAATCCAGATTTTGTTATTCAGACTGTGTGACAATTACATTTTTTCGCAGGCTAAAGCCTGCGGCTACCATAAATTTTTCCATTCAGTAAAATCCCAAAAAATTTCTTAAAAACTCTTTAACAATTTAGGATTTTCTGCTATAATAAAACAATCAATATGATATTTAAAGATTTTACAATACGATATAGTTTGTAAAAGAAAGAATGAATAAAACTGTAGAATTTAAAAGAGCTATCATGAAATTTAAATTATATTTAGATACATCTATATTAAGTGCTTACTTTGATTATGGTAAACCGATAAGGCAATTAATAACTCAAAAATGGTTTGAAAATGAGGCGCAATATTATGAATTATATATATCAGTTATAACAATAGAAGAGGTTGAAAGAGTGCAAAATATTTCAAAAAAGGATAATATAAAAAAATTAATTGTCGATTATGATATGAAGATTTTAGAATTATCAGAAGAAGCGAAAAATTTAGCAAATGAATATATAAAAGAAGTCGCTATACCAAGGTCAGAACCTGAAGATGCATATCACATTGCTATTGCTGTAGTGAATAAAACTGAAGGGTTAGCCTCATGGAATTTTAAGCATATAGTGAGTTTAAATTCAATAAGTAAGATACATAAAATTAACAAACTACTTAATTATCTCATAATTGAGATTGGTTCATTAGAAATATTTGGAGGTGCAAAATATGGTAATTTATAAAAATGATTATACAAAAGAGAGAGATGAAACATTATGGGAATTGCATGAAATAAGAAATAAGTTATATAAAGAATTAAAAGATAAATCTGTAGAAAAGATAAATCGTGGGGCAATAAATAAATATTTAAGTTGGCAAAAACAGAGAGGTAAAATTTTGGTAGGTAGATAGTTTTTGGTAATGCAAAAGTTAGGTAACAAAGCTCTGTAATTGATGAAATTATAAAAAGAGCAATTTTATACAATTTATTTTACACTACTCAAGGCAAAATTGACAATAACCAATATGGGAAAAACTTAAGTTGAAAGAGGGTATAAGATTTTGATTGAAATTTTAAACTGAATAGTAAATAAACGAAAGGGGTTGTTATGAAAATAGTTGCTTGTATAAAACAGGTTCCTGCAACAGATTTATGGATAAAGTTGACTGCTGATGAAAAAGGGATAGATTTCAGTGATTTAACTTATGTGGTAAATCCCTATGATGAATTTGCAGTGGAAGAAGCTTTACGGATAAAAGAAAAAAATACTGGGAGTAATGTGTTGGTTGTTTCTATGGGGACAGCAAAAACAATAGATGCTATAAGAAGTTGTCTTGCACTTGGAGCAGATGATGCCATACATCTAAAAGATGAGTTATTTGAAGGAGCAGATGCTAATACTACGGCATTTCTTTTGGGTGAAGCAATAAAGAAACGTGGGTTTGATTTGATTCTGTGTGGTAAGCAGGCGGTAGATGATGATAATGCGTCTGTTGGAATAATGCTTGCAGAAATTTTGAATGTCCCTCATATTGCAGTAATTACAAAATTAGAAATAAGCGCTGATGGTAAAAGTGCAGTTGCTCATAGGGAAATTGAAGGAGCTGTTGAAGTGATAGAATGTCCTTTGCCTGCTGTATTTACCTGTCAGAAAGGTTTAAATGAGCCACGTTATGCTTCTTTGACAAATGTTATGAAAGCAAAGAAAAAACCTGTTGAAGAAATAGATAAAGTGAAGCTTGCAATTGCAGATACATCTTTTTCTGCTAAAGAAAGTTCTAAAGCGAAAGTTATAAAATATTCAAGACCACCAAAAAGAAGTGCAGGTAAAATTATTCCATCAGATAATAAAGAAACAGCAGTTCAGGAATTGGTAAAAGTTCTAACACCAATTATATAAAGAAAGTGAGGCATAGATGAGTGGAATTTTAATTATTGCAGAATATAAAAATAACAATTTTAAAAAAGTCACTTTTGAAGCTGTAACTTGTGGAAGACAATTAGCAAAAGAATTAAATGCTGATTTACTTGTTGCAGTATTAGGTGACAAAATTGCAGATTTATCTCAGGAATTTGCAGATTGGGGAGTTAATAAAATTATACTTGCTGAAAATGAACTTTTGAAGAATTATACTTCAGATGGGTATGCGAAAATTTTATCTGACATAGTTGGTAAATACAAACCTGATTTAATATTATTAGGTGCTACAGCATTTGGAAGAGATATAGCTCCTAAATTAGCAGCTAAATTAAATGTAGGAATAGCAAATGATTGTATTGCATTAAAATTTGATGAAAATAAAAATTTAGTTGGGACACGACCTATGTATGCAGGAAAAATCCTTGCAGATATTGTAATAGAGGGTATGCCTAAAATATTTACGATAAGGCAAAATGTATTTCCTGCAGAGAAAATGAGTGGAATATCTTCTACTATGGAAAATTTCGAAGTAAAGCTTTTTCAGGAAGATATCCACACAAAAATTAAAGAGGTTATAGATTCACTGGGCAACAAAATTGAGCTTACTGAGGCAGATATAATTGTATCGGGTGGTAGAGGAATGAAGGGGCCGGAGAATTTTAAAATACTTGACGAGCTTGCAGATGTTTTAAAAGCTGCAGTTGGAGCTTCACGCGCTGCTGTTGATGCAGGTTGGAAACTTCATGAATCGCAAGTAGGTCAGACTGGTAAAACGGTTTCTCCAAAACTTTATATTGCCTGTGGTATTTCCGGTTCCATACAGCATCTTGCAGGAATGTCATCTTCAAAATGTATAGTTGCAATAAACAAAGATCCTGAGGCACCAATATTTAAACTCGCAGACTATGGGATTGTTGGAGATTTATTTGAAATTGTTCCACTTTTAACTGCAGAATTTAAGAAGGCGAAATCCCGTTAGGAATTTTGTTTATCAATGTTTTAAAGACACTGGGTTCCCGCTTTCGCGGGAATGACAAAAAATGAATATACCTATATTGATGTATCACCATGTAAAAAATGATCCTGTGCCTTTTGAAGCTTCTTTTACTGTATCTATTGATAATTTTGAGCAACAGATGCAGTATTTGAATAATAAGAAATACAATATAATTACTTTAGAAGATCTAATAAGTGCAGTAAAATCAAATGAAAAAATTTTGGCAAAAACTTGTGTTATAACATTTGACGATGGATATGAAAATTTTCTTGATTTTGCATATCCTGTATTGCAAAAATATAATTTTGTTGCAACCGTATTTTTGACAAGTGGGTGTATAGGAGATATTAGCAAGTGGGATGCAAAATATGTAAACGCTAAATTGTTGTCAAAGGAACAAATTTGTGAGTTATCTAAAAATGGAATTTCTTTTGGGTCACATAGCAAAACACATCCTCATTTTTCAAAATTAAACAGCGATGAAATTTTAAGAGAAATTGTTGAGTCCAAAAAAGAAATAGAAGGCATATTAGGTAAACGAATTAATACTTTTTCATATCCATACAACGAATATAATTTTAATATCGAAAAACTTGTAGAAAAAGCAGGTTTTGATTGCGCTTGTGCAATTAGGTCACATAACAGGACTGTTACAGAAAATGTATATGCATTACGTCGTATCAATGTAAAGAATAGTGATAAACTTTTTCAGTTCAGCCGTAAAATTTCACGTTGGTATTTATGGTACCGCGGGATTAGAAGAAGATGATAGGTTACCATTTCTATGTAGGGCAAAGCTTTAGCCTTGCGATGAAAAAACGCAGGCTAAAGTCTGCGACTACAGAGAAACAAAAAATTTTAACATATTGTATTTGATGGAGGGGAATATGATTGATGAATTATTAGAGGAACTCAAAAAATTGAATGTTAAAATTGGTGAAATAGGGAGGTGTCTTTGATGTAGAAGTAAAAGAAGCAGAAAGTAGAAATATCGAAAAGCAAATTGAAACTCCAGGTTTTTGGGTTAATCAGGCAAAAGCTTCTGCATTAATGAAACAGCTTAATGATTTAAAACGAACCATTTTTGAGTGGCGCAAAGTAGAATCCAAATATAATGACCTTATCTCTTTAAGTGAATTATTGAAAGAAGAACCTGATTCTTCTTTAGAAAATGAACTTTCAAAAGAACTTTCCAGTTTAAAAAATGAAATTGAAAATTTAGAAATCCAGACTTTATTTTCAGAAGAATATGATAATCATAATGCTATTTTAAGTATTCATCCGGGTGCTGGTGGTACAGAATCTCAGGATTGGGCACAAATGCTTTTTAGAATGTATTCACGCTGGGCAGAACAAAAGGGGTATAAATTAGAGACAGTTGATTTATTACCTGGGGAAGAAGCAGGACTAAAAAGTGTTACATTTATGATAAGTGGAAATTATGCTTATGGTAGCTTGAAATCGGAAAAAGGAGTGCATAGGTTAGTTAGAATTTCACCATTTGATGCTAATAAGAGGCGGCATACATCATTTGCATCTGTTGATGTTATACCGGAAATTGAAGATGTAGAAATCGAAATTAAAAGTGATGATTTAAAAATAGATACTTTTCGTTCTTCCGGGCCTGGTGGTCAGCATATGCAAAAAACCGAGTCAGCAATCAGAATAACTCATATTCCTACAGGGATAATTGCTCAATGCGAAAATGAACGGTCTCAATTCCAAAATAAAGTAACAGCTATGAAAGTTTTGCGCGCGCGAATTTTTGAGAGAATGCAAGAGGAGAATGCAGATAAAATGGAAAAATTAACAGGTCAGAAAAAAGAAATAACATGGGGAAGTCAAATTCGTTCCTATGTATTTCAACCTTATACAATAATAAAAGATCATCGCACAGGTATAGAAGTTGGAAATATTCAAGCAGTTATGGATGGCGAAATTGATGTTTTTATACGTGGATATTTACACGATAAATTTGAGAAATAATAATTCTATCAAATAAAAATGTGACTTTTTTTTGTGTATATGTTAAAATTTTATCGTTTATTTCCCCCTTTGAAAAGGGGGAGTAAGGGGGATTTTATGCAAAACAATATAATACTTAAGACTGATTTGCAGGGACTAAAGTTATTCAAACGTGGCAAAGTCCGAGATGTTTATGATTTTGGAGAAAATTTATTGATTGTCGCAAGTGACAGAATTTCTGCATTTGATGTGGTGTTGCCAAATGGTATACCCAATAAGGGAATGGTGCTTACACAGGTTTCAAACTTCTGGTTTAACTATACAAAAGATATAATACCAAATCATTGTGTAAGTGTTAATACAAATTCTTTTCCAATGGAATGTGAACAGTATAAAAATATTTTGGATGGCAGGAGTATGTTAGTCAAAAAAACAAAATCTTTACCTGTTGAATGTGTTATTCGTGGGTGTTTATCTGGTTCTGCATGGAAAGAATATTGTAGCAATAACACTGTCAGTGGAATAAAATTAGAAAAAGGTTTGCTTGAATCTTCTAAATTGTCAGAGCCAATATTTACACCTTCTACAAAAGCACAAGATGGAGCTCATGATGAAAATATTAATTTTAACCAAATGGTTAATATTATTGGTAAAGAACTCGCAGAAAAAATACGAGTTCTAAGTCTAAGAGTTTATATAAAAGCAAGCAAATTTGCACAAGAAAAAGGAATAATAATTGCAGATACAAAATTTGAATTTGGAATATATAATGGTGAGTTGATGATAATAGATGAAATGCTTACACCTGATTCATCAAGGTTTTGGCAAAAAGATGAGTATAAAACAGGTGATTCTCCAAAGAGTTTTGATAAACAATTTGTTCGCGATTATTTAATTTCAATTAAATGGGATATGAAACCCCCAGCTCCAGAACTTCCAGAAGAAGTCATCAATAAAACAAGCGAAAAATATATGGAAGCTCTGAAGCGGTTGACTGGTTAGGCGAGCTTTTACTAAAAGGAAAAAATAATGCCAAATTTAATTTCGCAGAAAACAATAGAGAAAAAGATATATTTAATAAGAGGTCAAAAAGTTATGCTTGATAGAGATCTTGCTGATTTGTATGGAGTAGAAACAAGAGTATTGAATCAAGCAGTAAGAAGAAATATAGACCGTTTTCCAGAAGATTTTATGTTTTCATTAACGAGAGAAGAAATAATGAACTTATCACAAATTGTGATAAGTTCCAAAATAAAGCATGCTCCTAATGTATTTGTTTTTGCAGAACAGGGGGTTGCTATGCTTTCCAGTGTGCTTAATAGTAAACAGGCTATTCAGGTTAATATAGGTATTATGCGAGTGTTTGTTAATATAAGAAAATTAGTATCTTCAAATAAAGAAGTTATTAACAGACTTAATCAACTTGAAGAAAAGGTGGAAAAACAAGGTAAAGAGATAAAAAGGGATATAAAAACAATTTTTGAGGTAATTCATAGACCTTTATTGCCTTCAGCTACAACTTTAATCTCTCCTCTTAAACCATTTAGTAATAAAATGGCTATTTTTGATGTTATTAAATCCTGTGAGGGATATATTTACTGGATAGATAAATATTTTTCAAGTCTTGGTTTGAAATTATTATTACAGGCATTAGATAATGAAAAAGTTAAACAAATAAAGATTTTGACATCCATAGACAAAGTTGATGAAAAAATAATGGATTTATTTAAAGATTTTAAGGTAGAGTTAAAAAACAAAGGAATTTCCTGTGAAATGAGAGTAATTACAGATAAAAAAATAAAAGCCAATATTCACGATAGATGGATAATCTCAAAGGATAAATGTTTTAATGTTCCATCAACAGATACACTAGCAAGAGGACAATACAGCGAAGTAAAAGAAACAACAAATAAACCCCCATTTAATGAATGGTGGGAGAGAAGCGAGAAACTGTAAAATGGAAAAAATAAAAAGTTAAAACAAAAAGGTTGCATTTTAAACAGTATAGTTAAAATTTATAAGAAGGATCAAATAATGCCAAACTTAATACCACAGGAAAGAATAGAAAATAAGATACTCTTGTTAAGGGGACATAAAGTAATGTTAGATAGTGACCTTGCAGAACTTTATAAAGTAACAACCTTTAACCTTAATAAGTCAGTCAAACGTAATATGAAACGTTTTCCAGAAGACTTTATGTTTCAATTAAGCCCTGAAGAGTTTAAATCTTTGATATTCCAATTTGGAATATCAAAAAAAGGAAGAGGTGGCAGACGATATCCTCCGTATGTATTTACAGAACAGGGTGTGGCTATGTTATCAAGTGTTTTGAATACTGAAAGAGCGATACATGTAAATATTCAAATTATGAGGACTTTTACTAAGTTAAGACAAATATTGGCTACGCATGAAGATATAAAGAAAAAATTAGAAGGGTATGACAAACAATTTAGTGTTATTTTTTTAGAAATAAATAAAATCAATAGGTTGTTATCATCATCAGATAATGAATGGTGGGAGAGAAGTGAGAAACTGTAAGAAAATTAAAAATATTAAAAGGAAGAAAATGGATATTAAAATTTAGTTGTAAGATGAAGTAAAAAGGGAGAAAAATAATGTCAGATTTAGCAGCACAGGAAAGAATAGAAAACAAAATATTTCTGTTAAGAGGTCACAGGGTAATGATAGATAGGGATCTTGCGGAACTATATGGTGTAGAAACAAAATATCTAAATAGACAGGTAAAACGTAATAAAGAGCGATTTCCTAAAGAATTTATGTTCCAGCTTACTGCTGATGAAAAAAATGAACTGGTAACAATTTGGCACCGGTTCAAAACAATGAAGCATGCTACTGCGTTGCCTTATGCTTTTACTGAACATGGTGTATCAATGTTAGCCAGTGTTTTAAATAGTGAAAGAGCTATAAAAATAAGTATTTATATTATCAAAACATTTGTTAAATTACGTGAATTTATTGCGATACATAAAGAACTTGCACATAAGTTAAATGAACTTGAACGAAAGACAGAAAAACACGATACAGATATTACAAGAATTTTTGAAGTAATTCATAGTCTTATCGGAACAAACCATAAAACTTTAATCGCTCCAGAAAGACCATTTACTAACAAGAGGATTTTCTGGGATGCTATCAGGTCTTGTGAAGAATATATTTACTGGGTTGATAAATATTTTTCAAAAGTTGGATTAGAGCTATTATCACAGTCATTAGATGACAAAAAAGTAAGAAGAATAAAAATATTGATGTCTATAGATAAAACTGATGGAAAAATTAGAGAGTTATTTAAGGATTTCAGAAAAGAACTCAAAAATAAAAAGATTGTATGTGAATTAAGAGTAATTACTAATACTAAAATAAAATCAGATATTCACGATAGATGGATAATTTCCAAGAATATATGTTTTAATATTCCTTCAACAGATACATTAGCAAGAGGACAATACAGCGAAATAAAGAAAACCATCAATGAGCCACCTTTTAATGAATGGTGGAATAGCAGTAAAGATATTATTAATGACTGGGATGAAATTAAAACAAAAAGGGTTGCATCTATAACAGTATAGTTAATGAATAATTTAGAATTCGTAAGGATAATATGTTCTAAAAGAGAGAGAAAAATATGAAAAAAGTAATTCTAACAATATTGTTTTTATCTCTAATTTCAGGTATCGCTTTTTCTGAAGTAACCAGAAAAATAACCCAAAAAGGGTACACAAAAGAAGCAATTTACTATAGCGGAAATAAAGAGATAGCGAAAGAAATATTTGATGAGAAAGGTAATATAAAAAGAGTTGGAAAAATACCAAATGGAATAGTTAAACAATATTATGAAAGCGGAAAACTAGAGGCAGAGGTTAATTTTAAAAATGGCAAAAAAGAAGGTATAACCAAACAATATTATGAAAACGGGAAAATATGGGCAGAGTGGAATTATAAAGATGACAAATTGGAAGGTATACTCAAAGGGTATGATGATGAAAGCGGGGAACTGAGGTCAGAGATTAATTTAAAAGATGGTAAACGGGAAGGCATAATCAAAACCTATTATGAAAATGGTAAACTAGAGGCAGAGGGGAATTATAGAGATGACAAACTGGAAGGCATAGAGAGAAGGTATAATAAAAATGGAGAAATACTTGCTATAGATACTTATAAAAAAGGTATAAAAATAAATTCTAAAAAGTATGATACATTAGGTAGAGAAATTATGAATCAGGATTATCCTTATGAACCTGTTTTTACTGTTGAAAATATGGAGCAGGG